>JAXMOF010000010.1:0-98797 GCA_034670045.1 Amylibacter sp. | reverse complement strand
CAATCAAGTTTCACAGCCTCGCCTGAAGGGCTTCCGTTTCCCTCGGTCCATCATCTCCTATGCCGTCTGGGCGTACCATAGGTTTGCTCTGAGCTTACGCGATGTCGAGGATTTGTTGGCAGAACGGGGCATAATCGTCTCGTATGAAAGCATCCGCGTGTGGTGCCAGCGGTTCGGAACGCAGATAGCGGCCAAGATCCGTCGCGATCGCCCGGTTCCTGCCGACAAATGGCACCTCGACGAGCTCGTGATTTCAATTCGAGGGCGAAAACATTTGCTTTGGTGAGCGGTCGACGCCAACGGAGATGTACTGGAGATCCTGATGCAAAGCCGCAAAAATGCCCATGCTGCCAAGCGTTTCCTGATGAAGTTGATGAAGCGATGGAGTGTGCCACGAGTCCTCGTGACAGACAAACTGCGCAGCTATGGCGTAGCTGTTCGTGACCTTTGCCCAAGCGTCGACCATCGTTCCCACAAGGGGTTGAACAACCGATCCGAGGCGTCGCATCGACACACTCGACGAAGGGAGAAGATCATGGGGCGTTTCAAATCCTCACGCCAAGCGCAGCGTTTTCTATCCGTCCACGATCAAACCGCCACCGTCTTTCGTCCAAAGCGTCACCGCCTTTCGGCAGCATCTTACCGCCAATCTCGGGCTGACGCATTCAACTTGTGGAACAATTATGCGGTTGAAATGGCTGCCTGAACAAGACGCAGTTCTTAGTCACGTCGCGACAGAACAACCTGACAAAGCCCTTGACGATCCCAAATTTATCCCGCGAACAGCTCCTGATACACAGCTTCGAATTTCCCGACTTCTTCCTCGGAAAGGGGCGCGAACTCTTTTTCCCGCGCACGCTTGGACAAGCGGCCATCGTTTTGTTTCAGGAAGTTGAATAGCAGATGAACAGTTGAGGCAGGCATTTCAACCAAGGCCTCGGCGCGACTCTTGAATTGGTCATATCGCTGCAAGAAAGCCGCTTCTTCCGGCAAGTCGTTCTCGATGGTTTTCTGCACGCATTCGAATAGAAATTCTGCGTGCGGCGTGGCATCAAAATACTTGTAGAAATCATCGGTATCATTGAGAACGCGCACGTTCATCTTTTCTGTTGGCTCCCATTCGACAACGGGCAAAAGACGCTGCGAATAGCTTTCAAGGACACGACGATAGTCGTCGATCCGCTCCAGAATGGCTGAAGAAACCGGAAACACGATGCCCGTCGGGTTGAACCCGCGTGCGGTCAGAACATGGTGGATCAGATAGCGATGAATCCGCCCGTTGCCGTCCTCAAACGGGTGGATATAGACAAAGCCAAAAGCCAGCACGGAAGCTGCGATTACGGGGTCAATCCCGCCAGCATAGTTGCGATCAAATTCGACCATGCCTTGAACAAGGCTCGGCAACGCTTCATGCCGCGCACTGATATGGTCTGGAAGCGGCATGCGCGTGTCTTGCTCATGCTCGCCGACAAATCCGCCCTCATCACGAAAGCCAAGGCGGATGAACCGTTCTTCACCGATCACGATCCGCTGCAAGCGTAAGAATTCGTCTTTGTCGAGCGGTTGCTTGCCCGCTTCACCTATAGCTTTGCCCCAACGCTGGATACGGCTGTGCGGCGGCGCTTCTCCTTCGATGGCGTAGCTTGATTTGGAATCTTTCAGCAGCAGGAAAGCGGCAGTTCGGGCCAGAATTCCCGCTGAAATCTTGCCGATGACAGCGCGGGCTTGCTCATCAAGTTCGGCGTCTACAAATCGGTCAAGTTTTTCGGTGCGCCTCACGAGAGGGCAGAAATTCGGTGTACCTGGCAGGTTGTTTCGCACGCGGTGACGTGTCGATGTTTCCCCTTTGACCGCCCATTGAAGTTTCGGATCAACGATATCGGCATATGTGCCAGTTTTAGCATCGGGAAGATCAAGCAGACGATCCAGCAGCCATTCATACAGAAACCAGAGGCGGCGCGTATAGGAGCTTGTGGGCTTGGCGGCGATGATCGCCGCAAGTTCAGCGGCCTCTACTGCGAGGAACAAATGTCTAAGGATCGCGAGGTCGAGACCTTCATATTTCAGCGCAAAAACGAGATGGCCTTCGAGCGTTGGCTGCGGCTCATGGCGAGGCGTGAAGATGCGCCAACCGCCTTCTTCGTATATCTTATGACGTTCACCAATCGCGCTTAGCACGAGCGGCAGCGGTACTTGTAGATTGAAGGCATCGATTAGAGCGGCATAGCCAACGGGCAAGGCACGCTCTGGAAGCCTGCTTTCCTGAAAAACACTTACTGGGCCTGAAAAATGCTTACTTTTCGTATTTTTTGCTGACATCGGCTTCTTCTTCTCGAATTTCGCTACACAGACATATTATCTCATGAAAAGTGATTACCTTCAATGAAAATCACTTTAAATCATGGATTGATCATGAACAATGGTTACAAATTGGCTCAAGGTGTGATTTTGGATTACAAATCACACCCACCGAAACCATCGATTCGGCCATACATGCTAGATCGACGGTGACTTCAATTGACGCTGATAGCCAAGAGCTTGCTCGATATTCGTCAACGATGCCATGATATTGCGGGGGGATCGTCAAGTTGTTGCCGTATGTTAAAAAATTGGCGGTTTATTCCAGTTCATGCCGCGAGCTCACTGGCGCACCCAGCCCATTCACAAAATGCGTCAGCTCGTTTCTGGCGGAAAGATGTTGCAGTCATTATATGGCGACGGGGGCGGAACAAGTTCGCGATTTCATCATGGACAGCCAGAAACCTCTGCGCTTGGCGGGCGGATTTAAACCGGCCCTGGATCTTCTCTCGTTTTCGTGTCGGCCTGTGCGACCCTTCGATGCGATTGTTCAGCCCTTTGTGCGCTCGATGGTCCACGGCCAACCCAAGCTTGCGTAGGGCGGCACCGTAGCTGCGCAACTTGTCGGTTATGATGACACGCGGCATGCCCCAGCGGGCGATCAGCCTGGAGATAAATCGCTTGTCAGCACGGGCATTTCGGCGGGTTTGCACCAGAATATCGAGTATTTCACCGTTGCTGTCGACGGCGCGCCAAAGCCAATGTTTCTTGCCCCGGATCGTGATCACCACTTCGTCCAAATGCCATTTGTCGGTGGGCTGCCTGCGTGCCGCTCGGACACGCTTCGCTATCTGCGCCCCGAATTTCCTGACCCATGCCCGGATGGTTTCATAGATTACAGTGACACCGCGCTCGGCAAGGAGGTCCTCAACGTCCCGCAAGCTGAGCGCAAAGCGATGGTATGCCCAAACAGCGTAGGAAACGATGGACCGTGGGAAGCGGTAGCCTTTTAAGCGGGGTTGGGAGGTTTGACTGATCATCGGCACTTGCTACAATCAGTCAGCTGGCTCGGCAACAACTTGAAGATCCCAACGGAAGCCCTTCAGGCGAGGCTGTGAAACTTGATTGATCATGAGAGATGGCTATGCGAGCAGCTGGCGCGCGTCAATAACATGACAAAGCCGGTAGGACCACCGCTTCATCAAGAAGCTCACCCGCCCGATGCAGACCTGCAAATCGTTCAACTCAGCTTTCGCAACGCTCGCCGGGATTGAAGTCGCGCATAAGATCCGGAAAGGTCAATTTCGCCAGGTAGGCCAATCCGGCTTCGCGCAATTCCTAGCACTTGCTGGGTAAGTGTTTCCGGCAGCGGGGATCCCTTCGGATCAGCGAGAACTTTGCGTCACTACCTCAGTCCCTCAGAAACGCTACAAAACTGTCCAGAAAGACGGGTTCATCTTACCGTTTGATATTTATTACGGGTCACATTTTTAACCCAAATTAACCCCTGCTCCCCACATGCCTAACAGAAAAGAGGAGCAACACATGACCAAGCAAAACAGAACCGGAAATTTCTGGCGCCAGGCCCGCGGCAAAACTTTGCGCCAGATTGCCGAATTAGGTCTGACGGGGTTGGACAGACCGTATTATGCCTGTGTTTTACAGAAGATAAATCATGTCAGGAACCCTGTCTGGAAGGGGGACATCCAACTTGATGGCTACTGTAACAAGCTGCGGGTTACTGTCCGTAAAATACCGCAGAACAAGCCCAACGGGGAAATTCAGTATTGTTTTGAGTGCAGGGTGAACGGCTTCAAATCACCTCTCAAGCAGTGTGACTTTTATTTGAAGTGGAACACGGACAAAACATCAGGCCGAAAGAAAATTTCCGGACACATCGACCTTT
This sequence comes from Amylibacter sp., assembly GCA_034670045.1. Classification (GTDB taxonomy): domain Bacteria; phylum Pseudomonadota; class Alphaproteobacteria; order Rhodobacterales; family Rhodobacteraceae; genus Amylibacter. The sequence continues at coordinate 94,593 of JAXMOF010000010.1, read as the reverse complement.
TCGCCGCACGGCTGATTGTCACCATCGTGTCTACGACGAATGATCGCGAAGAGCCCATTTCCCTATGCTTGCTAGAGGTCCGGCGGGGCGCGCAGAACAGTGGTGACAATCAGTCCTCACCCTCATTCTGACGGGTGATCACTACGGCCCCCATTAACTATTTAACGGCCCATGTTTCGAACAAAGGCTCTACATTCGAATGCCCGCAGGCCCTGAATGCAGTCTCAAATTTATTATGGAGTTTATTCAATGTCATCATTTCCCCTTACCCAAAGTGAAGCCGAGGACTGTCTGTCGTCAGTTTTTTTTGGAACCAATGGCGACTTAAACTAAGAGAGAGTCTGGCTCATCTGGTTGGCTTGATTATGCGGCGTGCTGGCGGTGATGCAAGCGTCGCGTTTCGAGTGTCTTTCGTTTGATCCTTTCCCATTGTTTTAGAATGGCTTTGTCGCGCCCGAAGTAGACGTCGGCAGGTGTGACGTTGTTGATGCTCTCGTGGTAGCGCTGGTGATTGTAATGATCGACGAAGGCTTCGATTTGGCGTTCAAGATCACCCGTCAGGAAGTCGTTTTCCAACAGGATGCGGTTCTTCAAGGTCTGATGCCATCCATTGCCCGGCAGGCGATTGCAAAGCAATCTGCCGAGAGGGGGCGATCTTGCCTTGGGTTTGGGGATGATACGGCGCACCGCGTGAGTGCTTCATACCTTTGTCTTTCAACCAGTCAGCAAGGTCGCCCGAGACGTAGCTGGATCCGTTGTCGCTGAGCAGACGTGGCTTGTGAACGACGTGAACTTGGTCACAGCCAGACGCCTGAAGAGCCAGATCCAGTGTGTCCGTCACGTCTTCAGCCCGCATGTTGGTGCAGAGTTCCCCCCCTCTCGGGACATTGCTGCGCAATACCCTGTCGGGCAGTGGAGACGATGTAGCGGCTGTAATCATCGAGCACTGTGCTGAGATAGAACCAGCCCCACCCCAATACCTTGATGTAGGTAAAGTCGGTCTGCCAAAGCTGGTTGATCCCTGTCGTTTTGTCTTTGAACTCATTGGCCGCTTTAATCACAATGAACGCAGGGCTGGTGATTAAGTCATGGGCCTTCAGCACGCGATACACTGTGGATTCCGAGACAAAGTAACGTTCTTGGTCCGTGAACGTCACTGCCAGTTCGCGCGGTGACAATGCTGTTTCTCGCAAGGCGAAGTCGACGACCTTGCGCTTCACTTCGTCAGGAACACGGTTCCAGACGTGTTTCGGCTTGGGGGATTGATCCTGCAATCCAGCCTCACCACGCTGCAGATACCGATCATACCAGCGGTAGAACGTGGTGCGTGGGATGCCGAGCTTGGCCAGTGTCACACGGGCCGACAGATGCGATCCCTCGACAAGCCGGATGATCTCTAACTTCTCGGATGCAGGGTATCTCATTCGGGATCGCCCCCACCGTCGAACATACTTTTTTAAGCAAGCGGAGTTCGAGTGTTTGTTCCGCTACGACCTCCTTCAGATCACGGGCTTCACGACGCAGATCCTTCACCTCGTCTGTGTTTGCCGCGCGTGCGGTGCCGCCGGCCAGTCGCTTCTTGCCCTGCTATCGGTCACTCGGACCGATGGCCTTCCCTCAGCAGTCCATGAAGTCATTTGACCACTTGTAATTGATGCCCTGGGAAATCCCCTCACGGCGACACAGCTCGGCAATGCTGTCCTCGCCACGCAGCCCGTCCAAGACGATCCTGATCTTCTCTTCAGATGAATAATGCTTGCGCGTAGCGCGCTTGATGTCTTTGACGATCTTCTCGACGGGGATCTTCGTTGTCTTTCTCATCGTCCACTCCCCGGTGGTTACAATGAGCAACAAACCCTCTCTTAGCAAATTGCCCTATTTGGTCCCATAAGCGCTGACGTCAGACAGAAAAACTCACGCAGGCAAACGCCATCGATTTCATTGACTATATTATCGAAAAGTTTCCATTCCGCGTTCGAGAAGTTCGGACCGACAATAGTCACGAATTCCAGGCCAAGTTCCATTGGCACGTCGAAGACCTCGGGATCAGGCACGCTAACATAAAGCGCGGCACGCCCCAGTTCAATGGAAAGGAGGGGCGCTCACACCGGTCTGATCAGCAGGAATTCTACCAGCTTCTCAGTTACAAAGGTGATGTCGATCTGGAGGCAAAACTCGCCGAATGGGAACGGTTCTACATCTTTGCTAGGCCACACGGCGCGCCTAACGGCCAGATCCCTTACGAAGCTCCTAGAGACAAGCTACAGTAACGAGGCAAGTGTCCCGCAGGTCCATCCAGGTTACACGCATTTATCGGGTCATTTTAAGTGACATTCAACATCACGCTTCTAAAGTGCTAGTTTCTGCCCGGTTTCGGCAGACAGGTAAATTGCATCGCGGGCGCGTATTACGGTCAGGTAATCCTGTGCGGTATTCACGAGTGTGCCGCGCCCGGAAATGCCTTCAACAACATGTTTCTGAAACGCAAAAACACAGTCGCCCCCGAAATTTTTATGCGTATTGGCCGGTCCGACACAAACGGCCGGTTGGGCACCGAACGGGCGTTGCCAGACACTGCCGTCACCATAAAGCGATAGCGATGCTTTGGTGCCTTCGATCAAGGCCTCGCCCATCGTGCGCCGATGATTGTCGGCGGCGTGATCCAGGAGCCGGTTGCCATCCAGTAAAACGCGGACGTCGTCGGGGTGATCAAGAAGCACAAATCCCGCGTCTTCGCCTGCAATCGCCGGGTTGACCCTGCGCAAATCCGCATAAACATGGGTGGGATCCCCAAACAAAAAGCGGAACACATCAACCCAGTGAATCCCTGTTTCATGGATAAGCAGTTGCGGCATTGTCTGGAAATAGGGTTGTCTGTCCATATAGGCGTCCGGTCCCTGACCATCGCCCGGTCTTAAACGGAATGTGGCCTGTAACACAGTGCCAAGCCCGCCATCGTCCAGAATGTTTCTCATCGTGCGATACCATGGCATGAAGCGAAAGTTTTCGTGTATGATCAATGTAACGTCTGCCGCATTGGCGGCCTGAGTAAGTGCCGTCGCTTCGGCTAGATCACGGCAAAACGGTTTTTGACAGATGATCGTTTTAACGCCGGCCTGCATGGCCGTGCGAATGGTTTCGGCGTGCGCCTGCGGGGGCAGGATGACGTCCAAAACGTCGGGCGTTTCGGTTTCGATCATTGTGACAAGGTCATTGTAAGCAGTGATTCCCGTCGACTGCGCGGCGGCAAAGTTGTGATCGCACACACCGACAACGTCAGCCCCGTCAAGCCGCGCCCAGCCATCCCGATGAAACTGGCTGAAATACCCCGCACCGACGCAAGCAATGCGTAACGATTTGCTGTTATCCATCTTATCCCCCTCTTTTTTGACCTATTCGACTGACGTTCTTACAGCACCCATCAAGTTGAAAAATAGCGCTGTTGACAAGAATACATTAATGTATACGTTAAAAAACGCAATAATCATCGCGTATCAGGGAGGATATGATGAATTTCACGTTTTTGAAGGTCGCTGCTGCGGCAGGTTTAATGGCAGTTTTAGGCACAAGCGCCGCTGCACAACAGGTTCTGCGGTTCAGCCACACGGACAATCCGGGGGGATCACGTCAGGCCGCTGCTGAAGTTTTCGCTGAAAAAGTCGGCGAATATACCGAAGGCCGCTACGAAGTGCGCATTTTTCCAGCAGGTCAACTTGCCAACGATCCGAAAGCCATCGAACAATTGATCCTTGGCGGCGTCGATTTCACCGTTTCCGCAACCGGTTCTTACGCCACGCACCTTGCTTCGCTGAACCTGACCGCCATGCCATTCTTGGTCGACAGTTACGAACAGGGGTGGGAATTGTACGACAATTCCGACTGGTTGCAGGGTGAATTTGACAAACTCCCAGAAGTCGGGTTTCGGGTTCTTGCCACATGGGAAGCTGGTTTCAGATCTTTCACAACGAACAAACCGTTGAATTCCCCTGCCGATGCGCAAAGCATGAAAATGCGCGTCTATCCCAATGACATGATCCGCTGGAGCATGGAGGCCATCGGTTTCCAGACCGTCGTTATGCCGATAACGGATGTCTATCTTGCAATCCAGCAAGGCACTGTCAACGGTCAGGAAAACCCGATCGACACGATCAAATCCCTGCGGTTCTATGAAGTCGCGCCCAACATTACACTGACCCGCCACGTTTATAGCCCGTTGCCGTTGACCGTGTCCGAGGCAACGTGGAAGAAGTTCTCACCCGAAGATCAGGCCGCTGTAACACGCGCCGCGACTGAAGCCGCTGCATTCAGCCGCGATCTGGTTAAAAACTCGGTTGATTCACAGATCAGTAAAATGAAAGCAGCAGGTGCAACGGTCACTGTTCCCGAAATCGGTCCTTTCCGCGAAGCAGTTGCTTCTGTCTATGATGAAGCCCGCGCGGTTTACGGTGCAGAAGCTGTCGATGGTTTGCTGGCTGATGCTGATGCAATCCGCAAAGCGATGCCAAGCAACTGATCACCAAAATGGGGTAACCCACACGTCGGAGTCCCAAGAACAGGGGCTTCCGACACACTTTGACTTTCGGAACTTGTCGTATGGATTACAGACCACTTTACCCAAGACCTTTGAAATTGCTAAGCGCGGCCATTGACGTGTGCCTGGTGTGTGGCGGGCTATTCATCGTTGGATTGGTTTTTATCAACGCATTCTTACGTGGCGCCGCAGGGTTTGATCTTGCCTGGTCGCTTGAAGTGACCGCATTTTTGCTGTTGTGGAGCACGTTTTTAGGGGCAGCCGCCGCAATGGCACGCGGTGCCCATATGCGCGTCACTGAAATTTCGGCGTATCTGGTTCCCCAAGCCGGGCAGCGCATGTTGGCTCTTGTCATTGATTTGATTGTTTTGCTTATTCTGGCATCTCTGATCTGGTACGGCACATCAATTGCCAACCACAGCTGGGCGCAACAAACCACTGTCTTGTATTGGCCTGTCGGGCTGCTTTACGCGTCTATGCCGGTCGGTATGATCTGCGCGCTCATTTTTCATCTTTTCAACATGATCCACGACTGGACCCATCCGGGTGACATGCTCAAGGATGAACCCGAAGCAGGCGCAATCCTATGATTTTGATTTTTATCGTTGCGGTATTTCTCTTTACGATCTTCATGGGTATCCCGCTTGTCTGGGCCATTCTGGTCACAGCTATTCTGCCAATCTTTGTGTTTGATTTGTCCGGATATCCGCTTCAGGCGGTCTATCTGAACTTCATCGGCGGGGTCGAACCCAACCACTTTCTTGCGATCCCGTTATTTATCGTCGCGGGTGAGCTTATGTCGCGGGGCGGTGTCGGCTTGCGCATCATCGGTTTTGCGCGCGCAGCCTTTGGGTTCATGCCTGGCGGCCTTGGCATGGTTGTTGTCGGAGCATCAATGATCTTTGGTGGTATTTCTGGATCTGCAATTGCAGATTCCGCAGCTATCGGGTCTGTCATGATCAAAAACATGGCGAAAGAGGGCTATCATCGTCCCTTTGCTGCGGGCCTTGTTGCCGCAGCAGGCACGATCGGCATCATTATCCCGCCTTCAATCCCGATGCTGATCTATGGCTTTGTTGGCAATGTGTCTGTCGCGGATTTGTTCCTAGCAGGTATGGTGCCGGGGCTGATCTTTGGATTGTTCTTCATGGTCGTTTGCTACCGCGTTGGTAAATCCACCGGCTGCGATCCGGGGGGACGTACCACCAGCAAAGGTGAACTTTGGCGGTCATTCCTTGGCACATTTCCTGCGCTGATGATGCCTGTGCTGATCCTTGGCGGAATCTTTACAGGCTGGGTCACCCCAACCGAAGCCGCTGCCCTTGCTGTTGTTTACGGGCTGGTTGTCACCATATTTGTCTATCGTGATTTCAAGATCCGCGAATTGCCTTCATTGATGATTGATGCTTTCGTCACCTCTGCGGTGGTGATGGTCGTGATCGGGGCAACCAGCGTATTGGGTTGGATGATTACGCTTGAACAACTTCCACAGCTTTTGGTGGCCTTCGTTCAAGACCTATCAAGCAGCCCATGGGTGTTCTTGTTGCTGGTCAACATCGTCATGCTGATACTTGGCCTTGTGCTAGACCCAGTGCCGGCGATTTTGCTGACGGCACCCTTGTTCCTGCCGATGGCGCAATCCTTTGGCGTTGATCCAGTGCATCTGGGTGTCATTATGACCTGTAATGTCGCGGTGGGCCTGTTTACGCCCCCGGTTGGTGCCACGCTTTATGTTGCCGCGCGCATATCTGGTGACGGCGTTCTGTCTATCGCGCGGGCAATGGCACCCCTTTATATTGCAGCAATCACGGCCCTATTGCTGGTGACCTACATTCCTGCAATTTCGATGACGATGGTTCTCCTGTTTCGATAAGATCCACAACAGCGCCAACGCATTGTTCTTCGGAACGGGTTGGCGCAAAATCCAATCTGCGTAACGCAACTGATCTGGAAAGACGCAACAATGACCGACTGGGAAGTACACGCCGTCAAATACGCCGACCGGAATACGCGCACACGGCGCGACAGTTTTATCTTTGACGACGCCCATGACACACCTCATCCGATGGATTATTTCATGTGGGTGCTGCGGCGCGGTTCCGAAACGATCCTTGTGGACACTGGTTACGACAGCGCAGAAGCAGCCATACGCGCGCGCCCCATTCGCCAGGACCCGGCTGTCTCGCTCAGGCCTTTGGGTTTGCGACCCGAAGACATCACCACCGTAATTGTGACCCATCTTCACTATGACCACGCAGGCGGGCTTCATCTGTTCCCAAACGCAAAATTGCATATGCAGGCCGCGGAAATGGCCTTTGCGACCGGCCCTTGCATGTGCCACGACACACTGCGCATGCCATTTTCGGCAAGCCACATTTGCGAAGCCGTCAAACGGCTTTATTCGGGGCAAGTCATATTTCATGACGGCGACGGCGAAATTGCGGATGGTGTGACAGTGCATTGCGTCGGCGGGCACAGTCGCGGCTTACAGGTCGTGCGGGTGCGCACTGCGCAGGGCTGGATGGTTCTGGCCTCTGATGCGGCGCATTATTACGAAAACATGTTGGCGCGCAAACCGTTCCCCATCGTCGTGGATCTGCCTGAAATGCTGGCGGGTTACGACACGCTTTTGCGTCTTGCATCGCGTCAGGACCTGATCATTCCGGGGCACGATCCACACGTTACCCGCATCTTTCCCCAAGGCGTCGCAGATCACATTTGGCGGCTTGATCTAGGTCCGGCTGGACCGATCAAACAGTAAATTCCACGCAAGGTATCACGGCCCCGCCACAAGGTGCAGGGCCACAAAATGGAGCAGAATATGGAAAATCGGCAAACAGTTGCATTGATCAAAGGTGACGGTATTGGCGTTGATGTGTCCAACGCAACCGTCAGGATTGTGAACGCTGCATTGGAAAAAGCAAGCGCACCGCAGCTGACGTTCGAAGAAATCAATGCGGGCGCCACCTGTTTTGCTGAAACCGGCCGTGACATCGTCCCTGATGGCGAAGAGCGTGCGGGCGCGGCAGACGCGATATTCCTCGGTGCCATCGGTCTGCCGTCGATCCGCCACGAAGACGGCACCGAAATCAGCCCTCACTTACGGCTGCGCGACAGGTTCGGGTTGTATGCGGGGGTTCGCCCGGTAAAAGCCTATCCAAATGCACCCCAGCGCCTTGCCGATCCACGGGCCGCCAACATCGACATGGTTATTCTGCGTGAATCCACCGAAGGCCTGTTCTACTCTGCTGCGGCCCACGGGCGTAGCCAGATCATCGGTGACAGTGAAGTGCGCGATACCCTGCGGATCACGCGGACGACCACGGAAAAACTGCACCGTTTTGCTTTCCGGCTGGCGCAAAAACGCAAAGCCAAGGGCGCGCCCGGTTGTGTCACTTGCGTGGATAAGGCCAATGTCTTTGCCTCTATGGCGTTCTTTCGCAAAATTTTCGATGAAATCGCGCCCGAATTTCCGGATATCGACCGTGCTTATGCCTACGTCGATGCGCAGGCTTTGAACCTGATCCGTGCCCCGTGGGAAGCTGATGTGTTGGTCATGGAAAATATGTTCGGCGATATTTTGTCGGATCTGGCTGGTGGTCTGGTCGGCGGCATGGGCATGGCAGCTTGCGCGGAAATCGGCGATAACCACGGCCTGTTTCAACCTGCCCACGGTTCCGCCCCCGATATTATGGGCCAGGATAAAGCGAACCCGCTTGCCGCGATCTTGTCGGGGGCGTTGATGCTCGATTATCTGGCGGAAAAATCGGATGTCGAAAGCTTTGCAAAGGCGGGACAACGGATAGAACATGCGGTAGATGCCGGTTTCGAAGGCAATTTACTGCGTCCGATGGAATTTGGCGGAGACATGGGAACCGATGCTGTGACAACCCAAATTCTGTCCCTTATCGCGGCAGATGCAGCGCCAAAATCTGCCTAATTTGAAAGAAAATCACCACATGCCTATTGTTTTGGGTGCCATCGCGGATGATTTCACCGGAGCTAGCGTTCTTCCCACAGGCGGCATCATACCGGTGCACCGCGATGACGGAAGGTTAACGACACCAACAGGTAGGCGCAGGGTCAATCCAGACCCTGCCAAAGTTTCAAAACTTGAACTGAACGGCAGTCACCGAAACAAGCGGGCGAAATCCACCGCCGTTGTCCATCCGAAACATAAAGGATCTACCCCATGATCGCCGTTTGCGTCACATTCACCATCGCTGCCGATAAAATGGCTGCCTTCATGCCCCTGATGCGCCGCCAAGCCGCCCAGTCGCTGGCCAAAGAAGACGGCTGCAAACAGTTTGACGTCTGTGTACAGGGCAACGATACAAACGCCGTCTTTTTGTACGAGCTTTATACAAACCGCGCGGCCTTTGATCAGCACCTCCAAAGTGACCACTTCAAGGCGTTCGATGTGCAGGTAGCCCCTCTCGTTACAGCCAAGAAAGTAGACATCTTCGGGCAGGTCTTTACGGATGGCCAAGCAGGTAATTGACCTGTCAGGTGTCAACACATTTGACCTCCTCCCAGCACCGTCTTTATAGTCCAGATCAAATTAAGGAGTGTCACCATGCCTCGAACCGACAAATCATCGCGGGTCAGTGACGCTTATATGCGTTTGAAAGATGAAATCAGGACAAACCGGATGCCACCGGGGTTTCAGGCTCCGGAACCCGAAATCGCCCTGCGTTTGGGAATGAGCAGAACACCCGTTCGCGAAGCGCTGATCCGTCTGGAAGCCGAAGGTCTGGTCGAACTCATCCCACGACGCGGCGCACGGGTTAAACCGATCAATGCGGATGACATGCGTGAAATTTATGAAATTCTGACATCTCTAGAACCGGATGCTGCGGCAGCGATGGCGCTGCGCAATCCAAGCGCTGCCGAGCTGGCCCCACTGGAACAGGCAACTACAGATATGGAAATGGCGCTGGTTGAAAAGAACCTTGATGCTTGGGCCGAAGCTGATGACCGCTTTCATCTGACCTTGCTGGAAATGCAAGGCAACCGTCGGCTAAAGGGATTTGTTGAATCGCTTTACGATCAGGTGCATCGCGCCCGCGTCGTGACCCTGCGGATGCGCAACCTGCCGACGAAATCCACCGCAGAACATCGCGATATCCTAGAACATCTGCGTCGCGGTGACGCCGTTGCCACGCGCGAAGCATTTCGCCACCACCGTCAGCGCGCCGCGAAAGAGCTTTTGGATATTCTCGAAAAATACAAACTGGGGCAACTTTAACGCTATACGCTCGTATGTGCTTTCGTGAAACCAAATACTTAACATAACTTTGATTGTGCGGAACATTCGCCATCGTGCGTAAACTAATCTTGTTGGCGACCATACTGATTAACAGCGATCGGAAAGGGGCGAAAATGGCGCTTGACTAAGACGGATACTGTTCACTGCACTGCGCCGCATCGCAGGTTTCAACGAATGGCCGCCCTCGGCCGTTTGCCCCGAACTAAGTGCCTTATGGCTAGACATTGATATCAAACCTGATCACCATCTGACGGCGGTCGCGCATAAGCGTGCCACAGGGGACAGGTGAGAATGAATTTTGGTGTGTATCTTCTTTTTGCGGGCGCCTTTTGGACTGCACAAGCGCAAGCGGGATGTCCACAAGGACAAGAGGTCTTCACCTCGTGCCAGATTGCGGGCCGGAATACGGAAGTCTTCGTGTGCTTCGACGATCAGGTTGCAACCTATAGCTATGGGCCTGTTGGCGGCGCGGCTGAATTGCAGCTGTCTGAAACCATCGAACGTGTTGATTTTGCGCCATGGTCGGGGTCGGGCGTGTCGATCTTTGAAAGCGTCACCTTTTACAATGGTGATTACGCTTACAACGCGGGGGGCGGTTTTGATCGCCCGTTTTCAGAAGCGGAGGTGGAGCACGAGCCACGGCGTTTCGGATGGGTCGAGGTGACGGAAAGTGGCGAACATGCCGCCAGCCTTGAGTGCATCCCGGACACGGTCAGCTATGGTTTTGGCGGCGGGATCTATGATCTGAAAGTGGCCGCGGGCCTAGCTTGGGACGCCTCATCTTTCACTTGGGTGTCCGACAATATTCAGCCGACGCCCACGACGGTCTTGCAGAAAAGCCAATACGAAAACGTCATCGAACATTGCCTGCCTGCGGCCGAGTTCAGTCTGGGGGGCGTGCGCATGGGCGATCCGCTGAGTACGCTCGGCAAACTTGGAACGCCGGAGACCATCGAAGACCCCGACGGTCGCGGTGACGCAATCGACCGCATGACCCTCGTCGGGATGCATATCGACATCTTCCAAGATTTTGTTTTCGCCATGTCCACCACATCGCCCCGTTGGGAGATGCCGTCAGGGGTGAGGGTTGGGCTGACGCGCGGCGAAGTGATCCGGCTTTTGGGGCGCGTGCCGAACGGTTATACGGCCACATCGCAGAGCTTCACGGCATATGTCTGTTCTGACAATCCGGTCCCTGATCCCGAATGGACGATGGTGATCGAATTCGGACAAGATAAACGGGTGGATCGCATAGATTTTGTAAGTCTGTCGTATTAGGAATTTGCCCCGCAAAGGGTTGCTATGAGTCTTCTCGAAGGTTTGCAGAGACCCGTTCGTCGGGCGCGTGTATAAGAGAAACACTATGAAAGTTTTACCGACGTTCCTTGTTCTCCTATTCTGGATCAGCAGCTGGCTTCCCACATCCCCCGAGAGAAGCGCTATATTCGTGGCCGTTTGCTGCATCCTCGGGTTGATTATAGCGCATTTGACCGCAAAACCTCAGAGCAAACGCGCCAGACCCTCAAAGGCAACTGCGGTTCTCGCCACAGTCCTCTTCACCCTGGGTGCGCTTCTCGCGTTGATGACATGGGTAGAAGGCACATCGGCGGACGGCGCTATTATGCTCTTTTATGTTTTTGGGTTCCTAGGGTATCTCTTGCTGCTCAGGGCGGTTTTATCATCCAAACAAAACATGCGAGGATATGGATGCGTCGGGGCTTTGGTTCTTTGTCTCATGGCTGGTTGGTCTTGGGCCTCTGCGATCAGCATGTATGCGCATCGCGGAGCGGTAAAACACGCTGATACTGCATGTATTCTTGTGCCCAATCCGAGTGAGTACGACACCGAGTTAAACTCCATTTGGGAGATGCGCCTGCCCCAAGTCAGATCCCGACGAACAAGCCCAAGCGGCAGCTATATTTGGGAGTACCATGCCATCCTTGTCGCGCAAACTGACGGGCAGGTTGAACATTATAACTGGTCAAAAAAATGGATGCGGTTCGAAGGCCTCGATCCTGTGCGCAATCCTTATTTACCGAAAACCTGCCCATAATCTTACTGGGTTCAGGTAGAGGTACATCGACATGCAGGGGGGCCTGATGTTTGTGCGGGTTGCCAAAACTACTGCAACAGTTCCGGCAATTTTGGCGTCCCAAAATTGCCGGAAATCCGCGTCAGAGCAGTAAATCATCCGCTCCGAACGTTTTCAAATCCCCCATGTCGATCCTGATATCCGCCCCAAGATCATCGTTGAAGTTGACCTCAAGGAATGATTTTTCCGTGTCAAATCGCACCTGGCCTGCGGCAGTGAAATCGACGTCCCGCCCGATAAATGTCAGATCTTGTTTACCATTCTCACTGCGGTCGCCATCAATGCCTGACAGATTGACAACGTCGCCTTGGCCGCGATTAAAATCCCGGATTGTGTCGCGCTCTTTGGGGCCGGGCAAACTGTCTTTGAAATTAAACTGGAATTCATCTGCGCCGCGACCGCCAATCAAAAGATCGGCGCCTTTACCGCCCAACAGCAGATCGTCACCGTTGCCGCCAATCAGCTTGTCGTTGCCGGTGCCACCGATCAGCACGTCGTTGCCGCCCCCGCCGTTCAGCACATCGTTTTTAGCACCGCCATAAAGCTGGTCATTGCCGTTGCGCCCGACCAGTTTGTCATTGCCGTTAAGCCCGTAGATACCTTCAGGATCACCAGTACCGCGCAACACGTCGTCTTTCTTTGTCCCCCTGATATCATTGTCCAGAATGGTTGCTTCACCGGTGTTGCTGCCTGTTGGCACGATCAAGGTCGCTGGCAGGCTGCCTTTTTTGAGCATCAACGAAAAGGTTTCGTCGTTTTCTGTTCTGAAATCGGAAATGAGATCGACGCTTACAAAGGCGCTGGTCTGACCAGCATCAAAGGTGATTGCTCCTTTGGTTTCGACATAATCCTTACCCGCCTTGGCAGTTCCGTTTTTGGTCACATACCGGAAAGTTTCGGTCTCGGTGAATGCTTCGGACAGCTTGATTTCGAAAACCGCTTTTGACGTGCCAAAATCCTGTTCTTCGGCAATTGCGTCCGACACAAAAACCGTCCGATCCAGATTGACGCCGTCATCATCAGAAATGAATGCAGTTTCGCGCAGCCAGCGTGCGTCATTCGACAGGCTTGCACCTGTCGCCTTGGACACTTCGAACACGACGGCTTCGTCGCTCTCTATGATCGAGTCGCTTATCGCGGCCACGCTTACCGATTTGGATGTTTCCCCAGGCGCAAAGGTGATCGTGCCCGACGCGGCGGTGAAATCAACACCGTTCTCGGCTGTTCCTGCCAGTGCGCGGTAATCGACAGTGACCACTGACGTTGACGCCTTGGACAAGGTGACAATCAGCGTGGGCCGGCCGCCAAAACCCGACCCGACACTTTCCTGTGCTCCCAGTGCTTCGATCGAGATCGTCGGTTCGCGCCCTCCGGCATCGTCGTCCAGAATATGCGCGACACCGACCGCGCCAACTCCGTCGTCCCCAAGGCTGGCCGTTGGCTTGACCGCAAGAAAGAACGCTTCGCTAAGTTCTACGGCGCGATCTCCATCAATTTTGACCCTGACATAGGCTGTGGTCTGGCCAGGATCAAATGTGATGGTGCCCGATTTGGCGGTGTAATCCTCGCCTGCAATGGCACTGCCATCCTTGGTTGTGAACTTGAATTTCTGAACGGTATCTGATGGGCGGGACAAATTGATTTCGAACAGCGCGTCCGTGGTTCCTCCGCGTCCTTCGACAACGACAGGGGAGGACACAGAAAGGGCGCGGTCCAGGCCAAGCCCATCATCATCCAGAATAAATGCGGTTTCGCGCAGAACCTTGGCATCACCGTTAAAAACTGCGCCCTTTGCGTCAAAGGCTTCAAGAACAAGCGCCTCGTCTGCTTCGTTTAAGCTGTCACTTGTGACTCGGATGCTGACGGTTTTCGATGTTTCGCCAGGTGCGAAAATCAGCGTTCCAGAGGTGCCGGGGAAATCAATCGACGACACAGCATCCTGTGCGATTGTCCGGTAATCCACCGAAACGGTATCTACCGCTGCTTGGGACAGGGTAAAGGTGTAGCGCACAGTCCCGCCAAAACCCGACCCGATGCTTTCGATGGCGCTGATGGCATCCAGCGACAGTGTTGGTTCAGGTCCGCCCGCATCGTCGTCTATCAAAGTTGCCGTGCCGACCAGCCCTCCGGATTTGTCCCCGAGCGCAGGTGTCGCACTGACAACCAGATCGAAGGTTTCGCTAAATTCGACCGCTTTGTCGCCTTTCAGGTTCACACGAACAACCGCTTCGGTTTGCCCCGGCGCAAAGCTGATCTTGCCGGATTTGGCTGTGTAATCCGTTCCTGCAATCGCGCTGCCGTTGCGGGTCGTGTAAGAAAACTCTAACGCTGTATCAGATGGTTGAGACAGCTTTATCACAAACTCCGCCTGTTTTCCGTTACTGTCACCCTCAACGATGATCGGCGAGGAAACGGACATGGCACGGTCAACGCCGGTGCCGTCATCATCTAGAATAAATGCGGTTTCGCGCAGAACTTTGGCATCGCCTGCAAATACGGCCCCAGCCACATCCGTCAGTTCCAGCGTGAAGGATTCATCTGTTTCCGGGTCACTATCGCTGTTGACCCGAACATCGACGAATTTCGAGGTTTCGCCCGGTGCAAAGGTAACAGTTCCAATGGCTTCGGGATAATCAATGCTTGCCAATGCGGTTTGCGCGAGGGTCCGGTAATTCACCGTGACCGTATCGACCGAGGGTTCGGACAGGATCAACTCGAAGCTCGTCGTGCCGCCAAATCCGGACCCGATGCTTTCGATCGTGTCGACCGAGCCAAGTGACAGCGTCGGAAGCATCGCGCCAGTATCATCATCCAGAATTGTTGCGGTTCCAACAATGCCTTCGGCTTTTTCACCAAGTTGCGAGGTTGCATCGACAACAAGATGAAAAAACTCAGATGGTTCCAGAAGCGCATCCCCTATTACATCAACGACAACAGCCGTTTTGGTCTGGCCCGGTGCGAAACTGATCGTGCCGGATTTGGCTGTGTAATCCTGCCCGCTTACGGCGCTGCCGTTGCGCGTCGAATAGTTGAATTCGAGTTCTGTATCGGAAGGTTGTGAAATCTTGATTTCGAAAACCACCTGTTTCGTGCCTGCGTCCCCTTCTACAATTTTGGCAGAGGACACTGACATTGCACGGTCGTTTCCAGTCCCGTCATCATCCAGAATGAATGCGGTTTCGCGCAGTACCTTTGCAGTCCCTTCAAAGGTGGCGCCAGCCGGGTCGTAAAGTTCGATGGTAAAGGCTTCGTCCGTTTCTTCAATATTGTCGCTGTTGACGCGAATGCTGATCGTCTTTGACGTTTCACCCGGGGCAAAGGTCACGACGTCCCGCACCCAAGGGAAATCAATCTGGGAAACGCCACTTTCGGCAAGGCTGCGATAGTTGACGGTTACAACGTCGACCGCGGGCTCTGACAGTGTCAGCGTATAGTGGACAGTGCCACCGAAACCGGAGCCGATACTTTCAACGGCATTGACGCTGTCAATTGATAGAGTTGGCGTGCTGCCTCCCGCGTCATCATCCAGAATAGTGGCCGTGCCGACCAAGCCACCCGATTTATCCGCAATGGCGCTGTTTGCGCCCACGGCCAGATGAAAAAATTCGGACGGTTCAACCGTTTTGTCTGCGGGAATATCAATGGTTACGATCTTGCTGGTCTGGCCCGGCGTAAAGGTAAGGCTACCCGTTTTGGCGGTGTAATCCTCGCCTGCTGTGGCGGTGCCGTCCAGCGTTTGATACTCCAGCGTGATATTGGATGTGCCCGGCTGTGACAGCTTCACCTCGAACAGAGCTTTGCGCGTGCCACCATCGCCTTCAACGACGACAGGCGAGGACACGAAAACGGAGCGGTTTAGCCCGACCCCATCGTCGTCTAGCACAAAGGCTGTTTCGCGCAGAACCTTGGCATCGCCCTGAAAAGTGGCGTCCACAGGATCAAAAAGTTCGAGCACAAAGGCTTCGTCCGTTTCATCAATATTATCGCTGTTTACACGGATGCTGATGGTTTTTTCATCTTCGCCCGGTGCAAAAACCAACTGTCCGCTGGTGGCCGGAAAATCAATGCTTTCGTCGGCTGTTGCCTGAATTGCGCGGTATTTGACTGATACTGTGTCGGTGGGGATTTCTGATAAAGACACGGTATAAGTAATTGTGCCGCCAAACCCTGATCCAATGCTTTCGTCAGCGTTGACAGAACTAATTGTAATCGTTGCCATAATACTTCTCCATTAATGGGTAAATTAAAAAGTAGAAAACGGTTGATTCTTCAATTCTTGCCAGAATAACGCTAAAGAGCATTTTGCACAAAAGATTCGACTCGCGACGTTCGGTTCGTCCTTGTTTTGCAAAGGGTCCGTGTTGATCAAAGAGTTCCAAGAGCTGCAAGGCCTTCGTCGTAGGGAACGGTCCTGAAGGCTAAGCCTCAGGACCGCTGTGAGGCCATAGGTGGGGCGCTCCGCCAGCAGCCGCTTGATACGTGGCCACTGGAGTTCCTCCGGGTTTGTGAACACAATTTGGCTTTCATAGAAAGGTGTCCACATGCCGGGAACAAGAAGCTCGTACACCTCGGATTTCAGGGATCAGATAATCGCGTTGGCGCGCCGTTGAAAGCAACGGTGAAACACGCGACATTGGCTGACGTGGCACATATTCGTTGAACGCAGAGCTCTGTCCAAGATCCGGCTTCGCCGATGCGCCATGGGGCATACCGCCCCTGTTTCAGGGACGGTATGGAGTGTTCCCAGTCTAGCCAAAGCTTTGCGTCATGCCCCGACCGACAAGATTGATGTCGTCAGGATTGATCAGATCGGTTCCGGTCCAGCCCGACAGGTCGTAATCGCCCATACATTCCTGAACGAAGCCCTGCATACTGGCAAGATCGCCATTGGCTGTTGCAGCGAGAAGCGTTTCGATACGGACGTTTTCATAGTTGCCTGCGTAATTGCGTTCATACAATTCGTGACGGCCACCGAATTCGGTCCCGATGGCATCCCAGAGCAGTTTCAAAAGTTTCACCCGGTCAATGGCGGCGTAGCCGTTCGAGCCGCGCACGAAACGGTCCAGATAGGGGCGGATCGCATCGCTTTCGAAATCCGCCGCCGAGGAGGGCAGATAGATCAGGCCGGAGGCCACATGCCGCTCGATCAACTCTTTGATGCGACCATAGGCGAGCGGTGCAAAGACGCGGTAGGCCAGACCGCTGTTCGCGTTGGGCAGGTTGAAACCGTCGGTGCCTTCCCAGGGAACAGGGGATTTCACCATCGCATCGGAAAGCCCGTGGAACAGGTTACGCCAAGCAATCACTTCGCCCACAGCGGTCTGAACACCGCGGAAGTCTTTTGACCCTGTGGCCTCAACCGCCATAGCGAACAGTCCGGCGATGAAGTCCAGCTTTACCGACAGCCGTGTCAGACCGTGCAGGGTAAAGCGAGGCACAAATCCGGAGGCGGGGAAGAACTGGTTTATCTTGTCGGTGTCGCCGTAAACGAAAACGTTCTCCCACGGCACCAGAACCTTGTCGAACACCAGAATAGAATCGTTTTCATCCATCCGCGAGGACAGCGGATAATCAAACGGCGATCCGGTGGCGGCGGCATTGAACTCGTAAGAGGACCGCGCGATCAGTTTGACACCTTCCGCATCCATCGGCGCGGTGAAAATCAGCGCAAATTCCTTGTCTTTGATTGGAATGCCGTAGTGGGCGATAAAGTTGTAATGGGTCAGGGCCGACCCTGTTGCCACAACTTTGGCACCGGAAACCACAAGCCCCGCATCGGTTTCTTTTTCCACGTGCATAAAGACATCGCGGACTTCTTCGATGGCGCGGTCGCGGTCGATCGGCGGATTGACGATTGCGTGGTTCCAGTAATCCAGCTTGTTCTGGGTCTTGTTATACCAGTTTACCGCATTCCCTGCATATTCGCCGTAAAATTCCGAATTTGCGCCCAAAGTTCCAAGAAACGCCGCCTTATAATCCGGCGAGCGCCCCATCCAGCCGTAGGAAACCTTTTGCAGTTCCGCCACAGCATCGCGGCTTTTGATCAGATCGTCGGAGGTCTTGGAACCCAGAAAGAACGGATGGGTGATATTGCCAGACCCGTTGTCTGCCAGCACACCAATATCGTCTTTGCGTTCATGAAACTTGTCATACCAGCGTGCCACCATGCGGGCGGAATTGCGGAAGGCGGGGTGCTTGGTAACATCTTTTACCCGCTCGCCGTAAATAAAGATCTCGCGGCTGTCCTGAATGCTCTCCAAGAACTCCTGACCTGTGAAAACTTCGGTTTTACCACCGGGTGTTGCATCTTTGGGCATGGGTCTTTCTCCTCCTGAAAGTGACGCACGGCACAATGCCGCCACGTGCTGATGGCGCCCAGACTGCCCCCGAAAACCCCGATCGCGCTAGGTATTAACGAATACCGAACAGGGTATCGCCTGTGCGCGTTCGTCAGGGTTAACCTGTCAGCATCTGGCAAGCTTGAGGAGGAGGCAGCCGCCATGTTTGACTATATCCAACCCAAATTCTGGCACAGCGAAGTGCCGCAACTGGACGCCAGTATCGTAACTCTCGGGGCGTTTGACGGGGTGCATTCGGGCCATCAGACGCTGATCAGCGGCGCCATAAGACGGGCGCAAGCCCTTGGGGTGCCATCCGTGGTTTGCACCTTTGATCCGCCCCCCAAGGTGTTTTTTGGTCGGGCTGCACAGCTGTGCCCGCTGGCACAGAAACTTTCGCGGATTTCGGCGCTTGGACCGGATCACATTGTTGTCTTTTCCTTTGACGACGCATTGCGCAGCCTGTCTGCGGCGACCTTTATGGACCAGCTTTCGCGGTTGCGGCCCCATCAGGTCTGTGTCGGTGGTGATTTCCGGTTCGGGGCAAAGCAGGCGGGCGATGTGGCCCTGCTGTCCACCCGATTTGACGTGCGGGTGCAAAAACCCGTCTGTTGTGCGCAGGGCGAGGTGGTGTCCTCGACCCGCATTCGCGGCCTGCTTGAACAGGGCCTAACCGCTGCGGCCGCCGCATTGCTGCGACCCGCCCCTACACCGGAGATTGCCAATGAAACAGCTTGATCCACGCCAGCTTCGCGATGCCTGCGGCCTGTTTGGAACCGGCGTCAACGTCATTGCAACCCGTCATCAGGACGGGGATCACGGGATGACCGCCAATGCGTTTATGTCAATTTCCCTCGACCCGCCGCTGATTTCGATTTCCATCGGGGAACGGGCCAAGATCCTCCCACACCTGCAACAGACAGGGCGGTTTTCTGTCAGCACACTGGCCGAGGGCACTGAAGGTCTGGCCTGGCATTTTGCCGGAAAACCCGTCGCCGGTCTGGCAAATCCCTTTGACGATCTTGACCGCCTGCCGGTGATCCGCGGCGCCCTTGCCGCCTATGCCTGTGACATCGTGAACGAAGTGCAGGCGGGGGATCATACGATCTTTATCGGCCATGTCAGCCAGCTGGTCACAGACCCCGGCGCACGTCCGCTCATCTTTTACAAAGGCCGTTTTGGTGCTGTGGCGGATCAGGCGCCCGCACCGGCACTATGTGACCCGATTGCAGAAGCGATCTGGTGACGACCCGCGACGACTTAATTCTACAACGGAGGAGAAACCCATGAGAAATATAACCCTGGAAAACATCACCGAGGCCGTCACCGGCGCGATGAAAGACGACATACCGGCGCGCAACCGCGAGATCATGACGGCCGCGCTCAAGCATTTTCATGCTTTCGTCAAGGACGTGAACCTGAGCCATCAGGAATGGCTGGAGGGCTGCGAATGGATGCGGCGCGCAGGGGACATTTCCAGTGAAGCCCGCAACGAATTTATTCTGATCTCTGATATTCTCGGGGTCGAGGTTCTGGTGGACATGCTCGACAACAAGGTCACGGACGGGGAAAGCGAAAGCACGGTGCTTGGCCCGTTCTACCGCGAAAACCCGCCGGTTTTGCCCAAAGGGGCCAGCATCATCCAGAAGGATTTTAACAACCAGACCACCGTTCGCGTGTCGGGTCGGGTGGTCGATACGGCGGGCAATCCCGTTGAAGGCGTGCAGATCGACGTGTGGGAGGATGCGCCCAACGGTCTTTATGAACAGCAGGACCCGGACCAGCCGGACTTTAACCTGCGTGGACGTTTCCTGACCGATGCGGATGGCACCTATGAATTTGTCGGCCTACGGCCCGAGCCCTATCCGATCCCTTATGACGGTGCAGCCGGAGAGCTGCTGAATTTTATGGGCCACCATCCGATGCGACCCGGCCACATCCACTTTATGATTGCCAAGCCGGGCTACAAATCGCTGATCAGCCAGATTTACGACAGCGAAACCGAATACCTCGACAATGACTCGGTCTTTGCGGTCAAGGAAAGCCTGATCGGAGAAATGAAACCCGCGCCAGAGGGGGCTGACACCGATCTGGTGATGCGTTTTGACTTCCGGCTAAAGCCCGAAGCCAAGGCCCAAGCTGTCGCGGCAGAATAACACATCCCTCGCGGGCGCCCTTGGGGCGTCCGCACCAATTTCAAGGAGACTACCATGACGCAATCTGCAGCCGAATGTGTCGAAGCCCTTCCGGTTGAACGTAACGTGACGGGGCAAACCGTGATCCGCGAGATCCGTGCCCAGATTATAACCCTGCCCAGTATTCGGGCGCACCGCCTGTCAAATACAGAGTTTACCAGCCGCGAATTTGTGCTGGTGCGGGTGCGTCTGGCCAATGGCATAGAGGGCATTGGTGAGGCTGCTGTACTGGGGGGGCCCCGCTGGGCCGAGGAATCGGTTGAATCCATTCACGCCGTGATCACAAGATACCTTGCACCCGCGATTATCGGGTGCTCTGCCGCGCGCCCCGCCGATATTGCGGCGCGGATGGCCAAAGCAGCATTCAGAAACAACTCCGCAAAAGGCGCGGTTGAGACAGCAGTTCTTGACGCATTCTCCCGCACGTTGGATGTGCCGCTTTCAACGTTGTTTGGCGGTGCACAACGGGACTCTGTGCCGGTGCTTTGGGCGCTGGCATCGGGTGACGCCGATCAGGAAGTTGAAGAAGCCCGCGCCAAACTGGCCGCGCGCGAACATCAGGATTTCAAGATAAAGCTGGGCTTTGCCTCGCCGGATCAGGATATGCGCCGTTTGCAAAAACTGCGCGAAGAGGTGCCGATAATGCGCCGCCTTGTGGTTGACGTTAACCAAGCGTGGAGCGAGGCTGACTGCCGCCGCTATCTTCCCGCACTCCATGATCTGAACGTCGATCTGATCGAACAACCCCTGCCTGGCGATGACTTTGAAGGTATGGCGCGGGTGGCGCAACAGAGCCGGATACCCCTGATGGTGGACGAAGCGGCCTTTTCGGATCGTGAAATTGCCCGCGCAGGCGCTATGGGCTGTGGCAGTGTCTATTCCCTCAAGCTGGTCAAAAGCGGTGGATTGATGGCGCTGTCCCATGCCGCCCGCGTTGCAGAATCCGCCGGATTTGAGCTGTACGGCGGCTGTCTGCTGGAAGGGTCCATCGGCGCTGCGGCGCATCTGGCGGTTTTTGCATCGCTGCCACGGCTGGCATGGGGGTGCGAGCATTTCGGCCCGCGACTGCACGTTTCAGAGATCGTTCGCGAACCGCTGGTGTTTGCGGATTACCATTTGCAAGTGCCACAAGGGGCTGGACTGGGTGTTGAACTGGACGAGGACCGCGTGCGCGATGCCCTGCGCCCGAGCTGACGCTTGCATTTGGCGCTGGATGGCCGATGATGTTTGACGGGAGGGGACATATGGATTTCAGGCGGTTGACCTATTTCGTCGCTGTAGCCGAAGAGTTGCACTTTGGACGTGCAGCCAACCGTCTTGGCATTGCGCAACCCCCGCTTAGCCGGCAGATCGCCCAATTGGAATCCGATCTAGGTGTCCAGTTGTTCGACCGCACCCGCAGTCAGGTTCGTCTGACCCAAGCGGGGGACACGCTGTTGCAGCGGGGGCGGGATATTCTGTCTCAAGTGGACCGCGCCGAACGAGAGGTGCGCAGCGTCGGAGAAGGCGCTGCGGGGCGGTTGAGGATCGCATTCGTGGGCACCGCCAGCTATGGCGTATTGCCCGAACTGATCCGCGAGTTCCGCAGCAGCTATCCCGATGTAGAGCTTGCGCTTTCGGCTATGAACAATGCAGAACTGAAAACCGCATTAATCGCGCGTCACATTGACGTGGCCTTTGGCCGCCCTGCGATCACCGACGATGAAATCCGCGGCTTTCCCTTTCATGTCGAACCTCTCATTCTGGCGGTTCCGGCCAATTCGGAACTGGTGGAACGGGAGGCTCTGCCTCTGGCCGAGTTAAAGCGGGAGACCTTTGTCCTTTACCCGCGCCGCCCGAGACCGAGCTTTGCGGATCATATCCTGGAGGTGTGTAAGAAAGAGGGGTTCATCCCCGCCAGCGAGGTTCTGGCGCAGGATTTCCAGACCGCGATTTCCCTTGTGTCGGTTGGCGTGGGCATTGCGCTGGTGCCCCATTCCGTCTCGCTCTCGCCCCGTCATGGTGTGGTGTATCGCACCTATGAAGGGCATAACCCCGGCACGTCCCTTTCCCTTGCGGTGCGGCAGGACAATCAGGGGGTACACACGCAAAACTTCACAACTCTGGCCAGAAAATTTGCCCGCAAGGTTCAAACCGAAAACCGCTGAGCATGGTGAACATGAAAGGGGCCGCGCGGCGTTGATCTGCCGCACGGCCCCTTTCATGTTGTCACCTGATCGCATCTTTCAACGCAATGATATTTTAACACAACCGACGTGTATCAGGCCGCAGCTTCGGTTGCGGGTTTCATACGCTCCAAAGCGTCCAGAAAATAGGGTCGGAAGCCTTCGGGATGCTCGCTCATGGGGAAATGGCCGAGTTCATCCATGACGGTCAGGCTGGCACCGGCTATTGCATCCGCAGTGCGTTTTGCGTCTTCTGGTGTGCAGGTCAGATCATAGGCCCCGACAAGAAGATGCACCGGCGTTTGCGCCGTCTCGATCCGGTTCAGCCGCCCGATAAGACTGTCATCTTCTGTGTAAAAGCTCAGATCGCCGCGAAAGACACCCGGACCACTGGTCATGAACATCCACAAGGTGTTCCAGCGTTCAGACTCTGGCGCGTAGGGGGAAATATTTGCCGACACAAGGGCCGCCCCCATCTGGCCGCCGTGGGCATCGGGTCTGTCAAACCAGTCAATATCATACCATGCAGCCTGAAAATCCGAGGCTTCAATGGCGATGAAACCTGAAAAGCGATCCTTGTGCAGCGCCGCCAGTTGCAGCGCGATGCGCCCCCCCATGGAACATCCGGCCAGCACGGGGCGGTCAAGGTCCAGCGCATCGCACAGGGCGAGCACGGTTTCGATATAGGCGTCCGTGGTTAGACGGTATTCCTCTGTTTCAAAACCCTCTGGCGGCAGGGATTTTCCGTGCCACGGCATGTCAAATGCGATCAAACGATGTGCAGAGGTAATCTCGGCATCGTTCATAAGGTGCCGCCACTGCCGCGTATCCGCACCTGCGGTGTGCAAGCAGAGAACGGGGCGCCCCTGACCGGCTTCTTCAAAGTAGATCCTCTGTTGGCGCCCCTGAACGTTGACGCTTACATATCGTCCGGTAATTGCTTCAAATGTCATGCCATGACTCCCTTGCGTCCAAGTGCCATAAACTCTTTGAAAAACCGCAGGTTTTTGACCAGCGACAGGATATCGCCGTCAATGGTGGCGCGGTCGATTTTTACCAGTCCGAAAATATCGTGAAACCCCGGTGCAGGGCGGGGCGTCCAGAACGCTTCGAGGGCTGCTGCATCCGTTCGGACGGCGAACCGCCAGGGTGTTTTGCGGCTTGGTCCGGGTTCTATGCGCAGCAGTTCCCCTTTTTCAAAATGCAGGTAGTATTCTGTTTCATCGACTTGCAGCAGAACCGTTTCTGAAAATAAGCGCCCGAGTCGGATCAGGTGCGGGGCCCTGCCAAGCGCCGATTGCATGGTTTCAATTCTCTCAAGCACATCTTTCTCCCTTGCGCGGATGTCAGGACATGATCGCGTTTGAAACCGCGTGCGGCAATAGAGCGGGCGGTATCGCGCGATACCAATCCGGTGGCGCAGGGGTGTCAGGCAAGGACGCGCATCAGTCCGGCTTGTGTTCGTAAAAGCGGCTCTGCGAATTGTTCTTTCATCGCGGCTGCGGTGGTTTGTGTGGCCGCAACCCCCGTGTTCAGCGCTGCCACCACCTGCCCGTGCATGTTCTTGAGCGGTACAGCCAAGGAGCGCAGGCCAAGTTCGACCTCCTGATCTATCACCGCATAGCCGTTCAGCCTGACGTGCTCTAGTTCGGACAGGATGTCATCGGGCGCGGTCAGGCTGTAGGGCGTGCGGGGCGACAGGTCCGAACGCTCTATCAGGGCCCGCGCCTCATCCACGGGTAAGGCTGCCAGAAGGACGCGCCCCATAGACGTGCAATGGGCGGGCAGGCGAGATCCGGGCATTAACCCGATGGACATCACCTTGCGCTGTGCGGCCCGTGCCAGATAGACGATTTCGGTTTCATCAAGAATGGAAACCGATGTGGACTCTCCGATCTGCTCGGACAGTTGGTCAAGCCAGGGTTGTACCAGTTGCGGCAGGGGCAGGGCGGCCAGTGCGCCCATGCCCAATCGCAAGATACGCGGTGTCGCGGTAAAAAACTTGCCGTCGTAATCGGTATAACCTTGCTGGTGCAGGGTCAAAAGGCAACGCCGCGCGCTGGCACGGTCAAACCCTGTGCGCCGCGCGACCTCGCTAATGGTCAGGCGGGGGGTATCGGCGCCAAAACACTCAACGACCTGAAGGCCCTTGGCCAGTGACGCGATGAAGTCGGTGGATTTGTTCGCCATGCGTACAAACCAAGTCTCTATTTGAACAAATGTCAATATGTGAGCAAAATTCATGGCAAAGGCGGATGCGTCCCGTTACCAGATACTTCTGTAGGAGGATTTAATATGGATATTACCGTTGCGACCCCCCATGAGGTCATTCAACAAATACCGGACGGTGCAACCGTTATGATCGGCGGATTTGGCGGCTCTGGTGCGCCGATCGAGCTGATCCATGCATTGATCGACCACGGTGCCAAACATCTGACCGTTGTGAACAACAACGCCGGTAACGGGCACGTCGGTCTTGCGGCGTTGATCGAACAGGGGCAGGTGGACAAGCTGATCTGTTCCTTCCCGCGCTCTGCCGATCCCAAAGTGTTCGTCGATGCCTATAAAGCAGATAAAATCGCGCTGGAAATCGTGCCGCAGGGCACCCTTGCCGAACGCATCCGCTGTGGCGGTGCCGGTATTCCCGCGTTTTACACGCCCACAGCCTATGGAACCGAAATGGCCGAGGGCAAGCCGGTCGAAGAATTCGAAGGACGCCCCTATATCCGCGAACGCTGGCTTAAAGCGGATTTTGCGCTGATCAAAGGCGATGTGGGGGACAGGCATGGCAATATGACCTACCGGATGGCCGCGCGAAACTTTAACCCGATTATGGCGACAGCGGCCAAAGTGACGATTGCGCAGGTTTCCCGTGTGGTAGATCCGGGGGGGATTGATCCCGAACATGTGGTGACGCCGGGAATTTTCGTCGATCATCTTGTGGAAATCCGCAACCCTGCACAGGAAGAAGAACTGAACCGGGCGGAGGCCGTTTACCCATGATCGACATTTCCGACATCAAACTTTCAAATGCCCAGATCGCTTGGCGCGCGGCGCAGGACATTCACAACGGGGCTTATGTCAATCTGGGCATCGGCTTTCCCGAGATGGTGGCCTCTTACCAGCCTGAAGGCCGCGAGGTGATTTTTCACACTGAAAACGGCGTCTTGGGCTTTGGTGCAGCCCCCGCACCCGGAGAAGAAGACTGGGATCTGATCAATGCCGGTAAAAAGGCGATCACACAAAAGCCCGGAACCTCTTTCTTTCACCACGCTGACAGTTTTGCGATGGTGCGGGGCGGTCATCTGGATGTGGCCATTCTGGGTGCTTACCAGATTGCGCAGAACGGCGATCTTGCGAATTGGTCCACAGGCAAGGGGGGCATCCCTGCCGTCGGCGGTGCTATGGATCTGGTCCAGTCGGCCAAACGTGTGGCCGTTGTGACGGACCACATCACCAAAAAGGGCGATCCCAAACTGGTGGAAAGCTGCACCATGCCCCTGACGGGCGTGGGCTGTGTTACCCGCATTTATAGTTCGCTTGCGGTGGTTGACATTGAAGGCGACCGTTTCGTGCTGCGCGAAAAGATTCCGGCGATTTCCTTTGATGACCTGCAGGCGCTGACTGGGGCCGAACTTTACACAAACAATGGGGTGGAAGATTTGATCTGCCCGGAGGAACTCGTATGACTGACGTATTTATCTGTGATTATGTCCGCACCCCCATCGGGCGGTTTGGCGGAAGCCTTGCCTCTGTGCGCACCGACGATCTGGGGGCGATCCCGATCAAGGCGCTGATGGGGCGGAACGATATGGACTGGGCCGCTGTGGAAGAGGTCTTTTACGGCTGTGCAAATCAGGCCGGAGAAGACAACCGCAACGTTGCCCGCATGTCGGCGCTGCTGGCAGGACTGCCCGAAAGCGTGCCGGGAACAACCATGAACCGGCTGTGCGGCTCGGGTATGGACGCGATCATCACTGCCGCCCGCGCAATCCGCGCCGGTGAAATTGATCTGGCCATCGCGGGCGGTGTCGAAAGCATGACCCGCGCACCCTTCGTTATGCCCAAGGCGGAATCCGCGTTTTCCCGCAGCAACGCAGTTTACGACACCACCATCGGCTGGCGGTTTGTGAACCGGCTGATGAAGGCGCAATACGGCGTGGATTCCATGCCCGAAACGGCCGAAAATGTGGCCGAAGATTTCGGCATCAACCGCGCGGATCAGGATGCTTTCGCGTTCCGTTCGCAGGCCAAAGCGGCCGCAGCACTGGCCAACGGGCGGCTGGCCAAAGAGATCACCCCCGTGGTGATCCCCCAACGCAAAGGCGATCCGGTGACAGTTGACACGGACGAGCACCCGCGGGAAACCACACCAGAGGCGCTTGCAAAGCTGAAGACCTTTGTAAAGGCAGATGGCACCGTCACCGCAGGCAATGCCTCTGGCGTGAATGATGGCGCTGCGGCCTTGATCCTTGCCTCGGCAGCGGCTGTGAAGAAACATGGACTGCCCCCGCTTGCCCGCGTTCTTGGCGGTGCGACCGCAGGTGTTGCACCGCGCATCATGGGCATCGGTCCGGCCCCTGCATCGCAAAAGCTGATGGACCGTCTTGGCCTGACGCCGGATGATTTCGCCACTATCGAACTGAACGAAGCCTTCGCCAGTCAGGGGCTCGCCACCTTGCGACAGCTTGGCATTGAGGATGACGACCCGCGCGTTAACCCTAACGGCGGGGCTATCGCGCTGGGACACCCGCTGGGCATGTCGGGTGCGCGTATCACGGGGACGACCATCCATGACATGAAGGCAGGGGAAAAGAGTCTTTCAACCATGTGCATTGGTGTGGGCCAAGGCATCGCCATTGCGCTGGAGCGGGTCTGAAAAGACCCGCAACCGGAAGCGGAGCCTGTCAGGAACAAAGGGTTAAACAACAGGATTTGAGGTTGTTTAACCCTATGCCAATCAAAACCTGGACCTGATAGGCATGACCGCCCTGTCTGTCGTTTGATCCTTTTGCGTTGGTTTGGAATGGCTTTGTCACGCCCGAAGTAGACGTCGGCAGGTGTGACGTTGTTGATGCACTCGCGGAACCCCGCCTGTGTTTCGATGCCCCACGCTCAAGACCCATACCACACGCACTTCAGGAAATGCCGAGGTTGATCTCTAGTTCATCGTGGACGGCAGCCACAGTGACAGGGCTGGAAATCCGACGATCAGGGCGATCTTGATGAAGTCAGCGATGATAAAGGGCACGACGCCTTTCATCACAGTGCTGAGGCGGATGTCGGGGGCTATGCTTCGGATGATGAACAGGTTCATCCCGAAGGGCGGCGTGATCATTCCGATTTCTACAACAACCAGCATCAGAACGCCCCAGAACAACATGTCATACCCCAGATCCAGAATGATCGGTGTAACAACCGGCAGGGTGATGATCATGACGCCAAAGCTGTCCATTATCGACCCGAGCAGCAGGTAGATAAGGATCAAGAGTCCAAGGATGAAAATTGGCCGCGCATCAATGCTGGCGATCCAGTCGCTGACCATTGCGGGTGCGCCACCAAGATTGATGAAAAACGAGAACATCAAGCCACCGAAAATCAACGCATAGATCATTGCCGTGGTTGCTGTGGTTTCGGAAAAGACCCGCAAGATGCTGCTGCGGTTCAGGCGGCCCCGGGCTAGGGCTAGAAGGAAGGCGCCAACAGCGCCAACAGCCGCACTTTCCGTTGCTGTGAATATCCCGCCGTAAAGCCCGCCAATCACAATGCCGAACATTCCGATTACAGGGAAAGATCCCACAAGCGCCTTGCTAAATTCAGCGAAACTGCTGCCTTTGGCTTCGGGCGCGACCTCGGGGTTGCGCCGCACGATCGTATACACGGCCGCAAAATACAAAAACACCGCCAGTAGTGCCGGGATCATCGCTGCCACGAACAGGGCTCCGATGGATTCTTCCGTCAGCAGCGCGAACAGAATGATGACGCCTGAAGGCGGCACCAAGGCACCCAATGTCCCCCCCGCCGCAACACTGGCTGTGGCCAGCGTCGGCGCGTATCCCGCTTTGGCCATGGCCGGCAAAGCCATACGTCCGAAGGTGGAAGAGGTCGCAACAGAATTGCCCGACACAGCGCCAAACCCTGCGCATCCCGCAATTGTTGCATAGGCCAAGCCACCCCGAAACCGCCCCAGTATCGCATGTCCGAGTTTGAACAGATCATCCGACACCCCTGCGGCCACAGCAAAAGCACCCATGATCAGGAACATGGGCAGCGTTGCCACCTGATCATTCATCAGGAACTCTGCCGCGTCCCCCGCGAATGTGTTCATGGACGCATTCGAGCCAATGAATGCAATGCAGCCCCCCACGCCGATCATCGCAGTGACCGTCGCCAATGGCAGTTGCAACAAAACCGCAAGCCACAGCAAAACGAAGCCCAGCAGCGCCGTGCTGCCCGGGTGCATCATCACAAAATTGCTGTAGCCTTTAAGATCGAAAAGGGCCCAAAGAACCAGACTGCCGGTGATCACGACAAACGCCACAAGCAAAGCCTGAACGACGGGATGCGAACGGGTGCTCTCTTTGATTGCGCGGGCTTCGAGAGTGTCCTGAAAAATGTTAAAGATCTGCACCACAGCCGCAGCCCCCATAATGGCAGAGATCGCAAAATAGGTGGGTGCAAAGGGCAATTGCAGCAAGGCCGTCGCCCGCCCCTGGCTTTGATATCGCACTGCCAGCCCCCAAAGCCGCCACGCTAGCATGGCGAAGAACACCAGCAACATGACCGATCCTGCAACGCGCAACCACGCTGTCAAACGCGGCGCCGTCATATAGGCCAGAAGATCAATCTTAAGATTAACCCGGGCGGCGGCACCCGCTGGAAGAGTCAAAGCAACCGCGATGGCAAAGACTGTGGACATGATTTCGTTCAGGGCAAAAACCGACGTGCCAAAAAGCCATCGCCCAAGCACGTCGAAAACGATCACAGCCGCGCCGAGGAGGGCTGCCGAGATGGACAGAATTGAAATGGCTCCGGTAATATTGCGCACCCAGGCGATCGCCACGGGCTCTTTAACTTGAATGTCAGTCACAACGGGTCCTCCCAGAATCCGAATTCGTCAGGCTTCAATCACGGCAACAGGCCTGCACCAACCGGCTGATCCGTTCTCGACCTTGACGGGCAGGGCGATGACTTCAAAACCTGTTGCAGGCAGTTGATCGAGGTTCGCCAGTTTTTCCATGTGGCAATAAACGCTGTCTGCGCCCGCTTTGTGGCCCTCCCAGAACACCGACCAATTGCCCGTTTCGCGGGCTTTTGCGGCTTGCATCATCAAGGGTGGATCCCAGCTCCACGCATCCGTTCCGCAGACCTTTACGCCGCGTTCTGTCAGATAAAGCGTGGCTTCGCGGCCCATGCCGCAGCCTGTCGCGACATAGTCATCATGTCCGTATCGCGCCCCTGCGGCGGTATTGACGAGAACGATATCCCCCGGTTGCAATGTATGGGAAATGCGCTGCAACTCGGCTTTGACTTCGGCTGCGGTGACGGTATGGCCATTGGGCAAATGGCGAAAATCAAGTTTTACGCCTTGGCCAAAGCACCACTCCAGCGGGACTTCATCAATTGTAATGGCGCGTTGGCCGCCGTTCATGGTCGGGTGGTAATGCCAGGGGGCATCCATATGCGTCCCGTTATGGGTTGTTAATGTGCATTTCTCGATTGCTGCCCCTGCGCCATCCCGTTGTTGATCCACAGGGGCCCCGAACATCTGTTCGAATTCGGCAGCCCCGGCTGTGTGATCGACGTGGGTGATTTCCGGCCCAAGGCCGGGTGGGTCGGATTTGATGCGGTCGGTCAGTGTGACCGACAAATCAATAATTTTTCGTGCCATGATGCATCCTTTATCAGATCAAAGTCAGGGGGCCTGTTCGGGTTGCAGGCCAACTGCGAAAATAGCGCCGTTGCGCAAGGACAGTTTAACCTGCGTCAGAGACTGGCCAAGACAGGGGCCCAATTCGCAGACCCCGTCTTGTATCCCGAACAAAGCGCCGTGGGCTGCGCAAACAATTTTGCTGCGGTCACCATTAAGAAATTCGTCTTTCTTCCAAGCCATCGGCGCGCGATCATAGTGGGGGCAGGTATTCACATACCCGTAGACACGCGCGCCCTGACGCACCAGCAAGACGCGGTCGCGACCGCGCTTGTCGGGTGCGGCACCTTTGGAATGGCCGTCTGCGATGTCGGCCAAATTGCAAAGAAACTGGTCGGGAATGGTCATCTTCCGGGGTTCATTTTTTACCGGGAGGTGGCCCGCCGGGTGCCCATTTTTCGACATTTTCAAACAGGAACATTTGCGACGCTTCCTTGGACATCGGCGTTTCACGATCAATCCAGTCGCCATCGTGCTTGTCCATATCCGCATCGTATTCCACATGCGTGCCCAGCGGGGAATTGAAGTACCAGAACCAGTTAGAGCCGAATTTGTGCCGACCCGGTCCCCAGAAACTTTCATAGCCCTTTTTGACCATGCGCGATCCTGCCAGCATCAATTCTGTCGGGCCCTGCATATGAAAGGCGAGATGTTCTAGACCCTGCATGTAATCGGGGGTCTGGATCATGAAAAGAACGTGGTGATCATCGTTGGCTTGCGGGCGCAGAAACGGGCCGGTGTTGGTGAATTTGTCGGTCACTACAAAGCCGAGGCGATTGATGTAGAAGTTCGCAGCCTCTTCCATGTTTGGTAGGAAATATACGATATGGCTTAAAGTGCGTGGCTTGGCGTCCGCTTCTTCATTGGCGCCGATCACATTTGCCGCGCGGCCCGGCGTGGCGCCGGGGGAGTTGATCAGCTCTGCAGGTAGGTCCAGCGCGATTCGCCGTGTGATGCGAAAGGCAATTTCAAAGCCGCTGTCGTCGCGGCTGGATAGTGTCCCGTCTTCGGCTTTGGCAACGTCGCGGTCTTTTGACAGTTCGGCTTCGATCTGGTCCAGCGTGGCTTGATCTTCGACACCCCAGATTGTCTGGCGCAGCATTGTTGCTGTCGCCATGGGTGGGGGAAGGGTCGGGTCGTCCTTTGCGCGCACGGCAATTGCCGTGCCGTCCAACGCCGTGAACCGGCCATTGCCCGCCGCCTCAAGCCCGTAGTCGGCTAAAAATGTCGAACAGGCCTCCGTGTTATCCACACCAAAAACAAGCTCGTCGGGTCCTATAATGCGCATTTGCGAAATCTCCGTTCTATTTGCAAGGACCGTACCTTTAGAATTTGCATTTCAAAAATTGGAACTTTTGATGTGTTACATTGATTCTATCAATGTGTTTGCCTATGATCGAACACTGTCAGACAGGGAGAAGACATATGCGTTTCAAACGACTCGACCTTAACTTGCTGGTCGCTCTGGATCACATGTTGGAACTTCGCTCGGTCAGCGCTGCCGCGGACAAGATGTTCATGAGCCAATCAGCCATGTCCAACGCGCTGACCCGCATTCGGACCTATTTCGACGACCCGCTTTTGGTTC
Organism: Amylibacter sp.; assembly: GCA_034670045.1. Lineage (GTDB taxonomy): Bacteria > Pseudomonadota > Alphaproteobacteria > Rhodobacterales > Rhodobacteraceae > Amylibacter. The sequence continues at coordinate 62,485 of JAXMOF010000010.1, read as the reverse complement.
AGGTCGGGCGGCGGATGGAACTTACGCCGCGCGCAGAGGCGTTGCGCCCTTCTATTCGGGACATCCTCGTGCGTGTGGAAGCCACGATTGATACCGAACTGGACTTCAACCCAGCGGAATCCACCCGCAGTTTTAACATCCTGCTTTCAGATTATTCGATGCGGGTTTTGATGCCACATGTTCTTGCGGCGTCAAACGCCCAGAACGCCACGGTCGGGTTCAACCTTTTGCCGCAAACCGGTGCGCCTTATACGTTGCTTGAACGAGGGGAAGTAGACTTGCTGGTGACACCTTCGCAATTCACCTCGAATGATCATCCCTCATCCTTGCTGTATCAGGATGAATATGTCGTCGTCGCATGCAAACATGGCGCACTGGCTGACGTTACTATGGACAAAGCAACCTTCGAAGCCGCGTCCCACGTTGCAATGGTGCCGCCCAATAATGCAGGAGCCGTGGAGTCCGAAATTCTGGAGCGCGCTGGAATAAAGCGTCGGGTTGATGTGACCAGTTTTTCTTTTTCGAACCTGCCGCACCTTGTGGTTGGAACAGATCGCATTGCCACTGTGCACCGCCATCTCGCTAATATCGTTGCTGAACGCAGCAAATTCGTTGTCTATCCTTTGCCTGTGGAAAGTCCGGTTCTGAAGCAAATGATTCAATGGCATGCCTATCGCGAACTGGATCCCGGTATCACTTGGCTTCGCTCTGTCTTTGAAACCGCCGCAGAGAACATGATAATACATTCACAGAATCAATAGATCGGATTATTTCTTTCCATTTTTCAATTGCCAGCAGTCTGCCTAATCTAAGCGAAATTCGCTGTGGGAGGCATGCGCGATGCATATCGAGAAAACGCTTATTATCGGGGCCGGAATCGGAGGTCTGACAACTGCAATCGCATTGCGCCGCCAGGGTATTCCGGTGGATATTATCGAACGCGACCCCGACTGGACCGTCTATGGCGTCGGTATCATTCAACAAATGAACGTGATCCGTGCGATGGGCCAGTTGGATTTGCTCGATGCCTATCTTTCAAAGGCCGCAGGGTTCGATCAAACCACGATTTTTGTTGGCCCGAACGGTGTGCAGGACGCGCAATTTTCGACCCCGCGCCTTGCCGGACCGGATTATCCATCAAATGCCGGTATTCGCCGTGTCGATTTGCAAAGCGTCCTTGCAGAACGCCTTGACGCTTTGGGTGCAAATGTTCGTCTCGGTTTGACGGTCACTGAAATGAACGACGATGGTGACGGGATGGATGTCAGTTTCTCTGACGGCAGCACGGGGCGCTATGACGTGGTGATCGGTGCAGACGGCGTCTTCAGCCAGACGCGGCAGATGATCCTGCCCGAGGCGCCAAAGCCGGTTTATACGGGCCAGTGGGTCTGGCGCTACAACCTGCCCATGCCTGCGGATATGGACGGTATCCAAATCTTTGCAGGGCCGTGCAATGGCGGGCTTGTGCCGATGGCCGACGGCCTGATGTACATGTTTCTACTGAGCACACAGGAAGACGGATTTTTCCTGCCCACAGAAGGGGCCGCAGAAGCCATGCGCAATTGCGTGAAAATGGCACCGCCACAACTTGCGCGTCTGCTGCCCCAGATCACCGACGATGAGGGCGTGGTTGCGCGCCCGCTGGAAACCATTTTTGTCCAAGGCGACTGGCACAAGGGCCGTGTTGTTCTGATCGGCGATGCTATTCACGCCTCGACGCCGCATCTTGCACAGGGTGCGGGTATGGCAATCGAAGACGGCATCGTGCTGGCCGAAGAACTTAGCCAAGCCTCCACACCCGAAGACGCCTTCACAAAGTATCGCAACCGCCGCTTTGCGCGGGTGAAACACGTGGCCGAAAATTCGATCCGCATTGGCGATATGCAAATGGGCAAGATTGAGCCCTTCGACGTTGGCGCGCTTACCGGCCAGACCATCGGCATAATGTCACAGCCGATCTAATCCCACCTATCTAAAACCATTCAGGAGCGCGCCACATGGCCATGTTCGACTATTTCCCCAACTATGTTTGGAATCTTTCAGTTTCAATTGCGATGGCAAGCGGCGCGGAACTGGGCGAGATCATGGACATGTGCCAGCCCCTGCTGGCGAAAGCCGAAAGCGGAGAGGATGCCGGAACGCCCGATTTCATGCGCGAGTGGATGAAGATGGCCGACAAACTGGTCGCCCTTGCCCAAGAAGATGAAGCCAAAGGCCGCTTGCTTTCGGCCGGCCCGAAACTGCAACGCGCCGCGCTTTATTATTTGACCGCAGAGCGCATGCAGGCCCACGGCAGCGAAAACCGTCTTGAGACATTCAAGAAGGGCATCGGGTATTTCCTTAAAGGCACCAAATACAGCGGCGAGGATGTCACGCGTGTCGAGGTTCCTTATGGTGACACAACCCTTGCCGCGATCTTTACGCCTGCCATTGGCGTGGAAGGTCCGGCCCCAACGGTCGTTTATCTGAACGGACTCGATAGCTGCAAAGAGCTGCTCTATTGGTCGCGCCTTCCCCAAGAGCTGGCCAAGCGCGGTATCGCAAGCCTGTGCGTGGATCAACCCGGCACCGGCGAAAGCCTGCGTCTGCAAAACCTGCCGGCAACATGGAAAGCCGAAGACTACGGCACGCCGATTTTTGACTATCTTGCGAGCCGTCGTGACGTGGATGCAGCGCGTATCGGCATCACGGGGATTTCTCTTGGCGGCTTTTATGTACCGCGCATCGCTGCGAACGAGCCGCGTTTTGCCTCTGGCGCGGTGTGGGGCGCAAACCACAACTGGGCCGAAGTCCAGCAAAAGCGCCTGAAGCGTGAAGGCGAAAATCCGGTGCCACACTATTGGCAACACGTCAGATGGGTCTTTGGCGCGGATGACATGGATACGTTTTTCCAAAAAGCCGAGGGCATGACGCTGAACGGTCAAATGGAAAAGATCAAAATGCCCTTCCTTGTGACCCACGGCGCGCAGGACCGTCAGATCAACCTTGATTATGCCCACCAAAGCTATGACCAACTGACCAATTCTGTGCAGCGCAAGTTGAAAATCTTTACCGAGCGTGAAGGCGGTGTCGAACATGTCGGCGCTGACAACATGAGCTTTGGCCGCAGCTACATCGCAGACTGGTTTGCTGAAACGCTGGGTGGACGTCTGGCGTAAAGCGCAGGCATAAAAGGCATGGCATGCCCCATGTTGCGCGCCCCCAGCGCATATGTGGCGCTGCACAGGCGCAAGACCTTGGTTTAGGAGAGTTAAAGTGAAACTGGCAACGATAAACGATGGCACAGCGGACGGGCGACTTTATGTGGTAAGCCGTGATCTGACCCGCGCGGAACCGGCGGGTGGTGTTCAAACGATGCAAGCCTTGATTGAAGACTGGAACGGTCTTTCTGCGCCGCTAAAAGCCCAATATGCGGCGCTTAACGCAGGCCAGGGTGACAGCTTTGATCCGTCCACCGCGCTCGCACCGCTGCCGCGGGCCTGGCAATGGCTGGACGGATCGGCCTATGATAGCCACGGCGACCTGATGCAAAAGGTGTTTAAGCTTGATCCCACGCCCAAGGGACGCCCGTTGATGTATCAGGGCATGTCCCATCAGTTTCTAGCGCCAACCGCCGACGTGCCGCTGCCAACAGAAGACGACGGGATCGACTTTGAAGGGGAATTTGGCGTGATCTGTGATGCCGTTCCAATGGGCACCAGCGCGGCAGAGGCCCGTTCCCATATCCGGTTGATTGTGCAAATCAACGACTGGTCCCTGCGCACTGTGGCACCCATCGAAATGAAAACCGGTTTCGGCTGGATACAGGCCAAACCTGCCTGCTCTGTCGCGCCGATCGCCGTTACGCCGGATGAACTGGGGGGGGCATGGCGCGATGCGCGTGTGGATCTTCCTTTGAAGGTCATTCTGAATGGCACCATCTTTGGCAAGGCAGAGGGCTATCACATGTCCTACGGCTTTGATGAGCTGATCGCACATGCAGCCCGCACCCGCCAGTTGGTCGCGGGCACTGTTCTGGGGTCTGGCACAGTGTCTAACGAAAATTTCCGCGAGATCGGTTCTTCGTGTATCGCAGAGCGGCGCGGGATCGAGATCCTTGATAAAGGCGCACCTGAAACGCCCTATATGGCGTTTGGAGATAGCGTTGAAATGGAATGCACACTTCGGGATGGAACCCCGTTGTTTGGCAAGATCGTGCAAAGCGTCGTAAAACTTTAAAACAAACAGATTAGCCAAAGGCTTTCTGGGTTGCGGCCCTATTGGTCCTGAAATCACTGACGGTGGATTTTTCAGGTCGTTCAGCCCTTGTGCGATGGATGCTGGCGGCGACCAGCGTTCCGAACCGTTGGCACCAAAAGCGGACGCTTTGGCAGGTGACGGTCACGCCTTGCTCGGCTGGGAAATCCACGACATTGCGCTGGTTCGCCGTGAAACGAGTGGTGCGTCCGGACGGCATAAAAAGTGACGGATCGGGGAAAGCGACAGCCTTTCAGAGGTGGTTGGGAACCTTGGTTGATCGTGTGTCGCCGCACAGCATGAACTCGGGCAACATCAACACCCTGAAAATGCCGTCACACCCTATTGACTGCATTCTGGTCTAGTGGTCTAACAACCGTACCAGTTAATCTGAGTCTGGTGTTCCGGGAGGACGTTTATGAGTGATCTCGCTTTCTTGGCTGTGCGATCGAACCCTTTGAACAAGGTGACGCATCGCTCTGTTAAGGACGAAGTGGCCGAGCGGTTTGCAACGCTGATCGCTTCGGGTGTTCTGAATGTCGGGGACACTTTGCCAAGTGAACGGGATCTGGCCTCGACTATGGGGGTCAGCCGCGAGACCATTCGCGGGGCGTTGTTGATCCTGTCCACCAAAGGTATCGTTTCCGTTGTGCAGGGGGCGCGGACCAAAGTGATTTCCAGCGATGTCGGCGGGCTTGGCCTGTCGGCCCTGTCCAACGGTCGGGTCACGGACTATTCACTGGATGACGTTCACGAAGCCCGCTTGATGGTGGAGCAGCGGGTGGCGGGGCTGGCGGCAAAGCGGGTTGCTCCGGCTACAATCAAAGAGCTGGAAAAGCTGATCGACGCGCAGGTTGCGGCCACGGGCGATCCTGTGCGCTTTCTTATTGCGGACCGTGCGTTTCATACGGCGGTTTACCAGTCTTGCGGCAATGCGGTTCTGTCCGATCTTGCCACCACGCTGTATTCCTATCAACTGGACCACCGCCGCCGCGCAGTCGGGGAACCCGGCGCAATTGAGCGGAGCATTGCAGATCACCGCATTATTCTAGACGCGCTGAAAGCGGGCGACGCAGAGGCGCTGGCCAGCGGGTTGGGCGTACATGAAAACCGGATTTATGACAGTTCTCGGGCATTGCTGGCGGACCCAAAACAAAAGGCAACATCATGAAAATTACAATCATTGGCGCGGCAGGCATGATCGGCCGCAAGCTGGCAGAACACATCGCTGCGACAGGTCAACTGGGCGGGCAGTCTGTGGGCGCGATGACTTTGGTCGATGTGGTCACACCGGATGTGGCCACAGATTTCAGCGGTGCGCGCGAAGCCTATGCCGCCGATTTGACACAGGCGGGAGTGGCCGCAAAACTGGTCGCGGACAAGCCGGATGTGATCGTGCATCTGGCCGCGATTGTGTCGGGTGAGGCCGAGGCGGATATGGACAAGGGCTACCGCGTCAATCTGGACGGCACGCGGGCGCTGCTGGAGGCGATTGCGGCGCAGGAGGATTACTGCCCGCGCGTGATCTATGCGTCTTCTCTGGCGGTGTTCGGGGCGCCGTTCCCGACCCGAATTCCCGATGATTTCCACCTGACTCCGCTGACCAGTTACGGCGCGCAGAAGGCGATGGGCGAACTGCTGCTGAATGATTATTCGCGGCGCGGTATTCTGGATGGGGTCGGCATCCGTTTCCCCACCATCTGCATCCGTCCGGGCAAGCCGAACAAGGCCGCTTCGGGCTTTTTCTCGGGTATTTTGCGCGAACCGCTGAACGGGCAGGAGGCAATCCTGCCGGTCGAGGATGACGTGCGCCACTGGTTTGCCAGCCCCCGCGCCGCAGTCGGTTATATCGACCATGCGGCGACAATGGACACAGGCCCGCTGGGGGCGCAGCGCTGCATGACCATGCCCGGTGTCAGTGCAACCGTGGCCGAACAGATCGAAGCCCTTCGCGCCATCGCAGGGGATGACGCCGTGGCGCTGATCCGCCGCGTCCCCGATGCGACAATTGCCAGCATCGTTGCCGGATGGCCGCGCGATTTTGACACTGCACGCGCCCTTGAAATGGGGTTTCGTGCCGAGAATTCTTTCGAGGAAATTATCAAAATTTATCTTGAAGATGAGAAGGGCCAAACGGCCCTGAACGGGAGGAGCGCGGCATCATTGTGAGCCGCGTTTGAGTATCAAACTTTAAATACCACTGGAGGAACACCCATGAAACACACAGCTTTCGCAATTGCGAGCGCAATCTCCGCGCTGGCCTTTACACCTGCACAGGCAGAGCAATCCATCGTGATCGGCCACTCTTTGTCGCCCACGTCCCACTACGGCGTGGGTGCAGATGCCTTTATCGCCAAACTCGAAGAACTGTCGGGCGGCGAATTCACCGGCACCCAAGCCCCTGCTGGCCAGCTTGGCGGCGAGCGGGACATGATCGAGGGTCTGCAAATCGGCTCTATGGATGTGGTGATCACGTCCACCGGACCGCTTGGCAACTTCGTTCCCGAAGTTTTCGCGCTGGACCTGCCGTTCCTGTTCCGTGGCTATGACCACGCGCGCAAGGTGCTTGACGGCGATATCGGTCAGGAACTGCTGGCAAAAATCGGTGAAAACCAGCTTGTCGGTCTGGCCTGGTCCGAAAACGGTTTCCGTCATGTGACCAACTCTAAGCGGGCTGTAAAAACGCCTGCCGATCTGGACGGTCTGAAGCTGCGCACCATGGAAAACAAGGTTCACATGGAAGCCTTTTCCGGCATGGGTGCTTCGCCGACCCCGATGGCCTTCCCCGAGTTGTTCACAGCGCTGCAACAAGGTGTTGTCGATGGTCAGGAAAACCCTGTGACCGTGATTACATCCTCCAAATTCTGGGAAGTGCAGAACCACGTGTCCCTGACCGGACACGTTTATTCCCCTGCGGTTGTTCTGGCCTCTCCGATCCTGATGGACGGTCTGACAGACGAGCAAAAAGGCTGGTTCGCGGAAGCGGCAAAAGCATCGGCTGCGGCAACGCGGGCGGAAGTGAACCGTCTGGAAGAAGCCGGCGTGGCCCTGCTGCGGGAAAACGGCATGGAGGTTATCACGGATGTGGATAAAGCCCCCTTCGCCAAACTGGCAGAACCCGCCTATGCTGTTTACACCGACAAATACGGCACCGAACTGGTGACCCGTATCCAGAACGTCGAATAAGCAACACAACAAAACGGCAGGCGCGGGAATAGCACGCGCCTGCCCGACCTTTCCCAAATACTTATGAGGCACCCACATGCGCTTTTTCCTGCGCCTCGAAAACTTCACGACAGGGGTGGCGCTGAGGCTCTCCATAACATTTCTGGTCATTGCAGCCGGACTGGCACTCTATCAGGTGATCACCCGCTTTGCCTTTGGCGCCCCCTCCACCTGGTCCGAGGTAATTACCCGCTCGGCGATGATCTGGTCGGTGTTTCTGGGGGTGGCCGTGGCCTTCAAACACGGCGCGATGATTTCTGTTGATATGATCCAGAATTCCTTGCCGCCACGTCTGGGACTGGCGCTTTATGTGCTGGCCAGCATCGGTTCCCTGATCTTTTTCTCTGTCCTGATGTGGCAGGGCTATTTGATGACACTGCGGGTAATCCCCCAAAGTCTCTCTGCGCTGGAAATCTCTATTGCTTGGGTCTATGCGGCGCTGCCCACCGGTTCAGGCTTTATTATCGTGGCGATATTGGCCTCAATCATTCGCGCGGTCCAAGGGGACTGGCTTATCGCACGCAACGAGGAGGACGCATTGTGAACAGCGCACTTGGTTTTTCGCTCGCAATCCTCTTTGTTCTCGGGGTCCCGATTGCGGTATCCATCGGGCTGGCCTCGATTATCGGCATTCAGGTAGAGGGCCGTTTGCCCCTACTGCTGATTGCGCAACGTATGTTTACCGGCATTGACAGCTTTCCGCTGATGGCGATCCCGCTGTTTATTCTCGCAGGCAACCTGATGTCGGCAGGGGGGATTTCCCACCGTCTGGTCGAACTGGCCAAATCGCTGGTCGGGGGTATTCAGGGCGGGCTGGCCTGTACCTGCGTGCTGACGTGTATGTTGTTCGCCTCGGTTTCCGGTTCTTCTGTCGCGACCACCTTTGCCATCGGTGCAATCCTTATTCCGGCAATGGTAAAGCATAACTACCCCAAGCCGCTGGCGGCCTCTATTCAGGCGTCCTCTGCCGAACTGGGCGTGCTTATTCCACCCTCGATCCCGCTGATCCTTTATGGCGTGTCTACCGATACATCCATCGGCAAGCTGTTTGTTGCGGGCCTTGGTCCGGGTATTGTGGTGGCTGGTTCCCTGATGGCGCTGGTATTGGTGATCTGCCGGATACGCGGGATCGGCAAGGATGACGGGCTGGGCCGCGCCAGTCCGGGTGCGGCACTGAAAGCCGCGCTGCCTGCACTGCTGGTGCCGGTGGTGATCCTTGGTGGCATCTATTCCGGTATATTCACCCCGACTGAGGCAAGTGCTGCGGCTGTGGCTGCGGCCCTGATCGTTGGTATGGGGCTGTACAAAGAGCTGAAGTTTTCAGAACTGCCCGGGATCCTGACAAAGACCGTAATTTCCACCTCTGCGATTATGATCATCATTTCTGCCGCGTCGCTGTTTTCCTTTCTGATCACACGCTCCGGTCTGCCAAATGAAATCGCCCAGTGGTTCAGGGAAATCTTCGAGAACCGCATCGCCTTTCTTCTGGCTGTAAATATCCTGCTGCTGATCGTTGGCATGTTCATCGAAACCTCGGCGGCGATCCTTGTGCTTGCACCGATCCTGACGCCTATCGCGCTGAGCTACGGGGTTGATCCGGTGCATTTCGGTCTGATCATCGTTGTGAATCTTGCGCTTGGGATGATTACGCCGCCGCTTGGGGTGAACCTGTTTGCCGCCTGTTCGGTGGCGCAACTGCGGGTGGAAAAGATCATCCCGCAACTGATCTGGTTTGTGCTGACGGTTTTCGCGGCACTGATGGTTATCACCTATGTTCCCGCGATCACGCTGTGGCCGGTGGAATGGGTTTTTGGAGGTTAACGGATGTTGATAGATTGTGTAGGTCTCGGCTCTATGGGGCTGGGCATGGCCACAAGTCTCGTTCGCGCGGGATTTGAAACGCGCGGGTTTGATCCCGCTAAGGCGCGGGTTGATCTGCTGACTGCGGCAGGGGGCAAACCGTTTGCCGAGGGCGATACCCCTGCGGATGTGGTGGTGTGCACTGTACTGAATGCCGATCAGACGCGGACCGCCCTGTTCGGGGAAAACGGTGCTGCGGCGCGGTTGCGCAAGGGTGGGGTGATTATTTCCTGCGCCACCGTTGCACCGGCCTTTGCCAGTGAAATGGAAGCAGAGGCAGAGGCTCTTGGCCTTGTGTATCTGGACGCGCCGATTTCGGGTGGTGCTGTCAAAGCTGCCGAAGGTCGGCTGTCTATCATGGCTTCGGGTTCAGACGCGGCCTTTGCGGCGGCAGAGCCTGCGCTGGCGGCGATGGCGGAAACCGTGCATCGTCTGGGCGATCGCGCGGGGCCGGGTTCTGCGATGAAAGCGGTGAACCAGCTTTTGGCGGGGGTGCATATTGCCGCCATGGGCGAGGCGCTGGCCTTTGGCGCGTCACAGGGGTTGGACCCTGCGCAGGTGGTGGATGTTGTTTCGGTGTCTGCGGGGACTTCGTGGATGTTTGAAAACCGTGGCCCCCATGTGGTGGAGGGCGATTATACGCCCCGTTCCAAAGTGGATATCTGGCTGAAGGATCTGGGCATTGTCGGGGAAATTGCGGCCGCATCCGATCTGCCCGTGCCGATTTCGGCCAATGCGCTGGAACAGTTCAGGGCGGCCTCTGCTGCGGGGCTCGGGGATGAAGACGACGCGGCCATTGCGAAATTCTTTGCCCGTCAGGGCGGTATCAAACTTCCGGGGGATGAATGATGTTCCTGGGATGTATCGGGGATGATTTCACCGGATCAAGTGATCTGGCGAACACGCTGGCCAAGGCAGGAATGCGCACGGTGCAGTACAGCGGTGTGCCGACAGATCCCGCAGGTGCGGATGTTCAGGCTGGTGTGGTCGCGCTGAAATCCCGTTCCATCGACCCGCAGGAAGCAATCCGCCAGTCGCTGGAGGCTTTGGCGTGGCTTCAGGCGCAGGGCTGCGAACAGATTTTCTTTAAATACTGTTCCACCTTTGACAGCACGGCAGAGGGCAATATCGGTCCCGTCGCCGATGCACTGGCAGATGCGCTTGTTGCCCATAACGTGATTGTTTGTCCTGCGTTTCCGGGGGCAGGGCGGTCGGTGTATCAGGGGTATCTTTTCGTCAAGGATGTGCTGCTGAACGAAAGCGGCATGGAGAACCATCCCCTGACGCCGATGAAGGATGCAAACCTGCGTCGGCTTATGGCGGCGCAAAGCAAAAACAGTGTCGGGCATGTGCCTGCCAGTGTGGTCTTTGAAGGGGCCGCTGCGATCCGAGACTGCATGGACGCCGAGCATAGCGCAGGCCATCGGATGCTGATCGTCGATGCGCTGCGGGACAGTGACCTGATGGAAATCGGTGCTGCGGCCAAAGGCTTGCCCTTGATCACCGGCGGTTCGGGGGTGGCGCTGGGACTGGCGGCCAATTTCGGCATCTCCCCTGCTGAGGTGCCATGGACCCCGCAAGCCGGTAAGGCGGCTGTGCTGTCCGGTTCGTGTTCTGTCACAACGCGGGGGCAGATTGCCTATCACGTGGCCCGCCACCCGAGCCTGAAGATTGATCCCGCCGATGTGATCAGCGGTGCACAAACCCCGCAGGCAACGGCGCAGTGGCTGTATGAGACAGGGGGCCTGCCCCTTGCCTACAGTTCCGCTGATCCCGAAGATGTGGCTGCGGTGCAGGAAAAATTCGGAAGTGAGACGGCGGCCCATGCGCTGGAAGCCTTTTTCGGGCAAACCGCCGTCTGTCTGGCGGAACTGGGCGTGTCGCGTATTCTGACTGCGGGGGGGGAAACATCTGGGGCGGTGGTTGAGGCGCTTGACTTCAAGACTTTGGAGATCGGACCCGAGATTGATCCCGGCGTTCCGGCGTTGCGGGCCAGCAATGATTTGGTCATTGCGCTGAAATCCGGTAACTTTGGCACGCAGGATTACTTTGAAAAGGCCGCAAAAGTGTTGGGACAGGACTGATGCAGGAAACCGCGCTGCGCGAGCAAATCTGTCTGCTGGCCAAATCCATTTTCGACCGTGGTTTGACGGGCGGAAGCACTGGCAATATTTCGGCGCGAACCGAGGACGGGGGCTTGCTGGTTTCACCTACAGGAACCAGTTTCGGGCGGCTTGACCCTGCGCGCCTGTCCCGTTTTGATGCCAATGGCAGCCTGATCGGGGGGGATAAACCGACCAAGGAAATGCCCCTGCACAAAGCATTTTACGACACCCGCAGTACGGCCGGTGCGGTGGTACATCTGCACAGTTGCCATTCTGTGGCCCTGTCGATGTTGCCAGGTACCGACCCCGAAAACTTCCTGCCGCCGCTGACGCCCTATGGCATCATGAAGCTCGGCAAGGTGCGGTTGCTGCCCTATTTCATGCCCGGTGATCCGGCCATGGGGGAGGCCGTGCGCGGTCTTGCGGGCAAACGCTCTGCTGTGATGCTGGCCAATCACGGGCCGGTTGTGGCGGGTAAGGATGTAGAGGCTGCGTGTAACGCGATCGAGGAGTTGGAAGACACGGCAAGGCTTGCGCTGATGCTGCGCGGGATGAATGCACGGGCGCTCACCGATACGCAGGTGCAGGCGCTGGTCAGTAAATTTGATGTGGAGTGGGACGATTGATAAAATTCTCTGCCAATCTGGGGTTTCTGTTCACCGAACACGATCTGCCCGACGCGATCCGCGCTGCGAAAACTGCCGGTTTTGACGCGGTGGAATGCCACTTTCCCTATGACACACCCCCCGCGCAGATGCGGGCGGCGCTGGCAGAAACCGGATTGCGGATGCTGGGGCTGAACACATGGCCCGGAGATCGCGGGGCAGGGGATTTCGGACTGGCCGCATTGCCCGACCGCATGCCAGAGGCGCGCAGGGAAATCGCCCGCGCTGTGGACTATGCAGCCTTGGCAGGGGTGGAAGCGGTTCATGTTATGGCGGGACGCACAGATGGTGGGGCCGCGGCAGAGGACTGTTTTCGCAGCAATCTGAACCATGCCTGTGATCTGGCCGCCGACCACGGAATTAACGTGCTGATCGAACCCATCAACACCCGCGATGTGGCGGGCTATCATCTGTCCGGAACGGATCACGCGGAACGGATCATTGACGCGCTGGAACGGCCCGAACTGAAGATCATGTTTGACTGCTATCACATGCAGATCATGCAGGGGGATCTGGCGAAAACGCTGGAACGGCTGATGCCCAAGATTGGCCATATCCAGATTGCATCGGTCCCTGACCGCGCCGAACCGGATCGCGGCGAAGTGGACTATCGCTGGCTGTTGGCGCAGATCGCTGCGCTGGGGTATCAGGGTATGATCGGTGCGGAATATAACCCCGCAACCACCACACCCGCCGGTTTGGGCTGGATGGAACATCTTCACGGGGCGGGCTGACGGCTGACTGAACCCTGTGATCTTGCACAGGGAAGTGCGGCGGTGAAGGTGCGCATTGGCTGATTGTGCCCGACGGCCCCCCCCGACTCGCCTGACATCAATGTTTGCGACACATCCGCCACGGGGCTGCGATCCTGTGGTGGCTGCTATTTGTGCTGAGGCCTGTTCAACCCCGCTTTTGTGCTGATTTTTCAGGCAAACCAAACCGGGACTCGGGTCAAAGCTAAAAAACCTGAACGAATAGTTTGACCGATTGGTATGAAGATGGCTATGTTTGCTTGAAAACAAGGGGGATCGCATGACGAATTTCTTCAAATACCCACAGACCTGCAGGGTGGCGAAATGAAGCGTTTCTGGGCCGACCACAGCCAGCGTGAATTTGCGGCGCTTGACCATGACCGCCTGATCGCGGTGTTGCCCATCGGGGCGATTGAACAGCACGGGCCGCATTTGCCCATGTCGGTGGACAGTTGCACGGTGACAGCTGTGGCGCACCGTCTGGCCGAAGCGCTGCCTGATGACAGTCCGGTGATTTTTCTGCCCACACAGGCCATCTGCAAAAGTGACGAGCATATCGACTTTCCCGGCACGCTTACACTGTCGGCGGAAACGCTGATCCGTGTGCTGAGCGAAATCGGTGCCAGCGTGGCGCGGGCAGGGGTGCGCAAACTGGTGCTGCTGAACGGGCATGGCGGCAACATTCCGGTGATGGATATAGCCGCACGGCAATTGCGCGTTTCACAGGATATGCTGGTGTTTTCAGTCAACTGGTTCGGATTTGGCATGCCAGAGGGGATGTATTCGGAAGCCGAACGCACCCATGGCATTCACGCCGGCGACATGGAAACATCTGTGATGCTGGCGCTGGACGGGGATAATGTAGACATGACCCAAGCGCGCAATTTCCGCTCTCGTGCGCAGGATCTGTTTGAATGCACCACACATCTGGGTCTGGGTCGTGCGGGCAAACTTGCGTGGAAGACCCAAGACCTCAGCCCGTCGGGTGCCTGCGGCGAGGCGCATCTGGCCACTGCCGCCAAGGGCGAAGCCACGCTTGATAACGCCGTTGCACATCTGGTCGAGGCGATGGCTGAAATTGACGCGATGCCAGCCGACTGGCTGCACAGCAAACCGGAGGTCTGAGCAATGACACCCACCCCAGCCCCCGACACACCGACCCCAGAAGGCGACACGCCGCTGATCGAAATGCGCAATGTGGACAAACAGTTCGGCAATGGCACTGTGGCCGTGCGGGATATGTCACTGACGATCCGGCAAGGGGAATTTGTCAGCTTTCTCGGCCCGTCGGGCTGCGGAAAAAGCACGGCGTTGAAAATGATCTCGGGGCTGTTGTCGGTCTCGGCGGGGTCGATCGCCGTAAATGGCCACCGTCCTGGCGAAAGCACATCCGGCAGCGATATCGGGTTTGTCTTTCAGGAAGCAACGCTGATGCCTTGGGCCACGGTCTATGAAAATGTCTATCTGCCGCTGAAACTGCAAGGGGTTGGCAAGGACGAAGCCCGCACCCGTGTCGAAGAGGCGCTGTCGATGGTGGGGCTGGCGAATTTTGCAAAATCGTACCCGCGCGAACTGTCGGGGGGCATGAAAATGCGCGTGTCTATTGCGCGTGCCATGGTGACAAAACCCAAGCTGCTGCTGATGGACGAACCCTTTGCCGCGCTTGATGAAATGTCACGCACCAAGCTGAACGACGAGGTGCTGTCCCTGTGGAAATCGCTGGGGCTGACGGTGATCTTTGTGACCCATTCGGTGTTTGAATCCGTCTATTTGTCCAGCCGCGTTGTGGTTATGGCGGCCCGTCCCGGACGTGTGGTGCATGATATAGAGCTGAGCGGAGGCTATCCGCGCAACGCGGCTTACAGAATGTCACCGGAATATGCAGAAAGCTGCCGAAGCGTCAGTAAAGCACTGGAAGGGACCATGGATCATGTCGAACTTAACCACTGAAGCCCCTGCCGCAGCCGCACCGTTGGACCCGCGTGTCCTTCGCGAACGCCGTGAACGGCGCTTGCGGTATATCCTGCCCTTTGCCGCGATCACCTTTGCGCTGGGGCTGTGGGAATTTCTGGTCTGGTACAATGAGGTGCCGCATTACCTGATCCCCGCCCCCAGCCTGATCGCCAAAACGCTGGTGACCGACGGGGCCAGCCTGATGCAAAGCGCGATGTTTACCGTCAAGCTGACACTAATGGCGCTGGCGCTGGCGATTGTCGGGGGGGTGGCCCTGGGGATGGTGTTTGCCCTGTCGCGCCCGATAGAAATGAGCCTGTTTCCCTTTGCCGTGATCCTTCAGGTCACGCCCGTTGTGGCCATCGCGCCGCTGATTCTGATCTATGTCAGCAACACGTTTGTCGCCCTGCTGATTTGCGCGTGGATCGTGGCGTTTTTCCCGATCCTGTCAAACACAGCCATCGGGTTGCGCAGTGCCGATCATAACCTGCGTGATATGTTCCGCTTGTATCAGGCGACCCCGTGGCAGCGTCTGCGCTATCTGCTGATCCCTTCTGCGTTGCCCTATTTTATGGCGGCGCTAAAAATTGCAGGCGGGTTGGCGTTGATTGGCGCGGTGGTGGCCGAGTTTGTGGCGGGCACCGCAGGACAGAACACCGGCCTTGCGTCGCGTATTCTTGAATCCAGCTTTCGCAACGAAATCCCGCGCATGTTTGCTGCATTGTTTCTGGTGTCGGTCTTGGGCGTCGGCATTTTCCTGATCACCGCGTGGCTGTCCCGTGCCGTTCTTGGCCACTGGCACGAGAGCGAGATAAAGCGCGAGGGTTAGTTTTGATGACCGACAATCGTGCAAGGTTGCAAGGGATCACTTTGGCCGGACAAAGCGGCTTTTGGGATTTGGAGCAGGAGGCGGGGCGTATCACGGCGCTGCGTCCTGCGACTACGGGTGGCGGCGGGTATGTGATGCCGCTGCTGGCGGATGTTCATACCCATCTGGATAAAACCATGACGGCGTCGCGCATGCCCCGTCGGGCGCAATCGCTGTTTGATGCGATCGAGATGATGGGACAGGATGCGGCCCGCTGGAGCGACGACGATCTGCGCAGCCGCGCGACACAGGGGCTGGCCAAGGCGTTTCATCACGGCACAGCCCTGATGCGCAGCCATGTGGATTGGTCCTATGCCGAAGCGCCGCGCAGTTGGCACGTTCTGCGCGAACTGGCGCAGGACTGGCGTGGACGGGTGGACCTGCAACGCGCGTCGCTGACGGCGCTGGATGATCTTGTCCGGATCGGCGCTGAGATTGCACCGATCCTGCGCCGTGACGGTGGTATTCTGGGGGCGTTTGTGTATCGCAACGACGATCTGGCGGCGCATATCAAGACCGTGTTTGATCTGGCCGAGTCCCATGACCTGCATCTTGATTTCCACGTTGACGAAGGTCTGGACGTGGAGGCTCGCGGTATTGATGCGATCATAGACGAAACTGCACGGCGCGGCATGGCGGGGCGTGTGCTGTGCGGGCACGGCTGTGCGCTGTCCGTGCGCGATCCTGCCGAGGTGGAAACCCTGCTGGGCCGCGCTGCCGAAGCGGGCATCGGCCTGACCGTTCTGCCCGGTGCCAACAGCTATCTTCAGGATGCAGGACCGGGCCGCACCCCCCGTTTGCGAGGGCTTGCGCCCTTGCAAGAGGCTGCCGCCGCAGGGGTTCCGGTTATGCTCGGGTCTGACAATGTGCGCGACGGGTTCTTTCCCTATGGCGATTACGATCTGATCGACGTTTTGCGCATGGGCGTGTTGATGGGGCATTTGCCCCCCGAAGACTGGCTGGACGCAATCAGCGCACGGCCCGCCGCATGGATGGGCCACGACCTGAGCCTGCGGTCCGGCGGCCCTGCCGATTTTATCCACTTTGATGCAACCGACCTGAACGATGTGATCAGCCGCCCCTCTGCTGTGCGGCGGGTCTGGCGTGACGGTGCGGTTTTGCCCCCCTTTCAAGGAGACCGATGATGTCCCACTCTTCCGATCTGAATGATTTCAAAGCCGCGCTTGACGGCATCCGCTTTCACGACGGCCAAAAACATCTGGAAGCGCGCTCGCGCGATTATTTCTGGTACAGCCCGATCCTGAACGACCAGTTGAAGGACAAACTGGGCGAGGTGCTGGTGATCCCGCAATCGGTTGAGGAAGTGATGCAGGTGGCGGGGCTGATCGCCAAATACAAACTGCCCCTGACCCTGCGCGGCGGCGGCACGGGTAACTATGGCCAGTGCGTGCCGATGGAGGGCGGGGTGATCATGGATCTGACCCGTCTGGATAAGGTGCTGGAGATCACCAAAGGCCATGTGCGCACCCAGGCCGGTGCGCGGATTTCGCGGCTGGATGATGCGGCGCATGAGACCGGACAAGAGCTGTTGATGTACCCGTCTACCCGCCAGATGGCGACCATTGGCGGGTTTCTGGCAGGGGGGTCGGGGGGCATCGGATCGCTGCGTCACGGGATGCTGCGCGATCCGGGCAATGTCAGCTATGTCAAGGTGATCACCGTTGAAGAATCCCCGCAGGTGATCGAACTGCACGGCGACGAGATTCAGAAGGTGCAGCACGCCTTTGGCACCAACGGGATCGTGGTGGAAATGGGCCTGGCCCTGACGCCCAAGACCGACTGGATTCACACTGCCGCCCTGTTTGACGGCTATGACCGCGCCCTGAACTTTGCCACAGGGGCGCAAAAGGGCGGGATGGATTGCTATCTGCTGACCGCAGTAGAACGGCGCTTTGCCCCTTATTACACCAAATTCGCAGACTTGTTCCCCGCCGATCGCGACGCGATCTTTGCGATGGTGGCCCCCGAAGAAATGGACCGTTTCACCGCCGAGGCCGAAGGGCAGGGCGGGCGCGTGTCTTTTGCCATGACCAAGGACAAAATCCGCGAAGAGGGGCTGCAACCGGCCTATGAATGCGGCTGGAACCACACCACTTTGCAGGCGCTTAAGGTTGATCCGGGCTGGACCTATTTGCAGGTTGCCTATCCGCGTCCCTTTGACGTTCATCTGGTGATGCGCCAGATGGAACGCTACGGCGACGAGATGTTCTGGCACCACGAAATGGCGCGACAGGACGGCGATATCCAGATTTTTGCCCTGCCGCTGGTCCGCTATCGCGGCAAGGACGAGATGTACCGCCTGATTGGCGAACTGGAACAGACAGACGGCTGTACAATTTTCGACCCCCATGTCGTCACCATCGAAGACGGCGGCATGAAAGAAATCGACACCACACAGATTGATTTCAAAAAACGGGCAGACCCCTACGGTCTGATGAACCCCGGAAAAACACGCGGCTGGACCGATGATATGGTGCGCCGTGATGACCAACAGCAACAAGGAGAAACAGCATGAAGAAGACACTTACAGCATTCGGCGCGGCTTGCGCGCTGCTTTCGGCCACGGCCGCATGGGCCAACGACAAGGTCGTGATGGGCACCAACTGGCTGGCCCAAGGCGGGCACGGCGGGTTCTATCAGGCGCTGGCCGACGGCACCTATGAAAAATACGGGCTGGACGTTGAAATCAGCCCCGGCGGGCCGCAAGTCAACAACCGTCCGATGCTTTCGGCGGGGCGGTTGGATTTTTTGATGGCGGGCAATCTGTTGCTGTCTTTTGACAACGTGCGCAACGGCATTCCCACCACTGTCGTCGCTGCATTCTATCAAAAAGACCCCCAAGCCTTGATGACGCACAAAGGCCAATACGCCGATTTTGCCGCCCTGTCCGATGCGCCCACGGTGCTGGTATCAAAAGACGGGCAGTTCAGCTTTTGGGAATGGATGGTGCAGGCACAGGGTTTCAAAAACGAACAACTGCGTCCCTACGGCTATAATCTGGCCCAGTTTCTGGCCGACGATAAAATGGTCCAGCAGGCTTATGGCACTGCGGAACCCATCTATGCCCGCGCCCAAGGTGCTGATGTAGATGTGTTCCTGTTGGCCGACAACGGCTGGAACACCTATGCCGCCACGCTTGAAACCCGTCAGCAGTTGATCGACGAAAACCCCGAACTGGTGCAGCGTTTCGTGGATGCCACAATCGAGGGCTGGGTGAATTTTCTCTATGGTGATCACACACCCGCCTATGAAGCGATCATGGCGGCCAACCCCGAGATGACCGTTGAAAAGCTGGACAAGGAAGTGGCCCAGCTAAAGGCGCTTGAAATCATCGACAGCGGTGATGCGCTGGAGCAGGGGATCGGCGCAATGTCGCAAGAGCGGATCAAGGCGTTTCACGATCTGGCCGTATCCAGCGGCATCATCGACGAAGGCGCTGTTGATCTGTCCAAAGTGGCCACCAGCCAGTTCGTCAACAAAGGGCACGGGCTGGACATCAAGACCGCGCTGACAGGCAACTGATCGCAGCCGATCACAACGGGGCGGCGCGGGTGATCTGCGCGCCGCCCCTTCCCGACTGGTGCGCGGTGAAGCCTGTGCTATACCTGTCCTGCCAGCCTTTATCGCGACCACCTAAGGACCGTCCATGACCACTGCAAAGATACGCCGCAGCGCCATTCAGGAAGCGATCCGCGATGCGGCCATCCGCGAATTTGCGCGCAACGGTCTGGCGGGCACATCGACACAGGCGATTGCGAAATCGGCAGGGATTTCCAAGGCGCAGCTGCACTATTACATCACATCGAAAGAAGACCTGTATCAGGATGTTCTGGGCTATATCGTGTCACACTGGCGCGAGCTGTTTTCGCTGTCGTCTTCGCTGGAAGACCCTGCCGAGGCGATCACCAACTATATCCGGCGGAAGGTCGAACATGCGCTTGAACACCCTGATGTCTCCCGGTTTTTTGCCAATGAAATGGCCCGTGGCGCCCCTGAAATGAGCGCCCATTGGGCCCCGCTAAGCGCGTCTGTCGAGGATGCCAACAGAACCATTCGCGGGTGGATAGATGCGGGTAAGATCGCGCCCGTCGATCCGCTGCTGTTTCAGATCAACATGTGGGCTGTCACCCAGCATTATGCCGAATACGAAGCACAGGTGCGCATGTTGATGGGGGCCCCTGACGGTCAGCCGATGGATGCAGACCGCATTGCTGCCGAAGCCACTGCGCTGTTCTTGCGCCGCTGCGGTATGGACGAAAAAGGAAACCGCATATGAAAGCGCTGACACCCGATAGCCTGCCCGCCCCTTTCGGGGCTTATGAACATGGCGTTCAGGCGGGGCAATTGATCGTCACCTCGGGTCAGCTGGCGATGGCGCCCGATGGCGGGATTCCTTTGGATATTCGCGCACAGGCCGAGATGTGTTTTGAAAACATCCGTGCCATTCTGGCCGAAGCAGGCGCGGATTTTTCCCATGTGATGCGCTTTACCGGATATGTCACCCGCCGCGAGGATTTCGCGCCCTATATGGCGGTGCGTGATGCTTTGGTGCGCGAATTTGCGGTGAAACCCGCATCGACTTTGCTGATCGTCACGGGCTTTACCCGTCCTGAATTTCTGGTCGAGGTGGAGGCATTGGCGATGCTCCCCGCCACGCGCTGAGCGCGATCCGCACCGCAGCTGCGTCGGGCAAGCCCGCCCTAAAGGGATCGCTCTTTCGCTTGGGGCTGTAAAAGGGCCGTCGTCACATCAGGCTTTCGGACAGGGCTTTTGCGGCTGCGGGGACGGCGATCTGGGCTTTGGGGATATCCAGTTCTTCCAGTGCCACAACCCCTACGGAAAATTCCAGACCGGTGAAGGCAGCGTTTTGGAAGACCACGGGGCTGGACAGGCCGATGGCGCCTTTGTGCAACTGGCCACGGGTCAGGCTGAAGCCGTTGGCGCGGGCGAAGCGGATGTCTTCGGAGTCGTCTGGGGTTTCGGGGCGTGTGGCCAGAATTGCGATGCCTGCGGCGCCACGGGTGATCGGGTGGCGGGTGCCGACGCGGTAGTGGATGTTGATCGAGGCTTCGCGGGGTTCCGCCGTCAAGGACACCACACATTCGTCACCTTGGGCCAGTGACAGAAAGGCGGTTGCGCTGGTTTGTTCGGCCAGCGCTTCGAGCACGGGGCGGGCCATTTCGCGGACGGTGTCGGCGGTGCGCGCGCCCAGCAGATAGGCGGCTGCGCCCAGCACGATCCGCCCGTCGTCGAGCCGCCGGACCATGGACATATCGGCCAGCGTTGCAACGATGCGATAGGTGACGGCGCGGTGCAGGCCCAGTCGGGCTGTCAGGTCGGTGACCTTCATGCCTTCGGGGGTGTGGGCGATCAGCAGCAGGGCCTCTATGCCCCGTTCCAGAGTTTGTAGTTTTCCGCTCATACTGATGCCTCCTTATTCTGTCCTGCGCCTGAGATGTCTTTAGCAATTGGGCGTGTCGGGCAACAGCTAGTATAGCGGTATCTGCGGAAAGTGTAACGATATTAGTTATTGCATGTTCGTTATTAGTTACGTATCAGGAAATTCCAGCATCATGATCGAGAGGAGGCGACCGGATGGCGAAGGTTATCGGGGCCGATACACCCAAAACTGAAACATGCCCGTTTTCAGGATCAGTGGCTAAAGCCGCGGCCGGGGGCTGCCCGATGGGTGATCCTGCGGATTTGGCGCGCGGGTTTGATGCGTTCGAAGGCCCTTATCAACTGGACCCTGCCGAGGCTTTGCGCTGGTCGCGCGACCAGTTGCCGGTGTTCTATGCGCCGAAACTGGGCTATTGGGTGGTGACCCGTTACGAAGACATCAAAGCGGTGTTTCGCGACAACATTCTGTATTCTCCGAAAAACGTACTGGAAAAAATCACCCCTGCCACGCCAGAGGCGGTGGAGATTCTGAAGGGCTATGATTACGCTATGGCGCGGACCATGGTGAATGAGGACGAGCCCGCCCATATGGAGCGCCGCCGTGCGTTGCTGGATCATTTCAGCCCTGCCAATCTGGAAGTGCATCAAGACATGGTGCGCCGTCTGACGCGGGAAAAGATTGATGCGATGATCGACAAGGGGCGCGTCGATCTGGTGGATGCCATGCTGTACGAGGTTCCGCTGCTGGTGGCGTTGAACTTTCTGGGTGTTCCAGAGGATGAAATCGAAACCCTGCGCACGTTCTCGGTGGCCCATTCGGTGAACACCTGGGGCAAGCCGTCGGATGAAAAACAGATAGAGGTGGCCCATGATGTGGGGCAGTTCTGGCAATATGCGGGTCAGGTCATCGAAAAGATGCGCGCCCAAAAGGATGGCACGGGCTGGATGCATCACACCATTCGTCTGAACGCCGAAATCCCCGAAATCGTCACCGACAGTTATGTGCATTCCATGATGATGGCGATTATCGTGGCCGCCCATGAGACCACGTCGCTGGCGTCTGCCAATATGTTCAAGACCCTATTGACCCACCGCGAGGCCTGGGATGATATTTGCGCCGATCCGTCCCTGATCCCCAATGCGGTTGAGGAATGTCTGCGCTATGCGGGGTCGATTGTGGCCTGGCGGCGCCAGACCACGGGGCCTGCTACGGTGGGCGGGGTCGATCTACCCGAGGGGGCGAAAATTCTGGTGGTGCAGGCCTCTGGCAATCAGGACGAGCGGCATTTTGAAGACGGCGACACCTTTGACATTTACCGCGACAATGCGGTGGATCACCTGACCTTCGGCTATGGCGCCCATCAATGTATGGGCAAGAACATCGGGCGGATGGAAATGCGCACCTTTCTGGAAGAGGTCACCCGCCGTCTGCCGCATCTGCAACTGGCAGAGCAGGAGTATACCTATCTGCCCAACACGTCGTTTCGCGGGCCGGATCATCTTTGGGTCGAATGGGACCCCGCGCAGAACCCCGAACGGCAAAGCGCGGATACTGCACGCGGGCAGGTGGATTTTCCGGTGGGTGCGCCTGCACGGCGGGATATTGCGCGCAAGGTGCGGGTGGTTGAACTGCGCGCGGAGGCGGATGGCATTCTTGGCCTGACCCTTGAAGAGTCCAAGGGGCGCGCCATGCCGAAGTGGAGTGCGGGGGCCCATATCGAACTGTGTGTCGGGGATTTTGATCGCAAGTATTCCCTGTGTGGCGACCCCAAGGATGGCCGTTTCCAAGTGGCGATCCTGCGCGAAGACGCAGGGCGGGGCGGGTCTTGTCATATTCACGACACGCTGGTGGAAGGGGCTGAAATAAAGCTGCGCGGGCCGTCCAACCTGTTCCAGCTGGATGAAACCGCGCCCGATTATGTGCTGGTGGCAGGCGGGATCGGTATTACGCCGATTATTGCCATGGCGGACCGGCTGAAAGCCTTGGGCAAAAGCTATGCGCTGCATTATGCGGGGCGCAGCACGGATACGATGGCGTTTCTGGACCGTCTGGCGCGCGATCACGGGGATGCGGTGACGTTGTATCCTGCGGATCAGGGCCGTAAGCTGGATGTGGCGGGGCTGGTCGCCAGTCTGCCGGAAGCGGCGCAGGTCTATGCCTGTGGCCCGCAACGATTGCTGGATGCACTGGAAGGTTTGACAGCGGATTTGCCTGAGGGCACCTATCATTTCGAACATTTCAGCAGCTCTGCCACGGGGCTGGACCCTGAAAAGGAAACCGCCTTTGAAGTAGAGCTGGCGGATTCCGGCATGACCTTGCAGGTTGCAGCGGATGAGACGCTTTTGGATGTGATTCTTGCGGCGGGCATTGATATAGGCTGCGATTGCCGCGAGGGGCTTTGCGGGTCTTGCGAGGTTGCGGTTGTGGAGGGCGATATCGACCACCGCGATGTGGTGCTGACCCGTACGGAGCGGGCCGAAAGCAAACGGATGATGAGTTGTGTTTCACGGGCCAAAGCGGGCCGGAAAATCAAACTGTCATTGTGATGTTGAACAGTTGAAATAGAATTAATCTGGAGAGGAAAAACCATGTCTATCACCCCTAAACTGAAAGCCAGTGCTGCCGTTCTGGCCACTGTGGTTAGCGCTGCTGCTGCCAGTGTTGCACAGGCGGAAACCACGCTGAAAATCAGCCATTACCTGCCTGCGGTTCACGGCATTCACACCGATTTCATCGCGCCTTGGGCCGAGCAGGTCACAGAATGCACCAACGGTGAAGTGCAGTTTGAAATTTCGCCCGCAGGGACGCAGTTGGGCAATGTGGCCCGCCAGCAAGAGCAGGTTATGGCGGGTGTGGTTGACATCGCCCACGGTCTGCACGGGATTCCCCGCGGCCGCTTTCCGCGCACGTCTTTGATTGACATGCCGTTCCTGACAGATGATGCGGGCGCGGCCAGCACGGTGCTGTGGGAAATGCTGCCCGAGTATCTGTCCGAGGAATACAAAGGTCTGAAAGTTCTGGCGCTGCATGCCCATAACGGCGGATTGCTGCACACCAATGAAAAGAAAGTCACCACTATGGAAGACATGGCGGGTCTGCGGATTCGCACGCCAAGCCCTGCGGTGTCTGAAATGCTGTCTTACCTTGGTGCGGACCCGCAGGGCCTGCCCCCCGGCGAGGTTTATGAAAGCCTGCAGCGCGGTGTGATTGACGGGACGGTTTTCCCTTGGGACCCTGTAAAAAGTTTCGGTCTGAACGAAGTGCTGAACTATCACCTGGATCTGGGCGCTTATACGGTGTCGTTCTTTTATGTGATGAACCAGCGGTCTTATGACAAACTGTCCGACACGGCGCAGGCCTGTATCGACAAATATTCCGGTGCCGATCTGGTCGCGAAATTCGGCGATTGGTGGGATGCATGGGATGCGCCAGCCCGTCAGGACGCGATTGATGCGGGTCATGAAATCACCGAGCTGTCGGATGAAGAACGCGCCCGTTGGGAAACCGCGCTTGAGCCGATGATGGCGTCTTATTTGCAATCGGTGAAAGATTCCGGCGTTGAAAATGCCGATGAAATCTATCAAGCGATGAAAGACAAGATTGCTGCTTACGAGGCAGCCCATAAAGACTAAGGCGCGTGCGTCTGTGATTTGTGCCCCGACCCGAGTTAACCTTCGGGTCGGGGCATGTTTTGAACGAAGGGGAATGCGGTGGGACAGATTGTAAATTTGGCGCGGGTGCTGGTGAACGCCTTGGCGGTGCTGGGGGTTTTATCCTATGGCGCGGCGGCGATTGTCACGGTGGCGGATGTATTGGGGCGCAAGGTCGGCTTTCCGATCCGCGGCGTGGTTGATCTGGTGCAACTGTTTGTGGTGACCGGCGCGTGGCTGGTTATTCCTTTTGCGTTTATGACTGCGGCCCATGTCAGCGTTGATTTTTTGCTGGATGTTTTGCCCACGGCGCTGCGGGTTCCGCTGCGCATTGTTGCGGCGGTTCTTGCACTTGTGCTGGTCGGCTTGATGCTGTGGCAGGGCTATAACACCTTTGAAACCCGCACCATGTTCGGTGATAAATCCCAGCAGTTGGGCATTCCGATTGCATGGTACTGGTATCCGTTGCTGGCAGGGCTGGCGGCGTCCTTGATAGCGATCCTTGCGGGTCTGTTTTCCACTTTAGAACAGGATTTGACCCATGAGTGATGCGTTTCTTGGTCTGTTCGGCTTTATCGCGGCTTTGGCGCTGATTGCGCTGGGGGTGCCTGTGGCGATTTCCATGGGGGTGATCGGCGCGTTGGGCTATTGGTATCTGAACGGCTGGATGGGGGTCAGTTACATCCTTGGGTCCAGCCCGTTTGAATCCCTGTTCCCCTATTCCTTTTCGGTGATCCCGCTGTTTGTGATGATGGGGGTTTTTGCATCCCATGCGGGGCTGTCGCGGTCTTTGTTTGCGGCGATCAATTCGTTTATCGGCCATCGGCGGGGCGGGCTGGCGATCACCACTGTGGGCGCAAGTGCGTTTTTCGGGGCGATTTGCGGGTCGTCTTTGGCCACGGTTGCCACCATCGGGCGGGTGGCATTGCCTGAAATGAAACGCCACGGCTATGATCCGTCCCTGTCCACGGCGACGGTCGCTGCGGGGGGGACGCTCGGGGTTTTGATCCCGCCGTCTGTGCTGTTGGTGATCTACGGGTTGTTGACCCAAAGTTCCATTGGCCAGTTGTTCATTGCAGCGCTGATCCCCGGCATTCTGGGGGCCTTGTTTTATGCCGCTGCGATCATGGTGATTGTGCGCATCAAGCCAGAAATCGCCCCCCTGTCAGAGCGTACAGGCTGGAGCGAGCGGTTCAAGTATTTGCGCGAGGTCTGGCAGGTTCTGTTGTTGTTCGTTCTGGTGATCGGCGGGATTTATCTAGGGTGGTTTTCCCCGACCGAGGCCGCTGCCGTCGGGGCTGTGGGCGCGTTTTTTCTGGCGCTGTTTTCGGGGCAGTTGAACAAGACAACGCTGGGGGCTGCGGTGTTTGAAACCGCTGGTCTGACGGGGATGATCTTTTTCATTCTGATCGGCGCGGCGCTGTTTAACTTTTTCCTTGAAAACACCGGACTGCCGCAATTGTTGATCGAGCAAATCCGGTCTTCGGGGCTGAGCCCGCTGGCTGTGATGGTGCTGATCCTGATCTTTTACATCGTGCTGGGTTGCTTCATGGATTCCATGTCGATGATCCTGCTGACCGTGCCATTGTTTGTGCCTTTGGCGCTGGAACTGGATTTCAACCTGATCTGGTTTGGCATTGTTGTGGTGACCGTGGCCGAGATCGGACTGATCACACCGCCCATCGGTATGAACCTGTTTGTGGTTCAGGCCGCTGCCGAGGATGTGCCCCAAAGCACTGTCATCAAAGGGATTTTCCCCTTCATCATGGCCGATATCCTGCGGCTTGCGGTGCTGGTGTTATTCCCTGCGCTGGCTTTGTGGCTGCCTGCACAGGCGTTTTAACAACCCTTTGGGTTATGAGGGCCGCACCACCGGCAGGGGTTTTGCGATCCGTGTCTGTGGTGCGGCCTTTTGCGTATGTACCCTGTGGGAAGGTGTCAAAACCCAGATGGGGGAACTGATCGCCTGACAGGGGGATCAATCGTCCGGCAGATAGGCCTGTACGTTTTTCAAGCTGCGCAGCACGAAACTGGAGCGCGAATGTCTGATTCCAGGCACGCGGTAGAGTTTCTTTCGCAAGAACTCCTCATAGCCGCGGGTGCCGTCAACGGCCACTTTGATCAGGTAGTCATATTCGCCTGTGGTCAGGTGAACCTCTAGCACCTCGGGCATTTTTTGCATGTCGCGGCCAAAGATTTCCAGGGTTTCGTCGTCGTGGCGATCCAGCACCACCTCTATCAGGACAATTTCAGCGGCGCCCAGTTTGGTTTGATCCAGAATGGCGCGATATTCGCTGATTATGCCCTGTTGTTCCAACCTGCGCACCCGCTGCCAGCAGGGGCTTGGGGACAGGCCGACCTGTTGGGCTAGCTGGGTGTTGGAAATCCGCCCATCGCGGGTCAGAGCGCGGAGGATTCGCTGGTCGATCTCGTCTATTTTTTCGCTGGTCACTGTCAGGCAATTCTTTTTTGATTACGACATATTAAAGAGGAATATTTTACAGAGGTCGCCACAGCAAGAATAATCAAAAGAAAATTTTGCAGCATATAGATTATTCTGTCAGCAGGAGGAGCGAATAATGCGTGGCAGATACAGGTGTTTGGACCCATTGGATGCCGCCACACGGGTCATGGATACCGCGCGGCGTATGAATATGAATTTCAGTCAGTTGCAGTTTGAACGGGCGGATAATGCCAGCTTTGTTCTGACCTTCGCACTGGAAGAAAACAATCCGCAGAAGCTGCGCAATTTTGCGCACCGAATTGGTCTGCATCTGGACCTGACAGAGGACTGTGTCGATGTTTGAAGAATGCGATCCCCGCCTGCATGTACCCGAACCCGCCTTGCGCCCCGGCGATGAACCGGATTTTTCCGATGTGGATATTCCCCGTGCGGGTGCGGTGCGCCGCCCTGATCCGGGCGACAATCCCGAAGACATGCGTGATCTGGCGTTTTCGATTATTCGCGTGCTCAATCGCAAGGGCGAGGCCGTTGGTCCCTGGGCGGGGACATTGGGGGATGATGCGCTGATGGAGGGTCTGCGCCATATGATGACGCTGCGGGCCTATGATGCGCGGATGTTGACGGCGCAGCGGCAGGGGAAATCGTCTTTTTATATGCAGCATCTGGGCGAAGAGGCCGTGGCCTGTTCGTTTCAAAAGGCGTTGCGCAAAGGGGATATGAACTTTCCGACCTATCGGCAGGCGGGGCTGTTGATTGCCTCGGGCTATCCGATGGTCAAGATGATGTGTCAGGTCTATTCCAACGATGATGATCCGGTGAAAGGACGCCAGTTGCCGGTGTTTTACAGCTCTAAAGAGCACGGGTTTTTTTCGATTTCGGGCAATCTGGCGACGCAATATGTGCAGGCTGTGGGTTGGGCTATGGCGGCGGCGATCAAAGGGGATCGCAAGCTGTCGGCGGCGTGGATCGGGGATGGATCAACGGCGGAAAGCGACTTTCACGGGGCGCTGGTTTTTGCGTCAACCTACAAGCCGCCGGTGATCCTGAACATTGTGAACAACCAATGGGCGATTTCCACATTTCAGGGGATTGCACGGGGTGGTGCGGGGACGTTTGCCGCGCGGGCGCACGGTTTTGGTTTGCCTGCGTTGCGGGTGGACGGGAACGACTATCTGGCGGTTCATGCCGCCGCAGCCTGGGCGGTTGAACGGGCGCGCCGTGACCTTGGCCCGACGCTGATTGAATATGTGACCTACCGTGCGGGGGGGCATTCGACTTCGGATGATCCGGCGGCCTATCGCCCGAAAGAGGAAGGTTCGGCCTGGCCTTTGGGCGATCCGATTTTGCGGTTGAAGACCCATTTGATCCACAAGGGTCTGTGGTCCGAAGACCGCCATGTGCAGGCCGAGGCAGAGATTCTTGCCGAGGTGATCGCGGCGCAAAAAGAGGCAGAGGCCATCGGCACGCTGCATTCGGGCAACCGTCCCAGCCCGCGCGATATGTTCGAAGATGTGTATGCGGAAATGCCGCCCCATCTGCTGCGCCAGCGCCATGAAGTGGGGTATTGAAATGCCGCGTATGACCATGATTGAAGCGATCCGCGATGCCCATGCGGTTGCGATGGAAGCCGACCCCGATGTGGTGGTTATGGGCGAGGATGTGGGCTATTTCGGCGGCGTGTTCCGCTGCACTGCGGGATTGCAGAAACGGTTCGGGGTGGAGCGATGTTTTGACACGCCGATCAGCGAATTGGGAATTATCGGCACGGCGGTTGGTATGGCGGCCTATGGGCTAAAGCCTTGTGTGGAAATACAATTCGCCGATTATATGTACCCCGGTTACGATCAGTTGGTATCCGAAGCCGCGCGGCTGCGGTATCGGTCGGCGGGGGAATTCACCTGCCCGATGGTGGTGCGGATGCCCACGGGGGGCGGTATTTTCGGCGCGCAGACCCACAGCCAGAGCCCCGAAGCCTTGTTCACCCATGTGGCGGGGCTAAAGACGGTTGTGCCGTCAAATCCGCAGGACGCCAAAGGCCTGTTGCTGGCCGCCATCGCAGACCCTGATCCAGTGGTGTTTCTGGAACCCAAGCGCCTGTATAACGGCCCGTTTGACGGGCATTTCGACCGCCCGTCAAAGTCCTGGAACAAACATGATCTGGGAGAGGTCGAGGCAGGGTATTACGAGGTGCCTTTGGGCAAGGCCAAGGTGGTGCGTGACGGTACAGCGGCGACGCTGATCACCTATGGCACGATGGTTCATGTGGCTTTGGCGGCGGTTGAAGAAAGCGGTGCGGATGTGGAGGTGATCGACCTGCGCACGCTATTGCCGCTGGATTTGGAAACGCTGGCGGACTCGGTCAAAAAGACCGGCCGCTGTATTGTGCTGCACGAGGCGACGCTGACATCGGGCTATGGCGCTGAAATTGCCGCGCTTGTTCAGGCAGAGTGTTTTTACAGTCTGGAAGCCCCCGTGTTGCGGGTTGCAGGCTGGGACACGCCCTATCCCCATGCGCAGGAGTGGGATTACTTTCCGGGTCCGGAGCGGGTCAAACGGGCCATTCATTCAGTGTTGGAGTCTTAGGCGATGATGGAACATACGTTCAAACTGCCCGATATTGGGGAAGGCATTGCAGAAGCAGAGATCGCGGTTTGGCTGGTCAAGCTGGGCGATATTGTCCGCGAGGATGATGCCATTTGCGAGGTGACGACGGATAAAGCGACCGTGGAAATTCCTGCCGCTGTCAGTGGCAAAGTGGTCTGGTTGGGGGCCAAACAGGGGGAGGTCATGGCCATCGGCAGCGCGTTGATCCGCATTGAGTCCGACGAAACGGTGGTGTCATCTGACGATCCGGTCGGGGATGTGGACAAGGCGGTTGAACCGAAGGCGGTGGCAGAAGTACCCGCTGAAACGCCCGCAGAAACATCCGCTGCAAAGCCAACTGCAAAACCGGCCGCGCCTGTTCAAAAGGCGGTGTCTTTGCAGGGGGCTTCTGCGCCGCTGGCACGGGGGGCAACGGGGCGGCCACTGGCGGCGCCTTCTGTTCGGGGGCGTGCGCTTGAACTGGGCGTTGATTTACGGCAGGTGCGGGGCACGGGGCCTGCGGGGCGGATTTTACACGAGGATCTGGAGGCATTTGTGGCCCGCGGCAGCGAGACCCCGTCGAACGGCGGCAGGGGGCCACGTTCGGGGGTTGAGGAAATCCGCGTCACAGGGGTGCGGCGTAAAATTGCGGAACGGATGGCCTTGGCCAAACAGCGGATTCCCCACTTTTCAATCATCGAGGAGGTTGAGGTCGAGGCGCTGGAAAGCCTGCGCGCCCGGTTGAATACCCGCTTTGGGGAGACGCGCGGGCGGCTGACGGTGTTGCCGTTTTTGCTGCGCGCCCTGTCAGAAGCGGTGCGGGACCATCCCGAAATCAACGCCCATTATGACGATGAAGCAGGTTTGATCACGCGGCATCAGGCGGTGCATTGCGGGGTGGCAACCCAAACCGACGGGGGGCTGATGGTGCCGGTTCTGCGCCACAGCGAGGCGCTGACGTTGTGGGAGGTGGCCGCCGGCATCAAGCGCCTGTCCGAAGCCGCCCGCAATCGCCGTGTCCTGCCTGACGCGTTAAGCGGTTCGACCATCACCGTGACCTCGCTTGGGACTTTGGGCGCGATTGCGACAACGCCGATCATCAACCACCCCGAGGTTGCCATTGTCGGTATCAATAAAATCGCCCTGCGCCCCGTGTGGAACGGCAGTGCCTTTGTGCCACGCCGTATGATGAACCTGTCGTGCAGTTTTGATCATCGTGTGGTGGACGGCTGGGTCGCTGCCGAATTTGTGCAAACGTTGAAAACCCTGCTGGAGACCCCTGCAATGATGTTCATGGAGTTGGGCGATGAGTGATCTGAGATGCAAGTTATTGGTGATCGGCGGGGGACCGGGGGGCTATGTTTGTGCGTCGCGGGCGGCCCGTCTGGGGGTGGATACAATTCTGGTTGAAGGCAACCGCGTGGGGGGCACCTGTCTGAATGTGGGCTGCATTCCGTCCAAGGCGCTGATCCACACGGCGCAGGCGTTTTATGGTGCGCGGCAGCAGGCGCGTGGTGACGGGCACGGGGTTTATGTGTCAGAGCCACGGCTCGACTGGGAGGAGGCCAGCGCGTGGCGCAACGGTGTGGTGACGCAGCTATGTGCGGGTGTCACGGGGGTGTTGGAACGCAGCGGTGTCAAAAGTTTGCAGGGCTGGGCACGGTTTCGCGATGGCAAAACGGTTGAGGTTACGGGGGAAACAGGCACGCGGGTGATCCGCGCGGACAACATTGTGATCGCCACCGGATCACGACCCATAGAATTGGCGGGCCTGCATTCGGGCGGTAAGGTACTGGATTCAACCGCCACGCTTGCTTTGGAAGATTTGCCAAAGCGGTTGGGTGTGATTGGTGCGGGGTATATCGGGCTGGAATTGGGCACTGCCTTTGCCAAATTGGGCTGTGAGGTCACGATGATCGAAGCGGGCGAAACCATCCTGCCGCAATTCGACGACAAGCTGACGCGGCCTGTGCTGCGCAGGCTGGACGGGCTTGGTATCGGGTTGAAGCTGGGGGCGCGGGTCACGGGATGGGATGACGGTGCAGGCGCTTTGTCGCTGGATACGGATGATGGCACTGAAACGCTGGGGTTCGATAAGGTTCTGGTCACGGTCGGGCGGATGCCGCAGACTGACGGGCTGGGTTTGGAAGAGCTGCAACTGCGCCAGTCTGGTCCGTTGATCGACGTGGACGACCGGTGCCAGACGTCGATGCGCGGGGTCTATGCCATTGGCGATGTGACGCCCGGTTTGATGCTGGCCCACCGCGCTGTGGCGCAGGCCGAGGTGGTGGCGAATGTTGTGGCGGGCATTCCTGACACTTGGGACCGGATCTGTGTTCCTGCGGTTTGTTTTACCGATCCTGAAATCGTCAGCGTGGGGCTGTTGCCCGCCGAGGTTCCCGACGGAACCAAAGCCGTTAGCACAGAATTTCCCTTCCGCGCCAATGGCAGGGCTTTGACGCTGGATGACGCCGAGGGGTTTGTGCGCATTCTGGCCCGTGAAAGTGATCATGTGATCCTTGGGGTTCAGGCCACAGGGCCGGGTGTGTCCGAGTTGGTGTCAGGCTTTGCTTTGGTGATTGAGGCGGGTCTGCGACTGGAAGATGTGGCGGCCACAATTCACGCCCATCCCACCGTCAGCGAGGCCTTTCAGGAGGCGGCGCTGAAAGGGGTCGGCATGGCGAACCACGGGTGAGTGTTGTGACAGGGTAAGCGGGTCTGCGGTGGTCACGGCCACGGTTTTGCTTGATTTCAAAAGCGTGTTGGATAACCATCCCTGTCAGGGTGCGGCTGGAATTGCCTGCCGGAATGGACAGAGCAATGGAGCAGGGAATGCAGCATAGCGACCCAGAAAAGACCAGCCCGTGAAGCTGCGCACCCTTGCCGATGTAGAGTCCTTGGAACAGCGGGGCTATGACGCGGTCTATCCCGAACAAAGCCCGTGGGAGATTTTGCAACAGACGGCGCGGGACCATCCCGACGGAGTGGCGATCCGCTATTTGCGCGATGTGGCTGATCCGTCCAAAGATTCGGTGCTGAGCTATCAGGATTTTGCTGCGCAGGTGATGGCGGCGGCGCGTCTGTTTCGTGCTCTTGGGGTGGAGCAGGGGCGGGGCGTTATTATTCTGGCCCAGCATTCCGCATCGGCGCAAACCGCGCTGTGGGGGGCGCAGGTCGTGGGGCATGCCTGCCCGATCAATCCGATGTTAAGCCCGACCCATATCGCCGCGCTGGTCAAGGCGGCCCACGGGGCTGTTCTGGTTGTGACGGGTCCGAACCCCGAGATTGATTATTGGACAAGCCTGATCCCTGCGCTGCGGGCCGAGGGTATTGATCTGCCTGTTCTGGCCTGCGACGTGGAACCAGCGTCGGATCTGTCCGCAGGGGACGGCGTGTTCGAGGATTTGCTGCGCGACCATGCACAAGGGGCGGTGATCACGCCTGAAGGGGACGCGGATACACTGGCCGCGCTGTATCACACGGGCGGAACCACGGGCGCGCCCAAACTGGTGCAACATTCGCGCCGCAACGAGGCCCATGTGGGGCGGTCCTGTGCCTTGATGCATGATCTGGGGCGCGATGATGTGGTGGTGAACGGCTTTCCGCTGTTCCATGTGGCGGGGGCTTTTGTCTATGGGCTGGCGACGATTACTGCTGGCGGGACGACGATCATACCGGGCCGTTTGGGGATGCGGAACCAGCCGTTTATCAAGGGAATCTGGCGGCAGGTAGAGCGCCATAAGGTTACTGTGATCGGGGTGGTGCCGACGATCCTTGCCACATTGAACGGCATTGAAATCGACGGGGATATTTCATCGCTGCGCTGGCTGCTGACCGGTGGTTCGCCTTTGCCGCCTGAACTGGCGGCGCTGGCA
Source organism: Amylibacter sp. (assembly GCA_034670045.1). Classification (GTDB taxonomy): domain Bacteria; phylum Pseudomonadota; class Alphaproteobacteria; order Rhodobacterales; family Rhodobacteraceae; genus Amylibacter. The sequence continues at coordinate 28,827 of JAXMOF010000010.1, read as the reverse complement.
GAGCGCAGAACCGGCAAGGGGGTGCGCAACATTTTCGGGATGACCGAAACCGCGGGGACGATTTCTGTCGAGCCGGTCCATGCGCCGCGCATCCCGATGTCTTGCGGGCTGCGGGTGCCGTTTTCAGAGCTGGCGGTTTTGGGGGAAACCGACGGTGTGGCGGACCCTGCCAAACGTTTGGGGCCGGACGAGATCGGGATTATTGCTTTGCGGGGGCCGAATGTTTCGGCGGGCTACACCGATCCTGCCCGCAATGCGGGGGTGTTTTTATCAGGGGGCTGGTTGGTCACGGGTGATTTGGGGCGGATGGATGCGCAGGGTCATTTGTTTGTGACAGGGCGCAAGAAAGACGTGATCATTCGGGGGGCGCATAACATTGATCCGCAGATGATCGAGGATGCTTTACTGGCCCATGATCAGGTGGAAAATGCCGCTGCCATCGGGATGCCTGACGCTTATGCGGGGGAGTTGCCTGTGGCTTTTGTGACCCTGCGGTCAGGTGATGCGGGGGAAAACACAGTGGACGGCGATGCGCTGATTGCGTTTTTGCGGGGCAGGCTGGAAGACCCTGTTGCCCTGCCAAAACGCATTGGCCTGATAGATGTGATGCCTGTGACCCCTGTGGGGAAAATATTCAAACCCGCGCTGCGCCGCATTGCGATTGACTGGGCGATTAGCAAGGCGGTTCTGGACCTTGGGATTGCTGCGGATGTGGTGGATATAGATATCAGCGACACATTGGAAACCCGCGTCACGCTGCCTGCGGGGGATGTGGAAAACCTGCGCGAGGCCCTTGCGGGGATGCCGATCCCGCTGGACATAGTGGCGCGGACTTAGGCGGGTATGGCAGCGCACCAAAGCCAAGGCGCGCTGCCGTCCCTGTATGGGGTCAGCGGATGAACTGGTCGGTGAAATCCGCGCCCAAACCCACCTCGGCATAGTGTTTGCGGCACATGTCGATTTTGGTGAACACGTCTTCATAGCCCTGAATTTTGCCAAAAGGGTCCACATAGAGCATCACGCCGTTGACCTGAAAATGGGTGATCATTTCATCCACATCATCGGGCACAACAAGGGTATGGGTTTCCCCCGGAGGTTCGTAGACATAGCCGCCTTCGCGGGCTTCCCAATCGTGTTCCAGATAATGCCAGCGGCCTTTCAGAACATAGCCGTGCACGGGTTGGGGGTGGCGGTGGCGCGACAGCACGCCGGATTTACGCACCCGCAGCAGGTTCATCCAGTAACCCTGCGAGCGGTTGAGGCACAGCGGGCGGAACCAGACGTTTTCGGCCTGTGGCACCCAGACCCGTTCGTCCTGCGCGATTGCTTCGGGGATGACGATCTCTTCCTGCGCGTCCTCGGGGAAGGGCAGTTGATAGGGCATCAGCCGTTCGTCTTGTGTGTTTTGTTGTGTCATTTTTTGGTCCTTACATTGCTGAATAGCCGCCATCGACAGGGTAAACGCTGCCTGTGACGAATGATGCGTCTTCTGAAAGCAGCCACGCGGCAAGCGCGCCCACCTCGGCTGGTTTGCCCCACCGATCAAGCGGGGTGCGTGCCAGAATCGGGCCGTTACGGGCGGCGTCTGCGCGCAATTCATCGGTCATTTCGGTTTCGATCCAACCGGGTGCCACGGCGTTGACGCGGATGCCGTCTGTGGCCCATTTGCCCGCCAGCGCCTTGGTCAGTTGCGCCACGCCGCCCTTGGAGGCGGAATAGGCGGGCACCAAAGGCCCGCCAAAATAGCTGAGCATCGAGGCTGTGTTCACGATCGCCCCTTTGGACGCTTTTAACAGGGGCAGCGCTGCAAGGCTGGTGCGCATGCTGCCTGTCAGGTTGATGTCGATGACCTTTTCAAAGGTTTCGATATCGTATTCCGCGCCGCGCAATAAGATACCTGCGCAATTGACCAACCCGTCCAGACGGGGGATTTCGGCGAAAAATCCGTTGACGGCTGCGGTATCGCGCACATCCAGAACCGCGCAGGTGATATCGGGATGGTTCGGGGCGAAGGCGTCCACCTCGGCCTGTGTGACGCCTGTTACGGTCAGGCGCCAGCCTTTGGTGTGCAGGGTCTGGGCAATGCCAGCGCCGATCCCCCGTGTTCCGCCAATGATGACAGCGTGTTTCATGTGTTATTCTCCGGTTTTGAGGAATGCGTGGACCGCATCTGTGTGGGGCATCGGGGCGACGGCGCCGTAACCTTGGGTGGACAGGGCGGCAGCGGCATTGGCGTAGCGGGCGGCGTCAAACGGGCTGTCGCCCGCCACGATCCGCGCCAGAAACGCGCCGTCGAATGTGTCGCCTGCGGCGGTGGCATCAACGGCTGTGACCTGTCGGCCCTTGATCCGGCGGCGGTCATCGGGTGTGGCCACAAGCGTGCCCTTTGACCCGAGTGTCAGGGCAACAACGCCCGCGCCAAGGGTCAGGTAGAAATCGGCGATTGCGTCGGGATCGGTAAGACCTGTCAGATGGGCGGCGTCCTCTAGCCCCGGAAGGGCGATGTCACAGCGTGCCATGGCCGCGTGAATGGTGGCGCGTGCGCGGTCCAGCGGCCAGAGTTTCAGGCGCAGGTTTGTGTCAAAGGACACCCGCCCGCCTGCCTGTTTCACGCAGTTGATCGCGGCAAAGACCGCGTCGGTGGCGCTATCGGAAATCGCCTGACTGATCCCCGACACATGCAGGATTTTTGTGGCTTCAAGCGCTGCTGTCGGCAAATCGGCGGGGGTGATCCGACTGGCGGCTGATCCTGCGCGGAAGTAGCTGAATTCATGGCCGTCTGCGCCGTGGGTGACAAAATATATCCCTGTTGGCGCGTCGCTAACCTGTTTGACGCTAGAGGTATCCACGCCCTCGGCCTGCCATAAATCCATGAAAGAGGTGCCAAACGGGTCCGCGCCCACATGGGTCAGATAGCCGACCCGCGCCCCCTGGCGGGCCGCTGCGATGGCGCAATTGGACGTGTCCCCCCCATGTCCGGGCAAGTAGTTGCCGTCTGGTTGCTGGTTGAATTCCAACAAGGGTTCGCCAAAGCACAGAATTTCGGGGGTCATAGTGTTTCTTTCTTGAGTGTCGGCTTTTGGGGTGGCCGCACCCCAAGGCGCGGCCAGTGGGCTGTTTTAGATGCGCCCGTATTTTGCCAGACCTTCGCGCAGCGAGCCGCTGGCGATGATCAGGTTGGCTTGTTCGGCTTCGCGCTGGTCGATTTCGCGCGACATCACCAAGATCTCTTCGGCGTGTTCGCGCGGGATGCAGACCAGCCCGTCCACATCACCCATGATGATGTCCCCCGGGCGTACAATTACATCGCCCATGGCGACCTCTACGTTGGCGGCAAGGGTTTTGATCCGTCCCAAGGTTGTTCCCGGTGACACGCAGCGCGAGAACACCTGAAAGTCGAAATCCCGTTTGATTTCCACCAGATCACGCAGCCCGCCGTCCAGCACGGCGGCTTCGTGTTTGTTGGCGATGGCACCAGCGGTCATCAGCCCGCCCCACAGCGCCACATCCGTGGTGCCATTGGTGGAAATCACGATGACGGAGCCTGCTTCGGCCTCGTCTATGGCGTCAAGGGCGTGTTGGGGGGGCACGAAGTCTTCGGTCGGGCCTTCAAGCACGGTGACCGCGGGGCCGACGATCTTTTTGTCGTTGATCCGTGGCTTGAAATGCGCGGGCAGAAAGCCTGTGCGCCCTGCCACTTTGTCAACGGCATCCGCAGCAGAGGCGGTGGCCACGTCGCGGAAGCCTGCGATTAATTCATCTAGGGTCATGGGGTTATCCTTTATGGTTTTCAGTGTGTTACGAGGTTTGTTCCAGAGACTGGACAGGGTTTGTTTGTGCCTCTGCCGCCTGCCAGCGGTTCACCCAGTTCAGCGGGGTGCCGCCGCGCAATACCCGCAGGACTTCATGGGCGGCGTTTTGTTGCAAAACCTTGACCGAGCGTTCGGAATACCATGCGGTATGATCCGAAAGGGTGGTGTTGGGGGCGGTTAACAGTGGATTGTCGGGGGCGACGGGTTCCTGTTCAAAGACGTCGATGCCTGCGCCGAACAGGCGGCCTTCGGTCAGGGCTTGGGCCAAGGCGGTTTCATCCAGCAGGCCGCCGCGCGCCACGTTTATGACAATTGTGGTGGGTTTCATCAGGGCGATATGGGCCGCATCGACGATGTGACGGGTTTGCGGCGTCAAAGGGGCGTGCAGGTTGATCACATCGGCGGTTTTGCACAGGGTTTCCAGATCAACCAAGTCCACATTGGCGGCTTTTGCGGTGTCGGGGTTCAGGAAGGGATCAAAGGCGAGAACCCTGTCAAAGCCGAAGACCCGAAATTTTCGGGCGGTTTCCAGCCCGATGCGTCCGCAGCCGATCAGCCCGAGCACGGCGTTTTCGCGGCTGGGGATCGGGGCGGCCTGACCGATGCCCCATCCCCCTGCACGAAGTTGTTGATCGCGCAGCACCACGCGGCGTTGCACCGCGAGATAAAGAGCAAGGGCGTGTTCGCTGACTTCGTTTTCTGCGCCGTAATCGGGCACATTGGCGACGTAAATCCCCCGTTCGGTTGCGGCGGCCAGATCAATGTTGTCCACGCCGACACCGTAGCGCACGACCAGTTTCAGGTTCGGGCAGGCATCAAGGATGGCTGCGGTGACATCTTTTTCGCGTACCAGCAGGGCGACGGGGTCAAGCTGGCGTAAATGAGGGACCGCATCCACGTCCGCTGCCACGTTGGCCAGTGTCACTGCGTCATCTGCCAGAACGGTGCGTTCGGTCAGATAGCTGGCATAGCCCGGTTCCAGAATGGCAACGGTCTGGGGGGTGGTTTTGGTCATGATACGGTCCCTCAACTTGGTTTATTGCGCGCGGTAGGCGGCGACGGCGGCGTCGAGCTGGTCTGGCCAGTCCTCGCCGATTTCGCTGACGATGAATTCGCGCACAGCGGGTTGGGCCACATCACGGAACATGGCTTTCTGGGCGGGGCTGACCTGAATCACCTCCATGCCTTTTTCCGACAGGATCGCGGTTGCGTTCGCGTCCTGGGCTGCGGTCATGCCACGGTGGATTGTTTTTGCGATTTCAGTGCATTGCAGCAGGCTTTTTTGTTCTTCGCCTGTCAGGCCCTGATAAAAGGTATCGGACACCAGATAGGCGTGCCAACTGAACACATGGCCGTCCAAGGACACGTATTTCTGGTTCTGGTACAGCGAGGCATCGACGATATTTGTCACCCCGTTTTCCTGCCCATCCACAACACCCTGTTGCAAGGCACCCGGCAATTCAGGCCAGGATACAGGTGTGGCCGAGGCCCCGAGGCTTTCCACCAGCGCGACCCAGACAGGCGAGGTCATGACCCGCATTTTCAGGCCTTCCATGTCTTTGGGTTCGGATACGGGACGCACGTTATTGGTGAAATTGCGCACGCCGTTATCTGCTACGCCCAGCATGCGGATGCCGGTTTTGGCCAGCATGTCATCGGCCATCGCCTGACCGAATTCGCCGTCCATCACGGACCAGGCCATGGCTTGATCGTCAAACAGATAGGGCATGGCAAGGACGGAAAACGGTTTATAGGCGGCTGAAATTGCGCCGTCGTGGATCACCGCCATCTGTACGGTGCCCAGTTCCAGACCTTCCATAATTTCAGAGCCGCTGCCCAGTTGCGAGCTGGGGAAGACCTGCACGTCGATGGCGCCGGATGTTTTGCCTTCAAGGCAGCTTTCAAAGGCCAGTGCGGCGGCATGTTTTGGCGCGCTAAGATCGGCGGCTTGAAAGTGGGCGTATTTCAGGTCTTTCGCGGCCGCCCCGTTTGCGCCTGCGATCAATGCAACCAGTGCAGTGGTCGCCAATGCTTTTGATATGATTTTCATGTGGTTCCTCCCATACATGTCAGTTAGCAAACCCAAAGAAGTTGGGTACGAAAGTGCTGATGCCGGGGACGGTAATCACCAGAAGCAGCACAATAAGTTCCGCCAGAAGCAGCGGTAGAATGGCGCGGGACAGGGCTTCTATGCGCAGCTGTCCGACGGTTGCGATCACGAACAGAACCGGCCCCACAGGGGGGGTGACCATGCCGATGGTCAGGTTCAGCACCAGCATCATGCCGAATTGCAGCGGGTCGATGCCTGCGGAATAGGCGATTGGCCCAAGGATCGGCGTCAGGATGATCAGCGCGGGCAATGTGTCGATGAACAGCCCGCAGACCAGTGCGAAGCCTGCCAGAATGAACAGAATGGCCAGTTTGTTATCGGTGATCTGGGTGATGGATTTGGCCAGTTCCTGCGGGATTTGCAGATAGGTCAAAAGCCAGGCAAAGATCGACGCCATGGCCACGATCAGAAACACCGAAGAGGTCACAATTGCGGCCCGTGCAAAGGCGTCATAGACCCCGCGCAGGGTGAAGGCGCGCAGCACCACCCCCAAAAGCAGCGCATAGGCAGAGGCCACGGCGCCGGCCTCGGTCGGGGTGAAAATGCCAAACAGGATGCCGCCCAGAATGATTGCAGGCATGACCAATGCGGGCAAAGCGGCGAGGCTGGCGCTGCGCAGTTCGGCCCAGCTTGCGCGGGTGTCGCTGCCACGGTAGCCGTATTTGGTCGAGACAATATGGTTGGCAACAGCCAGCGCCAGCCCGAGCAGTATCCCCGGCAGGATGCCTGCCAGAAACAGCCCGCCGACGGTCACGCCTTTGGTGGAAATCGCAAAGATCACCGCAAGGATGGATGGCGGGATAATCGGCCCGATGGTGGCGGTGGCTGCGGATAAAGCGCCTGCGTAGTTCTTTTCGTAGCCTGCTTCGCGCATCATCCGCATCACGATTGCCGAGGGCCCCGCCGCATCGGCAAGGGCCGAGCCGCTGATCCCTGCAAACAGCATCGAGACCAGAATATTCACATGTCCGAGCCCGCCGCGCAGGTGCCCGACCAGCGCATTGGCAAAACGCAGCAGGGCTTTGGTCAGCCCGCAGGCGGTCATCAGTTCGGAACACAGAATAAAGAACGGTACTGCCATCAGGGGGAAGCTGTCGATGCCAGCAAACATCCGTTGCACGGCAATCAACGGGTTCAACGTGCCGTCCACATAGATCGCCACCATTCCGGCGATGCCCATGGTAAAGGCCACAGGGACGCTTAGGATCAGGGTGGCGAAAAACAGGATTATCAGGGTTTTTGCCATGATCAGGACGCCTCGCCTGTTGGGGGGGTGCCTGCGTCATATTCAAAGTCCCGCGCGACGAATCTTTTGGCGAAAAAGCACAGTTGGATCAGAAACAGGCCGCAGCCGATGGGGATCGACATATAGGGAATGCCGCGGGGGATTCCGGTGGCCATGGTTTCCTTGTTCCAGCCGAACTGGACAAATTGTACGCCGAGCCAGCACATCACCAGCATGAAGGTGAACATCACCAGCACCACGGCCCAGCGGAGCACTGTAGCGAACCGGTCCGGCAGCATGTCCGACAGGATGCCGATGGTCACAAGCCGCCCTTCGCGCAGGGCAAGCCCCGCGCCGCAGAATGAGGCGAGGATCATCAGGTGGCGTGCGGCTTCCTCGACCCAGGAGAATGAGGTGCCAAAGCCGTAGCGCCCGACCACATTCATAAACACAATAACAAAGGTGATCGCCAGCAAACCCGCCACCACGGCGTGATTCACCGCGACGATGATGTGTTCGACCTTCTTCATGAATGTTCCTCCCAGAACGCTCGGACCTGATTCCGCTGAATACTGGCATACAGTATGCTAGTTGTAAAGTGACACATTGTATGCCAGCAAGGATGGGGGTAAGACGGGGATAAGGAGAGTCTTATGAAATCGTTTAACAGGCCAAAATCATTAACCGAATTGGTAACGGAAACCCTGCGGGACTGGATCATTTCGGGGGAACTGGATCTTGGCAGCCATTTGTCCGAGGCCCGCGTTGCCAAGCAGCTTGAAGTCAGCCGCACCCCTGTGCGTGAGGCGATCAACCGCTTGGAAATGGAAGGCATGGTTATCGTCGAACCCCAGCGCGGCACCTATGTGTTCAATTTCGAAGCGGATGAGCTGGCCAAATTATGCGACGCGCGGGTCTGTCTGGAAACAGCGGCCTTGGGCTTTGCCTTGCGCGAAAACCCCAAGGGTCTGCACGCGGCTTTGTCTGCCTGTGTCGATAAAATGACCAAAGTGCGCGAGGCGGGCGAGGTATCAGCCTATCTGGCGCTGGACACGGAATTCCACCAGCAGTTTTTCACCTGCTCGGGCAACAGGTTTCTGGATGAGGCCTATCAAACCATTTCCCAAAAAATGGCCGCCTTGCGCAACCGCTTGGGGCGTCATCCGGATCATATGACCAAATCCTATTATGAACATATTTCCATGACCGAAGCGGTCGAAAGAGGGGATGTGGCGGAGGCTTTGGAAATCCTGCGTCTGCATATCGACCGCAAGGAAGGGTCGTATTGGGAGGTCGCGGTAGAGGCGTGACGGGGTCTAAAGACCGTCCGCCTGTTTTTTGGACGCCATGATAAACAGCAAATAGGCGCCGCCCAAAAAACCAGTGGTCAGGCCGATGGGCAGGGTCAGGTCAAAGGGGGCGGCCTGACTTAGCAGATCGGCGCCAAGCAACAGGACGGACCCTGTTATGGCGCCTGTGATTACAGGGACCTGGGGCGCGCGGGTTAGTCTGCGGGCGATTTGGGGCGCGGCAAGGGCAATAAAGGCGATGGGGCCTGTGGCGGCGGTTCCAATGGAACACAACCCCACCGCCGCAAGCACCAGAACCGCCCGCGACTGGCCAGCAGAAACCCCCAATTGGCGGGCCATGTCATCGCCCATTTCCAGCAGGTTCAGCCTGCGGGACAACAGCAGCACCAAAGGTGCAAACAGGCATAACCCGATAAGCGTGGTGGTCACGTGATCCCAGTTTCGCGCGCTCAGTGAACCAGCCAGCCAGATTTGCGCCGACATCACTCGGTCCAGTTCGCCTTTGACCAGCAGCAGGGTATTTGCGCCTGTCAGGACTGCGCCCATGCCGATGCCCACAAGGATCAGGCGGTAGCCTGCCCCGGCGCCGCTGCCCCCGCGTCTGGCCAGCAGCAAAACGGCGGTGGCGGTCAGCAGGCCTGATCCGACGGCAGCCAGTCCGGTGTGAAACGGATCGAGACTCCCCAGTGTGATCTGGGCAATGGCCCCTGTTGCGGCCCCCGTGGTAAAGCCGATCACATCCGGAGACCCAAGGGCGTTGCGGGAAAGGGACTGGAAGACCGCGCCGGACATTCCGAGGGCCGCGCCCACGCCGATCGCCGTCAGCACCCGTGGCAGGCGGACCCGTTGCAGGATGCGCGCAGCCACCGGATCATCGCCCGTTCCGGTCAGGGCCGCGAGGATCTCGGGCGCGGGCAGGGACATTTTACCAGTGCCCAGCAAAAGCAGGGCAAGCAGAAGAAGAAGGATCAGCAAACCCAAACCCGCCGCGCAGGCCCGCGGCCGCCACACAAGGCTGAACCGCCCAAGCTGCAGGCTGTTATGTCCGTTTGGCAGCGTCATGCAGGGGCCAGCCTGAAGCGGCGCACCACATGGATGAAAAACGGCCCGCCCAGCAGTGCGGCGATGATCCCTGCCGAGATTTCATCAGGGGAAACCACCAGCCGCCCCAGCACATCAGAGGTTAACAAAAGGATTGCGCCCGTAAGGGCCGACAGCGGCAGAACCCGTGCGCTGCGGGGGCCGCCAAGGGTGCGCGCCACATGGGGGGCCACCAGGCCGACAAAGGCAATCGGACCCGCCGCAGCGGTGGCCGCACCCGCCAGAACCATCACAGCGAGACAGGCCAGCGCCCAGATGCGGCGGGGGTCAATCCCCAGACTGCGCCCCAGATCCTGACCCAAGGCCAAAGCATCCAGCGGACCGGCAAGCATGCCGCAGATGGCCGCCCCCAGCAGCAGCGCCGCGCCCATCACAAGGCTGACCTGCATCCCGCGCCCGTCCAGCGCGCCAGCCCCCCAGTTGCGAAAAATATCGAGAACTTCGAGGCCTGCGTTCAACACCACAAGGCTTGCGGCTGCGCCGAGCGCGACCGACAGACCCGCACCCGCCAGCACAAGGCGCACGGGATCGGTGCCGCTTTCATGGGCGCGGCCCAGCAAAAACACCGCAGTTCCTGCCAGCCCTGCGCCCAGAAAACCGAACCACAGGTATTGGGTGATCGCGGTCAGCCCGAAGGCCATCGCCCCGATCACCACTGCCAAAGCCGCCCCTGCATTCACGCCCAGCAAACCCGGTTCCGCCAGCGGATTGCGGGTCAGTGCCTGCATAACCGCGCCTGCCAGACCCAATGCGGCCCCCGCTGTTACAGCCAGCAGCCCGCGCGGAACACGCAGGGCGCGCACGATCAAATGCAGGTCGTTGTTCGGGTCATAGGCGGTGAAGGCTTGAAGCACTTCAAGAGGGGGCACCCTGCGCGACCCCAGCGCGAAACTGGCCAGCACCAGCAGCACCAAAAGGGCGAGCGTGCCAGACCAGATCACTGCCAGTGGCCAGCTTCGGGGGTTCATTTTGCAAACAGCCCCGTGACTGCGTCGATCATTTCAAGGCCGGAATAATAATCCACCCGAAACGAGGAGGGCCCCAGCGGATAGACGCGGCCTTGTTTGACTGCCGGCAGGTTGGCCAGCACCGGATCGGCAACAAAGGTTTTTACATCCGCTGCGTCCGCTGCCAACAGAAAGATCGAATCCCCCGTAATGGAAGCGGGCAGGTTTTCGTGGGATACAAAATCGAATTCCCGCGAGCGGGTGACCAAAGGGCCCATGGCGGCGGGCAGGCCCGTCACCGTGAAGCCCATTTCCAGCAACACCCGTGCCTGTGTGCTTTGGGGTTTGCTGACGCCGTAAGTGCCAAAAAAGTTATAGGACACGATGCTGACGGTGCCTTCTGGGCGGGTGATGTGCGTGCGGGCCTGTTCCGCCTGTCGGGTGAAGTCAGCGATCACCGCTTCGGCCTCGGCTGTGCGATCTGTGGCCTGTCCCAGCTTGCGCGCCAGATCTTCCCATGCGTTGACGCTGTAATCCAGCACCAGCACCGGATAGCCAAGCGATTCAAGTTCGGGCACGAATGGCAGGATGCTGTCGCCGCCCGTGGCAGAGGCTATCACCAGATCGGGATCGCTGAGGATAAGGGATTCAATGTCAAATTCCAGATCTGTATAAAGCGGTATAACCCCCTGATCCTGTGCAACTTTTGCCCATTGATTGAAAAACCCGGTGGTGTCCGTCAACCGCCCGCCCATGGCCGTGGCTGTGGCCACAAGCGGGGCTTTGATCGCCAGCAGCGTGCCTGTCAGACTGGGGGAGGTCGAGACGATCCGCTGGGGCGGTGTATTCAGGACCAGATCCCCTGTTTCATGGAGGATTGTGCGGGGCCAGTCCGCGGTTTGCGCGGTGGCCGCAAGCGGGAGGCAGGCGAGTGACAGGGCGAAAAGGCAGGCCAGCAGACGGGCTATCAGACGGGCCAGACCGGCGGGGGATCGGGGGGCAGCTTCGGGGCTGCAGAAACGGGCATTCATCAGGGGGCTTTCTTGGATCAAGGGGCTAGATCGGCAGGTCGGCGTCGTTCAAATCTTCTAAGGTTTTGTTCTGCGCGCGCAGTTGTTCGTATTGCGCCAGCCGCATGCGATCCAGTTCGGAACTGGAGGTGCCAGCACGCCAGTAGCCCAGAATTTGCAGGTCTTCCCGCGCCATGCCGCGCGCAAAGAAATGGTTGCGCATCCGGCGCATTTCCTGACGTTCCCCTGCGGCCCAAAGGGTCCAGCCTGCGGGATCGGGCAGGGCGGTTGTTGCGGCTGTGAACAGGGCATTTGCCGTGCCCGCCCTGGTGGTGCTGCTGCGCTGTAACAGGTGGATTTCGACCCCGTCTACAGCGGGGAGTTCATCACATGCTGCGGGGGTGTCGGTGTCGATCCAGACCGCGCCTTTGACCCCTGAGGGCCATGCGTTCAGTATGGCATAGACCGCCGGAATCGCGGTGTCGTCAGCAAAAAGTGCCGCCTGTTTCCCCGCAGTGAAAGGCGGCACGAAATGGGTGCGCGGCCCTATCATCGACACAAGTGCGCCCGGTGTGATGCTGTTCAGCCAGCGCATTGCGGGGCTGTTGTCTTTGTGGCGGACAAAGTCGATTTCCAACACCTGTGTTTCGGGATCAAAGCTGCGCACGGTATAGATGCGGGTGATTGGACGGGTATCGGGGGTCGGGTTTTGCGGGGTTTCGACTTCGATGCGCAGGGCAAGATTGGGGATGCACCATGCATCCGGCGTTTCTGTTTGAATGCGGCCAACCACCCGCGTGACCGAGCGAAATGGCTGGTGCAGGGCGATGATTTCCATTGAAACCCGTTCCATGTCCCGCATGTGGTCTTTTTGATCAAGCAGGTTGGATGTGTCTTTGATCCGATCGTTTTGAATATCGCTCACTTTATGCCCTTCCATCCCGCGCACAGACCGGCGCGGCGCTTTTGTCGTCTTTGAACGCTGAGTGGATGGCTGCTTTCGGACAGGCGGTTGTGCGACCTGGCCAAAGTGGCTGTGCCCATATTGCAGAGCAGGGTTCACAATGCAATACAGGAACAGATCAAAGACGGGCCGGAAGATTTCACCGCGCCGCTGGCCTGAACCAAGGAGCCGAGAATGACGGATCGCCTAAGCGCCCAAGGCGTGACCCTGCGTTACAATGCGCGAGTGATTTCGCAGGATCTGACGCTGACCATCCCTGACGGGATTTTTACCGCCATTGTGGGGCCGAATGCCTGTGGGAAATCCACGGTTCTGCGGGCGCTGTCACGGTTGTTGCCACCTGCGTCGGGTCAGGTGGTTCTGGACGGGAAATCCATTGCCAGACTGCCCACGGCAGAAGTGGCGCGCCAGCTTGGGCTTTTGCCGCAATCCCCGTCGGCACCCGGAGGGATCACCGTGGCCGATCTGGTGGCGCGCGGGCGGTTTCCGCACCAGAGTTTCTTGCGCCAGTGGTCGCCCCAGGACGCGGCGGCTGTGGCGCTGGCGATGGAGCAGACGGGCACAACGGATCTGGCGGCGCGCCCCGTGTCTGATTTGTCAGGCGGGCAGCGGCAACGGGTCTGGATCGCGATGGTTCTGGCGCAGGACACGCCGATCCTGTTGCTGGATGAACCGACCACCTATCTGGATATTGTGCATCAGGTAGAGCTGTTGGACCTTTTGGCCCGTTTGAACCGAGACGGGCGCACCATTGTGGCGGTCTTGCATGAATTGAACCTGGCCTTCCGGTTTGCAGATCATCTGATCGCCATCCGCGAGGGGGCAGTGGTGGCCACGGGTGCGCCCACCGACATTGTGTCCGAGGATCTGATGCAGTCTGTTTTCGGGCTGAACGCGCTGGTGATGCCCGATCCTTTGAGCGGGCGTCCTATGGTTATTCCGCGGATGCCCGCCCCTGAATAACAGTCTAACCGGACAGTTTTTCCAATGCAGACTGGCCTCCGGTGGCGCGGTTGATCAGGCGGGATGCGTCTTGCAGGGCGAGTCGGTCTTCGGGATTGCGCAGCTGGCCAAGGTCGGTGACGGTGGTGACCACACAGACCAGTTCCCCCTGTGCATCCAGAATGGGCGCGGCCTGTCCTGTGACATTTGACAGCAAATGGTTGGTCAGTTCAGCCCATCCGTCCCGCCGTATCTGGTCAATAACCGCCCGTTCCGGCGGGGTGCCGCGAAAATGGTCGGGCTGGATTATGCGGGCGGCGTCGATCAGCGGGCGGGGCAGGAAGGCCTGAAACACCTGCCCGCAGGCGGTATTGTCGAGCGGCAGAATATCCCCCAGCCCCAGCGGTGTAATTGAAAAATGCGCGCTGCGATACCAGCGGACCAGCGTTGGGCCGCGATCCGTCCAGATGGCGACACCGCCGCTCATGGTGTGGTGGGCGCTTAGCTGTTTCATCTGCGCGCCTGCCACTTCGACGGCATCAATGCGGTGCAGGGCGGCGATGCCGATGCCAAGGGATTCAGGACCGAGATCATAGTGGCCGCTGGCCGCGTCTTGCTGGGCCATGCCCTCTTTGACAAGGGATTGCATATAGCGGTGCGCGGTGGATCGTCCGGTGTCTGTCTGGCGGGCAAGTTCCCCCAGTGGCAGGGGGGTATCTGCGGCTGCAAGGCAGCGCAAAAACCGCATGGCGATGGAAATGGACTGGATCGTGCCAGAGCGTTTCACAGTGTCTTGCCCGGTGTCTTGCGGCGTGTCTTGCCGGGTGTCTTGCCCTGTGTCTTGCGGCGTGACGGAGTCGTCAGTGTTTCGGGCGGCGGGCTGTTGTGAAAGGGGTCTTGGGGTCATGCGCTGGGTTTGCCTTGCCGCTGGGGGTGTTGAAAAGCACAGTATGCGTGGAATATGCGGTGGGTAAAGGGTAAATAACAAACGCGTGATTGACATACGGAATGCGTTATGCATTGTGTGACGAAATCTGAACAGCAAGCAAGGGGTTCCCGGGCCAGCGAACGCTCTATCCAAGTTGGGACCCCCATATGACTCACCCTCGCACTGGCCGATTGGCAGGCAGCGCAAGCTGTTTGGCTATCGCCGCCGTTCTGGCCCATCCCGTTGCCGCACAGGAAAACGACAGTGTTTTCTCATTGGGAACGCTTTTCATCACCGGCGAAAAAGTCGCCCGCGATTTGAAGGACACGGCGTCCTCTGTGCGGTTGGTGACCGCAGACGAGATTACTGGAACCGCTGCTGGCAAGGCGAGTGTGCAAAGCGTCATCGCAGGCACGCCCAATGTTTTGTATACTGAAAGTGTCGGGACGCCGATTATTCGCGGGCAGAATTCCGAAGGGCCGCACACAGGGGCCAATGCGTTTTTCGGCGGAACCGTACCCCGTGCGACGATCAATCTGGACGGGCATTATTTGGATTACAATGAACTGTATTTCGGCACGACATCGGTTTGGGATGTTGCCAATATCGAGGTGTTCCGTGGCCCGCAGACCACGTCACAAGGGGCGAATGCCATTGGTGGTGCGATCATCGTGAACACCAAAGACCCGAGTTTCGAACGGGAAACCGCCTATCGGGTGGAATACGGCAATTACAATCAAAAGCGGGCCTCTTTGATGTGGTCCGATGCCTTAAGCGAGGATTTCGCGGCACGGATTGCGATTGATTACAGCGCGCGCGATACGTTTATTGATTATGTGGGCACGTCATTTGTTCAAAATGACATCGGGCAGGATTTTGAATCCTTCAACGGGCGGGCCAAGCTGTTGTGGCAGCCCTCTGATATTCCCGGGCTGGAAATGAAATTCACCTACAGCCACACGGATACCACCAGCCCGAGTTCCGAAGGGGCTTCTCCGAATTATGAAGATCTGCAATCCACGACGATGTTCATGCCGGGGTGGAATCAGGTTACGGATACGGCGGTGGTCGATACGGAATATGATTTCGGCAACGGCATCGTGGTGTCAAACCAGACGCAATATTCTGTCGCGGAAATCGACCGTCGGGTCGGGGCGGTCAATCAGGGAGATGCGGATATTGGCCGCAAGAACCTGAGCAATGAGACCACTGTGGCCTTTGGCATGCCCGAAGATACGATAAGCGGCATGTTGGGGTTCTATTATGCCCATACGGATCAGGATGACAGGCTGGAACAGGGCGGGATTTCGACCTTTGTGGACGAGCGGGAGAACCTTGGGCTGTACGGGGAACTGAACTGGCGGATGGACCCGCGTTGGACGTTGACCGCAGGCTTGCGTTATCAGCGGGATGACATCAGCCGCAGCGGCGATGTGGCTGCGGCCTTTGCCAATTCCGATCTGGATTATGACCAGAGCTTTGAAAACCTGCTGCCCAAACTGTCGATCGCCTATGCGGTGACGGATGACTGGACTGTGGGCGGGTTGATTTCCAAAGGCTATAATCCGGGCGGTGTGTCGCTGGACTTTGTATCGTCAAAGGATTGGGAAAGCTACGAGGCGGAAACGGTCTGGAACTATGAGTTGTTCACGCGGGCCAACCTGTTTGACGACAAGCTGTTCGTGACGGGTAACCTGTTCTACATGAAATATAAAAACGCCCAGCACAACATCATCCAGAACGTGGGTGGCACCACCTACATCCACACAATCAACGCAGATAAGTCAGAGGCCTACGGTCTGGAAGTGTCTGCGGATTACCGCCCGACCGAGGCTTTGTCCCTGCAGGCGAGTCTGGGTTTGTTGTCGACCGAGATCACCCAGTTTTCTGATGCAACCAGCTATGTGGGCAATGAATTTGCCCGTGCGCCGGGGCATATGTTCAGTTTGGGGGCCAGTTGGGATGTGAACGATCAACTGAATGTGGCGGGTCAGTTGCGCTATGTTGACGGGTATTATTCGGACACGGCCAACAGCGCGGGCTATGCGGTTGACGATTATGCACTGTTTGATCTGAAGGCCAGTTACACGCTGTCATCGGGTTTGGAAATCTATGGCTTTGTGAACAACGTTTTTGACGAACGGGCACCGGTTCTTAAGCAGGCTGCACGGGGCACTGTGCCGTTTGTGCAGGCCAGCATGACAGCGCCACGCATGTTCGGCATCGGCCTGCGCGGTACATTTTAATACACTGCAAGAACCTATCGCCCTCTGCTGGTTCGGCGGAGGGCGGTTTTTCGTTTCAGGAGACATTATGAAACTGCGCGACAAACTTTGTATCGGCATGTCTTTGGCCCCAACGTGGCTTAGCAATGAAGGCTGGCGCGCGCCGCACAGCGGGATTGAGGGATTGTATTCGGCTGATTTTGCGCTGGAAGTCGCGCAACAGGCGGAAGCGGCAAACCTCGACTTTGTTTTTCGCCCCGACACAACCGCCCTGCCGGTGCCTGTGTTGGAGCAGTCGTTCGGGTTTTCCAGTCTTGATTCCACCTTGATGATGGCAGCACTTGTGCGCGAGACCCGCAGGATCGGGTTGGTGACAACCATGTCCACCACCTTTGCCCCGCCATTTACCATTGCCCGCCAGATGATGTCTTTGCATTGGATGAGCAGGGGGCGGGCAGGATTGAATGTGGTCACCGGCCTGCAGGGAAACGAGAATTTCGGTCTGGACGAAATGCCGAGTTCGCCCGCCCGCTATGCCCGCGCGACAGAGTGTTTGGACGTGGTTCAAAAGCTATGGAACAGCTTTCCTGCCACGGCGCTGAAACTGGATCGCGCCAGCGGGCAATATGCGGATACCGCACAGATTGCGCCGATTGACCACCACGGGGCGCATTTTGATGTGGCAGGTCCGCTGATGATTCCGGCCTTTCCCGGCCCGCGGGTGCCTTTGATGCAGGCGGGGGCCTCGGTCGGGGGGGTGGCGCTGGCGGGGCGCAGTGCGGATATGGTGTTTGGCCAGACTTTGGATATGGCCAGTGCGCTAAAGGCGCGGGAACGGCTTTCAGACGCGGCCCTTGCGGCGGGTCGCCGCCCCGAAGCGGTGCGCCTTTTGCCGGGGCTGAGTTTATATCTGGCGGATACACGGGAAGAAGCCCGCGCGATGTTTGTGGCGAACCACCTGCGGGTTACTGACGCCCAGCGGATTGCCCGCGTAAAAGAGTCACTGGGGCTGGATTTGACGGATTGGCCCGAGGATCGACGGATTCACCCAGAGGATTTGCCACAGGATTACACCGCCCCGAGGGGGCCGGCCCACGGGGATCTTTTGCGTGGGGTGATCACCGCACAAACGCCGCGTGTTGCGGAATTCCTGCAGGCGCCAGAGATTCTTGCCTCGGTGCATTGGCAGGTGATTGGCACGGTAGACGATGCCTTTGACACGATCGCTGCGTGGTTTGAAGCCGGGGCGATTGACGGGTTTGTCGCCCTGCCCGGTGGATCGCGCCATGCGGTTGATCTGACGTTGAACCATCTGGTGCCCCGTCTGGCCGCTGCGGGTCTGTTCCGGTCCCGTTATAGTGGCGATACATTGCTGCATCATCTGGAAGAATAGACCTTGGGGCAAGGCGCTGGTTCGGGCGGGCATAGGGATGCGCTGCCGCCTGATCCTATTCGAGCCGGCCCTATTCGAACCGTCCGTGTTCCATCAAAAACCCAAAGCCGTCACGGATGTCCCGTTCCAGCAGATCGGCCACGCCGTCGCTGTCTTTCGCGTGCAGCCGTTCAACGATTTCATCGTGATAATCCAGTTCCAAAATGCCCCTCAGGTCGTTGTCGAACTGCCCGCTGAACTGGCGCAGGAAGGGGCCGACTTGCAGCCATAATGTTTCGATCAGGAACAAAAGCGAAGGCGATCCGCAGGCGGAATACAGGCCGAATTTAAAGTCGTGATTGTGTAGCAGATAGGCGTCGATGTCCTGATTCTGGGCGGCGCTGGTCAGCGCGAGCGCCACCTGACGCAGGTTCAGCAGGGCGGCGGGGGTGATCCGAGACACTGCGCGGCGCGCGGCGGTGGGTTCGCAGATCAGCCGCGTGGTCATCAGATCGGAAAACCGCTCTTGGGTCATGGCGGGCAGGATCATCGACCCGTTGGCCAGTTGGTGCAGGGCCTGCAGCGCCTGTAATCGCAGCAGGGCAGAGCGCACCGGCATATCGCTGGTGCCCAGTTCTTTGGCCAGTTTGCGCGAGGTCAGCTTGCGCCCCGGTGCAATCTGGCCCGACATCAGCGCATGGCGCAACCGTTCGTAGACGACTTCGTGCAGGGGTTGGGTTTCGATGGGGCCAAGGCCGATCAGCGGATTTCGGGTCAAGACAGGGCCCCTTTCGGGCGGAAATCGCGCCGTTTGATCAATGGGGTGATCATAGGGTTGTCCCGTATAGTTGCCATTCCAGTTCGGTTACTTCTACGGCCAAAGCGGTGTATTCGCCACGTTTGACGGCGGTAAATATGTGATGCAGGGGCGCGCCGAGCAGGGCTTTCATGGGGTCCGAGGCTTCGAACCTGTCAATCGCATCAAGCCAGCTTTCTGGCATTGCGGGGTAATCGGTGGCGGCGTCTGCGCCTTTCGGGCCGGGGTCGGTGGCGTTTTCGATACCATCGAGTGCGGCACCCAGCACAATGGCCGCCACAAGGTAGGGATTGGTGTCCACCCCTGCCACGCGATGCTCGAAGTGGCGGGATTTGGCGCTGCCGTTTGGAATGCGCAGGGCGACGTTGCGATCCTCGATCCCCCAGGTGTTGGAGGCGGGGGAATAGACCGTGCCTGCAAAGCGCCGCCAACTGTTCAGCACGGGGGCGAGGACCAGCATGGAATCGGCCATGGTTTTGCGAATACCCCCAATGGCGTACAGCATGGTTTGCGAGGTTTCCCCCGTTTCGCTGTCGCCAAACACATTCGCGCCCGACGCATCGTTCAGGGACAGGTGCAGGTGCATCCCCGATCCGGCGCTTTGGGAAAAGGGTTTGGACATGAAACAGGCCTCCATCCCGAAACGCCGTGCGGTTGTGCGCAACAGCCGTTTGGAGCGCACGATGTCATCCGCCGCCTGCGCCAGCGTGCGGTAGCGCAGGGTCAATTCGAACTGGCCCACGGCATATTCCGAAATCAGGCTTTCCATCGGCAGGTCCAGTGCCGCGGCCCCTTCGTAGACCGCATCGAAAAACGGGGCCATTTCATCCAGTTCATCCACGGACATGCAGTTTGTGCCTGACAGACGCCGCCCCGTCATCGGGGCGCGGGCGGGTTGGGGGCGGCCATCGGCATCGCGCTCTTTGTCTACCAGATAGAATTCCAGTTCCAGTGCGCCCATCGGGGTCAGGCCCATTGCGGTGGCGCGGGCAATCTGGCGCATCAGGGCGGTGCGGGGATCCAGCGGGCAGGGGGTGCCCTGCGCATCTTCAAGCTGAAGCAAAACCATGCCGCGCCCTGTGGCGGTCTGATATCCCAATGTGTTCGGAACCGGCCAGCAGGTGCTGTCGCCGCCGCCGTCCTGCATGGTTGCGATGGCGCCTTCGACGTCATGGCCCGAAACGTCCTGGGCAAAAAGCGACGTGGGCATGCCGCGCCCCGATGTGAACAGGCTTTGCAATTCATGGCGGCGGATGATTTTGCCCCGCCCGACGCCGTGCAAATCGCTGAGCACGATGTCGATGGCCTGCACGTCCGGATAGGCATCAAGAAAGGCTTTTGCCTCGGACAGGGGGGCGCGGGGGGCATTGGCGGATTGGGGCGTCATGGCGGTGCCTTTGAGCGAATTTTTGTGATCGCGGAATTTGCATTTTTTGTAGATGGCACAGAATTTTGCCGGATGCTTCTAAAAGTTTTGTGATTCTAAATAATAATTCGCAGAATCCGTTTTACTTTGGATCATGATCGCGATTACAAAACTGCGATCGCGAAAATTTGGGGACGCCATGCCGCTTACAGCCGAAAAACATGAAATCGCGATTCTGGGGGCAGGGCTTATCGGGGTAAGCTGGGCGGCATTGTTTCAGCATCACGGCGCGAATATCCGCATATGGGACCCAAAGCCAGAGGCATTGGCAGAGGTTGCGGCGCGTATGGCCGGGCCTGCTGCGCAAATGGGCCAAGTGGCACCCGAAGCGGGGCTGCCGGGTCATTTGATCCTGTGTGACAGTCTGGCAGAGGCTGTGCAGGGTGCCGATCTGATACAGGAAAACGCCCCTGAAAATGCCGCGCTGAAGCACAGTCTTTATGCCGAGGTCGAGCCTTTGATGGGGGCGGATGCGGTGCTGGCGTCATCTACATCCGCTTTGACGTGGTCGGATTTAAGCCCGGGGTTGCAAGACCCGTCGCGGCTGATCACGGCCCATCCGTTCAACCCGCCGCATCTGGTGCCGCTGGTTGAAATCTATGGCACTGATCCGGTCCGGATGGCGCGGGCAGAGGCAATATATCGGACGGCAGATCGGGTTCCGGTGCGGCTGAAGAAAGACGCCACAGGGCATATTGCCAACCGTTTGGCATCGGCTTTGTGGCGCGAGGCGGTGTTTATGGTGCAGGACGGCATCGCCGATGTGGAAGCCATCGACGCTGCGCTGGTCAACGGGCCGGGGCTGCGCTGGTCGGTTTTGGGGGCGCATATGGCCTATCATCTGGGCGGCGGGGATGGCGGTATGGCGGGGTATCTTGCCCATCTTGGCCCCAGTCAGGAACGGCGGTGGGCGGCTTTAGGGCAGCCCGCGTTAAGCGACGCGGTGCAGGCGGAACTGGTGGCGGGCGTCACCCGCGAAGCCGCAGGTCGCAGTATTGCCGAATTGGAAGCCACCCGCGACACCGCTTTGATTGCAGCTTTGCTGGCCCGAAAGGATGCGCCTTATGTCTGATGTTTTTACCCCGCGGATTGCCCTGATCCACGCGCTGGAAGAATCCGTTGCGCCGATCCGCGCGGCCTTTGCCCGCCTTTGGCCCGAGGCGCAGGGCGCTGATCTGCTGGATGCGTCTTTGTCTGCGGATTTGCTGGCTGCGGGGCGGCTGGATGACGGGATGGTGCAGCGTTTTGTGACGCTGGGGCGCTATGCGGCCAAGGGTTCGGGGAAGGGCGACACCCGTGCGGTTTTATTCACCTGTTCGGCCTTTGGCCCTGCCATTGACGCGGTGAAGGCAGATCTGTCGATACCCGTTTTACGCCCCAATGAAGCCGCCTTTGCCGAAGCGCTGGAGCGTGGCAGGCGGATTGCATTGGTGGTGACCTATCCGCCGTCCCTGCCTGCGCTGACCCAAGAGCTGGAACAGATGGCGGCGGCGCGGGGGCAAAGCATTTCTATCACGCCGATCCTTGCCGACGGGGCACTTTTGGCGCTGAAGGCGGGCGACGGGGCGGGGCATGATGCTGCGGTTCTGGCGGCCTGCAAAAATCTGGGCGCGCAGGATGCCGTTGTGCTGGGGCAATTCAGCCTTGCGCGGGCGGCGACGGCGCTGCAACCCCATGTGGACAGCCCGATTTTCACCACCCCTGATAGTGCCGTGCGCGCCTTGCGCCGGCTGGTTTCTGCGTCCTGAAAGGATATTGTTATGACTGAACTTCCCAACCTGTCCTTGGCCAAAATGGATGAGATGAGCCTGTTTCATCCTGTCAGCTCGATCCATGAAATTCAGCAGAACGGCCCGCAGATTTACAGCTCTGCCACTGGTGTTGAGGTGACCCGTGACACAGGGCAAACCCTGCTGGATATGGGCGCGGGACTGTGGTGCGTGAATGTGGGCTATGGCCGTCCCGAACTGGTAAAGGCGGGTGCCGAGGCGATGCAAAAGCTGAGCTTTCAGCAGTTCTTTGGCGGGGCTTCGGCGGAGCCGACAATCCGTCTGGCGGATCGTCTGTTATCCTTGTTTCGCGACACGGTTCCAGGGTCCGATATGGCGCGGGTGTTCTTTGGCAATTCGGGATCGGATGCCAATGACACTGCCACCAAACTGGTGACTTATTACAACAACCTGCGCGGCAAGCCCTTGAAGAAAAAGATTATTTCCCGCAAGGGGGCTTATCACGGGCTGACCATGGCTGCTGGCAGTTTGACGGGGATTGCCGGGTATCACGGGGCTTTTGATTTACCCAATGAAGCGACGTTGCACACCAGTTGCCCGCATTATTTCACCTTTGCGCAAAAGGGCGAAACCGAGTCCGCATTTACCAGCCGTTTGATCGCCGAACTGGAAGCGATGATCGCGCGCGAAGGGGCGGATACGATTGCTGCCTTTATCGCCGAGCCTGTGATGGGGACGGGCGGTGTTCTGCTGCCCCCTGAAGGGTATTTTGCCCGCGTGCAAGAGGTTCTGGACCGTCACGATATTTTGCTGATTGCGGATGAGGTGATCACCGGATTTGGCCGCACAGGGAACTGGTTTGGCAGTGAAACCTATGGTTTGAGGCCTGATATTGTGTCGATGGCCAAGGGTCTGACCAGCGCCTATTTCCCGATGTCCGCGTCGATGATTTCCAACCGGATGTGGGATGTGTTCGCCAGCGCGTCCGAAGCCGAAGGCGCGGTTATGCACGGGTTTACCTATTCGGGGCATCCTGTGGGCGCGGCCATTGCCTTGGCCAATCTGGACGTGATGGAGCAGGAAAACATGGTGGAAAACGCCGCCAAGCTGGGGCCGGTATTGCTGGAGGTGCTGCGCGATCGCGTGGGCACGCAGACCCATGTGGGGGATATTCGGGGCGTTGGTTTGATGGCCGGAGTGGAGTTTTCGGGGTTCGCCGAAGGCAGCGCGCCCCATAAGATTGTGGCGAAACATGCGATGCAGGTCGGCGTTCTGACCCGTGCTTTGCCCTATCTTCCGGTCACGTCATTTTCCCCGCCGCTATGTGTCACCGAGCCGGAAATAATCGCGGCGGTGGACCGGTATGCAACCGCGCTGGAGGCGGCGACGCCCGCTTTGGACGCGCTGCGCGGATAGGGGTGACGGGCGGCGCAGACGATGCACCGCTTTAAGCCCGACAGGCGTTGGAACGGTGGGCCTGTTATTGGCCTGAAATCAGGGTCTTGGCGTGATCAACGCTGACATCACCGCTGTCTGCCAGCGCTTTGGCGATACGGTCGATATCGGGGCCGCTTGCCCCTGCTGTGATCGCAATATTGCGGGCGTGCAGGGTCATGTGACCGCGTTGGATGCCTTCGGTTGACAGGGCGCGCAGGGCGGCCATGTTTTGGGCCAGTCCAACGGCTGCGGTGATTTCGGCCAGTTCGCCCGAACTTTCCACATTCAGCATCCGCAACGCCGCCTGCGCCGCTGGGTGGGTCTTGGTCGCCCCGCCCACCAGACCCAGGGACATGGGCAATTCGATGGTGCCGACCAAATTGCCGCTTGTGGAAATTTCCCAGCGGGTCAGCGAGGTATACCGCCCGTTGCGTGCTGCATAGGCATGAGTGCCTGCCTCGATCGCGCGCCAGTCGTTGCCTGTGGCCAGAACCACGGGATCAATGCCGTTCATGATGCCTTTGTTGTGGGTCGCGGCGCGGTAGGGGTCAATGATCGCCAGCGCGCAGGCCTCGACTATGCCTTTGCACACATCGCTGCCTTTCAGGTTTTTTGTGTCGAGCGTGGCTGGATCAAGTTCCGCCTTTGCGCGCACTATGCGCAGATCGGCAAGGTTCGACAGAATCCGCAACCGCACCGTGCCCCCTGTGATCCGTTCCACATCCGGCGCCAGCATTTCGGCCATCGTATTCACCGTATTCGCCCCCATGGCATCGCGTACATCCACCAAAAGATGCAGCACTGCCATCGGGCCGATGGGGCTTTGTTCAAAGATATGAACCTCGATGTCCTTGCAGCCGCCACCAAGGCCGATCAGTACTTTGTCACGGGAATTGGCTTTTTCGATCAGGGCGTCGCGCTGTTCCAGCAGCCGCTGTTTGGCGCCGTACGGGTCGGACAGATGCAGGATTTGGATCTGGGCGCGCATGATCGGCTGTTCGGCGCGGGCGGTGAAGCCTCCGTTTTGCGCCACCAGTTTTGCCATGTAGGATGCGGCGGCAACCACAGAGGGTTCCTCGACCACCATGGGCACCAGATAGTCTTTGCCGTTCACCACAAAGTTGGTCGCAACGCCCATGGGCAGTTCGAATTTGCCGATCACGTTTTCGATCATGCCGTTGGCCACATGCAGCGGCAGAATATCGGCGCCTGCAAGGGTGGCATTGTCGGATTGATCCAGATGGGCCGCTGCGCAAACGGCGGCGCGCCGTTCGGACGGGTCCATGTTTCGCATGTTTTCAATCCGCGCGCGCACCTGTTTTTTATCGTTGGTCATGTTCCAAGGCTCCTCCTGCTGGTATGGGATTGTTAACGAGGCGGGCCCGTTGGGTTAAGGCACAATTTCGCCGTGCATTTCGATTTTGATGGTCGGAAATCTAACACCCATTTGAATGTGATGGCTCGGCACCTGTTTCTTATAGCGGTTGGCGTGCAGCGTGCCATCTATAAAAAAAGCGGATCAACCGACCCCGCTTTAGCGACAGGTTTTACGGGTGTGGCCGTCCGACCAAATGGGTTCGGGCAGTACACATTTACCAGGGGCCCAAACAGGCTGTGTTCAAACTGTAACCGCAGCAGGGTCTGACAGACCTGCAGGTTCTTTTTGATCCGGATTGCACTCAAAGCGCGTCAGGTCAGCACATCGCGTCTGGTTAGGGCGTTTGCATCTGGACATATTTTGACCAATGGGGCATTTTTTTCACCCCGCCGCCCACATGGATGGCCCCTGGCAGGTCATAGCCGGGGGGGAATGCCTCGCCCTCTGGAAAGCGGTAATGGGTGTCATGGACTTTGACATCGTCGCGGATCAGGGGCCAGACAAGATCTGCCAGAAAGGCCTGATCGCCGAACTTGTTGTCAAAATACTGCGATCCCTCGCGCAGCATTTCGGAAACATCAGGCAATACGCCGGCAGTTCCGCCCCACATGCCAGCGAGGATCAATTCATGATGATAGATGTGGTCGCGCATGACATGAAACCGTTTTCCAGAGGTCAGCCAGTCATTCACCGCCAGTAATTCCTTGGCGTTCAGTCGGGAATCCGCGTCGCGGCACACAAAGACATTCACATCCGGATCATCCGAGACCAGAAACCGCCACATGGGCCGGATTTTCTGATGTTCTGGCTTGTCCATCATGACAATCTGCGCACCATAGGTCCGCAGGGCCTGTATGGCATCCGCCGGAACACTGGCATCGCAATAAAAGCGGGGCGTCCAGCAGACATAAATATGCTGGGCGATCTGTGCATTCACAATCGCGCCGGTAATATACTCGGGGCGGTCCCCCCAAAGGGAAAAGGCAATCACATTGCGTGCCCGTTGCGTGGGATCAAACCCTGCGCCACCAGATTTCAACTGCTGGCCGCTGTTGGCAGAGTCCAGAAAGCGGGCGCGGGCTTTTTCATCTTTCAGCCGGATGTTATAGCGCCCCTCGCGCTCTGCCTCGTCAATTTGTCCGATCCGCCACATCACGCCGATCAGGCTGTTGCGCACTTCTGGATCGTCGCGGATTTCCAGCGCCTTTCTGAAGGGGGCGATAGATTCTTTCAGTTGGCCATTGCGTTTGAGAAAAATGCCCATGCCCGTCCAGCCGTCAAAATCGTCCGGGTTTTCAGAGACATACGCTTTATAGGCGGCATCAGCGGCGCTGGGTATGGCGGCATCGCGCAGACAAATGGCAGCAAAAAGCCCTGCTTTGGATTTGGGTTGGATTTTACTGGCCAAGGCGTAGGCGCTGGCGGCTGCCTGAAACGATTTACTGGCGCGCAATTTGCGGGCCAGTGCCATTTGGGTTTGAAAAGTCGTTGTCGCTTTGGGATTGGGTTGCATTTTTCGCCCTGACTGATGTGGATTTAAAGATACATCCTTTGCGACTGTTTTCAACATCGAAAGTATGTAGCCACTTGATGCTGCGGTCTCACCAGACCGCATGGCTGGTGTTATGCCTGTCCGGCACTGGCTTGTTGGGGCCAGATCATCCGCGCGCGGTTTGCGTGATGAACTGCAGGTGAGCGGGAAAGTTTCCTAATTCTGCGGAATACGCGGTCAGGTTCGCATTTTTACCGCTTCTGTGCCCTATGGGGTTTGGGCCAATGCCCTGCGAATGTAGTTGTTTTTGCGGCAAAATGGCAACGGGTGGCCAGGGGGTTATGAAATTTGCTTTGATACATACTAAAGATTGACCAATAATATACTAAAGGTCTAACCTCAATAAAGACGAATCGCTATTATGACGGCCCGCCGGAGCTAATTTATGTATATATCAAGAGAAGACCGAAATCGTACCAACAGTAAAAACGTGGCAACGGCGCCTGTCAGCGCCACACTTTTGGGCGATTTATACGAAAAGCTTGACCTAAATCTTTCGGATAAGCTGAGCCAGAAAGGGAAAGTTGCCTTATGCGGAGAAATCAGTTCCTGCACGGATAGCATCATAGATTGGCTGGCAGAGCAAAAGTCGAAATTGGTGGTTTTTCAACGGGAAACTGTGGCTATGGGCTGGCTGACCGATTATGCTGAAGAACTGGATTTAATGTTGGTGGACGCAGACTGTATGCCCGATCTGGGGGAGGCGGTGGACTTCTGCTTGCAAATCCGTCGCGCTGTTCCTGATCTGAAAATTATCCTTATTTCCAGCAAGGTTAGAGAACCGGACCTGTCCTGCGAAAGGATGGTGGCCTGTGATGCGACATTGAAATGGCCAGTGACGGTGAAATACCTTTCGCTTGGGTTTCGGGCTGCGCGTGAAAACCACGCGAGCTTTATGGCGTCACGAAAGGCTGCGCTGGGGGTTTGCTGAAAAAACCTTGGTACTGGTGCGTTGGTCTTCGGGCCTTTGTGGCGTCCATTTGATGACGGTCTGGGGCGAAAAAGTCACAAGGAAAACACGTCGCGGGCCTTTTCCTGCCTCGAAAAGCTTTATGCTTGCAAAGCGGGTGTAAAAAAACATACTATAGTATCTGTATCGGGTCTAAAGTATGGATCGCACAAGGCGGCGGTGGTCTTTTTCCAGATCGGTCTGAAAGATGGAGCCAACCGGATTTTGGTTGGGGACAAACAGGTTCAGGCTGAAAGCAGTTGCCAAGTGTGCCGTAATTGATGAGGCGTTAACCGGAGGTTGTGTTGTGAGCACACCATTGAATCGCAATAGATCGCAAGCGCGAGACAGTCATAGTGAGCAGTCTGCTGTTCCTGTCGCTCCCGAGCGTGCTGGTCTTGAGAGTTCCAGCGCCAAAGGGGGTGTTGCGTCCGGTGTGTCTTCGATGGCCAGTGTCATTGGCATGGGGCTTGCGGCGCAAAGCGGATCTTTGGATGGTCTGCAAGCGTTTGCTGCAGTTCCTGAGGGTGATGATGTCTTGCCGGGAACCGGCGAGAAATCCTTGTCCTCGGCCCGAGCCGCCAAATCCGCCGCTGCTGATGGGCCGCTTGGTGCTGCGGATGCCGAATTTTCACATGCGAGCGAAGTGCCGGGTGAATCGCTTTCGGTTGAGGCCAGCGACCTGTCCGAAAGTGGCGAAGGTGAGGCCGAAGTCGCCGATGACGCTGAAATTTTGGTTCGATCGGAAACACTGGAAGATGTTGCGCAGGTCAAAGAGCCGCAACAACATTCGGAGCAGCCTGATCAGGTGGTCGCAAGCGAACCGTTAAAAGTTGCGGCATCCGAAACCGAGAGTAATCAGGCCGGCACGCCCGGCTCTCTCGTTTCTGATGATGATGTTGCCACTAATGAAACTGGCGATGCAGCCGATA
The DNA here is from genome assembly GCA_034670045.1 of Amylibacter sp. Taxonomy (GTDB): domain Bacteria; phylum Pseudomonadota; class Alphaproteobacteria; order Rhodobacterales; family Rhodobacteraceae; genus Amylibacter. Next base: position 660 of record JAXMOF010000010.1, on the reverse strand, counting down.
CGGACGTCGGCGAAGACAGCTTGGTTGAGGGTGTTGTCGATACAGTGCTTGGCGACGACGGTTTGGTTGACGATGTTGTTGATACGGTTCTCGGCGACGACGGGTTGGTTGATGGTGTCGTTGATGCGGTGCTTGGCGAAGACGGGTTGGTTGACGATGTTGTTGATACGGTTCTCGGCGACGACGGGTTGGTTGATGGTGTCGTTGATACGGTTCTCGGCGATGATGGCTTGGTTGACGATGTCGTTGATGCGGTGCTCGGCGACGACGGTTTGGTTGATGATGTCGTTGATGCGGTGCTTGGCGATGATGGCTTGGTTGACGATGTCGTTGATACGGTGCTTGGCGAAGACGGTTTGGTTGACGATGTCGTTGAAGCGGTGCTTGGTGATGACGGTTTGGTTGACGATGTCGTTGATACAGTCCTCGGCGAAGATGGGTTGCTTGGCGGTGTTGTTGGCGACGACGGTTTGCTTGGGGGCTTGCTAGGAGGCTCCAATTCGGAGACGCCTGACAGCCTGACAGCGCTTCCGGAGACGCTTGTTTCGACGGTTTCCGAAGTGCCTGAAGTGTTGGAGGATGTTGTCGATACGGTGCTTGGCGAAGACGGTTTGGTTGATGATGTCGTTGATACGGTGCTTGGCGAAGACGGTTTGGTTG
>JAXMOF010000009.1:0-103406 GCA_034670045.1 Amylibacter sp. | reverse complement strand
AAAAGTCGCGGCTATTTCGGGCGGCGTTGGGCGACGCGCTGCAAGGTGCGGCAGTGGACTGTAACTCCGCCGAGGTGACTCATGCCTGGTTCGATTCCAGGGTCGCCCACCACTTTCCAAATTTGGAATACAATGACGAACCCCTGCCTTTAGGCAGGGGGTTCGCCTGTTGTAAGGCCTGACCCCGTTGCCGATCCTGATGCGCCATATGAAAAAACCACAGCGGGTGCTGTGGTTTATGCATTTTTTACCAGTGGGTTAGGGGGGGATGTAACTAAACAACCGCGAAACGGTGTCTTATATCTCGTCCATGACAGGATTTGCGCAGATGCCGATGCCTTCGATTTCGACCTCAATCACTTCGCCGGGTTTCAGGAACCGTGGCGGGGTGCGGGCATGACCAACGCCGGGCGGGGTGCCCATAGCGATCATGTCACCGGGGTTCAGGGTGGCGAATTCGGAAATTGTCGCGATGGTCTTATTCACCGGCCACATCATTTCTTCGGTATTTGCGCTTTGCAGGATTTCACTGCCCACGCGGGATTCGATTTTCAATCCGCTGGCCCCTGCGGGCAAATCTTCGGGTGTTACAACATAAGGACCAATCGCGCCGGTGTTGTCAAAGTTCTTACCCGGCGTCCATTGGTGGGTCTTGCGCTGGTAATCCCGCACCGAACCGTCGTTGAACACCGTATAACCGAACACATGATCCAGCGCGGAATCCGGCGAGATATGCCGCCCGCCTTTTCCGATGATCACCATCAGCTCCACCTCATAGTCCAGCTTGTGGGAGCATTTGGGCCGCACCATAGGCGCACCCGAGGGCATCAGCGATTCAAGGCCGCGCATGAACAGGGCGGGGTAGGTGGGGATATCATAGCCCCCCTCTTTGACGTGATCCACATAGTTCAGACCCAGACAGATCGTTTTGCCCGGGCGTGCGATGGGCAGGGCCGGAAGGATGTCTGTAACCGAGATTTTATCAGAGCGCGGGATTTTGGCGCTGAGTTCCGCCAGCAATTCAGGCGCGTTGATCAGCCCTGTCAGATCAGAGCCGACGTGCGCAGACAAAAGGGAAAGATTGGTTGCCGTGTCGTTTTGTACTGCAAAGACAGAGTTCCGTCCTGCGTGTTTGCCAACCAATAATTTCACGTTTACGTCCCTGTCCCGTTTCTATTCGCGCCTGTCGTAAGGGTAATATCCTGTATTTTGCAATGGTTTCCAAATTAATTGTGCTGTTATCGGGGCAATTAGTGATGATTTTGCCTGAAATTGGCAGTTTTTTGGCCCTATCGCGGGGCAAATACCAGTTGCATTATAGGGTAAAAACAACCGGACCTAGGGTCAGGGTATCAGCTTGAGCGTGTGTTCCAGCGTGTCCAATGCTTCATCAACGTAAGTGGCAATGTCGCGTGTATCGTCTGCGTTTTTGCTGTCTGTCATGACCTGTCCAACGGTGATCAGAATCAAACTGCACAGAGTTTCGATCTGCTGGCGGGGCACGTCATGTAAGCGGCGCTGTATGATGTCGGTGAACTTTGACTGAAGCTGGCGCATGGCGGCTTCGTGGGTGGCGCGCAACACCTCGCTGGTGCGGATCACGGAGTGTACCATGTCGATCATCTTGCGATCATCCTGCAACAGTTCGAACTGCGCGCGCATCAGAATGCGCAGATCATCCAGCAAACGGCCTTTGCCATTCACAAAGGCCTCAACCGCTTCGGCTGGAAAATCCGGCGGGTGGGAAATGATCGCGGATTCCTTGTTCAGGAAATAGTTGAAAAAGGTGCGCGGGCTGACGCCAGCCCGTGTACTGATCGCCTCGGTGGTTACTTTGTCAAAGCCTTCGGTGAAACACAGCTCCAGCGCAGCGATCCTGATGTCGCGGCTGGTCTGGTTGCGTCTGCGTTGCCGAAGGGTTTCAGTCATCTGAGTCGTTCTCACGTTTTGTTTATGCGATATATGCAAAGTTTGCAGAGTCTGCAAGTTTGCTATACTTCGCGGTGAACAAATGTGATTCGACAAGCGTTCGTTCCGTAGCGCAGAGAGGCAGCCCGTGAGATATGTTCCCGAAATAGGCCGATTGACCTGTGCCCTTCTGGCCGCGACCGCCTTTTACAGCAGTGCATTGCCTGTCCACGCGCAGGGGATGCCCGGACAAGGCCCTGTCGAGGTCGGGATTGTCACGGCGCAGATCACAACGGTGCCTTATTCGGTAACCTTGCCAGGGCGTGCCGTCGCGTTTGAATCCGCAAATATCCGCCCCACCATTGAAGGTATCGTAGAGCAGGTGAACTATCGTCCCGGTGTAAAACTGGCGGCGGGGGATCTGATGTATACCTTGCAAAAAGACCGTTATGCGGCGGCGGCAGGGGCGGCGCTGGCTGAAAAGACTGGCGCAGAAGAGGCTGTTGCAGCGGCTGCCCGCACGGTTGAACGGTATTCCGCGCTGGTGGGGGCAGGTGTGACACAAGCCCAACTGGAAGCGGCGCAAACCGAACTTTTGCAGGCGCGCGCCACGCTAAGCAGTGCTCAATCGGCGGTAACGGTTGCCAATCTTGATCTGGCTGGCACGGAAATCCGCAGCCCGATCGAAGGCATTCCGTCAGTGTCCGAAATTTCAGTCGGGGCTATTGTTACCGCAAACCAGACGACCGCTTTGGCGACGGTGACGCGGATGGACCCGATCTATGTGGATATGACGGAATCCAGCGCGCGTATGCTGCGCACCCGCAACCGGATTGATTCAGGTGATCTGGTCCGTGGCGATAAAATGGATGTGGCTCTGACGCTTGAAGACGGTTCTGTGTACGGTGGCAAAGGCACGTTTGTCAGCCCCGGTACGACAGTGTCCACGACAACAGGTGCATTGGAATTGCGCCTGCAGTTTGACAATCCGGAACGTAAAATCCTTCCGGGGCAGTTCCTGCGGGTGACTGTGACTGTTGGTACCAGTCAGGCTATCCTTGTGCCGCAACGGGGCACCAAACGGGGCAGTGATGGCAAGCTGAGCGCTTTGATCGTGCGTGACGGCAAGGCAGCAAGGGTAGTTTTGACCGAGTCGGGCAGCTATCAGAACAACTGGATCGTGACGGACGGGGTTTCAGTTGGAGATCAGGTCATTGTCGACGGGTTGAAAACCTTGCAGGCTGGCGCAGAGGTTCTGCCGGTTCCGGTGAGCATCGACGAAAACGGTCTGGTTGTGGATGTGAAAGCCGCGCCGGAAACCGGCGCCGAGTCACCTGCAACAGACACAAACGCTGCGATCAAACAATAAGCTGATCCGAACCGAATTGGAGCCGTCCCTTGGCCAAGTTCTTTATCCATCGCCCTGTTTTTGCCTGGGTACTTGCCATTGTCACCATGCTTGCGGGCGGGTTTGCGCTGACCCAACTGCCGGTGTCACAATATCCTGATATTTCGCCCACAACCGTGCGGATTTCGGCGACCTATTCGGGGGCCACAGCCGAAGCGGTGCAAAACTCGGTCACGACAGTGATCGAGGATGGTCTGACGGGAATTGAAAACCTGCTCTATATGGAATCCACCTCGACCCAAGGATCTTCGAGCATCACGCTGACCTTTGATGACGATGTAGACCCGATTGACGCCCAGAACGAAGTGCAAACCCTTGTGGGGCAGGTGGAATCGAGCTTGCCGACTGTTGTGCAAACGGCAGGTGTGACGATCCGGCGGTCGTCGTCTTCGATCCTTTTGGTCGGGGCTGTGGTTTCCGAAGACGGGCAATACAACTCGGTTGAACTGGGCAATATCGTCAGCGACACAATCGAGGGCCCTGTCCAGCGTACTACAGGTGTGGGCGGGTTGCGGTTGTTCGGATCCGGCTATGCGATGCGAATCTGGCTTGATCCCCTGAAACTGGCAGAATTCCAGCTAACGCCGTCAGATGTCACGGCTGCGGTTGCGGCGCAAAATACCACCGTGTCTGTGGGTGCTTTGGGCAGCCAGCCCACCGTGCAGGGCCAGCAGTTCACCGCAAATATCACCGCACAAAGCCAGTTGACCTCGGTTGCGCAATTTGAAGGCATCTTGCTGAAAACGGATGTGGGGGGCGCGGCAGTTACCTTGGGGGATGTGGCGCGCGTTGAAATCGGACAGGAATCCTATGGCGGGAACTCTTTCTTCAACGGGTCCAATGCGGCGGGGTTTGCGGTCAATCTGGCAACAGGGGCCAATGCGGTTGAAACAGCCGTGGCAGTGCGCGACGTTCTGGACGGCCTGGCTGGTGCCATGCCCGAAGGCGTGGAAATCCGCATCACCTACGATACCTCGCCCTTTGTGGAGCTGTCTATTGAACAAGTAGAGCATACTTTGCTGGAAGCCATCGTGCTGGTGCTGGTGGTGATCCTTGTCTTTTTGCAAAACTGGCGTGCAACCCTGATCCCGATCATCGCCGTTCCGGTGGTTCTGCTTGGCACATTCGCGGTGTTGTCGGTGGCGGGATATTCGATCAACACACTGACCATGTTCGCCATGGTGCTGGCCATTGGTCTGCTGGTGGATGACGCCATTATCGTGGTGGAAAACGTCGAACGCATCATGCACGAAGAAAACCTGTCCCCCGTGGAAGCCACAGAAAAGAGCATGGGGCAGATTACGGGGGCTTTGATCGGCATCGCGCTGGTCCTGTCTGCGGTGTTCCTGCCGATGGCGTTTTTTGGTGGCTCGACGGGGGTGATTTATCGCCAGTTCTCGATCACGATTATCACCGCGATGATCCTGTCGGCGGCTGTTGCGCTGATCCTGACACCCGCGCTGTGTGCCAGCATGTTGCGCCCCCATGACAAGGACAAAGCCATTGCCCCTGCGCGCTGGTTCAACCGCAACTTTGACAAAATGACCAACGGCTACGGTGGCATCGTCAATCGCATCCTGCGGCGTCCGATTGTGATGTTCCTTGTGCTGTTTGGCCTGTGTTTCGGTGCGGCAGAGCTGTATTCCAGACTTACCACGTCCTTTTTACCCTCAGAGGATCAAGGGGTGTTGATGGCCATGGTCACCTTGCAGGACGGGGCCACAACCCAACAAACCCAAGTGGCGCTGGACGATATCGAGGCATATATGCGCAGCGAAGAATCCGAAGGCGTTGCATCGGTTTATTCTGTGCTTGGGTTTTCTTTCAGCAGCAGCGGGCAAAACTCGGCCTTTGCCTTTGTGAAACTGAAAGACTTTGAAGAACGGGAAACCGATGAACTGGCAGCTTCGGCGATTGCGGCGCGGGCGAACCGTCATTTCGCAGGTTATCGGGCAGGGCAGATTTTCTTCCTGCAACCTCCGGCGATTCAGGGGCTTGGCAATTCGGCAGGGTTTTCCATGTATCTGGTGGATCAGTCCGCCAGCGGAACAGAGGCATTGAACGCCGCTGCGGCCCAACTGGTCACAGCCGCCGCGGATGTCAGCAGCTTGCAAAACGTGCGCACCAGCGGTGAAAACGAAAGTGCTGCCCTGCGCATCGACATCGACCAGCAAAAGGCCGAAAGTTTCGGGCTTAACCTGTCGGATGTGAATGCCATGCTGTCGATCATCTTCGCTGGCCGTGAGGTTAATGATTTCGTACTCGGCTCCTCCCTGCGCCCTGTGATCGTTGAAGCAGAAGCGAAATTCCGTATGCAGCCCGAAGACATCGACGGCTGGTATGCGCGCAATTCGGCGGGTGAAATGGTGCCGTTTCCGTCCTTCATCACCACCAGTTGGCAGCCTGTCGCCAACCGTCTGGTGCGGATGGACGGCTCTAACGCCATTGAAATTTCCGGCTCGCAAGCGGTCGGGGCCAGCTCGGGGGAGGCGATGGACCAGATGGAGGCTTTGGTTGCCGACCTTCCCGGCGGCTACGGGGCTGCCTGGACCGGTCTGTCTTATCAAGAGCGCCAGTCGGGCAATCAGGCACCCTATCTTTATGCCCTGTCCGTGTTGGTGGTTTTCCTGTGTCTGGCGGCTCTTTACGAAAGCTGGTCGATCCCGTTTTCGGTGATGCTGGCGGTGCCTGTGGGCGTGTTCGGTGCCTTGCTGGCCACTTGGGCCTTTGCACAATCCAATGACGTTTACTTCAAGGTGGGGCTGCTGACCACAATCGGGCTTGCGGCGAAAAACGCCATTTTAATTGTGGAATTTGCCCGCGATCTGGAAAACAGTGGTATGAGCACTCTGCAAGCGGCATCGGATGCGGCGCGCCAGCGGTTGCGCCCGATCCTGATGACCTCGCTGGCGTTTATGCTGGGGGTGCTGCCACTGGCAACCGCCACCGGGGCAGGGGCTGCGGCACAAAAATCTATCGGTATCGGCGTACTGGGGGGCATGATGACGGCAACTGTAATCGGTATCTTTGCAGTCCCCGCTTTCTATGTGGTGGTGCGCCGCCTGACCAAACGTAAAAACACATCTCAAAAGGTATGAAGACAATGAAAATAACCCCCTTTGCTGTGGTGATTTTGCCCTTCGTGCTGTCCGCATGTGCGGCAGTCGGGCCTGATTACACCCCACCGGCGATCAATACTTCGTCCAGCTTTGTCGAAGGTGGCAACACAGGCGGCGGGAATCTGACCCAGGTCCAGTGGTGGCGCGATCTGGGCGATGCGCGGCTGAACACGCTGGTCAATCGCGGCCTGTCGCAAAACCTGTCGATCCAGACCGCGCTGGAACGGATCGAAGAGACCCGCGCCGTTCTAAGTGGAAGCGGCTTTGCCACAGCCGCGAGTGGCGGGGTGACGGGGGCATCGACCCATAACGGCGCTACGGGTGTGAGCACGTCTACCACCAACAGTGTTGCGGTGAATGCAGGGCTGGTGCTGGATATCTTTGGTGGTCAGCGCCGTGCCATCCAGCAGGCCCGTGCCCAATATGATGCGGCCAACTATGACGTCGGCACCGCGCGTCTGGCGTTTCTGGCCAGTTTGGCAGGCGCCTATGTGGATGCCCGTTACTATCAGGAAGCCCTTGCTTTGACCCGCCAAACCATCGCCACGCGAGAGCGGACCCTTGGGCTGGTCGGGGATCAGGCCAATGCGGGTACAGCAACCGAACTGGACAGCATCCAGGCCCAGGCCCTGCTGCAAGAGGCCCGCGCTGCCTTGCCGGATCTGGAAAACGGCTTCAATACCTCGGTCTATGCCATTGCCACTTTGCTGGCGGAACCTGCCGCGCCTTTGATGGCTGATTTGCGCAAGGGTGCGGCGCAGCCCCGTCCAAAGACGGGTGCCCAAGCAGGCGTGCCAGCCGATTTGCTGCGTAACCGCCCCGATGTCCGCTCGGCAGAGCGCAGCTTTGCCGCCGCCGTCGCCTCTGTCGGTGTGGCCGAGGCCGCACTTTACCCTTCGGTTTCCCTGTCTGGCACTGTCACCGCTTCCGGCAGCAACACATGGAGCTTTGGCCCCAGTATCAACCTGCCCATCGCCAACCAAACCGTCCTGCGGGCCAGCCGCGATGCGGCAATCAGTCAGGCCCGTCAGGCCGAGTTAAACTGGCGCTCGCAGGTTCTGTCTGCGGTGCAAGAAACCCAATCCGCCCAAAGCAGCTATCTGCGCAACCGCCGCGCTTTGTCCGCACAACAGGCCGCATCCGCATCCTACTCCCGTGCGGTTGAACTGTCGCAGGTCACCTATTCCGCAGGTACCACAACGCTGCTGACCCTGCTTGACGCAGAACGCTCGCGGGCCAGTTCGCGGCTGTCGGTGGCGGCTTCGGTGCAAAAACTGGCCAACAGCTGGATCACCCTGCAAGTCGCCGCAGGACGCGGCTGGGCCGTGACGCAATAGGCTGGAAAACAACAGTCACAAAACAAAAAAGGCGCAGTCCGATAAGTCGGGCTGCGCCTTTTTCTTTTCCTATGGCGGGTGTTAGCCCAGAACTTCTTTTACTGCTTCCACAGTGACGCCGACCACGTGGTCGACCTCGTCAGGGGTGATGCACAGGGGCGGGGCAAAGCCGATGATGTCACCCTGTGGCATGGCGCGTGCAATTACATCGCGGCTGGCCATGGCGGCTGAAATGCCGTAGCCGATTTTGCGGGCAGGATCAAAAAATCCGAGCGGTTTGGTGGTTTCGACAAATTCTACCGCGCACATCAGGCCTTCGCCGCGCACTTCGGCCACATTCGGGTGATCTGCCAGCGCATCTGTCAGCGTCTTTTTCAGATACGCGCCCGTGGTGCCGGAATTGGCAACCAGACCCATGTCGTCGATCAGTTTCAGGTTGGCCACACCAGCCGCCGCACCAATGGGGTGGGCGGAATAGGTCCAGCCGTGGCCGATGGGGCCGTTTTCGTCGGTGCCGTTTTCCAGCACTTTCCAAACCTTATCCGATACGATCGACCCTGACAGCGGCGCATAGGCCGATGTCAGGCCTTTGGCGATGGTGATGATATCCGCTTCAATGCCAAAGTGGTCCGACCCGAACATGCTGCCAAGGCGACCAAAGCCGGTGACCACTTCATCCGCAATCAGCAGGATGTCGTATTTTTTCAACACAGCCTGGATCGCGGCCCAATAGCCTTCGGGCGGGGGGACGATGCCGCCTGTGCCAAGCACCGGTTCACCGATAAAGGCGGCGACGGTGTCTGGGCCTTCAGCCAGGATCAGCTCTTCCAGTTTCGCGGCGCAATCGGCTGCGAATTCAGCCGGGCTCATCGCGGTGTCCTTGCGGCGCAGATAGTAGGGGGCCTCTGTGTGGATCACTTGGGACAGGGGCAGGTCGAATTTATTGTGGAACAGTTCCAGCCCCGTCAGCGAGCCTGTCATCAGGCCCGAACCGTGATAGCCCCGCCAGCGCGAGATGATCTTTTTCTTTTTCGGGCGACCCAGAATATTGTTATAATACCAAACCAGCTTGATGTTGGTTTCATTGGCATCCGACCCGCTTTGGCCGAAGTAGACTTTGGACATATTGTCGGGCGCACGGTCCAGTATCATCTTGGCCAGCGTGATGGATGCTTCGGTGCCATGCCCCACGTAGGAATGGTAATAGGCCAACTCGTGGGCCTGTTTGGCAATTGCTTCGGCAATTTCGGTGCGCCCGTAGCCCACATTAACGCAGTACAGCCCCGCGAATGCGTCCAGCATCCGCCGCCCGTCGCGATCTGTGATATGAACGCCGTCCCCTGATGTGATCACCCGTGTCGGGGTTTCGCCCCGCGCATGTTGTGCCAGATGTGTGGAAGGATGAAAGAAATTCTCCCGATCCCATTCGGCCAGTTGGTCATTGTTCAGCATATTGCGCCCTTTCATTTGTGTTGCGCGCATCCTATCAATGCTTCGTGGTGAAATGATGCAAAGCTGCAGGGTTTGCGCCTAATTTATGCAAGGATTGACAGAATGCCCGCGAAAATACCCGCTTTGGATGATCTGGACCGCAAAATTCTGCATGAAGTCCAGCAGAACAACCAGTTGACCTCGACTCAACTGGCAGAGCGGATCGGCCTGTCGCCCACCTCGGCCCAGCGTCGGTTGAACAGGCTGCGCAAGGATAAGATCATCAAGGGGGATATCGCGATCATTTCAGGGGCGGATGTGGGGCGCACCCTGATCATGATCGTGTCTGTGCAACTGGAACGGGACCGGTCCGATATCATCGACCATTTCAAGAAAGCCGTGCGCGACGAACCCATCGTGATGAGCGCCTATTACGTGACGGGGGACAGTGATTTTGTGCTGATCATCAGCGCCAAAGATATCAAGGAATACGAAGAATTTACCCGTAAATTCCTGTATGATAACCCTGATATCAAAGGCTTTAAAACCACTGTGGTGATGGACCAGATCAAGGCGTCCTTTTATGTGCCCCCTTGGGAATAGCCGGTCTTACCTGTCCGCTTCGCTTTTGTGATAGGTGGCGTTTTCCAGCCAGTCGGGGCGCACCTCGATGCCCCAGCCGGGCGCATCGGTGACGGTGGCCAGACCGTCTTTGATTTCATAGGGGTCATGGGTGAACAGCTTGTCCTGCCACGGATAGTAATCCAGACCCTCGATTGAAAATTCCAGATATTTGCCTACGTTCGGGATCGCGCGCAAAAGATGCATGGTGAACAGGGTCACCAGCGACAGGTTGGCGGCGTGGGGCGTCACGGGAATCCCCGCATCGGCGGCCATTTTTGCCACCCGCAGGGTGCGCGACATGCCCCCCAGATACAGCACATCCGGCTGCACCACATCCACAATCCGCCCGTCAATCATATCGCGCCAACTGCCCATCATACAGTCCTGCTCGCCCCCTGTAATATCCAGATCCAGTGCATCTGTGACCTGTTTCGTCTGGGCAAATTCCCAATAAGGGCAGGGCTCTTCGTAGTGGGAAATGCCGTTGTCGATCAGTATATGCCCCACCTCAATCGCGCGTTTGGGGGAATAGCAGGAATTGGCATCCACTAGCAGCGCCACGTCATCACCGAGCGCGCGGCGCATGGTGGGGATGATTTCTTCGGTCCGACCCGGCCATTCGTCCTGATCGCGGCCCACTTCAGCGCCAACGCGAAACTTAAAGGCGTCAAAGCCGTTTTTATCGCGCAGCCGCAGCAGGCGGTCGGCCTCATCCCTAGGGGTGATGTCACGTTTCATCGACGACGCATAGGCGCGGAAAGTGCCGGGCGTGCCGCCAATCAACGAACAGACGGGTTTACCCTCGACCTTACCGCGCAAATCCCACAGCGCTGTGTCCAGCCCGCCCATCGCGCGGCGCACATACGACCCTGGAAACTTGTGTTCGCGGTCGCGCACCAGATCAAGGATCGCGTCAATGTCATAGGTGTCCATGCCCAGCGCATAAGGCGCGACCTGACGGTGCAAAACCTGCGCGGTGATGTCTGCGTAATAGGGGGCGACCTGACCCCAACCCTGCGCGCCGCTTTCGTCTGTGACACGGGTAAAGCAGACGTATTCTGTGCTGAAAGTTTCGATCGACTGGATTTTCATGGGGGAGGGCTCCGCAGGCAACTTGGTAAAATGTTCAGCGTTGACGATAGTTGAAATTGGACCATAAAGTAGGTCCATTATGGCAATTATACTGGTCCAATATTCCAAAGGTGTTCGATGAAGAAACAGGCAGGCGCGTTGTTATCCTCGATCCAGATCGAACGGGGTTCGGATAAGAAGATCAGCGTGCAACTGTATATGGGGCTGCGCGATATTATCCTGACGGGGGGCTTGGGGGCGGGGAACCGATTGCCTGCCAGCCGAACGCTTGCCAAAGAAATCGGCGTCTCGCGCACCACGGTGATTGATGCGATAGACCGCCTGACATCTGAGGGGATGTTGGTGTCTAAGGTCGGGGCGGGAACATTTGTTAGTGATGTGCTGGATTTGCAGCGCCCCAGTGCTGCCCCTGATCCGGACCAGTCAGACCTTGCCGCACCGCGCCTGTCTGACAGGTTCACCCAAGCGCTGGGCAATTTTAATCCGCGCCAGCGCCTTCCCCATAAAAGCCGCGCCTTTGTGACGGCCTTGCCAGCGCTAGAGGCCTTTCCGATGGCCCATTGGTCGCGGATATCCGCGCGGCATCTGCGCGGCGGGCGGGATGAAATCATGGGCTACGGCCACCCCCAAGGGCTGCAACGGTTGCGCAGTTCTATCGCCAGTCATCTGAATGCGGCGCGGGGCATTCGCTGCCAGCCCGAGCAGATTTTCATCACAGGCGGGGCGCAACAGGCGTTTTCGCTGATCGGTCGGATGCTGCTGAATGCGGGGGATAAGGTCTGGTATGAAAACCCCGGTGCGGTAGGGGCGGGCAATGCGCTGGTGGCTAACGGTGCAAATCTGGTGCCTGTGCCCGTAGACAGCAACGGTTTGAATGTGGCCGAAGGGCTGCGCCGCGCGCCTGATTTCAGGCTGGCTTTCGTCACCCCGTCCCACCAGCAACCCCTTGGGCATGTGATGTCACTGTCCCGACGTCTGGAACTGCTGGATGCCGCCAATACAGCGCAGGCGATGATTGTCGAAGATGATTATGACGGCGAATTTCACTTTTCCGAACGGGCGCAACCCGCGTTGAAAAGTATAGATACGCAGGATCGGGTGATCTATGTGGGGACGTTTTCCAAAACCCTGTTCCCGTCTTTGCGGCTGGGGTTCATTCTGGCTCCTGACAGTCTGGTGGATGTGTTTGACAGTGTGTTCACCAGTTGGATCAGCAGCCCACCCACGTCCACGCAGGCGATTGTGTCGGATTTCATGGACGAGGGCCAGTTCGCCACCCATATCCGCATGATGCGGCGGCTTTATAAGGCGCGCTATGATGTACTGATGCAGGCGGCTAAAACACTGCCTCCCGCAATTCGGGTGCAACCCACCCGCAGCGGGTTTCACACCACCGCTTATCTGGACGCTGCGGTGGACGAATCCGATGTGGTAGCCCAAGCCGCCGCGCGCAACATCACCACGGCGCCGCTGGCCCGCTATTGTCTGGAACCTGTGGCGCAGAAAGGAATAGTGCTCGGCTTTGGCAGCGCGAACCCTGATGACATTCAGGCGGGGATCAAAATTTTATCTGGATTACCTGCTCTGAATATTTAATCCTGTTACAAATTGGTCTGATAAGAATTCCGCAATGGATATGAGTCGCAGTCCAATCCCTTTCTAAGGTCACATTGCGCCATATCAAAACCCGACGCTGCCGCACCCGAGGCTGCCGCGTTGACACTTCAGGGAGTACGTTATGAAACATAAATTTAAAATCACCGGCCTCATGGCGGCCATGATGCTGAGCACTGCATCTTTTGCCCATGCCGAAACCTTGCGTTTGTTGACCTGGGGGTCTTATGCCCCGGACGAGCTGGTTCAAAAATTCGAAGAGCGCTATCCCGACATTGACGTGGAAGTGACCTTTTCCAACAACGAGGAAATGATCGCCAAGCTGCGGGCGACAGGCGGGGCAGGGTTTGACCTTGCACAGCCAAGCCATGACCGCATCCATGCCGCCCAGATGGAATATGACATCTACAAGCCGATGGACCTGTCCAAGATTGATACATCTGTGATGGAAGCCAACCTGCTGGACGGCGTGAAAGCCAATACAACGATCGACGGCGAAGTCTATGCCGTACCACACCAGTGGGGCACATCCGGTCTGATGGCGAATAAATCCGTAGCGCCCGATTTCAAAGGCTGGGATGATCTGTGTAATCCCAAATACGCTGGCAAAACATCCATGCGTCTGAAACGGACCATTTTGTTGGGCACAGCCTTTGCCATGGGCCACGACCCGTTTGCGGCTTATGCCGATCTGGATGAATACCAGAAAATTCTGGATGAAGTGGCTGAAAACCTGATCGCATGTAAAGCCAATATCAAAGCCTATTGGAAAGGCGGCGATGATCTGTCTGCCATGATGCTGTCTGGCGAAATTGTTGCGTCTGAAACATGGGATTCCACCGCCTATAAACTGTTCGCCCAAGACCCGAACATCGTGTTCGTGCCACCGGCAACGGGCGCTTTGGCTTGGATCGACACATTTGCACTGCCACGCAAAGGAAAAGCGGATGATGCGGCCTATAAGTGGATCAACTTTGTGCTGGAACCTGAAAACGTAACTCTCATGTCCGGCAGCACCGGTGCGATTGCGGCAGTGAAGGGCGGGCTTGCCTTGCTGCCCGATGACAAACGGACAGCGGTAGAAGCCTCTTTCACCGATGCCGACATCGCCAATCTGAAGTTCTTTGCCAATATCCCCGCAGGTGTCGAGGATATGGAAGGCAAAACACTGGAAAAGATCAAAGCGGCCACTGGCGGCTAAGCTAAATCCTTTTAGGGGCGGCGTTTTTTTCAAGACGCCGCCCTTATTTTATCCAACCGCTGACACTTGGAATTCTGAATGACCGACGCTATCCCCACAGATCAAACCGAAGATCAGGCCTATGATCTGGCCTATGATCTGGAATGCACGAATATCCACAAGAATTTTGGCGCGGTGCGTGCGGTGGACGATGTGTCTTTCAAAATCCCCAAAGGGTCGTTCTTTTCGATCCTCGGCCCGTCGGGCTGTGGCAAGACCACTTTGATGCGGATGATCGCCGGGTTCGAAGACCCGTCCTCGGGGGACATCCAGATCAAAGGCAAGTCGGTGCTGAATACCCCCCCGAACAAGCGCAACGTCAAGATGGTGTTCCAGCATCTGGCCCTGTTCCCGATGATGAATGTGCATGAAAACATCGCCTACGGGCTGCGCTGCATCGGCACGGAAAAATCCGAAATCGACCGCAAGGTGAAAGACGTGCTGGAACGTATTGCCCTGCCGGATGTAGGAAACCGCGAAATTCACCAACTGTCGGGCGGGCAGAAACAGCGTATCGCCATTGCCCGCTGCATGGTGATGGACCCTGATGTTTTGCTGCTGGACGAACCTCTTGGCGCGCTGGATCTGAAATTGCGCGAAGCCATGAAGATCGAGCTGAAACTGCTGCAACACCAGTTCAACACCACGTTTATATATATCACCCACGACCAGTCCGAAGCTTTGGTCATGTCCGACCATGTGGCCATCATGAATGAGGGCCGCTTTGAACAGATCGGCCGCCCCGAAGACCTGTATCACAAGCCGGATACATCGTTTGTGGCGGGGTTTGTGGGGGATTCAAACCGCTGGGCAGGCAAGGTCAGTGCCACAGACGGCGACAGTTTCAAGGTGGAAACCGATGCGGGGCTAAGCATGATCAGCAAACGCGCCGTCGCTGGCCCGTTCAGCGCCGGGCAGGCGGTCAGCATCTTTGTGCGTCCCGAATTCATCAAAGCCCGCAAAACCGCGCTGATAAGTGATGCGGATAAAACCGCGAACAAGAACACCCTGCAAGGCCGCGTGGATTCTGTGCTGTTCAACGGCGCCAACAGCCGCGTTCTGGTGCGTGGCCCCGTTGGTGAATTGATCGAGGCCGATGTGGTTGTCACAGGTGGCCCCGATGATCTGCGGGCCGGAGATGACGTCACGCTTGTTTGGTCCGCCAAGCAAACCATGTGTTTTGCGGCTTAGGGGGCGACATGCAATCTGACATAAAACGCCTTTCGCTGATCCTGCTGTTTGCGCCATTCGCGCTGTGGATCGCACTGCTGATTATCCTGCCTCATATGGGGATGGTTGTGCTGTCCCTGCGGGAAAAAGTGGCACCCCGCGTCTATGAATTCGGTCTGGGCAACTACATTGATTTCATAAACGAGCCGATCTACTGGAACACGCTGCTGCGCACAGGGTCCATGTCTATTCTGGTGACCATACTGGCGTTGCTGATCGGCTTTCCGATCGCCTATTACATCGCTAAAATCGCGGGCAAACGATCCCGCGGTGCGCTGTTCTTGCTGTGTCTGATCCCCCTTTGGGTCAGCGATCTGATCCGCGCCTTTGGCTGGATCCTGCTGCTGCGCGAAACCGGCGTGATTTCCAGTTTCCTGATGTGGAGCGGCATCACCGACCAACCGATTGAATTTCTTTACAACGACATCACCGTGGTCATCGGTCTGGTCTATACCGTGATCCTGTTCATGATTGTGCCGCTGGTGTCCACGCTGGACGGCATGGATAATGCCATGATCGAAGCAGGGTATAATCTGGGGGGCAACGGGTTCACCGTGCTGCGCCGCATCATTGTGCCCTACGCTATGCCGGGCATCGTTTCGGGCTGTATCGTGGTGTTTATGATGACCGCAGGCAGCTATCTGACGCCGATCCTTCTGGGTGGTAAGAATTCAAGCTGGTTTACCGAACAAATCTACGACCAGTTCATCACGCGGTTCAACTGGGAATCGGGCGCGGCCTTTGGCTTCCTGCTGCTGGCCTTCACGTCCATCGTGGTCTGGATCGGGCTGCGTCTGACGGGCCAAACGCTCGCCAATACAGTCGCGAAAAGCTAGGGAGGGGGACGTTATGGCATCATCCACCACAAACCAGGCCTTCCTGCTGGGCTATCGCGCCTATTTGCTGGCCTTCTTCATTTTTCTGGCGGCACCGCTGGTGGCGGCAGGCAGCTTTGCCTTTAACGACTCGCTGTTTCCGTCCTTGCCGTGGCAGGGCTTCACCCTTGACTGGTTCTTTAATGACACGGAACCCAAACTCGGCATGTTCCACGACCGCCGCTTGCTGCGCGGCCTGTATTATTCCGGCGTCATCGGTGCGATGGTTTCGGCTTTGGCAGTGTTTGTGGGCACCACAAATGCCTTTCTGTTTGTGCGTGGCAATTTTCCCGCCAAGAATTTCTTCTACATCCTGATGATCCTGCCGCTGGTGATTCCGGGCGTGATCCTTGGTATTTCCATTCTGGTTATGGCCAGCAATATCGCCAACGGGGTTGAGGATAAGTTCAACTATGAACTGGAATTTCTGCGCCCGGGTATCCTGCTGGTGGTGTTCGGGCAGTTTTCCTTTGTGACCACAATCACCTCGTTGATCATCACCGCGCGGCTGAAGAAATTCGACACCTCGCTGGAAGAGGCGGCGCTGAACCTCGGCGCGACCCGCGCGCAGGTTTTACGCACCGTGACCCTGCCGTTCCTGCGCCCTGCCATG
Organism: Amylibacter sp.; assembly: GCA_034670045.1. Classification (GTDB taxonomy): domain Bacteria; phylum Pseudomonadota; class Alphaproteobacteria; order Rhodobacterales; family Rhodobacteraceae; genus Amylibacter. The sequence goes on along the minus strand of JAXMOF010000009.1, from coordinate 86,915 downwards.
ATCGCCGCCGCCATTGTCGCTTTTCTGGTGTCGTTTGAAAACTTCAACACTACGCTGTTTCTGGTCGGCTCTGAATCGCCGCTGACAATCACCATGTATGACCGGATGGCCAAAGTCGGCTCTACGCCTGTGCTGAATGCAGTGTCGTTCTTCTTGATTGTCGGCTCTGGCCTGCTGGCCCTTATCAGCGTGGTGATCCAGCGAGACACCCCTTCGGACTAAAGACATAAACACATGACACAGGTAGATTTTGTGATCGTCGGCGCGGGCTCTGCGGGCTGCGTGCTGGCCAACCGGTTAAGCGAAAACGGCAAATACAAGGTGCTGCTGCTAGAGGCGGGAGGCAGTGATCTGAACTTCTGGATCTGGCTGCCGGTCGGCTATGGCAAAACGTTTTACAAGCGCAGCGTCAACTGGATGTATGAAACCGAACCCAATCCCGAAATGAACAACCGTGTGTCCTATTGGCCGCGGGGCAAGGTGATGGGTGGGTCCAGTTCCATCAACGCCATGGTCTATGTGCGCGGTCAGGCGCAGGATTTTGACAATTGGGAGTCGATGGGAAACCCAGGTTGGGGCTGGTCGGGCGTGCTGCCGTTTTTCAAAAAGGCCGAACAGAACGATCGCGGCGGAGATGATTTTCGCGGCGATGCAGGGCCGCTGCATGTGGCTACGATGGATCGCTATCTGCATCCGATCTGCAAGAATTACATCCGTGCAGGGCAGGAAATTCAAATCCCGCACAATCCCGATTTCAACGGCGCCAACCAGGAAGGCCTTGGCACCTATCAGAACACCGCCAAAGGCGGCATGCGCATGTCCACCGCGCGGGCCTATATCCGCCCTGCGCGCAAGCGGGCCAACCTGCGGGTGGAAAAACGCGCGCTGGCCCAGCGGGTTCTGTTCGAAGATGGCCGCGCCGTCGGGGTGGAATACAGTCAGAACGGCAAAATCAAACAGGCGTTTGCCTCGCGTGAAGTGATCCTGTCCGCAGGGGCGATCAATTCCCCCCAGTTATTGCACCTGTCAGGGGTTGGCCCTGCCGATTTGCTGAAATCCAAAGGCATTGATGTGGTCAGCCACAGTGCGGGCGTGGGGCAGAACCTGCAAGACCATCTGGGGATAGATTTTCTGTACCGTTCCAAGGTGCCGACCCTGAACGACCAGCTGCATTCATGGCAGGGCAAGTTGTGGCAGGGCCTGCGCTATGTGCTGACGCGGGGCGGGCCTTTGTCGCTGGGCGTCAATCAGGGGGGCGGGTTCATCCGGTCCCGCGCGGGGCTGTCACGGCCCAATATGCAGCTGTTTTTCTCTCCTGTCAGTTATACCAAGGCCCCGCCGCGCAAGCGGCCTTTGATGAACCCCGATCCGTTTTCCGGCTTTTTGCTGGGCACCCAGCCGATGCATCCCACCAGTCGGGGGCATCTGGCGATCCGGTCCTCTGATCCTGCGCAGGCCCCAGAAATCCATCCCAATTACCTGTCCACCGATCTGGATATGCAGGAAATGCTGGAAGGCATGTATTTCATGCGCAAACTCGCCGCTGCGCCGGCATTTCAGGATATAATCGAGTCTGAAATCGCCCCCGGTCCCCAAGCACAGGATGACGCGGCCTTTATCGACTATATCCGTGAAAAGGCGGGCACTGTGTTTCATCCCATCGGCACCTGCAAGATGGGGCCTGATCCGAAAACCGATGTGGTGGATGCCCGTTTGAAAGTCCACGGCATTGCGGGGCTGCGGGTGGTGGATGCGTCGATCTTCCCGACGCTGACCTCGGGTAATACCAATGCGCCTGCCATTATGGTGGGTGAAAAAGGCGCGGACCTGATCCTGCAGGATCATCTATAAAGGGCGTTACGGCCATGGTCTCTACTTTGTTAACTGCGGATTTCAAACAAACTCCCTATTGGTGGGAGGCCGCAGCCCCGTCACCCCGACTGGGGCGTGAACTGCCCCAAAAGCCGGTGGATGTGGCGATCATCGGGTCCGGTTACACGGGCCTGCACGCGGCGATTCAAACCGCGCGGGCGGGGTGCTCCACACTCGTATTAGAGGCAGAGGCCGCAGGCTTCGGGGCCAGTTCCCGCAATGGCGGGCAAGTGTCTACTTCGGTCAAACCCGCGCTGGCCAAACTGACAAAACGCTATGGTGCGGAATTGGCAGCGGATATCCTGCGCGAAGGGCAAGCCTCGCGGGATTTTATTGAGGATTTTATCAAGTCCGAGGGCATTAATTGTCATTTTCAGGTGCCCGGACGGTTTCACGGGGCGCATACGGCCAGACAATATGACCTGCTGGCGCGTGACGCGGCTGACTCTGGCATCCTGAAAACAGACGCTTTTATGGTGCCGCGCGGCGAACAGCACAGCGCGCTTGGCACGGATGCCTATTATGGCGGGATCGTGTTTCCCCGTCACGCCAGCCTGCATCCGGCGTTGTATCACAAGGGATTGCTGGACCTGGCGCAACAGGCAGGTGCGCAGGTTGTGACCCATTGTCGGGTGAACGGGATTGCCCGTCAGGCGGGGGGATTGTTTACGCTCGACACTGCCAATGGCCCCGTGCAGGCCCGCCGCGTGATCCTTGCCACGAACGGATACACCAGCGGGATTACCCCGTGGCAACAGCGCCGTGTGATCCCGATCGGATCGTATATTATCGCAACCGAGGAACTGCCCGCAGCGGTGATGGACCGTTTGATGCCCACGGACCGCATCCTGTCGGACACCCGCAAGCTGGTCTATTACTATCGCCCCTCACCGGATCGCAAACGCATCCTGTTCGGGGGGCGGGTGTCCTTGCAGGAATCCGATCCCAAAATCACCGGACCACGGTTGCACGCCGAACTGGTGCATCTGTTTCCCGAACTGGCACAGACCAGGATCAGCCATTCCTGGACGGGATTGGTGGGATATACCTTTGATACTTTGATGCATGCAGGGCAGGATAACGGTCTGTATTATGCCATGGGGTATTGCGGATCAGGGGTTGGTATGGCCAGTTATCTGGGTATGCGGATCGGCCAGCAAGCGGCGGATAATCCCGAAGGCCTGACCGCCTTTAACAAGATTCCCTTCCCGACACGGCCGTTTTATACGGGCAACCCGTGGTTTCTGGCGCCCTCTGTCATGGCTTACCGCATCCGCGACCGCTTGGGGGTCTGACCCGAATTCGGCTTTCAGCCTTTCCGAGAGCCTTTTGGCAGGGGAAACAGCCCTTGCACTGACCTGTATGAGGTTTATATCTGCCTGCCGCGTCCCCAAGAGTCCGCATGGCATTTTGTTGAAATGTCACTCGGACCGGGCAGGTGGGAGGAAACCATGCGCATACGTCAGATGATCAACCGGACCCAATGGGTGCGGGGGCTTGGCCCTGCAATTTCGTCGATTCCCATGGGGGAATCCCTGCGTTCGGGGATTGGAGCCCTGATAGGTCTTGGTGCGGCAGGTCTGCTGGTTCTGACCTTTGCAGACCCGCATCTTGGCCTGATCATGATCGCGCCGTTCGGGGCCAGCGCGGTGCTGCTGTTCGGGGTGCCGAACTCGCCCCTTGCCCAGCCCTGGGCGGCGCTGGTGGGCAATACGGTCTCTGCGGCTGTTGGTGTGACGGTCAGTCTGCTGGTGCCTGATCCAACGCTATGTGTCTCCCTTGCGGTGGCCCTGTCTGTGGTGGCGATGATGCTGACCCGCGCGGTGCATCCCCCGGGCGGAGCGGTGGCGATGACGGCCGCGCTAAACCCTGCGCTGGTACAGGATATGGGCTATCATTTCGCACTGCTGCCCGTGGCAGCAGGCACGGCGCTGCTGGTTCTGCTGGCGATACTCTATGCGCATCTGACAGGGCGGCGCTATCCCTATCGCCACTTTGACGACGAAAATGCAAACGGCACCACCGATGCCCCCGCGATGGAACGTTTGGGGCTTAGTGAGGACGATCTAAGCACTATTTTGCAACGCTATCGCCAGTCCCTGAACCTTGGGGTTGAAGATCTGGCGCGGTTGATCGGTGCGGCGCAATTGCAGGCGGCCAGCCACCGCACGGGGCCGGTTTCAGCGGCAGATATCATGTCCCGTGACCTTGTGACTGTGGGGGCGGATACCCCGCTGTCCGATGTGGCGGACCTGTTTCGCCAGCACGGTTTCACCACCCTGCCTGTGGTCGGGGATAACGACAGCTACCTTGGTGTGATCTTTCAAATCCATCTGATCCGCCGCGCCCGTGAAGACGCCTTGCGCCTGAACCGCCGCTTTAGCGCGGCCATGGGGCGGTTGATGGCAACACAGGGTAAATCAGCCGTGCGGGCGGGGCAGATCATGGCCGTCACAACACCCTGTGTTTCCCCCGATACCCCCTTGGCGGCCCTGCTTCCCATCCTTGCCGAAGGCAGTTGCGACGCGGTGCCCGTGCTCGAATCCGGTCGGATTGTGGGGATTGTCACCCGCAACGATCTGATCGCCGCCCTTGCCAGTGAAAGCCTGCGGCAGGGATAATCCGCGCAAAAGCGGCGGTTTCGGGCCGATTGCCCGTTTTACGATCCAGAATCTGGATTGTCTGACAGGAAGGTGAATAATCAACGGTGTAATATTCTGTGACTGTGCCATAGGATAGGGCATCATCGTGCAAGGGGCGCGGTGGATCATATGGAACGGCTGCACCATTTTTCCATGCCGTTCAGGTAGGGTTTCTTTCGCGTGACAGGCATTCGCTTTTTCAATTTTCTAAAGACCCGCATGGCCGTCGGCGTAACAGCGGCTGCGGTCTGTCTTGCCATTCCAGCCTCTGCTTACGATTTGCGGATCACGCTGGCGCAAACCAATGATGATCTGGCAGAAGCGCTGAAAAACGCCTCGCTTCTGGTCGAACTACAGGCGCGCGACTCGGTTGAGGTTCAGGACATCATTGCCACGGCGCGGGCGGATTATGAACGTATCGTCACCGCGCTGTATCAGCAGGCCTATTACGCGCCAGTGGTGGAGATTCGCCTCGACGGGCGCGAGGTCAGCGGCCTGTCACCCTTTTACAGCCCGAAATCCATTGAACAGGTGGAAATTCGGGTGAAATCAGGGCGTGCGTTCCGCTTTGGCCGTGCTGCAATCGCCCCCCTTGCGCCGGGGACAGACCTGCCCGAAGGCTTCGCCCCGAACCAGCCTGCCAAAGTGGATGTGTTGCAAGAAACCGTCGATACAGGCGTCAAACGGTGGCGGGAGGTCGGCTTTGCCAAAGCCGCGCTGAGCCGCCAGAACATCACTGCGCGCCATCAGCAGGGTACATTGGATGCGGATATCCGCCTTGCCCCCGGGCCGCGCCTGACCTTTGGCCGTCTGATAGTGAAGGGCAACAAAGCCGTGCGCACAAAACGCATCCACGACATTGCAGGCTTTCCCGAAGGCCATGTGTTTGCCCCGGATGAACTAGACCGTGTTGCAACCCGCCTGCGCCGCACCGGCACCTTTCGTGTGGTGTCCTTGCAGGAATCCGAAACGATCGGTCCGAACAATACGCTGGATGTCACCGCCCAACTGGCCGAAGCCCCGCCGCGCCGTTTCGGGTTCGGCGCCGAGATTTCCTCGCTCGACGGGGCAGGGGTGTCGGGGTTCTGGCTGCACCGCAACCTGTTTGGAGGCGCGGAACGCCTGCGGGTCGAAGGAGAGATTTCAGGTATCGGCGGGCAGACCGCTGGCACCGATTACCGTCTGGCCCTGCGCTTTGATCGCCCTGCAACCTTTAACGAGGATACGGATTATTACATCGCCACCGAAGTAGAACGACTGTTTGAAGAAAACTACACATCCAAGAGCTTCGAGATTGAATCTGGCATTAAACGCTATGCCTCTGAACAGCGGGAATATTCCTTTGGCTTGGGCTATCGCTATTCCGACATCACGGATGCCTTTGGACAACATTCCTATGCGATCCTGACGGTACCGACCTCGGCCACATTCGATTACCGCGATGACCCGCTGGATGCGAAATCGGGGTTTTATGTCAAAGCCAACGTAACCCCGTTTTTCGCCCTGCGCGGCACGGAAAGCGGTGTGCTAAGCAAACTGGATTTGCGCGGTTATAAAACCGTCGGCGCGGCGGAAAACCTGACCTTCGCATTGCGGGGTCAGATTGGATCGCTTGCGGGGCCGGACCTGAGCACGGCACCCGGGGATTTCCTGTTTTATTCTGGCGGTGGCGACACGGTGCGCGGGCAGAAATACCAGTCGCTTTCGGTGGATTTGGGCGGTGGCAACATCGTCGGCGGACGCTCTTTCATGGGGCTGTCTGCGGAAACCCGTTATAAGATCACCGACACCATTGCGGCGGTCGGGTTTTACGATGCGGGCTATATCGGGACCGAGGCTTTCCCAGACGGGAAATCGGGCGAATGGCATTCGGGGGCAGGGCTTGGGCTGCGCTATAACACCGGGCTCGGGCCATTGCGGCTGGATGTGGCGGTGCCGGTCAGCGGGCCGGGGGACACTTCGGGCGTGGAATTCTACATCGGGATAGGACAATCGTTTTGAGTAGATTTCGTATACTGCTGATATGCACCTTTGCGTGTCTTTTCAGCCCCGCTTTTGCCCAAGACACGGAAACCGACAAGGGGTTTCTGACTGAACTACTGCAAGACAGTCTGGGCGGTGAGGGGCGCGTTGTGTCTATTACCGGCTTTCGCGGCGCGCTTAGCAGCACGGCCCGTATCGACGAAATCACCGTGGCCGATCCGACGGGCGTCTGGCTGACCCTGAGCGATCTGACGATGAAATGGAACCGCAGTGCCCTGCTTAGCGGGCGTGTGGATATTGAACTTTTGGCGGCGCGTGCGATCCGGCTGGACCGTTTGCCTGCTACCCAGGATGACGGTTTACCCGCCGCAGAGGCACAGCCGTTTTCCCTGCCTGAACTGCCTGTTTCTATCAATCTGGGGGCTTTGACGGCTGAACAGATTTCGCTGGGCGCTCCTGTTCTCGGCTCCGCTGTGGTTTTGCAGCTAGAGGCCTCGGCGCAACTGTCGGGGTCCACGGCGGATGTGTCTTTGACGGCGCAGCGCACCGACGGGCAGATCGGTGTTTTTGCGATTGCCGCCGGATTTAAAGGCACGGATCAGGACCTGACCCTTGATATCGCCCTGCAAGAGGGCAAAGGCGGTATCGCGGCGCGGCTGTTGAACCTGCCGGACGACCCTTCGGTTGATATGACGATCAAGGGCACGGGGCCGTTGAACGATTTTCAAACCGACATTCAGATCGCCACAGACGGTACAGAACGGCTGGGCGGGCGTGTCAGATTGACGGCCCTGACCCCGCAAGAGGGCACGGATGTTGACCCTTCTGCCCCCCCTGCGCGGGGATTTGATGCGGATATCCAAGGCGACATCACAGCCTTGTTTGCACCGCAATACCGCGACTTTTTCGGTGATTCCCTGCAACTGCGCGTGACGGGACAGCGGGACAGCGATGGCACGCTGGACCTGTCGCAATTGCGTTTGAAAACCCGCGAACTGTCGCTGGAAGGTACCACCACCCTGAACGCCGACTATTGGCCGACAAAGATCGACCTGACGGCGGTTCTGGACGGGGAAGACGCGGTTTTACTGCCGATTTCAGGGGCCGAAACACAGGTGGATCGCGCAGCTTTGTCGTTGAAATACGACCGTGAACAAGGCAGCGACTGGACAGGACAGCTCAGCATTCGCGACTTGAAACGGGATGGCATTGAAATGGGCCAGCTCGACCTTTCGGCAAAGGGTATTTTACGCGACGACATTGGCACGCTTGGGCAAGTCACGGCGGATTTGAAGCTGGCGGCAGAGCAGTTTGTCTTTGACGATGCAGGTCTTGCTCAGGCCATCGGGCCATCGGTTTCAGGGGATTTGACGCTGGATTATTCCGAAGGCGAGCCGCTTGAACTGACCCGTATGAATTTGCGCACGCAGACAGCGCATTTGACCGGGAAAGCAACGATCAAATCGCTGGACGAAGCCTTTGAAACCCTTCTGGATGCGCGGCTTGTGTCAGATGATCTGTCAAAATTCTCCGGGCTTGCGGATCGTGAATTGCGCGGCTCGATGGGGGTGCGCCTGTCGGGGGCTGTTGCGCTTGGCGGGACATTTGATCTGGATTTGCAGGGGGAACTGAACGATCTTGCGGTGGATCAGGAACAGGCTGATATGCTGCTGAAAGGCAGAACCCGTTTTGCGGCGCAGGCCAAGCGGGACAGCACCGGCACGCAGTTGAAAAACGCCGAGATCGAAAACAACCAGATGTCACTGGCCGCGAACGGACGGTTTGCAACCGGCAATGCGCAGGCGTCTTATGCGCTGCGGCTGGCGGAACTCGGCGACTTTGATCCGCGGCTTCCCGGACCGGCAACGGTGAATGGAACCGCCAGTCTGGATGCACAAGGCTGGCGCGTTGATCTGGATGCAGCGGGGCCAATCGGCAGCAAGGCAGAAATTGCAGGGCTGGTAACCGGACCTGCCGCCAATGTTCTGTTCAAAGCCAGCGTGCCGAACATCAAACCTGTGGTACCGGAATATTCCGGACCCTTGACCGTAGAGGGCCGCACGGCGCAATCGCCCAAAGGCTGGCGGATTGCCACGGAAATCGACGGTCCTTACGGGCTGAAAGCGACCGTATCCGGTCTGGCCACTGGCGACAGCCCGATGCTGACCTATGTGGCAAGCCTGCCTGACATAAACCCCATTGTGCCAAAGATCAGCGGACCTTTGTCCGCCACGGGGACGGCAGCGCAGGTCGGGGATTTATGGCAGGTGGATACGGGCCTGACTGGGCCGGGCGGGATGCGCGCCCGTGTGCAGGGCAGTGTGTCCGGCAGCGGTGATCTGAACATGAAAACCAACGGCAGCCTGCCGCTGGAAATCAGCGACCGGTTCTTGCGGCCGCGCAGTCTGGCGGGGCAGGCGAATTTCGATCTGTCCCTGCGCGGCAAGCCGGCCTTGTCGTCAGTGTCGGGCACTGTTTCGGCGCAAAACGCACGGCTGTCAGCCCCGAAATTACAACTGACCCTGTCCGATATTGCGGCCAATGTGACGCTTAATCAGGGGCGGGCGGTGGTATCGGTCAACGGCGCGGTTTCATCCGGTGGACGTGTGTCGGTTGAGGGGCCGGTCAACCTGACAGGCGGTCTGCAATCCGATTTGCGCATTCTGCTGCAATCGGTGTCGTTGTCGGACCCGAAACTGTACCGCACCACCATTGACGGTGATCTGCGTATCAGCGGCCCGTTAAGCGGGGGTGCTTTGATTCAGGGGCGGATTGATCTGGGGGAAACCAATATCACCGTGCCGTCAACGGGGGCGTCCGGATTTACCATCCTGCCGGATATTGTACATATCGGCGCGTCCCGAGAGGTGCGCACCACACAGGCGCGGGCGGGTCTGACGGGCAGCGATGAAGCCAGCTCTGCGGGCGGCGGGTCTGTTTTCGGGCTGGACATCAACGTCAGCGCCCCCGCGCGTATCTTTGTGCGCGGGCGCGGGATTGATGCGGAACTTGGCGGCCAGTTGCGTCTGACGGGCACCACAGAAAATGTGATTTCTGCGGGTCGGTTCGATCTGATACGCGGGCGGCTTGACCTGCTGACCAAGCGTTTTGAACTGGATGAAGGCAGCGTGCAGATGCAGGGTGATCTTGATCCCTATATTCGTTTTGTTGCCAGCACGACCACCACCACAGGCACAGCCAGCATCATCGTTGAAGGGCTTGCTTCAAGCCCTGAAGTTCTGTTTGAATCTTCGCCAGAGGCACCACAGGACGAGATTTTGGCGAATATCTTTTTCGGCCGGGGCATCAGCCAACTGTCGCCGTTTCAAGCGCTGCAACTGGTCAGTGCCGTGCGCACACTGGCTGGCAAGGGCGGCGAATCTCTCGTGTCGCGGTTGCGTGGCGGCTTGGGCTTGGATGATCTGGATATTGTGACCGACGAAGAGGGCAACACCAGCGGGCGGGCGGGGAAATACATCTCGGATAATGTCTATTCGGATGTGACGGCGGGTACGGGCGGGGCTTCGATTTCGCTGAACATCGACCTGACACCGTCGATCACCGCGCGGGGATCGGTTTCCAGCACCGGCGAAAGCAAACTGGGTGTGTTTTTTGAGCGGGACTACTAAAAAACATCCGAAATATTGCAGAAAAAATCGCCCTCGTTAAGTCTTTGTCGTCGTTGGACAAAGCGCATTTTACGGGGGCGTTTTTTCTGCGTTATTCCCATTACAATAATTTTTATTGTTGACGTAAACTTTCTTTGATCGCACCCTAGGCACTTACATTGGCGCAGGCCGATGGCCTTGGGGGATTCTGTGACTACAGAGCAACGTAAAACGGACCAGCGTACGACAGCGCAGCGTACGACCGAAACGCGCAAAGACGTGAACGGTCTTGGCACACGTATGCGCCGTCAGCGGCAGCGCCAGTCCATGACGTTGCAACAGCTTAGCGCGGCCTCGGGTGTTTCTGTGGGCTATCTAAGCCAGGTGGAACGAAACCGCGCCACACCAACGCTTGGCACATTGTCCCAGATTGCACAGGCTTTGGGCCAGAACGTCGATTATTTCATCCGCACCCCCGAAGTGGCAGAAAGTTTCACCCGTGACGGCACCCGCCCGCGGTTTTCTGTGTCCGGATCGTCGGTGGAATATGAACAGGTGGGCGTCAACATGCCCGGCCATGAGATGACATCATTCGTTTTGAACGTGCCCCCCGGCTATGAATCCGAGCAGGTCAAACACGTCGGCGAAGAGATCATCTATATTCTGGAAGGCGAGATCGCGCAGCGGGTCGGGGGGCGTGAATACATCATGACCCAAGGCGACAGCCTGCATTATCTGGGGGAAAAACCCCATAGCTGGTCCAATAAAACAGACCATCCAGCCCGCATTCTTTGGGTGGGTCGGATGCAATACCAAAAGTCGGGCGATCTGGCGCAGGGGGATGCTGAAAACGGCAACCCTGTCAAAGAACTCGTCCCACTGCGCCCTTAACAGGACGCAAAACCGCAGACAGAAAAATCTGCTGCCCTGACTGAAACACCAAACCAACGGAGAATATATTCATTATGTCACTTAGAAACACATTGGCCTCTGGGCTATTGCTGGCCTCGCTGGGCAGCGGTGCATTTGCACAATCGCTGGTCTATTGCTCGGAAGGCTCACCCGAGGGGTTTGATCCCGCACTTTACACAGCCGGCACCACATTTGATGCGTCCAGCCAGCCGATTTATAACCGTTTGGCCGAATTCAAAACCGGCACTACCGAAACCGTTCCAGGCCTTGCTGAAAGCTGGGACGTGTCCGAGGACGGCAAGAAAGTCACTTTCCACCTGCGCAAAGGGGTGAAATTCCACTCGAATGCGTCTTTCACGCCAACACGTGATTTCAATGCGGATGACGTGATTTTCTCTTTTGACCGTCAAGGCAATGCCGAGAACCCCTACAACAAAGTATCGGGCGGCACTTGGGAATATTACGGCGGCATGTCCATGCCCGATCTGGTGGAAAGCATTGAAAAAACAGATGATTACACCGTTGTCTTTAACCTGACCCGCCCTGAAGCACCTTTCATCGCCAACATGGCAATGGATTTCGCGTCGATCGTTTCCAAAGAATATGCGGATGCGATGATGGAAGCGGGCACGCCAGAAATGCTGAACCAGGCACCGATCGGCACGGGTCCGTTTTCCTTCCAGGCCTATCAAAAAGATGCGGTGATCCGCTATCTGCGCAACGATGCCTATTGGGGCAACAAAGCAAAGGTTGAATCGCTGATCTTTGCGATCACACCGGATGCGTCTGTGCGCTATCAAAAAGTGCAGGCGGGTGAATGCCACGTCATGGCCTATCCAAACCCTGCGGATGTTGAATCCATGAAATCCACAGACGGCATTGTTGTTATGGAACAAGAGGGTCTGAACGTGGGCTATCTGGCCTATAACACCCAAGTGGCACCCTTTGACAACGCCAACGTGCGCAAGGCCCTGAACATGGCCATCGACAAACAGTCGATCATTGACGTTGTGTTCCAAGGTTCCGGCCAGATCGCCAAGAACCCGATCCCGCCGACCATGTGGTCTTATAACACGGATGTGAAAGACGACGAATACAACCCTGAAGCTGCCAAAGCCATGTTGGAAGCCGAAGGCGTGTCTGACCTGTCCATGAAAATCTGGGCAATGCCGGTTCAGCGTCCCTATAACCCCAACGCACGCCGTATGGCCGAGTTGATGCAGGAAGACTTCTCTAAAGTCGGCGTCAACGTGGAAATCGTATCCTACGAGTGGGGCGAATATCTGTCCCGTTCCAAAGAACTGGACCGCGACGGTGCTGTTCTGCTGGGTTGGACAGGGGACAATGGTGATCCGGATAACTTCCTGGCGGTTCTGCTGGGTTGTGATGGCGTTGGCAAATCCAACCGCGCACAATGGTGCAACGAAGACTTCGATGCGCTGATCCAGAAAGCCAAGGTTCTGCCTTCTCAGGAAGAACGTGCAGACTTGTACAAACAGGCACAGGTTGTGTTCAAAGACCAAGCGCCTTGGGCCACTATCGCCCATTCGGTTGTCTACATGACCATGCGCCCCGAAGTTGAGGGCTATGTTGTCCACCCGCTGGGCAGCCACATCTTTAACGAGGTTGGTCTGTCGCAATAAGCGGACCACCTGACACGGGGGCGGCATTCAGGTGCCGCCCTCACTCCTTTTTACCCATCACATTCCGGGTGACACGCACGTGACAAACTCCCTTTCAGACCGCCTTGCCCCTTATGCTGCTGTTGCGGCCGATCTTGGCGTTGACGCCGTGGCCCTTGTGCCCGGACCAAATTTCACCCGCGCGGTGGACCACAGCTTCATGAGCCATGAGCGCCCATTTGTGCTGGTGATCCCTGCAAACGGCCCGCCCGCCGCCCTTGTGCCAAATCTGGAACTGGGCAGTTGGGAACTGGTCGGCTTTGAAGGCGCGGTGTTTGATTGGCGCGACCAGACGGGCTATGCGGACGCCTTCAAAGGGCTGATGGACCATCTGAACATTTCGTCCCTTGGCGTGGAAGGTCAGGTGATGCGGGTTTTTGTGCATCACGCCCTGATCACCGCCCAACCGGATCTGCGCATCATAGATGCCGAGCGTGAAATTTCCGCCCTGCGCATGATCAAAACCGAAAAAGACATCGAAGCGCTGCAACTGGCCATCACCCTGTCCGAACGGGCGCTGCACCGCACGCTTGATACAGTAAAGCTGGGCCAGAGCGAAAAAGAGATCGAACGCAAGCTGGTTCAAATGCTGTTTGCCGAGGGTGCGGACGAACTGTCGTTCTCTCCGATTGTGGCCGCAGGCGACGGGTCCGCCCGCCCGCATGCCCATGCCCGCGCGGATTACGCGGTCAAGGCAGGGGATGCGCTGTTGATCGACTTTGGCGCGGTCAAAGACGGGTTCACCGCTGATATCACCCGTACCTTCTTTCTGGATCACGTCACGGATGAGGGCCGCGCGGTCTATGACACTGTGTTGCGCGCCAATCTGGCGGGGCTGGCCGTCACCCGCGCGGGTGTCACCGCCCATGAAATCGACGATGCCGTGATCAGCGTGCTTGAAGACTCGCCTTATGCCAACCGCATCCGCACCAAGACAGGCCACGGTCTGGGCCGTTCGGTGCATGAAGCGCCTTACATCATGCGCGGCAACCACATGGTTTTGCCTGCGGGCACCGTCTATACCAATGAACCTGGCCTTTATGAGATCGGCAATTTCGGTGTGCGCATCGAAGATGACGTGTTGATCACCGAAGACGGGTACAGGCTCCTGACCCATTTCCCCAAAGAACTGATGGTGCTGCCGTGCTGAATTATGTCCTAAGCCGATTGCTGACCTTTGTGCCGACGTTTTTCGGCGTGACCCTTATTTCCTTTGGCTTCATCCGCGCTTTGCCGGGGGATCCGATTATCGTCATGGCAGGCGAGCGGGGGATCGGGCAGGAACGTTATGACCAACTGGCCGCGCAATTCGGCTTTGACCGGCCACTGTATGTGCAGTTCTGGGAATACTTCACCGGCGTTCTGCAAGGGGACTTGGGCAACAGCTTTGTCACCAAGAAACCCGTCTGGGATGAATTTTTTGCGCTGTTTCCCGCCACGCTGGAATTGTCGCTGTGTGCCATGGTACTGGCGATTGTGTTGGGGCTGCCTGCGGGCGTGATTGCGGCTGTGAACCGCGGCAAGTTCTTTGATCGCGCATTGATGTCCACCGCGCTGATCGGGTATTCCATGCCGATCTTCTGGTGGGCCTTGCTGCTGATCATCGTGTTTTCTGGCAACCTGGGCTGGACGCCTGTGTCGGGTCGGATTGACCTGTTGTATTACTTCCCTGATCCCAGTGGATTCATGCTGATAGACAGTCTGGCCTCGGGTCAGAAAGGGGCTTTCTGGTCGGCTATTCGTCACCTGATCCTGCCCACAATTGTACTGGGCACCATCCCGCTGGCGGTGATCGCACGTCAAACCCGTTCCGCCATGCTGGAAGTTCTGGGCGAGGATTATGTGCGCACCGCGCGGGCCAAAGGCATGTCGCCCGGGCGGATCAATTCGATCCACGCCCTGCGCAACGCGCTGATCCCCGTCGTCACAGTGATCGGCCTGTCGGTCGGCACATTGCTGGCAGGGGCCATTCTGACGGAAACCATCTTTAGCTGGCCGGGTATCGGCAAATGGATGGTGGATAGCATTTTCCGCCGCGACTATCCGGTGGTGCAGGGCGGCCTGCTCTTGATCGCCGTGATGGTGATGATCGTGAACCTGACTGTGGATATGCTCTACGGTCTGATTAACCCGAAAATCAGGAAACGGTAATGACTGACGCTTCTTCAACACAGACAGCAACCGCCATCAACGAAGACCGTCCATCCCGTCTGAAAGAGTTCTGGTTCTACTTCCGCGAAAACCGCGGCGCTGTCATCGGCCTGTGGATTTTTGCCATCTTTGCGATTTTGGCGATTTTCGGCCCGTGGATTGCCCCCCATGACGCGACCGAACAATTCCGCAGCAACGCCCTGCAACCCCCGTTCTGGGAGGACGGCGGCACTAGCCAGTTTCTGCTGGGCACTGATCCACTGGGGCGCGATATGCTGTCCCGCCTGATCGTGGGCGCACGGTTTTCGTTCTTTGTGGGGATTGTCGTGGTCAGTATCGCTGCCTCGGGCGGTATTCTGGTAGGGCTGCTGGCGGGGTTCGCGCCAAAATGGCTCGACACTATTATCATGCGGATTATGGATATTATTCTGGCCTTTCCATCCCTGCTGCTGGCGCTTGTGCTGGTGGCGGTGCTTGGCCCGTCGCTGATCAATGCGATGATCGCCATCGCCATTGTGCTGCAACCCCATTACGTGCGGCTGACCCGTGCCAGTGTGATGTCTGAACTGCAAAAAGACTATGTGACCTCGGCCCGCGTGGTGGGGGCAGGGGTGCTGCGGCTGATGTTTATCACCGTGCTGCCCAACTGCCTGTCACCGATCATCGTGCAGGCGGCGCTGTCGTTTTCCACCGCGATCCTTGACGCTGCTGCCCTTGGCTTTCTGGGCATGGGGGCGCAACCGCCCACCCCTGAATGGGGCACCATGCTGGCCGAGGCCCGCGAATTCATCCTGCGCGCTTGGTGGGTCGTGACCTTTCCGGGGCTTGCCATTCTGATCACCGTTCTGGCCATCAACCTGCTGGGCGACGGCCTGCGCGATGCGCTTGATCCCAAACTGAAGCGGAGCTGAACCATGTCTTTGTTGCGCATCCGAAACCTAAGTGTCGATTTTGCCACCGCATCGGGAAAATTCCGTGCGGTGGACGGGGTTGATCAAGACGTTAACACCGGCGAAATCCTTGCCATTGTAGGCGAAAGCGGATCGGGTAAATCCGTGTCTATGCTGGCAATGATGGGCTTGCTGCCCTGGACCGCCACTGTCAGCGCTGATGAAATGACCTTTGACGGTCATGACCTGTTAACCATCGGTAAACGAGAGCGCCGCCGTGTGGTGGGCAAAGATCTCGCGATGATTTTTCAGGAACCCATGTCTTCCCTGAACCCCTGTTTCACTGTGGGCTGGCAGATCAAGGAAACCCTGCGCGTGCATCTGGGGCTCAGCCGCAAAGCCTGTCATGCCCGCGCGGTGGAACTGTTTGAACAAGTGGGCATCCCCGATCCTGAACGCCGCCTGTCGGCTTTTCCGCACCAGATGTCGGGCGGGATGAACCAGCGGGTGATGATCGCCATGGCGATTGCCTGTAAACCAAAACTGCTGATTGCCGATGAACCGACCACGGCGCTGGATGTAACGATTCAGGCGCAAATTCTGGACCTTCTGACCAGCCTTCGGGATGAAAACGGCATGGGGCTGGTGTTGATTACCCATGACATGGGCGTGGTGGCGGAAACCGCCGAACGGGTCAGTGTGCAATACGCAGGCCAAAAGATCGAAGAACAGCCGGTTATGCCGCTGTTCCACAGCCCGCATCACCCTTACACAGCCGCCTTGCTGGATGCGCTGCCGGAACGGGCCACGGAAAAACACCTGCCCACGATTCCGGGCATGGTTCCGGGCCAGTTCGACCGCCCTGCGGGGTGCCTGTTTTCACCGCGCTGCAAGTTCGCCGATGCCAGATGCAAAGCCGAAGCCCCTGCCGCGCTGGAGTCCGATCTTGGCCGCGCACGCTGTTTCTATCCGCTTAATAAAGACGCGAGGATTGCATCATGAATGCGCCAGTCATGACCGCAACACAACTGGCCCGCCATTACGAGGTGGGCGCAGGGCTGTTGCGTAAACCCAATGTGCTAAAGGCTGTCGGTGGGGTGGATTTCAAACTTTACCCCGGAAAAACCCTTGCTGTTGTGGGGGAAAGCGGCTGCGGAAAATCCACGCTTGCCCGTCTGGTGACGATGATCGAGGAACCCAGTTCGGGCAGTCTGACGCTGGATGGTAAACCCGTGGTGCGCAGCGACTGGGCCAGCCTGCGCAAATCGGTGCAGATCGTGTTTCAGGACCCCTATGGATCGCTGAACCCGCGCCAGCGCATCGGCCAGATCCTGCAAGAGCCGCTGATCATCAACCGCCCCGATATCCCCAAGCCCGAGCGCGAGGCCAAGGCCCGTGAAATCCTGTCTCTGGTGGGGCTGCGACCGGAACACTATGACCGTTACCCGCATATGTTTTCAGGTGGCCAGCGCCAAAGGATCGCCATTGCGCGGGCTTTGATGCTGGACCCCAAAGTACTGGTGCTGGATGAACCGGTGTCCGCACTGGACCTGTCGATCCAGTCGTCGGTTCTGAACCTTTTGGTGGACCTTCAGGAAAAGATGCAACTGGCCTATCTGTTCATCAGCCATGACCTGAGCGTGGTGCGCCATGTGGCGGATGAGGTGATCGTGATGTATCTGGGCCGTGCGGTTGAAAAGGGCAGCAAGGCAGATCTGTTTGACGGGCCAAAGCACCCCTATACCAACGCGCTATTGTCCGCGACGCCGCAGGCTGATCCGGCCAATAAAAAGCGCCAGATCAAGCTGAAAGGGGAGTTGCCCTCTCCGCTGGCTGTACCAGAAGGTTGCCCCTTTGCCCCGCGTTGCTGGAAGACGCAGGATCGCTGTCGGGCTGAGCGGCCGGAACTAGGCGTGACGCCCCATAGCGCGGCGTGTTTTTACCCCGAGCATGAGGAGTAATCGCTCTTGTGCTCTGCGCGAAAGGTGTTTGCGCGCCTTAAGAAGCGGTGGGGCTAGGGTTTCGGGGCGCGGCCTGTCTTGCGTTTGACGTAGGATATGGTCGCGCTGCGCAGGTTTGGGTCGAATGCACAAAGTGCAGCGGCATAGAGCAGGACCGTCGGGATTGAAGCGGCGGTGATGCGTAAAAGGCCAGAGAGTTCCGAGAACAGGTTCAAGTCGCGCAGCAGGATCAGCACCACTGTCGCCAGTACCAAAGGCGGGATGATGCGGCGGCTGTACAGCATCACATCGCGCCAGACCACCGCCCCGTAAACGCGGGTAAGCCAGAGCAGGATCACGGTCACAATCACAGAACCGATCACTTGGGCCCATGCCACGGCGATCATTCCAAAGGGACTGGCAATCAGGTTCAGCGCGATGGTCAGGATCAGGAATATCACCGAAACTTTCGGCAGGCGGCGGATTTCACCTGCCAGTGACAGGATCGGTTCAGATGCAAATGTCGGCAGGGAAATAGCCCGCGCCAGTGCAAGGATGATTACGATGGGGATCGCCGGTTGCCATTCAGGGCCGAGCAATCCGTTGATCAGGTCTTTGGCAAAGACAGAGGCCCAGACGAAAATGGGCAGGGCGGTCAGGAACAGCACATGAAAATACACCTCTGCCTGTTTCTGGAACCCGTCCAAAGTGCCGTTATGGGCTTCGCGGGTCTGGCGGAACAGGCTCCAGGCCAGCACTTGGGACGGAACGGCGACCACCTCAGCCAAGGCGCTGACAAGGCGTTCGGCAGCGCGGTAATATCCAACTGCGGCTGCACCCAGAAAGCCCCCGATAATAAAGGTCGCGGCATAAAGGCGGAAATTGACGGTCATGCGGCTGGAAAACAGCGGGATGGAATAGTCCTTCAAATCCCGCAGTTGATCCGCCGACATACCCCGTTTGGGTGCCAGACGGGTGAAGGCAAAGCTGAGTGCGACGTGGACCGATTGCATGGCGATACGGCCAAACACCAGCGCCAATACCCCGTAGCCCGTTATCAGCGCGGTCAGGGCAACGGCCAGACCCGTGATTTCCCCTGTGATTTCACAAATGGCCGAAGCGCGCAGTTTGTTCTGCCAGACCAAGATGCCTTTTTGGGCCGAAGACGTGGTGGCCAGCAGGACCCAGACAGCGAACAGCATGATCAGGATGCCCGCATCCGGGGTGGTTTCAAACAGGCTGAAGCCCAGCCCGACCAAAAGGCCCAGCAGGGCGGCCCCTGCACCGCAAACAATGGCGACAAAAAGGACTTGTCGCGGGACGTCATCCGTACCTGACCAGGACATGATGTATTGGGCCCAGCCGACTTCGGCAAAACGCAACAGCAGGATGGCGCAGGCAGAAGTCAGGGCGAATACGCCGAATTCGGCAGGGGTAAGGACCCGCGCTGCCGTAACAAAAATGGCGAGCTGGCCAATCTGGGAGATCACCCGCTCCATCACAGTCCACATGCCATCGGACAAGGCGCGACGGTTCGGATTTAGGTCTTTTGTGCTGTTCATCTGTGGTAACGTGCCTTGAACCTACGACTGCCAGTTCCGATCTACCTGCAGCTTTGACGCACGGGAAGGGAAACTATTTTTTAACCGCTAATTTGTGATCCCTGCCTTTGGCATGAAAAGAGGCAAAAAGATGTTCTAGTTAAGGCGGAAACCTATTGTTTCCGAAATGGAACCAGAGGCTTTTTGGGATGTGTTGTTTAATATCATGATTTTAAACATTTAATTACAGTTTTAATTGAAACAACCCTAAGATGTGGTTGCCATATTTCACAGGCAATTATTCGCGGAAAAAGGTATTTTTGTAGCAGGGTGTGATTCTGATGTGACTGTATTGAGTGTGTGAGTTCGGAGTAAAAGTAGAATGGTTTATCATGTTAAGTCCAGTGATCTGGAGGGCACACGTGTCCGGATCGACGAGCTTCAGTCCATTGTAAGCCAACGCCCGATCGCGCGGAGCCGGATGTCCAAGCGGGTGTTCGATGTGGTCTTTGCGACAGTGCTGTTGATCTTCTTTTCGCCCTTTATGGTTCTGATCGCCGCAACGATTTGGGCGTCTGATCGCCAAAAGGTCATTTTTGCCCATACCCGTGTGGGGCGCAACGGCCGGCCGTTCAATTGCCTGAAGTTTCGTACCATGTGTATAGATGCGGACCTGCGTCTGGCGCAGATGTTGCAAAATGATCCTGCGGCACGTGCGGAATGGGAGCGGACACAAAAGCTGGTCAACGATCCGCGGCTGACGGCCATAGGGCATTTCCTGCGCAAGACCAGTCTGGATGAACTGCCACAGCTGTGGAACGTTTTGCGCGGCGATATGTCGATGGTCGGCCCGCGTCCGATTGTGGCAGCCGAAGCCAAACACTACCGCGCCAGTTTCGCCGAGTATAAATCAGTGCGTCCGGGGCTGACGGGGGCCTGGCAGATCAGCGGTCGATCCGACACCACCTATGAAGAACGTGTGGCATTGGATGTGGACTATGTTCAGAACAATTCATTTATCGGGGATCTGAAAATCGTGGTAAAAACGGTTTCTGTGGTTCTGGGGGGGCAGGGCGCACGGTAAAAAGCGACGGCTCATAGGTTGGTTTGGTCGTGGTCTTTGTGAACGGGCTGCGCGGGGGCTACCAGATCAACAGGGCAACGCCGATCCAGAACAGCAGGCAGAACAGAATGACAGCCCACCAAACGGTCCGGCGTTCAAGGCGCATCAGCCACCGCCATCCCCAGTTTGCTAGTGACATTATTTCGTTCCCCGTCGTCGATCTGCAAGCCTTTTACATCTGTAGTGAATGATTAAAGAGTAAAAATATGTGTAACCAAATCGCGAACATTCGGCAAATTGAAAAAAGTGAAACCGGCCATGTTGCGCCCAGACGCCACGTGCATCGGGTCTTGTTGGCAATTGCCACCACAGGACGCAAAGAGGTTTTGTCCAGTACCTTGTCCCAACTGCACCGCCAGACCGTGCAGCCGGATCTGTTGGTGATTTCCATTGCATCAGAGTCTGACATCGACCGCGCCGTTGTGGAAAACCTCCCCTGTCCGGTAGAGATCAAAATCGGCACGAAAGGGGCCTGCCATCAACGCAACCGTGTGCTGGAAGTAATCACACCCAATGATGTGGTGGTTTTCATTGACGATGATTTCTTGATGGCTGACAGCTACTTGGAACGGGTTGGGCATGTGTTTACCGCCCATCCCGACGTGGTTATGGCAACCGGAGAGGTTCTGGCAGACGGAATTTCGGGGCCCGGGTATTCCCATGATTTCGGGATGGAGGTTCTGGCCCGTTTTCAAGCGGATGTCGAAGATTTCACGCTGTCGCCATCGTATAACGGCTATGGCTGTAACATGGCCTTTCGCACCTCGCCTGTTGTGGACCACGGCTTGCGCTTTGATGAATCCTTGCCGTTCTATGCCTGGCTGGAGGATGTGGATTTCTCCCGTCAACTGTCTTCCTATGGGCGCATTGTGAAATCAAACAGCCTGACGGGGGTGCATTTGGGTACAAAGATGGGACGCAACAGCGGCAAATCCTTTGGCTATTCGCAGATTTCAAACCCGCTGTATCTGATGGATAAAGGCACCATGATCCCAAGCCGTGCGCTGAGGATGATGTTGCGCAATATCGTGGCCAATTGCGTCAAATCCCTGCGCCCCGAACCTTGGGTCGATCGCCGTGGCCGCCTCTACGGAAATCTGCTTGCGCTGGTTGATTTGATCCGTGGAAAACTTTCGCCAACACGGGTGTTGGAATTCACCAAGTAATGCCTTTGCCCTGTTCCCAAGCAGGGCAAAGAGAATCGGTCAGCGGGGAAAAGGCATTGATTTACGGGTAAAACCTGCCGCAGGCGGCTCAATTCCCGGTTTTTGCGGAAATTTTATTTCTGGAACTTTTGATCCGTTTCCCGTCGCGCAAGATAAAACGCCCCATTTCGACTATGTCCAATACCGCAACAATCAAAAATTAACCAACTTATTTCACCAGCGCGTTTCGGTTAATGTTTTCAAGGGGAAGCACGTCATACTGCAAGTATTTTCCATGGCTGTACAGAGCGGATAAACTGATCTTCTTTTGGGATGATTGTTTCCAATTTTAATACAGTTTTTATATTTTTTTATTTAATTACAATGTGTTACCCATTGGTTTGAAATGGTGTTTTTAACGGAATATTCGCTTTTTCCTTTGAACGAAGCCGATTTCCCGATAGGTTGCTTAACGTAAAGGTCTTTATTCGGCCGCAGAGTAATTAGGTCACAAGGGTGACTGAGTGTTTGCATCGTTTTGATGCTATTTGAGAGTACCGCTATGTCACATGATGTATTTCCTGACCGTAGACCTGTGGGCGCCAGCCGTCGTGCAGACTCAGACGCTTCCCTGCTTCGTGAAAAAATTGCTGCCATCTGGCAGGCGGTGCTGAACTGCGCCCCGCCGCGCGATCAGGATACGTTTTTTGATGCGGGGGGGAACTCGTTGCAGTTGTTCGAGGCTCGCTTGATGATCGAACAGCTTGTCGGCCAGCGCATCAGTATGACCCAGCTTTTCGAAACCCCGCAACTGGGGGCCTTGGCGCAAAAACTGTCCGTTCTGATGCAGGCGGAAACAGCCACGCCGCAGCCCTGTGACCGCAGCGCGCCTGTGGAAACATCGGATCGCGATATTGCGATTGTCGGCCTGTCGGGGCGCTTCCCGAAATCCACATCTGTGGCTGATTTCTGGGACAAACTGTGTCAGGGGCAGGATTTGATTTCGCGCTTTGATCCCGACGAAATGGAAGATGCGGTTTCGCCCGAAGACCGCGCCAGACCCAACTATCTGGCCGTGCGCCCGATACTGGAAGATGTGGATCAATTCGATGCCAAATACTTTGGCATTCTACCCAAAGAAGCCGCCTTGATGGACCCCCAAGCGCGGGTGTTCCTTGAAATATGTGTGCACGCATTGGAAGATGCCGGGATTGACCCCGAACGGAGCAAGGACGCCATCGGGGTTTTTGCGGGTGCGTCCATGAGCACCTATATGCTGGCCAATATCCTGTCGGACCGTGCGGCGCTGGCGGATTTTACCTCGCAGTTCCAGATCGGCAATTACGCGACTTTCACAGGCAATCTTGCTGACAGTCTGGCCACCCGTGTGGCCTATAAGATGAACCTGAAAGGGCCTGCCATTTCCCTTGGCACCGCCTGTTCCACCTCGCTGACGGCCATTGCACAGGCCTGCGGCTCGCTGCGTTTGGGCCAGTCGGATGTGGCCCTTGCGGGGGGTGTTTCCATCACCTTTCCACAAAAGCGCGGTTATGCCAGCCAAGAAGGCGGCATGGCCTCTGAGGATGGCGTCTGCCGCCCGTTTGATGCGGCGGCCAACGGGACTGTGTTCGGCCACGGGGCAGGGGTTGTGGTACTTAAACGCCTGTCCGATGCGCTGGCCGCAGGGGATCAGATCTATGCCACCATTCGCGGTGTCGGGCTGAATAATGATGGGGCAAACAAGATTTCCTACACAGCGCCTTCGGTTGACGGTCAAGCCGAAGCGATCCGCCGCGCCCATGCCGATGCGGGGGTCTCTGCTGAAAGTATTTCTTATGTGGAATGTCACGGCACCGCCACACCACTGGGCGACCCGATAGAGGTGCGCGGGCTGTCTGCGGCCTTTGGCAAACAGGCTGCGAACCGCTGTGCGCTGGGGTCCGTCAAGGGCAACATCGGCCATCTGGATGCGGCGGCGGGTGTCGTGGGGGTGATCAAGACTGCCTTGATGCTGCGCCACAAAAAGATAATTCCCGTGGCCAATTACACCAGCCCCAACCCGAATATCGACTTTGCCGACGGCCCGTTCTTTGTGCCCGATGGTCTGCAGGGCTGGATAGCCGAAGGCCCACGCCGCGCTGGGGTCAGTTCCTTCGGGATCGGTGGCACCAATGCCCATCTGGTTCTGGAAGAAGCCCCGCAGACACCTGTTTTACCGGATGTGACGGCCCCGCAAATCCTGCCACTGTCAGCCAAATCGCCCGAGGCTTTGGCCGAAATGGCGCAAAACCTGGCTTTGGCACTGGACAGCACGGACGCCCCGGCATTGGCCGACGTGGCCTTTACCTTGCAAGAGGGGCGCAGCACGTATGAGTATCGCACGGCCGTCGCTGCATCGACAAAAGCCGATGCGGCCCAAGCCCTGCGCAAGCTGCCTGCAGTGAAAACCGGCAGCCCGAACGCCCGTCCCGCAGTGGTCTTCATGTTTCCGGGGCAGGGATCACAATACCCGGGCATGGCGCGGGGGCTGTATCACAGCCACCCCGAATTCGCCCGCTGGATCGACCAGGGTGCTGAAATCCTGCGTCCGTTGCTGGGATTGGATATCAATGAAATCATGTGTCTGGGCGATGTATCGGATGCGGTCGCTGCACGCGCTTTGCGTGATACACGTCTGACCCAGCCCGCGCTGTTTCTGACCCAATATGCGAATGCGCAATTGTGGCGTGCGCGGGGGATCACGCCTGATGCGATGATCGGCCATTCGGTCGGTGAATTCGCAGCGGCGGCTGTTTCGGGTGTGATCGACTTTGAAACTGGTCTTAAAATGATCGCCAAACGGGGCCAGTTGATGCAGGACCAGCCCGCAGGGGCCATGCTGTCGGTGCGCGCACCGCTTGAAGACATCAAACCTTTCCTGACCAATGACGTTGACATTGCTGCTCTGAATGCGCCGAAACTGCAGGTTCTGGCGGGGCCGGACGCTGCTATTCAATCGGTCGAGTCCGCTTTGGTTAAGGCCGGATTTGCCTGCACCCATTTGCACACGTCCCATGCGTTTCATTCCCGCATGATGGACCCTGTGATGCACACGCTGGCACAGGAATTTACCCGATTTACCCTGAAATCCCCGCAAATCCCCTATGTGTCTTGCGTTACGGGAGAGTGGATTTCAGACGCACAGGCCACGGACCCTGCCTATTGGGCATCCCAAGCGCGGGCTTGTGTGAACTTTCAGGCGGCACTTCGCACCGCCTGCGAAATAAAGTCTGCTGTATTGCTGGAAGTGGGCGCTGGCCGCACGCTTTCGGCCTTTGCTGCGCAGACTTTAGAACGCGGTAGCCATGGTGGAATTTTCCAGTCTCTTTCAGATCACACCCAAACATCTGAAGACGAGATTACCATGGCTACCGCTTTTTCAAACCTGTGGCGTGCAGGCGTGCCGGTAGACTGGTCTGCCTTTGGCCCGCGCGGCGTACGCCATGTGTCCCTGCCAGGCTATGCCTTCCAGCGCAAACGACACTGGATCGCGCCTGAAAATTGCCAGGATCAAGAATTAACCAAAACGAACGCGGCCCTTCAACAGGCAGCGGATTTTGTACAAGTAAAGAGTGAACCGGTGATGACAATGACTTCAAATGGTGCCCCTATTGCGCGAACCGAGCGTTATTGCGCTGAATTGATTGCCCTTTTATCTGATCTCTCGGGCGAGGACCTGAACCCTGCCGATGTGGATGTCACCTATCTGGAACTGGGATTCGATTCCCTGTTTTTGGGGCAGGTGTCACAGGCCCTGTTGCGGGAATATGACATCACATTAACCTTCCGCAGCCTGTTGACCGAATATCCGACAATCGCCGATCTGGCCCGCAAACTGGATGCGACCCTACCTGCGGATGCAGCGCCTGCGCCCGTGGACCTTGTGCCCGTGGACCCTGTTGTTGAAGCGCCTGCGCCTGCTGCGGTTGCTACACCGCCTGTTGCAGCCCCTGTCGCACCAGCCCAATCCGCTGTAGCCCTGCCAGCCGCCACATCCATGAACAGCGATGCAGCCAGTGTCATGCAGGCACAGATGCAGACCATGCAGGCCGTCTTCAGCCAGCAATTACAGGCCCTTGGTGGCGCGCCGCAGGTTCTGGCGGCCCCTACAGCGCCAGTTCAAACAGTGGCGGCGGTGACGCCCCCACAGCCCAAAGCCGCAGCAAAGCCGGAACCGGAAAACACGCCCGAAAAACCCGCAGGGTTCAAAGTGGGCCGTGGTCCCAATCTGGCAGGGGCCGAACTAAACGCAGACCAACTTGCCTTTGCGCAGGATCTGGCAGCGCGCTACAGTGCGAAATTCCCGAAATCCAAGGCGCTGGCGCAGAAATATCGCGGGGTTCATGCGGACCCGCGCACCGTGTCTGGTTTTCATCCAAGCTGGAAGGAAATGGCTTTTCCCGTGGTCGCCGACCGCGCCAAAGGGGCGCATTTATGGGATATTGACGGTAATAGCTTCATTGATCTGGTGAACGGCTTTGGCCAGACGGCCTTTGGCCATTCCCCTGATTTCGTCACTAAAGCGGTGCAGGCCCAGATGGAACGGGGCTATCCCATCGGCCCGCAATCCGAAATCGCAGGGGCCGTGGCCGAACGTTTTGCAAAAATGGTCGACCATGAACGGGTGACCTTTTGCAACACCGGGTCCGAGGCCGTCATGTCCGCCATGCGTCTGGCCCGTTCGGTGACGGGACGGGATAAGGTTGTGGTGTTTGGCAACGATTACCACGGCCAGTTTGACGAGGTTCTGATCAAGGGTAAATCCCGTGGCGGTGATCCTGCGGCGCTGCCTGTGGCATCGGGTATTCCGCGCTCCAGCCTGACGAATATGATCGTGCTGGAATACGGGGCTGAAACCTCGCTTGACTGGATCAAAGCCAATGCAAAAGACGTGGCCGCTGTAATCATTGAACCGATCCAAAGTCGCCATCCCGAAGTGCAACCTGTTGAATTCGTGCGGAACTTGCGCAAGCTGACCACTGAAATCAACGCGGCTTTGGTGTTTGACGAAGTCGTCACCGGCTTTCGCACCCATGCCAAAGGCGTGCAGGGGGAATGGGGCATTCAGGGCGATATGGCCACCTATGGCAAGGTCGTCGGGGGCGGTATGCCCATCGGCGTTCTGGCAGGCGACAAACGCTTTCTGGATGCGCTTGATGGCGGGTTCTGGGCCTACGGCGACGACAGCAAGCCAGAAGTCGCGCCCACCTACGTGGCAGGCACGTTTGTGCGCCACCCGCTGGTGCTGGCGGCCATTGACGCCACGCTGGAGCATATGGAAAACCACGGTGATCTGCTGTGGAAGGACACGGCTGCACGGGCGCAGGGCCTGCGCAAACGGATGAACGCATTTCTGGTCAGCCGCGGCTTGCCCGAACTGGTGACAGGGCATTCCAGCTGGATCGTGCCGAACGTGACCTCGTATGATCCACGGGCAACACTGCTCTATGCGCTGATGCGGTTCAACGGGGTGCATTTGATGGACGGGTTCTGCGGGTTCCTGACCACACAGCACGGGGATGCCGAAGTAACCGCCGTGGCCGAATGTTTTGAACAGGCGGTGATCACGCTGCAAGAGCAGGGTATCCTGATCGGCACAGGAAAGATTAGCGCGCCGCCCGTGGTGAAAGGCGCACCGGTTGCGCAGGCCGTGCCATTGAAAAACATCCCCCTGACCGAAAGCCAGCGGGAAATCTGGATGGCCAACCAACTGGGAGACACGGCGTCTTGCAGCTTTAACGAGGGGGCGGTTTTACAACTGGACGGCCCGCTTGATGTGGATGCGCTGTCAGCCGCGCTTGATCAGGTGATCGCCCGCCATGATGCCCTGCGTTCTGTATTCCATAAATCAGGGGACTGTTTCGACGTCACAGCCCCCTATCATCTGGACCTGAACGTTGTTGTGGCAGAACCGGACACAGGCACGGAACGGGTTGCAAAGCTGGCCGATGCAGAAGCCCGTCGCCCCTTTGATCTGACCGAACGTCCTGCGCTTCGGGCCAATCTGGTGCAAACAGGGGCGCAAAGCCATGTGTTGATCCTGAACGCCCACCACATCATCTGTGACGGCTGGTCGTATAACATTGTCTTTGAAGAACTGGCCGCATTTTACCGCGCGCGCACCACAGGGCAGGTGGCCGATTTACCTGCGCCCGTATCCTTTGCCCAACACGCGATCAGCCGCAAGGACAGCAGCGTATCCCCGCAAACCCGCGCCTTTTGGCAACAGCAATTCGCCGATGTGCCCGCCTTGCCGGAACTGCCGCTGGATCACCCCCGCCCGCTGCGCAAATCCTTTAACGGGGCAACTGTGACAGGGTTTGTGGCGGCCGAGGTGATGAAATCTGCCCGCAAGGCCGGTGCGCAACAAGGATGCACCCTGTTTGCCACGCTGTTTGCCGGTTTGCAGATCACGCTTGGACGGCTTGGCGGTGCTTGTGATGTAGTGATTGGCGTGCCCACCAGTGGACAGGCGATGCTTGATGCGCAAAACCTGATCGGTCATTGCGTAAATTTCCTGCCAATCCGCGCCGCCTTTGATCCGTCAGCCCCTGTCAGTACCCATCTGAAACAGGTCAGCCGCGCGGTGATGGATGCCTTTGACCATCAGGATTACACCTTCGGCACCATGGTGCAGGATTTGGAATTGCCCCGCAGCCTGAACCGTCTGCCGTTGACAGAAATCCAGTTCAATCTGGAAACCGTACCAGAGAATCTGGATATGGGCGACGTGCAAATGCGCGTGGCTCCCAATGCCAAGGCCGCCTCGAATTTCGATATGTTCTTCAATGTGATAGAGTCCAAACAGGGCCTGCGCATCGACGTGGATTACAACAGCGATGTGTATTCTGATGCGACGATCAAACGTTGGGTCGGGCATTTCGAACAGGTCTTGCGTGCGATTGCACAAGACAGCGCACAGGCGATTGCGGATGTGCAACTGGTGGACGATCAAGTCCTGACCACGGTTCAGGACGAAGGCTATTGCGATTTTGATCGCAGCGCGATGATCCAGACGCTGATCACCCAAAGTGCCGCTGCCCATCCGCAGTCCATAGCACTGGACGATGGGAAAACCACACTGACCTATCAGGCGCTTGAACAGCAAAGTGACGCGCTTGCGGCCTATATCCAGCAGCAAATTCAGGGCACCAACGGGCGTGTTGCCGTAGCGATGGACCGTTCGGTTCAGATGGTGGTGACGCTGCTGGCGATCCTGAAGGCGGGACATGCCTATCTGCCGCTTGATCCCACACAGCCTGCTGCGCGTCTGCGCCTTATCCTTGAAACAGCCCAAGTGGCCGGGATTGTGACGGATGCGCCGGAAACAGTCGGTTTTGCTGCGGATCTGGGTCTGCGCGTGATTGATCCGGCGCTGGCCCCTGTTGGTGCCACGCCCGCTCTGGTGCCCCAAGACCCTGAAACAACCGCCTATGTGATCTTCACGTCCGGCACCACGGGAACGCCCAAAGGCGTGGAAATCCCCCATCGTGCAGTGGTGAATTTCCTGACGTCCATGGCGCAGAAACCGGGGCTTGCGGCCAGTGACACGCTGTTGTCGGTGACCACGGTGATGTTTGACATCGCAGTGCTGGAACTGTTCCTGCCGCTTAGCGTTGGTGCAAAAACCGTAATTGCGGGTACAACCCAGGTGCTGGACGGCTATGCGCTGGTGGATCGGCTGGAAAAAGGTGACATCACCGTGATGCAGGCCACGCCGACGCTGTGGGATATGCTGCTGGATGCAGGGTTCACACCAAAAGCGGGGCTGAAAATTCTGGCAGGGGGAGAACCTTTGCCAAAAGACCTTGCCCAGCGTTTGATGGCACATGGTGCCGCGCTGTGGAATATGTACGGCCCGACCGAAACCACCATCTGGTCTGCGGTTCAGCAGATCGAACAGGATCAGGCGATCACAATCGGCCACCCGATTGCCAATACTTCGCTGGTCGTACTGGATGCGCAAGACCGTATCGCGCCCATCGGCGTGGTCGGGGAATTGAACATCGGCGGAGACGGGCTGGCCAAAGGCTATTTCAACCGCGCTGATCTGACAGAGAAGGCGTTTCGCCCTGTTGATCTGGGCGGGCAGCCGCAGATGTTGTACCGTACAGGCGATCTGGCCAAGCTGCGCGCCGATGGCACAGTAGAGGTTCTGGGCCGTATCGACACACAGGTCAAACTGCGCGGGTTCCGTATAGAACTGGGCGAAATCGAAAGCCGGTTGCGGGCCATGGACGGTGTGCAAAAGGTTGCGGTGGATGTGAAATCCCGCGCAAACGGGGACCGTCAGTTGGTGGCCTTTATTGTGGCTGAAAGCGGTGCTGGCGTTGACAGCAATGCCCTGCGGTCTGCCCTGTCGGCGGTTCTGCCGAATTACATGGTGCCGCAGGCCTATGTGACCTTGCCCGCATTGCCACAAACGGCGAACGGCAAACTGGATCGCAAATCCTTGCCCGATCCGGACAGCACAGGGCAGGCCACGCCAGTGGTCGCCGCAAGCCGCGCCATGGCCGATACCGAAACTGAAAAACAGCTTGTGGCAATCTGGGGTGCGGTGCTGGGCAATGACGCCATTTCCACCACCGACACGCTGTTTGATCTGGGGGCGGATTCCCTGATGGTGTTCCGCATCGCCGCACGCATGATCGAAGCGGGCCTGAATCTGGAGGCCAAACACCTGCTGGATCACCCGACCATCAAAGCCCTGGCCGAATTCGCCGACAGCCGCGCGAAAACGACGGGCAAGCCGGCGGCCCCCTCGTTAAAGGACTTCCGCAACGGCGCGCGTCGCAGCATAGGGATCACGACATGAATGTGGTTAATTCACGGTTCGAGCCGGATCATGTGGTCGCTGAATTTCCCCTGTCCACGGCGCAACAGCAGTTCTGGTTTCTGGACCAGTTGCACCCGGGCAATCCTGCGCTGAATGTGGCGATCAGTTGGGAAGTGCAGGGAAAATTCAGCCCGCGCAGTCTTGAACGTGCCTATCGTCTGGTGATTGCGCGCCACGAAATCCTGCGCACCCGTTTTGTGGAAAAAGACGGAATTCCCCTGCAACAAGTGCTGGAATTTGCGGATTTCGATCTGGATGTGGAAGATATTCGCAGCCTGCAAGGACAGGCGCAGGAAGACCGTCTGGCCGAAATCGCCGCCGAGGTTGCCCGCTATCCGTTCGATTTGTCCAACACCGGCCTGATCCGCGCAACCTTGGTGTATCTGGCCGAAGACCGCGCCCGTCTGCTGACCGTGGCCCATCACAGCGTGTATGACGGGTTTTCCATCGGGGTTATGGGGCGTGAAATCGGTCTGGCCGCCGCCGCTTATGATGCAGGGCACACCCCTGATCTGGCCGAACTGCCCCTGCAATACGGTGACTTCAGCCTGTGGCAGCAGGAATACCTTGAATCCGGTGTTCTGCAAGAGGACGCAGATTACTGGCGCGCCCAGATGAAGGATGCCCCCTATTTTGAGGTGCCAACGGATTTTCCACGGCCCAAGGCGCGCAATACGGAAATCAAATATCTGAACCTTGCGCTCCAAGACGATTTTGCAGATCAAATCGACCGGCTGGCCAAGCGAAACAGCACATCGCGGTTTGTTGTCGGGGCGGCGATTGCCTCGGCTGCGCTGCACCGTGTGACGGGTGCGGACGAAGTGCTGTTTGGCACGCCGATTGTGGGGCGGCAGGACGTGGAACTGGAACCGCTGATCGGCCCCTTCATCAACACCCAAGTGCTGCGGTTGCGCACTGGCGAAACCCAAAGATTTGCGGATCATGTGGGGCAGACCAAACAGGTTGTAGAAGGCGCGATGATCCATCAGAACCTGCCGTTCAGCAAGCTGGTGGAATTGGTTAATCCGGTGCGGGATGCCTCCCGTGCGCCCCTGATCTCGATGAATTTCAACCTGCAACATGTGTTTATGGAAGATCAGACCTATGGCACGTTTGGCATGGTGTCCAAGCCGACCCATACACCAGGGGCGGCGCGGGATCTGGACATTGTGATCATCGGGCGGCCCACAGGCTGGCGGCTGAATATCGAATATGCACCCCATCTGTATAAGGCAGAAACCATCACCGCATTGTTGGATTTGATCAAGCAAAGCTTTGCCTATGCCTTTGATAATCCTGACTTTAGCATTGGTGACATGCCGCTGGTCGCGCCTGCAAAATCAGATACGTTTTTGTCTGCCACCCCACAGGATGCCATCGCAGATATTCTGCAAAGCCATCCCTTTGTGGCCCGCGCTGTCACTGTGTCGCTGGATCGCGGGCGTTGGGGCTATGTCACGGCCAATCCGTCGCCCCTGATGGCGCTTGAAAGCCTGCCTGCCATCCTTATGCAGCATTTCATGGTTAACGCGGGGGATGCCAAGGGGTTGGCAGGGGTCAGCATTCTGGCCGAACTTCCCATTGATGGGGCAGGGGCCGTTCAACTGGACGCCTTGCCAGCCCCTGTGCAGGCCGGGGCAGCGCAACCTGCCAATGCTGCACCGCAACCAGCCGACCTTGAACAGGGCCTGATCTCGCTGTGGCAGGAATTGCTGGAACGCACTGCAATTCCCACCGACAAAAGCTTTTTTGAACTGGGCGGGCATTCCCTACTGGCGGTGCGTATGGTTGCCCGCATCCGCAAGGACTGGAATGTGAACCTTGGGGTTTCGGCGGTGTATGAAACCCCGACCATCACCGATCTGGTGGCCCATCTGGCCCCCCAGATTGCGCCTGTTGCAACAGCGGTTGAAACCGATTGGCGGGTAGAGCCGATCCGCACCGATGGCACGGGGCAGCCGATTGTTGCGGTGAATGACATCAGCTTGATCCTCTCGGCCTCGGACCATTTCAAACAGGCGCGCCCGTCGGTTTGCGTGCGCTTGTTCGATGGAAAGCGGGGCATTGATCAATCAAAACGCAGCTTTCAAGAGATCGCGATTGAATATGCCAAAGTGGTTGAACAGACCCAGCCCCAAGGCCCCTATCTGTTTTTCGGCGCCTGTGTCCACGGCAATATCGCCCTAGAGGCCGCCCGCTATCTGCAAGCAAAAGGCCATGAAATTCAAGGTGTTGTGATCAAGGATTGCTGGGAGCCGGGCTATGCCGAAAGAATCCGGTCTGACAGAAAACAGCGCCGCCGCGAGCGTACATATGCGCTGCTCAATCGCATCCGTCAGGTGCGCAAAGGGCGGTTGTCGCTGGCGGCCATGTTGGGCAGCTACCGCGTTGTGCGCAAATCCGGACTGCTGACGCTGGCGGTGAAATTGGGGCTGGTGGATCGCGTCCGTTCAACGGATATGACGGCGGAACAAGAAGGCTTCGTTGCCTATATTTCCGAGGCGCGGAATGTCTATCGCCCTGAACCGCTGGACTTTCCGATCCTGCATGTGGTCACAAAAATCACGCCGACGGGCAAGGGGTTCTTACCGTCGATCGGCTGGGAGCGTATTGCGGGTAAGTCGTTGAAAACCGTCAACATCGAGGATGTTTCAACGGTCAAAGGCCAGATTACAGGCACTGACGAGCTGGCCCGCGAGATCGAGTCATTCCTCGATCGTTAAGCGGTGATGCGTGATGTTAACGGGGCGGCCATGGCTGAACACAGCGATGGCCCCCACCAGATCCGGTGCAAGGTCGAAATGATGCAAAGACAAGGCAGATACGATAGTGGAATCCGCAGAAAATCGGGTCAGACGGGCAGGAGAGTCTGGCGTCAGCGTGACGTCGAAACTGTCCAGTTCCAGCGACAAACCCGTGCCGAGCGCCTTTACAATCGCCTCTTTTCGGGTCCAGCAGCGGTAAAACCCGTCGGCCCATTGCGCGGCGGGCAATTGCGCCAGTTCCTGCTGTTCCGCAGTCGAGAAAAACCGTTTGGCCACGTCAGGTTCCACGGGGCGAAACTGTTGAATGTCCAGCCCGATATCCACGTTTTGAACGACCGCAAGGGCTGCGTATTGTTCGGAATGGCTCAGGTTGAACCGCAACGATCCCGCCAGTTCGGGCTTGCCGTTTCTCCCGTAGGTGAACTGCAAATCCTGCGGCGAAGTATCCAGATAACCCGCCAGAATATGGCGCAATCTGTTGCGGCCGTTTGCAAATCTGTCCTGATGAATGTGCTGCACAAATCTTGCGGCGCGGGCCTTTTCATCCGGCGCCAGCACGCAATCAGCTGCGTTTTGTGCGTGGTCCAAATCCCACGTCCAAAGGTCAATATTCAGGTCCAAATGACAGTTTTCCCAATGCTCCAACACCTGCGCGAACTGTGTCACGGATGTTTTTCCGCGTCGAGGGGGCGCATCTGTTCATGAAACGTTTATTCCTTCCTGTCATCTTGTGTTTGGGATTGGTCTCGGCAGGGCTTGTGCTGACGGAACCCGGGCGCGCGGTGCTGCGACCTATAAAACAGGTGATCGAATTCAAGGCTTTTGTGGCCGATCTGCCAATGGAAACCGATCTGGCGGAATATAAGGTGGAAATGCCCGACGGGGTGCATCTGGCGACAGATGTTTACATCCCGACAGGTGGCGCGGCGCGCAAGCCGGTTATCCTTGTGCGCTTGCCCTATGGAAAACGCCTGTACGGCGAAGCGTTACACTGGGTTCGCCTGTTCAGCGCCCATGATTATGCGGTTGTGGTGCAGGATATGCGCGGGCGCTATGGCTCTGAAGGGGTGTTTTCCCCCTACCCGAACGAGGGTAAGGACGGCGCAGCCACGCTGGACTGGATAATCGCACAGCCTTGGGCGCAGGATCGTGTTGGCACCATCGGCTGTTCCGCTTTGGGAGAGGCGCAAATCTTGTTGGCGGCAGAACATCATCCGGCCCACCGTGCCATGATCCCGATGGGCGCAGGCGGGGCGATCGGCACCGCAAAAGGCGCTTACGGGTTCTTCGGGTTTTACGAAGGCGGAATTATGACGCTGGCCTCTGGTTTTGGCTGGTTTCTGGGGCAGGGTGGTAAGACGGGGGATGCCATGCAGGCCCCGAATGTGGATTATGGGCAGGCTTTGCAAACCCTGCCGGTGATTGATGCGGTGTCACGCTACCGCGCGGACGACACGGATTTTGAAGAATTGCTGTCAGGTTTTGATGATCCCGCCACACATGACAATTGGGGGTATATTTCGGATGCTGACAGCTTTGATGTGCCCTCTTTGATGGTGGACACATGGTATGACTACGGCATCGGGTTCAGTTTTCAGTTGAACCGGATGATCGGCCAATCGAACCCGAATACTCACCTGCTGGTCGCCCCTGCGACCCATTGTGATATGCAGGGGCCGTTTCGCAACGGAGCTGTAGGGGATGTGCCTGTTGTCAAAGAAGCCGCCATACCATTTGACGACATTTATCTGGGCTTTATGGATCATCAACTGAAGGGCAAAGGCCTGTTTTCCTTTCCGGCGTTTCAGACCTATATGCTGAATAAGGATCGCTGGTTGAAAACCCAAAGCTGGCCCCCTGAAACAGCACAGAAACGGCAATTCTATTTGAATGGCGCGGGCTTAACGGATGCGCCCCCACCCGTTGGTGAAACCCGCAGTTTTCAGTCTGATCCAGCCGATCCCGTGCCCACAATCGGTGGCGCAATCTGCTGTACGGGCGACCCTGACAGCCGCGCGGGTCCGCTTGATCAATCCCCCATCGAAGACCGCGGGGATTTGTTGCTTTTCACCTCGGATGTTTTGGATCAACCCCTTGAAATCGCAGGGCCTTTGACGGCGCATCTGGCGATTTCTACCGATGTGCCTGACACTGATCTGGTGGTGCGGTTAAGCGATGTGTCGCCGGATGGTCGCTCTGTTCTAATCCAAGAGGGTGCTTTGCGGCTGCGGTATCGCAACGGGTTTGACGCGCCTGAATTGATGCAGCCCGATCAAATCTATACGGTCGCGGTTTCTTTGCGCCACATCGCTTATCAGTTGGCTGCGGGGCATAAACTGCGGCTGGCTGTTGCGGGCAGCAGTTTTCCGCGTTTGGCGCGTAATATGAACACAGGCGGCGATCCGAACTTGGAAAGCACCCTCCGCGTGGCGCAAATTACGCTGCATACGGGGGGCGGATTTGACAGCCGGGTTGAAATGTTCGTGCAGCCTGCTGATAATTTAGGGAAGTAGGCTCACCCTCGCCAGACTTAGCGTTGGGCGAGGGTGCTGGTCTAGGTATTTGGACAACAAAGACCGCTTGGGGCCGGTTTGATTAGGCGACGAAACCCAGCTGTGCGAGGCTTTTTGTGATGCCTGTTTGAAAGGCGGCCTCATCAAAGCGGCTGGCATGGGCTACCAGATTGAACGGGTCTAAACGGTCCAGTTTTTCAGCTTCAAAATCACGGACTGCCTGTGCCAGACCTTCGGCGGAATTGTCCTGAAACAGCAGACCGGTCTGGCGATCCACAACCGTGTCAAGCGCGCCGCCACGGCCATAGGCGATGACGGGACGGCCAGAGGCCATGACCTCGACCGGAACGATACCGAAATCTTCTTCGCCAGGGAAAATCAGCGCCTTGCAGCGGGCCATATGGTCTTTGAGCGTTTGGAAGGGCACTTTGCCAAGGAACGTCACATTGTCCGGCGCTGTGCGGGCCAGTTTCTTCCATGTTTTGTCTGGTCCGCCGATAACGACCAGCGGTTTTTTCAACTGGCGAAAGGCCTCAACCGCGATGTCGGGGCGTTTGTAGGACGCCAGTTCACCGGCCCACAGGTAGAAATCACCGAGCTCGGAAGCGGGGACAGGCGCGAAATCTTCGACTGCAACGGGGGGATGCACCACATCGGCATCGCGGCGCCAGTATTTCCGGATGCGGGCGGCTACATGGTTGGAATTGGCGGCAAACCCGTCCACGCGGGCTGCGCTGGTTACATCCCAAGACCGCAAACCGTGGGCCAGATGGGGCATCAAGGTGCGGGTGATCAGCCCCGCGCCATTGCGATAGGTGTGATACTGATCCCAAAGATAGCGCATGGGCGAATGGCAGTAACACAGGTGCGGCGCTTCGGGGGGGGCGATGATGCCCTTGGCGGGGCCTGCCTCGCTTGAGATCACCAGATCATAGCCTGTGAGGTCAATTTCCTCTAGTGCGCGGGGCATGAACGGCAGGTACTTCTGATACATCCTTGCGGCCATCGGCAGGCGTGACACGGACGTGGTATTGACGGTATGCCCGTTGATCAGGTCGCTGATGGTATCCGGTGTGTAAACATGGGTGAAAATATCTGCCTGCGGGTACATCCGGCACAGGGCTTCCAGAACCTTTTCACCGCCGCGCATAC
This sequence comes from Amylibacter sp., assembly GCA_034670045.1. Lineage (GTDB taxonomy): Bacteria > Pseudomonadota > Alphaproteobacteria > Rhodobacterales > Rhodobacteraceae > Amylibacter. The sequence continues at coordinate 50,121 of JAXMOF010000009.1, read as the reverse complement.
CCACCAGCCAGTAATGGATGATCGCAACACGCGGTTGACTGCCAACAGGTGTTTTGCGAATGGCGCGGCCACGGCGGATGTCCGGTTGTTCGCGTAGCATATAAAAACCGTTATTCTTCATAGGAATAGCCCCCGACAAATTCTGTACTATACTCTTTCGGGTCCACCATATTGAACACAATGCCAGCGGGGCGGGATCTGGCGTCGCTGAGCATGGACAGCGCCTTTTTGACCGCTTGTTTCGGGGTTTCATGCCAGCGCACCACAAACACCACGCTGTCCACGGCTTGTGCTAGCATCAACGCATCCGAGACGGCCAATATGGGCGGGGAATCGATGATCACCACGTCATAGGCCAGTTCCAGCATCTGCATCATCTCGGCCAGTTTGTCCTTGCTTAGCGCATCAACCGTTTGCGCGTGAGACCCGTTGGACGTTAATATGTCAAACGGCATATGCGTGTCGGAATAGATCGCATCTTGCAGGTCGCAGTCCTTGCCCAGATAATCGGACAGGCCGTATGTCATGTCCCAGCCGAATTCCTTGGCCAGACCCGAACGACGCAGATCACAATCCACCAGCACTACGGATTTCCCCGATTTTGCGATCATTGATGCAAGGTTCAGTGTGGTGGTCGTTTTTCCCTCGTTCGGGGTGGAAGAGGTTACAAGGATCGTTTGTGCCTTTTTGCCGGGCATTTGCATCAGCAAAGAGGTGCGCAACTGGCGAACCCGTTCGGCGTATTCACTGTTGGGCGCATACATAACGTCAAGATAACTGTCCACAGGATTGCCCCATTCGCCCGCCTGCAATGACGCCAGAACCGGCAGCCCAGTGTCATTTTCAATGTCGTCTTCACTGCGATAGCTGGCTGACGAAAGTTCCAGATAAAACACCGCGCCAAAGCCGATGGCCATGCCCAGCATCGCACCCAGAACGGCGATCAGTTTGGGGCGGGGGGCCGACGGCGCGCCCGGAATAGTGGCCTGTTCGATGATCCGCGCATCGGCTTTTTGCAACTGCTCCTGACTGCGGGTTTCCGTCAGACGGTTCAGCAGTTGTTCATAGGCCAGTCGGGCAGAGTTGGTCTTGCGTTGCAGTTCTTCCTGATCCAGTTCGTTGGTGGAAATGGCAATCACCCGTTCCTGCATCCGGTCCATATTTTGCTGGATTGAATCCTCGCGGGCCTGGGCCAGTTGAACTTCGCCTTTGCGCTGCTCGATGATTTTTTCCACTTCCGAGGTCATCTCGGCTTCGATCACGTCAATCTGGCTGCGCAGCCGTTTGCGTGAAGGGTGGGTTTCATCATAGTTACGCGCCCAGACACCGTCCTCGATGGTCAGTTTCACCCGCTCGCCGTTCAACACTTCCAGTTGCGGGGAGGTCAGCAAAGTGCCCGCTTTTTTGATGCCTTTTTCCTGAACGATCAGTTGCAATTGTTTCAACCCTGCCTCGGCTATGGTGCGTTCGGCTTGGGCGTCTGACAGTTTTGTGGTCAGCTCGAAAAGTTGCTGGGAAATGGATTGCAGGCTGGTGCCGTCGGCTGCCAGATTGGCCATGCGGCTGCGCACGCCAGCGGCCTGTGCCTCTTCCAGTTCCGCGCGCAGGATTTTCAAGCGGTCTTCGATCCATGCGGTGGCTTGTTTCGCCACATTCTGGCGGGATTCCAACTGTTGTTCGATGTATTTTTCCGCAATGGTACGGGCCAAAATCATCGACAGTTCTGGGTTTTCGGACGTGGCGATGATGCTGATTACAAAAGACTTTCCCTCGCGCCGCACCTTCAGGTTTTTGCGGATCACATAAACCAGACGTTCGATTTTGTTGCGTCGCGCCTGTTCTGCGGTCGCAGGTTCAGGTGTTTTGCCCAAACCAAGGGAGTGGGCAACTGCTTTGACGCGGCTTTTCAGCGACGGGGGGGAATTGGCAGGATCAAGGCTGTCCAGACGCTCAAATCCGATCTGTTCGATCACGGCTTCGATCAGGATATTGGATTGAATAACGGAGGTTTCGCTGAGCACCACCTGATCGCTGATGTCCAGATCAGACACCACCTCTGGCCCCATTGTGACCTGACTTTTGCGCGGATCAAGCATGACGCTGGATTGCGCAGTATAGGTCGGCGTGATCTGCGAGACAAAAATATAGGCCAGCAGGCCGCACAAAACCGTGGACAGGATGATAATATTGCGACGACGCCAGATCATCCGCGCCAGATGCCGCAGATCGACCATATCGCGATCGTCAGAACCGATGCGCTTCATCGGGAAAAAACCGTCTTCAAATGGAGGCTTGCGATTGTACATGACAATCTCCTACTCACTAATCAAAACACTACACAGCTACACAACTCATTTGATTTGAAGGCTTTACGTTTTAAAGTCAAATAGTTGCTATTTTTTATCGGTTATTGTTTCGCCAGCCCTTTCAAAGGATTTTCTGGCGTTGAATTGTTCCGATCCCCGCAACAGTGCGCGCGGGGACCGATGTATTTGTCACAGGTGATTCTTTAGCCGTGCCACGGGCCAGACCCGCGATCATTCCGGCCAAGACGAAAAAGAAGATACCCAGATCCGGTGTGGGGGTGGTCAGGGTCGCGGAAATCAGCAGCGCAAGGCAGGCACATTTCAGGCTGTCCAGAATGGCAGTGTTGTGCAGGTCGCCTGTGCGCAGCTTCAGACGGGACAGGGTCCACAGGAATGCCAGATAAAGCGCTGTTCCGATCAACCCGATACTGCCCAGACAGGCCAGAAACCAGTTCGATGCGCGAATACTGCCAAGCCCCGCGCCCATCATCCATGTATCCAGAAAATTCTGATAGGCCTGCACGTTCCAGCTCATCCGTTCAACCCCTGACTGGCTGTCCGCTTTGTCAAACAACGCAGAGTCCAGAAAATCGGTGACGGGTTGGACAAATTGATAGGCGGCAAAGCCGAACATCATGAACAGCCAAACCGCAAGCAACACGATCAGCGTCACGATCATCGCTTGTTTGCGCACACGGCCCTGCAAGCTGTCGATAAAGGCGAAGATACCCATCACCAGCAGCAGTGCAACAACCGCGACATAAGTTGACGACGATGTGGATCGCACCATCACAATAGCCGTGCCGATCAGGCACCAAAGTGCCGCGCGCGAAGGCGGGCCGGAAATCCAGTAGCGCAGCCAGAATCCGAATAGCCCGAGCGTATAAAACCCGAAAGAAGACGCCTCGGGAAAGCCGCCGATCATCCGTTTCAGCCCGCCCATACGGTGATCAATCAGCATGGAATAATTGGCCGTGCGGATCGGATCGAGCAGTTCTGGCAGCCCGACTGCAAAGGTGAGCACATCAGCCCAGCCAAGCACGATATTCACAACTGTCGCTGCGATCATGGCCGAAAAAACCACCCTGAAATCGGGTTTGGCACGGAACAGGGTGGCAGCGGCGAAAAAGGCCAGAACATCCAGCATCAGGCGGAACAACTGTGTGATGTTCCCCGTGGTCGGGCGCAAAAAGACCGAGATGATTTCGGTTTTATTGTCGTCGCGTGAAATGCCGAAAACCTCGGTCTGGCCAGCGAACAGACGGGGGAAAACCAGCGTGGCGACGATGCAGTAAAACGTCAGCAGCAACAGGTAAAAGCCGGGCTGTCCGGGCCGCATGGATCCGGCTATCCGCCCCGGACCGTTCGGGCCGGAAAACACCAGCGCGAACAGCACCAAGGCCCCCAGATCAATGATCCCGATAGTAGCCCCGCCCACCGCTGGCATGTTAAATGCGGCGGCTGCGCCAAAGGGGGACATGATGAAAAACCAATGCAACCCGCGCAGGGGGCCTTGTTTCATCAGCATCACCACCAATAGCAGCGCAAGAAGGGTACTTGGGACAATCTGCATGGGTGTCCGTCAGGCCGCTTTTGCCAGAACAGAGGTGTAGAGATCCAGCAATGCATCCCCCCACGCCTGTTCGTCCAGCGCAAGCGGGGTTGCGTTGGCAAAAGCGGTCTCGCTTATCTGTTTGATCTGTGTGGCGGGCATGTCTTTCAATTTCGTTAAGGCCAGCGCGAATGCGTCGGTATCGTGGATGTTACACGAAATCCCCAAGCCCAGAGCGGTGATTTCTTCGGCCAGAAAGGCCGTGTCGGGGATGATCACCGGTATTCCGCTTTGCTGGGCCTCGATTGCGACCATGCCAAAGGGCTCTGCAAACAGGCTGGGCATCACAACCGCGCGGGCGGTTTGCAGCAGCGTTTGCAGACGGGGTTTGTCACACCAGCCCTCTTGGCGGACTTCTGGGAACTGTTCGGCGAACATCGCGCTTAACGGCCCTTCACCGATGGTCACCAGTTGCACGCCAGCGGCCTGTGCTGCGCGGGCCAGCTCGACCACACCCTTGTCGGGTTCCATACGGCCGACAAAGAAGAATTCACTGTTGTTTTCAACCTTAACCCGTTGATTTGTAAAAGGAGATACAGGGTTTCGCACAGTGACCATTGTGCTGTTAGCATAGCCAAAGGTCTTGAGCCGTTGTTCCATACGCGGGTGAATAATTGCAATCGCCCCCCAAGGATACTGATCGCCAAAGCTACGCCCCAGCAGGGCTTGGCGCGCCACACGCCAGCCTTTGTGGATATAAGACCGCTTATCGCAATGGGTGGTCATGCAAGACAGCCCAAGGGGCGTGCGATTGCAGGAAACGCCCTTTTGAAAGTCATAAAACACCCCGTTGGGGCAGGCCAGAAACTGATCATGGGAATGGACAATCACACGGGGGGCAACGGGCTGCAGGGCGGTGAATATACTGGGGGACAGGATCAGGGACCAGGCGTGAACGTGATAAATGGTCTGGGGCGTGTCCTGTTCGACAATCAGGGCCTCTAGCGCGGCTTTGGCTTTGGTGTTGTATAAGCCGCTGGCCATGGCCTGCAGTTTTCCCTGTTCCAGCAAGGGTTTGCCGCCAACAGGCACGATATTGATACCCAAGCCGTTCAGGTCGTCGCTGTTGCTGGCGTCATCGCCGCAAAACAGGGTCACAGGCAGCCCGCGGTCGCGAAACAACCGTGCGGACAGCAGCGCAAGCGCAGTGGCGCCACCGCGCGCCAGACTGAAGTCGTTGATAATGACAACCCGCTCGCAGGTCATAGGCTGAATACCTTTAGAACTCGTTTACAATTTTGGCGTATGGGTAGAGGGCAAAAATGGCGGAATTATGGGGTGTTTTGGAATTGAAGAAAATTTACGCAGGTTGTGGTGTTTTCTAATCCTTGGATAACAAAGGGAAATTATCAGGCGGCGCGTTCTGCAGGATAATCCGGTGTTCGGTGTAATCGCCCCAAGGGGTTTGATTGGGGCCGACGTGAAACGCCAGAACATCACCTGCCTGCATCAGAACACGGCGGTTTTTCAGGGTGAGTGTGCCTGTGGTGCTGGTTTGGAACAGCTCTGTGTCATTCAGATAAACGGCGACGGTGATCCCGTCTTCGCTGTCACGGCCCACCCGCCAAAAGGCATCAATCCCGACTGTGCGCGGCTGATCGGCGGTATAGCTTTGAACCACTTCAACAGGGGATGCAGCATGTCCTGTGGGCACCAGAAAGGTGGCGGAAAGCCGCAAATCTGCGTAATCTTCATGGCCAAGGTAAGGCACCCAAGGCACGCCTTGGCGCTCTTGTCCGGGCATGGTCTGGAACGGGATCACTGTGCCATTGGCTTGAATGGTGTTTGTCCAAGAAGACGGCGGCGTAGGGGCCTGTGCATCCGGATAGGTGAGCTGGTGATAGCTGTCGGCCAGCAGGGTTTGCGGCCCAAGTGTAATATCGGCGTTTGTATCCAGCGGATGATCCGCGATCAGAACCAAAGGATCGCGGTTTGACAGTTGTAATTCTGCATTGAGTAAGGATTTTCCCGCTGGATCAAAGGCTTGGATGTCGTTTGTAACAGCCAGACTGCGCGGTGCGCCCCAGACAACCAGTTTACGGTCGTCAAAGACGCAGCCATAGGTGAAGGGATCCGGCTGGAAACGGCGCACGGATTTACCTGCGAATTCCTGTTGTGCAAAGCCGTAGGCGCGCCCTGTACGGGTGACCGCGCCTGTGTCGTCCACCACTGGAACCAACCCGTCACCGCGGGGGTGCATCGGATACCATACGGCGCGGTCCACGCCGGCCAATGCCATCTGGCAATAGTTGCGCAGCAGGTAGCCCGGGGCGTCCTGGGCGTCTAAAGTTCCAAACTCGGTGACTTCGATCGGGATGGTTCTGGCTTCGGGAAGGCGGCGTAACACGTTGATCTGGCGCAGTAAATGTTCTGCTGGCGTGTCGTATGTATGTAGGGCCAGCGCATCCATATAGGCCGCTGCCCCCTTGGCGTAGGTCATTGCCAGATAGCCCACAGGGATCGAATGGACACCGCCGCCAACGATACGAATATCGGGGTTGGCGGCTTTGACCTGTTCGTAGACGGATTTTAGCAGCGCCACATAATAGGCTGCGCGGGCGTCAAGGTCCTGGGTTCGGGCAGGGCCTTTGACAAAATCTTCACCGTTGAATTCATTCCCAACTTCGACCGAATGGATGTTTGTGTAATGCTCCACGGTCTGGCGGGCGTAATTGCCAAAAGCGGCGACGGCTTTTGGGGTATGCGCCGTGTCGCCTGCATCATAGGCTGGGTGAAACGCATTTACGAACAGGCTCATCTTCAGGTCGCGGGCGCGCAGAATGCCCGGGAAAGCGGCGCGCCAGTTGCGATAGTCAAACCGCTGGCCGTCCTTTTCAACAACCGACCAATGCACCGTGTCGCGAAAATCGCGTACGGGCACATCAGCCGTGCCATCGAGAATATCCGGCCGCCAGCCCTGACTGAAATTCGACGCTACGGCCAAATCCGGCCCCATCAGGGGCTGCGCCTGTATCGGGCCTGCGAGGGCCCCGAGACATAACGCTGATACCGCGCATTTTACTAAATACTGCATTTTACCATCGATTCTATAGCGCGAGAGCCCGCGTCGCCCCGCAATATCTGCCGTTTGCTAGCATAAAACCGTGTTTGTTTCCATGAGAAGCGGGCAGAGGGCAAATTCGCGAAAATTATACTCAAATAGAGCAATCTCAAAATGTTCTTGCCGCGGAAATGTCGCATTTCCGCCCAGATCCTAGACCAAATAAGAACCGTCGCTGGCCTGTGCTGCTACGGGCTTGTTTCTCGGCATTTTTTCAACTGTTTCGCAGGCCAAATTTGGGCTGCCGTGTAAAGAGTAAGGACTCCCAAGGGATGACATCTGAAGTAAATATGATCAACCTACAGGTTATTGCTGTCGATCAAATTGCACTGGATAAATCCATTGTGGATAAGGCGACCGGAAAAACGCTTTATGAACAGAATGTTGCGCAGAACTCCAAATACTATTCCTGGCAGAGCGATTTTCAGACCATCCCGTTGGGCATGGACGGGGAGCCGGAACAATTTGCGCAAAAATTGCGGGAATCCTTGCCCGAGGTGAATAACCTGCGGCTTTTGTTCAACGAAAACTCTTTTGATAAAAACGGTGAATTTCACGCGCAATACAAAGCCTTTCTGGAAGAATCGGTGAAGCAGGGGTTTGAAATCACCTTCGTTTATGGCGGCGGGGATGCGCAGAACATTGGCAATGGCGGTTCTGCCTGGGGGCATGAAAGCCTGACCAATGCACAGGCCTATGCTGCGCTGGAGGAAAATTTTGCCGATGTGGCAGGCGCGTGGGATGCCTTGCTGGACTGGCTGGATGGCGCGGCCAAGGTCAAAGCGGGCGTCTACGGGTATGAACTGATGAATGAGGCCGCTGGCTATCGTCGCAGTGTCAAAGATAACGGTGCTGGCGACGGTTATGACTATGCCGATTTCGTAAAACTATATGCAGATCACGCCATTGCGCTATCCGATACAATCCAGTCCCGCGCTGATGCGAAGGTTCTGGTGGGGGGCTGGGGCTACTCGGGTGATTTTGCCACGCTGGACAGCACGGTCCTGAACAATAAAACTGGTCAATCCGCACTGGATTATATTCGGGACGGGATTGGTGATGCGCTGGTCTGGTCGGCCCATCTCTATCCGGGGTGGGTGGGCACCAATGATGCGATTTCAACCAAAGACCTGACGCAGATGTTGAAGGATCATTTTTCGGTGATCGCGCAGGATGACGTGCTGATAACCGAAACCAACGCCCATGGTCTGGTGGATAACATCACAGGGGGGGAAGACATCACCGATTTCTTCGTGACCCTGTATGAATGGTTTGCGGATAATGACATTGGCATTGGCTGGTTCCCCGGAGCCGAGACAGGTGGGTCGAACTTTGTGGTAATTGACCAGAACGGATCGCTGCGGTTCTTACATCAACATTCCTATGCCCACGGGATGAATGCCTTTTCACTGGGGGAGCGCGATCGCGCCTTTGCAGGGGACGACAGGATCAACGTCACCCTGATAGAGGGGCGCCTGCGCAACGAACCCTACGAAAGCGATTACAACGACGGCGCTTTTGATACCGAGCAACTGCTTGGCACTGCTTTTGCCTTTGAAGGCGACGACACGATCATCGGTTCCTCCCTGTCCAATGACTTTGCCTATGGCGGTTTTGGCAATGACACCTTGCTGGGCAAAGGCGGCGACGACTTTTTGTTCGGCCAGCAGGGGAATGATGTTCTGGTCGCCACAGGCGGGGTAAACCACCTGTTCGGCGGATCGGGGAATGATCGTCTGGTCGGGGGCAAAGGCTATGACCAGATGCGCGGCGGGACGGGAAATGATGTGTTTGTCACGGATGGCAAAGGTCAGGACGTTGTGACGGATTTTTCGCTCAAACAGGATATGGTGGACCTTCAGGGGGCCTATACCGATTGGGCCGGAATTGCAGACAATCTGACCCGCATTGACGGGGATGCGGACGGGGCACTGGATGATGTGGAAATCGCTTTGGGCGGTCGGGCCAGCCTGACCTTGTTGAATGTGAAACTGTCCGCCCTATCCGCGCACAGCTTTGTGGGGGCACGCCCCGAGGATGGCAAAATCTCTGGTACGGTATCAGCCGACCTGATCGGGGCAGGCGCCTATGAAGATGCACAGGGCGAGGCTGTGTCAAACGGCGCGGATCGTGTGTTCGGCCTGTCAGGGGATGACACGATTTATGGTTACAAAGGCAGTGATGTGATCTTTGGCGGGCAGGGCGACGACATCTTGTTCGGCGGCGGCGGCAAAGACAAACTGAAAGGCGCACAAGGGGCAGATCACTTGGTTGGCAATTCCGGTAATGACATTTTACTGGGCGGCGGGGGCCGCGATGATCTGTCTGGCGGGCAGGGAAATGATGTCTTGCAGGGAAACAAAGGCAGGGACGCGCTGACAGGCGGCGAAGGGGACGATGAATTCGTCTTTCATGCGGGGGATGGTGTTGACGTGGTAACGGATTTCAACCTGTCACAGGATCAACTGCATTTTCTGGATGCGTGGAATTATAGCGTTAAAGAAACTGCGCTGGGCACTTTGATCACCTATGATGCGCAGGACAAGGTACTGTTGGATGGGGTCTTTGCGATCACCGACGGGGATTTGTCCCTGCTGCAAAGGGCCATTGTAATGGATGGGGCCTGACCCCTTTCACTCAACTGGTGGGGGATGTGCGCTATAACGCATGCGCATAGCCCTTGAAAACCACCTGTGCTGCCAACCGTTGACGTGGCTGCACCCAAGTGAATTTCTAATGTTTTGGCGCGTTTGGCCATTGAACCCTGTTAATAGGGGTCCTATCGTATCCGCAAATCAGGTGGCCAAGCGTCGCTCTATTTATACTTCTCCCCAAGAGGACGAGATGTTTAAGATAAAAGCCATTTGCGCACTCCTCTTACTGTCTGCTCCCGTGCTGGCGGATTCCCCGCTGGGCGTGGACGTTATCACTGCAAAATCAACGCCCAATACCAGAATTAACGTTCTGATCGGTGAAATCATCGCACGGGATACGCTGACGGCCTCTTTCCCTGCGGGGGGGCGCATTACTTCGGTTGCATTCGAAGTGGGGGATAAAGTTGCGGCAGGCGCAATTCTGGCGCAAATGGAATCGGTGCAACAGTCCCAAGCCCTGCGTGCTGCCGAAGCGGGCCTTGTTACCGCAGAGGCGGATTACAAACAGGCGCAGGAAAATCTGGAACGCCAAACAGCGCTATTGGAACGGGGGGCGACCACGCGGATCAGCAAGGACGCCGCCGATGATGCGCTGAATGTGGTAGAGGGCAGCCTGACCCAAGCGCGCGCCGATCTGGATCGCGCGCAAAAATCGCTGGACGATACCATTTTGCGAGCCACCACTGCCGCGACGGTGACCGCACGCTTGATCGAGCCGGGACAGGTTGTCGGCGCGGCGCAGGCGGCATTTGAACTGGCGCTGGGCGACGGGCTTGATGCGGTGTTTGCGGTGCCAGAGGCTATTCTGGTCCAAAGTAAGGACGACAAGGGCATTACCCTGTCGCTGTTGGACAAACCTGCGCAGCCCTTTGTAGGCAGACTGCGCCGTATTTCCCCGCTGGTCGATCCGGCCACAGGCACGGTCGAGGTTACTTTGGCTGTGTCCGGGGCACCGGAAGGCACCAGCTACGGCGATGCGGTGCGCGGCATGGTACGCTTTGAAGGCGGAGACCACATTGTTTTACCGTTTTCCGCCATTTCTGCCACCGCCGACGGGCCTGCGGTTTGGGTGGTGGACCCCGCAAACAACACAGTTTCGCTTAAAACCGTAGAACTGGATCGCTATGAAACCGGCACGTTCATCCTGCGCGGTGGCATAGCGGATGGAACCATCATCGTGACCCGCGGTGCGCAGCTTTTATACCCGGGTCGTGTTGTAAAAATACTGGACCCGACGCAATGAGAACGGCCCTATTCTGGTTACTGCTGGCGCTTCCTGCGCTGGGCGAGGAAGCAAATGATGCTGCAAGGCAGGTCAATCCCCGTCCTGTTGTTTCCGAAATTGTCAGTCTGACAGCTTTGACCCGCCCCAATTTTGTCGGTGAAGTCGCGGCAAAGACCGAAACAGATCTTGGTTTCCCCATCGCAGGCACCGTGGCCAGCCGCCCCGTGGATGTGGGGCAACTGGTGGAAAAAGGCGATCTGATCGCCCAATTGGACCCCGAAGATCTGGATGCGGATGTCAGCACGGGGGAAGCGGGCGTTTTGATTGCGCGCACCCAGTTGCGTGCGGCAACGGACGCGGAAAATCGGGCGCGTGATCTGGCGGAACGGGGCGTGGATGCCAGCACCCGTCTGGAAGATGCCACCAGCGCTTTGGCCGCTGCAAAAGCCCGCATGGAACAGGCCGAGGCGACCTTGGCCCGTGCGCGCGACATGCGCGGGTTGGCCACGCTGACCGCCCCCCAAGACGGCGTGATTACGGTTGTCTATGCGGAATCGGGTGCCTCTCTTACTGGCGGGCAACCGATTGTGCGCCTGACCGGGACCGAGGGGCGTGAAATTGTCGTTGATCTGATCGAGCAGGATATTGCGTCTTTGGACGTCGGTGCAGAATTTGATGTGGTGCTGGCCGCTATGCCCGAAATTTCGGTGACCGCCAAATTATACCGCATTGATCCCGTTGCCGAACGCACCACCCGCACCCGCCGCTTGCATCTGACGCTTGATGATGCGCCGCCAAGCTTTCGCCTTGGCGCTTTGGCCAAAGTCTCGCTTGTGACCCCGTCCGAGGCGGGGTTGAGCATCCCTTTATCCGCCATCCGGACCAAAGGGGATATGGCCGAGGTCTGGGTTGTGGATCGCAGCACAAATACAGTTGCCAGTAAATCCGTAACCCTTGGAATGACCTTCGGCGAACGGGTGCGCATCAAAAGCGGGCTTAAAGCGGGCGACGAGATTGTGCTCAAAGGTATTAATTCTCTTAAGGACGGGCAGACTGTCGGCCCGCAAATGCTCCCATGACCCGATTTAATCTTTCTGACTGGGCGTTGAACCACCGGTCTTTCGTCTGGTTCCTGATGATCATCGCGCTGGTGGCCGGTGCCATGTCCTATGTCAGCATCGGGCGGGAAGAAGACCCCAACTTCTCGATCAAAGTCATGGTGATTTCCGGTTCTTTGCCGGGTGCGGATACGCAGGAAACCCTGACGCAGGTGACCGACCGGATTGAGAAAAAGCTGGAAGACCTTGATTCCCTTGATTTTACCCGTTCGATCACGCGCCCCGGACAAGCGATTGTTTACCTTGAACTGTTGCCCACCACCAAAGCGGATCAACTGCCGCTGATCTGGCAAAAAGTCCGCAATATGATGGGGGACATCAGCGGTGAATTCCCCGAAGAATTCCGCGGTTTCCAGTTCAACGACAGTTTCGGCGATGTGTTCGGCAATATCTATGCCTTTACCTCTGACGGGTTTTCCCCCCGTGAATCCCGCGATTTTGTGGAACGTGTCCGTCAGGAAGTTCAGGCGCTGGATGATGCAGGAAAGGTCGAGATTTTCGGCACCCGTGAAGAAGTCATCTATCTGGAATATTCCACCGAACGCCTTGCCGCCCTTGGTCTGAACCAACAGGCTGTGCAGGCGACTTTGGCCGCCCAAAACGCGATTATTCCGTCAGGGGTGATCGATTCTGGGCCGGAACGGGTTCTGGTGCGGGTTGAAGGCCAGTTTTCTGATGCAGGCAGCCTTGAAGACATCAATCTGCGGGTCGGTGACCGGTTTTTCCGCCTGACCGATGTGGCCGAAATCAAACGGGGTTATGAAGACCCGCCCAGCAGTCTGTTCCGCTACAAAGGACAAGAGGCCATCGGCCTGATCGTGGGTATGCGCACGGGCGCGAACATCGTTGAATACGGCGAAGAGCTGAAAAACGTGATCGAAAAAGCCCGCGCCGAACTGCCTGTCGGTCTGGAAATCCATCAGGTGGCCGATCAGCCCGAGGTGGTTAAAGAAGCGGTGAACCACTTTATCAAAGCCCTGATCGAGGCAATCCTGATCGTTCTAGCCGTCAGCTTCATCAGCCTTGGTTTGCGGGCAGGGTTGGTTGTAACCCTGACCATTCCGCTGGTTCTGGCGATTACTTTTGTGGTGATGGAATTTTACGGGATCACTTTGCAGCGGATTTCCCTTGGCGCGTTGATCATTGCGCTTGGCTTGTTGGTGGACGATGCGATGATCGCTATCGAAACCATGATCTCGCGGCTGGAAGTCGGTGAAAGCCTCACAAAAGCAGCGTCTTACGCTTGGACGTCGATTGCGTTTCCCATGTTGACGGGCACCTTGATCACGGTTGCTGGATTTATTCCCATCGGGTTGAACACCTCGGCGGCGGGGGAATTCACCTTTTCACTGTTCGTGGTGATTGCTGTGGCTTTGGTCGTGTCGTGGATCGTGGCTGTGCTGTTTGCACCGCTGATCGGCGTTACCCTGCTGCCTGCGCGCATGAAGCATCACAATGTGGCCCCGGGCCGGTTCCGCCGTGCTTTCCACGGATTTCTGCGCCTTGCCATGCGGTTCCGCTGGGTGACGATTGTCGCAACTCTGCTGGTCTTTGCGTTTTCGATCTACAGTATGCGGTTTGTGGAACAACAGTTCTTCCCCAATTCGGATCGTACCGAGTTGATCGTCGACATGACCCTGCCGCAAAATGCCACGATAGAGGCAACGCGCACCGAAATGGATCGGATGGAGGTCCATCTGAAAGACAATGAAAACGTGCTGTTTTGGTCGTCTTATGTGGGGCGTGGTGCGCCGCGATTCCTGTTGGCCTTTGATGTGCCCACAGCCGGGGCAAACACAGGCCAGATCGTCATTCAAACCCCGAATGTTGCCGCCCGCGATGCTCTGCGCGCCCAGTTGAACCATGTGGCGGAAACCGAATTTCCGGGGGTTGATAACTTTATCAAATTGCTGGAAATCGGCCCGCCGGTCGGGCGTCCCGTGCAATATCGTGTCAGCGGACCGAATATCAGCCTGCTGCGCGACAAGGCCCGTGAACTGGCTTCTGTTATTGCCACGGATGACCGTCTGACCAGCATTGTGCTGGACTGGAACGAACCCGCCCGTGTGATCCACGTGAATATCCTTCAGGATAAGGCCCGCCAGCTTGGGATTACCGCGACGGATATCGCCTCGGCGTTGAATGCGATTTATGACGGGCTTTCGGTGACGCAACTGCGCGATCAGGCCTATCTGATCGACATTGTCGGACGCGGTGATGACGAGGCCCGCAAATCGGTCGAAGGGCTTGCCAACCTGCAACTGACCGCTTCCAGCGGGGCGGTGATCCCGCTGCGGGCCGTGGCCACCTTTGACTATGGCACCGAACAGCCGGTGATCCACCAACGCAACCGTACACCGACAATCACGGTGAAAGCCGCGATTTCCACCAAGGACCAGCCGGATTCAATCGTGCGGGACCTGACAGCGAAAGTGGCTGATTTTAACGAAAACCTGCCCCTCGGCTATAGCGCCGTTGTCGGTGGTTCGGTTGAAGCAAGTGCCGACAGTCAGGCCCCGATTGCCGCTGTGGTGCCTTTGATGATCCTGATCATGCTGACGCTTAGCATGGTGCAGATGCAGGGTTTCCGCCTGACCTTTGTGGTGCTTTGCGCGGCCCCGCTGGGGTTGATCGGGGTGGTTGCTGCACTGGTGCCATCGGGCGCGCCGCTTGGCTTTGTGGCCATTCTCGGGGTGTTGGCGCTGATCGGGATTTTGATCCGGAACTCCATCATTCTTGTGCATGAAATCGAAGTTCTGCGCGAAAAGGGCCGCTCTGCCTGGGATGCGGTGTTTGAAGCAAGCGATAGCCGTGCGCGGCCGATCCTGCTGACCGCTGCTGCGGCCAGTCTGGCACTGATCCCGATTTCACGGCAGATTTTCTGGGGGCCGATGGCCTATGCCATGATGGGCGGGATTATTGTGGGCACGATCATTACGCTTGTCTTTGTTCCCGCCCTGTATCTTGCCGTGTTCCGCGTCGAAAAACCGGATGGGTCCGCGCCGCAGGAAGAAGCTGAAACCGCATAAAATCCACTATTAAACAACGCGGCAAACGAAAAGCTTGTCGCGTTTTCACTTACGGGTATGATGAACGGGACCGTTAACAGAAAGAGTTCCCATGTTCACACGCCCTTTGGTTTTCGCTTTGGCATTGGGCTTTGCCGCGCCCGTAACTGCTGCTTCGTGTGGCAATACCAGCGCCGGATTCACCGCGTGGAAATCAGAATTCGCCCAAGTGGCAAAACGTGCAGGGGTGCAAAAACGCGGCCTTCAGGCGCTGGCCTCGGCGCAATATGCGACAGGCACCATTGCAGCGGATCGCAATCAAAAGTCGTTCAAATACTCGCTTGATAAATTCATGAAACTGCGTGGGGCGGATACGATTGTCAGTCAGGGCCGCAAACGTAAAGCCAGCAATCCACAGGTGTTTTCCGCGCTTGAACGGATTTACGGCGTGCCCGCAGGCGTGATTATCGCGATTCACGGTATGGAAACCGCTTTTGGCGGGTTTATGGGGAAATCCAATGTGGTCTCGGCGATTACGACCCTGACCTATGATTGCCGCCGCTCTGCGTTTTTCCAGCCCCATGCCATCGGCGCCTTGAAGCTGGTGGATCAGGGGGCGATTACCGCAAGTACCAAAGGCGCGAAACATGGCGAATTGGGGCATACGCAGTTCCTGCCTGGCAATGCGCTGACCTACGGGGTGGATGGCAACGGTGACGGGCGGGTTGATTTTTACAACCAGACCGATGCGCTGGCATCGACCGCGAATTTTCTGCGTCAGAAGGGCTGGAAACCGGGGCAGGGCTATCAGGAAGGCCAGCCGAATTTCGCCGTGATCAAACAGTGGAATGCGGCCACGGTCTATCAAAAAGCCATCGCCATCATGGGCGCACGGATCGACAAATAACGCTTTTCCTGTGCTGCAGGGGCTTTGGCTGACGCTAAAACTGTTTGTTAAGACCATAGATTTGATTTTCAGGTGGCCTTTTATTTAAGCCGCCTAAGCAGGCATTCGGGTCTGCACGTTCTGATTCTCGGCTGCTGGCCTGCCTGTTTGTGCAGTCCTTGAATACGCTTTGCAGCGCAGGGCTGCTGTTGGCTGGTCCCGCGCCAAGGGCACTGAACTCTGTAAGTTAATACAAATAAACAGGTTTTCTTGACTGCGGATCGAGGCGTTTTTCGGATTGCCGGTGCCAGAAGCGGGCTTGAGAACTGTCTTTACTGAAAATGCAAGATAGCATACAAAAGTGATAATATCTGCTATTCTTAATTTTACATGATTAACGGGAGGACTATCATGACACTTAAACTGACCCGCCGTAGCGCCTTGGCACTATTGACCCTTTCAACCGCAGTTCTGGCTGTTCCGGCTTTTGCGCAAGACAAGGTTGAATTGCGCTTTTCCGCAGTCTTTTCAGAACAGGACATCCGCGCAGAAATGATGAAGAAATTCGCCGCGGGGATCGGCGAAGGGTATGATCTAAAGCCCTATTACGGGGGGACTTTGTTCAAGCAGACCACTGAAATCGTTGCGATCCAGCGCGGAAATCTGGAAATGGGTAATGTGGCCCCGCAGGATATCGCCAATCAGGTTCCGGCCTTTTCCATCCTGACCTCTGCCTATCTGTTCCGCGATGCAACCCATCTGAAAGCCTTTTTCGCCAGTGATGCGGGCGGGGAAATGAAAACCCTTGCCGAAGACCAACTGGGTATCAAAATTCTGGGGCCAACCTATTTTGGCACCCGCCAATTGGGTCTGCGGATTGACAAGAAGATCAACACTCCTGCGGATATGGCAGGTGTGAAACTGCGGATGCCGGGCGGGGATGCTTGGCAGTTCCTGGGGCAGGCAATGGGCGCAAACCCTACGCCGATGGCCTATGCCGAGGTTTATACCGGCCTGCAAACCGGAGCCATAGACGGGCAGGATAACCCGCTGCCCAACGTGGAGAATATGAAGTTCTACGAGGTTACCAAACAGATCGTCCAGACTTCCCATCTTGTGGGCTATGACCTTTTGGTGGTGTCCAAAAAAATCTGGGATGCCATGGATGCAGATCAGCAAGCGGCCTTTCAAAAAGCCGCCGATGACGCCATCGCCTGGAGCACCGAGCAGCATCTGAAACGGGAAGAAAACCTTGTCGCATTTTTCAAGGACAAGGGGATCGAGATTTACACACCCGACGTAGATGCGTTTCGCAGCTTTGCGCAGGCAAAATATCTGGACTCTGATTTGTCCAAAGATTGGCCCGCGGGAATGTTGGAAAAAATCAACGCGCTTTGATGGAAATCTGGCGGCGGGAGTATCCTGCCGCCAAAGACGACCGGACCGGCTGAGGGGGGTGATATGGATAGGGTGATGCAGGCGGCCGGCTGGTTGCACCGCAGGGCGGAAAACATTCTGGCGCTGATGGTTGCCGTCATGTTCGCCGCTTTCATTGTTCAGGTGGCCAGTCGTTATTTGTTTAACTTTTCAATTGGTAGCGCGTCGGAAGTGACGATTGTCATGTGGCTGTGGCTGGTCCTTTGGGGCGCGGGTTTTGTGCTGCGCGAGCGGGAGGAAATCCGCTTTGATGTGGTCTACGGGCTGTTCGGGGCGCGGGGGCAACGGATCATGACAGGCATCAGCACAGTCGCCCTTTTGGGGCTTTACGGCTACTCGCTGCCTGCGGTTTGGGACTATGTGACCTTCATGCGCATTCAGAAAACATCCTATCTGGATATCCGTTTTGACTGGTTGTTTTCGATTTATATCCTGTTTGTTGGCGCGGTTTTGATCCGCTATCTGGCAATCCTATTTGCCACGCTCAGCGGAAATAACGCACGCACAGACTTGGCACAGGGCGAAAAGGGGACCGACCCGTGATTGACCCGTTTGTTGCCTGCATCCTGTCGATTTTATTGCTAAGCCTGCTTGGCCTGCCCATCGGTCACGCCATGATCGCTTCGTCAATCCTGTATCTGATGCTTGCGGGGCTGGATATGGGAACCGCAGCCGAGCAGTTGCTGAACGGTATGTTCTCCAGTTACATCCTGCTGGCGGTGCCGTTGTTTATCCTTGCGGCAGAGCTGATGAATTCCGGCTCTCTGACACAGCGGCTTTTGACCTTTTGCAACGCGATTGTCGGGCGGTTTCCGGGCGGTCTGGCGCTGGTGAATGTGGTGCAAAGCATCATTTTTGCGGGCATGTCCGGCTCTGCCATTGCTGATGCGGCGGGGACGGGCAAAATGATGCAGCGGATGATGACCGAGGGAGGGAAATATCCGCCCGCTTTCGCTGCTGCGCTGACTGCGGCTTCGGCGGTGATCGGGCCGATTATCCCGCCCTCGATCCCGATGGTGATCTATGCTTTGGTTTCGGATGCCTCTATCGGGTATCTGTTTCTGGCGGGGGTTGTTCCGGGCATTATTATGGGGCTGGGGCAGGCGACGATTATCCTGACCACGGCCAAACGGCGCAACTTTCCCATCGAGAAACCTGTGCCGCTGCGCGCGCTGCCGCAGATCACCGTGACGGCGTTTCCTGCGCTGATGATGCCCGTGGTTTTGCTGGGCGGAATTTACGGCGGTGTCACCACCCCGACCGAAGCCGCTGCCGTCGCGGCCCTTTATGCGCTGCTGGCCTCGGCCCTGTTATACCGCAGTGTTTCCTGGTCCAGCCTTTATGATGCCTTGCAATCAAGCGGGCGGACCACGGCCTCTATCGGGATGTTGATCGCGGGGGCGTTGGTGTTCAATTACGTGGTGACGGTGGAAAACATCCCCACATCGTTAAGCCGGTTTCTGGCGGAATTCGATCTGACGGCCACGGGGTTCCTGCTGGCGGTGAATGTGATCCTGTTGTCGCTTGGGTGTTTGCTGGAAGGCACCACCATCCTGCTGGTGATCGTGCCGGTGTTTATCCCGGCCGCACAGGCGCTTGGCATTGATATGGTGCATTTCGGGGTGGTCTGCGTGGTCAACATCATGATCGGCCTGATCACACCGCCCTATGGTTTGTTGCTGTTTGTAATGACCAGCATTTCAGGGCAACCCCTGCGGGCCATCGCGCGCGAGGTGATGCCGTTTCTGCTCACCATGCTTGCGTCTCTACTATTGATAACCCTCGTACCCGGCCTAGTGCTGTGGCTTCCGAGACTGCTTGGCTATACTGGATAAGGACTCCATACCATGACCACCCACGCCCCGTTTACGGCCATTCATATTCTGAACGGCCCGAACCTGAACCGCCTTGGCACCCGAGAGCCGCAGATCTATGGAACCACCACGCTGGCGGATATTGAAACCATGGCGCGCGCGGCGGCGGGCAGCCGCCCGCTGGAATTCCGCCAAAGCAATTCCGAACAGCAGTTGATCGAATGGATACACGAGGCAACAGACACGGCAGCAGGGCTGATCATTAACCCCGCAGCTTTCACTTTTACTTCAATGGCGATTATGGATGCCCTAAAAATGTTTCCACGCCCGTCGATTGAATTGCACATATCAAACATTCACCGCCGTGAAGCCATGTACCACAATTCCTATATGTCAGGGGTGGTCACATCGGTGATCGCAGGGCTTGGCGCACGCGGGTACGTGCATGCGGTCCATGCCATGGCAGAACTGATCGAGCCCGCCTAAAGCGGAATGCGCCCTGTGCTAAGCACAAGATCAAGCCCGCTTTGGATGTGGTTGGTCAACAGTTTGACCGCCGCATCCGCCTTGCGGGCCACCACCAGATCGCGCAGCTCGCTGTGATCAATGGCGGCGGGGCGGCCTCTGAATTCAAGTACCAGCATATGATAACGGATGAACCGGTCAAAGGCGCTGGAATGGGCCGCCATGATCGCGGGTGAATCGCAGGCCGAAATGGTTGCGTGGTGAAATTCCCAATCCTGCTGGACCCATGCGTTCACCATGGACAGATCGCCCTCGATGATTTTTTCCTCTACTGTGCTTAACATGTAATGGGCGCGTACTACATCGGCTTCCCAGCGCAAATCACCTGCGGCGATGGACAGGCGCAGCGCCTGTGTTTCCAGCAAAAGCCGCAGGGCCGCCACGTCACGCAGACCCGCCTGTGATACGCCCGCCACTTCAAACCCGCGCTGGCCTTCGGCGTGGATCAACTGCTCGACCCACAGCCGTGTCAGGATCTCACGCACGGTACTGACCCCTACGGCATAGCGTTCCTTCAGGGCGTCTATTTTCAGCTTTTCCCCGGGTTTGAGAAAGCCGCGAATGATGTCGGATTTGATCCGACGATAGGCTACATCACCGATGGTTTCATTTTCACGGGGTTCAAAGAAGCTTTTGGTCAGCACGGGGTTTGGTCCAATCTGTCCGCTTTGGCGGGTTGCGGCATATATTTTCCAGTTTGCCAGAGACTAGCGGGTTTAAGGCGGCTTTCAAAGCCTGTTTGTCCAATGCTGGCCCTGCCGCAGCCTTTGCGTTAGGACAGGCGCAACAGCCCCGTGTGGTGACAGGGGGAAAAGACAAAGGAGTGTTCCCGATGACCGATTTTCGCGCCGCTGCGCAGCAGGCTTGTGATGAAATGCGGGCTTTGTTTGAAGAAACACCCCTGCAACGCAATGACCACCTGTCCCTGAAGTATGACGCGGATATCTGGCTGAAACGCGAAGACCTGTCGCCTGTGCGATCCTACAAAATTCGCGGTGCCTTTAACGCCCTGCGCAAGGCCCGCGCGGCCAATCCTGATCTAAGCACTTTTGTCTGTGCTAGTGCGGGAAACCACGCGCAGGGCATGGCCTATGTCTGCCGCCATTTCGATGTGCGAGGGGTGATTTTCATGCCTGTAACAACGCCTGCGCAAAAGATTGAAAAGACCCGTATTTTTGGCGGGTCCAATATCGAAATCGTGCTCAGTGGCGATTATTTTGACGATACTCTGGCCGAGGCACAGGCCTATTGCGCAGCCAAAGGTGCCCATTTCCTGTCGCCTTTTGATGATGACGATGTGATCGAAGGTCAAGCCTCGGTCGCGGTGGAAATCGCGCGAAACTTTGAAGAGCTGCCAGATGTAATCGTGTTGCCGGTGGGGGGCGGCGGGCTGTCTGCGGGGATTAAATCCTATTTTGGCGGGCAGGGGCCAGAGCTGGTTTTTGCCGAACCTGCGGGGGGCGCCAGTCTTAAAGCAGCCCTGCGCGCTGGTGAACAGATCACGTTACCAAAGGTGGATAACTTCGTTGACGGGGCGGCTGTTGCGCGGATCGGGGACCGCAATTTTGCCGTGCTACAGGACGCCAGCGCCGATCAGGTCTATGCCGTGGCCGAAGACCGTCTGTGCACCACAATGATAGAGATGCTGAACATTGAAGGCATCGTTCTGGAACCAGCAGGGGCTTTGTCTATCGACGTTCTGGCCGATATCGCCGATCAGATCAAAGGCAAAACCGTGGTGTGTGTCAGTTCTGGCGGGAATTTCGATTTCGAACGCCTGCCAGAGGTCAAGGAACGGGCGCAGCGGTTTCTCGGGTTGAAGAAATACTTCATCCTGCGCCTGCCGCAACGCCCCGGTGCGCTGAAGGATTTTCTGGGGCTGTTGGGGCCGAAGGACGATATTGCCCGCTTTGAATACCTGAAAAAATCCGCCCGTAATTTTGGTACGGTTATGATCGGGATTGAAACGGATGATCCTGCGAATTTCGCAAAACTGGACGCGCGGATTGTGCAGGCGGGTTTTGATTTGCGCGACATCACCAATGATGCGGCGATTGCTGACTTTCTGATCTAGGCGAGCGGTGTTTACGTGGGTAGGGTCAGGATCACCGAAAATCCCCTGTCCGATCCGGCCCGTGGAGACTTGATTTCCAAGGCCGTGCCGGATTGTTCGCACAGGGTGTTGACGATGGAAAGCCCAAGGCCGAACCCGTCCAAAGCGTTGGATTTACGGACAAATCTGTCTTGAATGGCCGATAGGTCAGTCTTGTCCAGGGGGTCACAATCATTGGAAATACAGATAACACCAGGACTGCGCGCATCCAGAACCACGGGCTGTGCGCCGCTGGAATATTTGCAAGCATTGTCCAGCAAGTTTGACAGAATAATCGCCAGCGCATCAGGGTCGATGCTGCTGTCATACGCGCCTTCAGGCATGTGAATTTCAAACCGATCGTCTGTTTTGGTCTGTCTTGTTGCTTCTTCAAACATCAGCCGGATCACAAGGTTAATGTCGGATCGCTGCTCGACCGTGCCAATGCCTGATTGGGCGCGGGAAAACTGTAACAGGCGTTCCACCTGATGGATCAGCTTTTTCAGGCTGGTTTCGATTTCAGCCGCGTTTTCAAGCACCTGTGGCTGGTTGCTTTGGGCAATCAACCGCTGGGTATGGGCCAGAGACACAGCCAGCGGTGTGCGCAATTCATGGGCGGCTGTGGTCGCAAAACTGCGCTCGGCCTCTACCGCTTTGTCCAGACGGGACAGCAGACGGTTCAGGTTTTTGACTGCAGGGGCCATTTCGATAAAGGTCTGGCTGTCGTCAATCGGGGTCAGGTTGCCTTCGTGTTTCTGGCTGATTTCACTGCCAAGCTGCGTGACAGAGCGTTGCATCTGCGTGATGGCGTAGCGCATGACGCCAAAGGCAATCAGCACGATCATCGCCATGCTGACAGTGGTGCCGATCAACCCGTCACGCATTGCTTCGTTGCGTTCGGTCAAGGGTTCGCCGACATGTAGGATATTGCCGGAACCATCTGGTTTTGTTGTGTAAAACCGAAAGTTATGCAGGGTGGTAAAGCCCTGCGTCCGTCCCAGATCAGGAAAGGATTCCAGCGGCATAAACGACGATACAACAGCCAAACGATCCTGCCGATCCAGCAGCCAGAAGAACGCTTTTTCGTCTTCGTCCAGATTGACGTCATCAATTAAAGTGGTGTCGAAAACCCGCGTTTTGTCAGAGCCTTCCGGATTTAATGTCAACAGAGGCAACAGCAGGTTGGCTTTGGCTTGCAGACTGATATCCAGCAATTCATCGTATTCGTCCCGCGCGATGTAATGGGTGGCCAGAATACCCACCAGAAATGCCAGACCACAGGCCACCAGCAGCCTGCGGGTCAGCATTTTGGACAGGCTGGAGGCGTGTTGTGTCATCGGGTGATGCTGTAGCCAAGGCCGCGGTGTGTCAATATCACGTCTTTGCCGAGTTTGGCGCGCAGGCGGCTGATATGGGCTTCAATGGCGTTGCTTTCGATGTCGCCGTCAAAGGAATACAGCGCCTCTTCCAATGCGGATCTGGCGATGACCGTATTGGCACGGCGCAGCAGGAATTCCAGCAGGGACCACTCTTTCGCGGTCAATTGTACGGGCTGGCCATCCCGCAGGGAACTGCGCCGTTCCAGATCGAATTCCAATGATCCCAGTTTGATCAGATGGGATGCGTTTTCCAGCCTGCGGCGGGTAACCGTATGAATCCGCGCGGATAATTCCTGCAAGTCAAAGGGCTTGATCACATAATCATCCGCCCCAAGGTTCAAACCCTTGATCCGGTCGCTGATTTTATCCCGCGCAGTCATGATGATAATCGGGATGTAGCGGGAATATCCGCGCACAGTGCTAAGCAGGGTCAGCCCGTCCCCGTCCGGCAACTGCAAATCCAGCAGCACCAGATCATAATCGCTTGTTTCCACCGCAAGGCGGGCATCTGTCAGCGTGTCAAACCAGTCGCACAGATGGTTTTCGGACTTCAGATGTTCGACCAGCGCGCTTGCCAGCGGGGCTTCGTCTTCGACTAACAGCAGGCGCATTGGGGCTACTCCGCAGGGGTTATTCGGGCTGGTCGTCGCTGTGATCCCGCTTATACCGTGCAACGGCAAAGGGGATGGAAACCAGATAGGCCAGATCCGCCAAAATCAGGGTTTGCCAAGGGTAGGACACCAGCAAAACCACCGTCGCCATCGACCCGCCGATCACCAGCGGCAGGTGTTTTCGGGGAACCGAGGCATGTTTGATCGAAAAGGTCGGCAGCGTGCTGATCGCCAGTGCAGCCATGCCCATCAGGTAAAGGGCCGCAATCCCGAGGTATTGATCCGCCTCCCACCAGCCCACCAGATACAGATAGGCGGGCAACAGGGCCAGACAGGCCAGCGCGGGGGCAGGCACACCCACAAAATAATCGCTTTGTTTGGCAGAGACTTTGGTATCCGTCAGCCCCAGATTGAACCGCGCCAGTCGCAAAGCGCAAGCCACCGCAAGCGCAAGACACCCCAGCCAGCCGATATTGGCATGGGGCGTATCGGCGTAAAAAGCGTTGAAAATCAACACACCGGGTGCAATCCCGAAGTTAAAGAAATCCGACAGGGAATCCAGTTCTGCGCCAAACGGGCTGGCGGTATCCAGAAACCGCGCCAGTTTGCCATCTGCTGCATCCAGAAAGGTTGCCAGAACAATCAGATAAAGCGCCAGTTCCAGATTGCCGGACATGCTCATCCGCAAGGACGTCAACCCGACACATAATGCAAAGACCGTCACCAGATTTGGCACGATATGGCGCAGTTTTACCGGTTTATTCGTGTTCATGCCTGTCCCTTGATACATGTGACCGGCCCCAAGGGACAGGCTAGTGCCATGATGCGCTTTGTTTTCATTTTGTCTTTCCTTATAGCCCGCAGAAATGGCGAAGGGCCGTGACCCCGATGAACCCGCCGCAAATCAGCAGGACACACAGCACCGACAGTGACCCCAGATCCTTGGCATCCCGTGCGAACTCTTGCCAGTCCGGGGCAAGATGATCCACCAGACATTCCACAGCCGTGTTCAGTGCCTCTACCGCGATCAGCAGCAAAAACAAACAGCTCAGAAGGGCATATTCCCAGATTTCCGCGCCCAAAAGCGCAAACAGCAGAATTCCAGCCCCGCAGGCAGCAAGTTCAAGGCGAAATGCGGTTTCCTGCATCAAGCGGCGCAATCCGCCAAGGGAATAGCCTGCTGCGGCAACGATATGGCGCAGACCGTGGACGGGGGCGGGTTTGGGACGAGTTGTAGGGGCCATGATCTAGCTGTCTTTCCCAATCTTGCAGCTGGCAAAAATATCCTGCGCCGCGCTGTAGTCTGCGGTTTGAACGTCCAGTAACCCTAGCACGGAATGGAACAGGTTGTCGTGGCTTAGAGGCTGATCGGCCTTTTGCTGCAAACATCCGCTTTCGATGGCAAACCGCTGTTGATAGGCGGGTGACATCCAGACCAGCATCGGCACATGTGTCTGTTGGCTCGGGGCCAGAAAATACGGCGCGCCGTGCAGGTAAAGCCCGTTTTCCCCCAAGGATTCCCCGTGATCGGACACATAGACCAGGGATGTGGCCAGATCGGTTTGCGCGGCCAGAAAATCAATGGTCTGGCTTAACACATGATCGGTGTAGGCGATGGTATTGTCATAGGCGTTGACGATTTCCTGCTGGGTGCAGTTCTTGAATTCCGCGGTCTGGCAATCGGGGGTGAATTTTGCAAACCCTTCGGGATAGCGCAGTTTATAGGTGGGGCCGTGGCTGCCGATCTGGTGCAGCACCAGAACGGTATCTTCTGTGATAGAGGCCGCGAACTCCTGCAAGGGGTTCATGAAAACACCGTCGTCACATTCCCCGCGTCCGCAAAAGGCGGCGTCTTTGGTGCCTTCAAAGCTGCGAAAATCCTGGCGTTTCGCCAAGCCTTTGTCGCCCGTGTTATTATCCCACCAAGCCACGGAAAACCCCGCGTGCCCCAGCACATCCAGCAGGTTTTCATGTGAGACACCTTTTTCGTAGGAATAGTCTTTGCGGGTGAAATTGGAAAACATACAGGGCAAGGAAACCGCTGTTGCAGTGCCACAGGACGACACATCGGTGAAATAGGTGATCGGCTGTTTGGCCAGTTCGGGGTTGGTGTTAACCCCGTATCCGTTCAGGCTGAAATTTTCGGCCCGTGCGGTTTCGCCTGCAACGATGATGGTCAGGACCGGCTTGGCCCCCTGAACGTAGGCCGCGCCCTTACGGGCATCAAGGCCAAGGGGCGCAACCGGCGCATTGGCGGCCCGTGTCACCATTTTGGCATAGCGCACCGTCCCCACAATCGGCGCCCCCGGTTGAAAGCTGCTCATCAGGTCTTTGCGCTCGCGCAGGACGGCGGAATAGGCTTTGTAATTGGTTAATAACAACCCGAAACACAGGGCAATGCTGACCACAGCCACCAGAACAGGTTTAGCGAGCGAGGCCAGAAGCGATTGTTTCCTGATCTTGACCCAGAACAGCGCCAAGGCAGGTAAAACGCCGAAAAACACTACATGGCTGATAAATTGCAGTGTGATCAGGTGTTTGGATTCGGTGAAAGTGGTGGTGACCACGTTTTGGATCATCTCACGGTCGATAAACACGCCAAGTTTATCCATATAATACGACGTAACCGCACTAAGGATCAGGATCACAGCCAGCGCAGGGCGCACAATCGGGCGAAAGCTGAACAGCGATAGAAATGCAAGGAACAGGAAAAACAGCGCAAGACCGAAGATCGCCAGCAAAGGGATGTGACCCGAGAACACCTCGGCCCCGATGGTCCAGAAAGTTGTATTATCCGCCAGCATCACAAACACACCGACGGCTGCGCTTAGGGTGAGGGGGCTAAGGGTCAGCGGCTTGCCACGGGTGTGGAAGAACTGCTGAAAGGGAAGGGTTACATCGCTCAAGGAATCTCTCCGTATCCTGTGTTGCGCTGGGTTTGACGCAGTTAGCTTACGGCAACCTTACGGAGTCCGACGCGGGCACAGATCGAAGAGCGGGGGCGGGGAGAGTACCACCATAGGCGGAGGCACTACAGAAAAGGGCCGCACCTTCGATCGAAGGCGCGGCCCTGAATTTTTTCAAACGCGGCGGGTTTAGCCGATGATCGCGTTCAGCGTTTCTGATGGCCGCATCACAGCCGCGGTTTTCGCATCATCGCTGTGATAATAACCACCCAGATCAACAGAAGGCCCTTGGGCTTCGATCAGTTCGGCAATGATCTTTTCTTCATTCTCGCCCAGGGCTTTTGCAATCGGGGCAAAGAATTCAGCCAGTTCTGGGTCACTGTTTTGCTTGGCCAAAGCCTCGGCCCAGTAGCGTGCAAACCAGTAGTGGCTGTTGCGGTTGTCCGGCTCGCCCACTTTGCGCGACGGGGAATGGCTGTTGTCCAGAATGCCTTGGGTTGCGGCATCCACAGCTTGGCCAAGAACGCGGGCTTTTTCGTTGCCTTTGGCATCCGCAAGGAAGGTCAGGCTTTCCCCGAGCGCACAGAACTCGCCAAGGCTGTCCCAACGCAGGTGGTTTTCTTCAACCAGTTGTTGCACGTGTTTCGGGGCAGACCCGCCAGCACCGGTTTCAAACAAACCGCCGCCGTTCATCAGTTTCACAATCGACAGCATTTTGGCAGATGTCGCCAGTTCCAGAATCGGGAACAGATCGGTCAGATAGTCACGCAGCACGTTGCCGGTGATGGCGATGCTGTTCTGGCCGTTTGTGATGATTTCAAGCGAGGCGCGGGTGGCTTCGCGCGGGGCCATGATCTTGAACTTGTCAGACACGCCATTGGCTTCAAGGATCGGCTTAACATAGGCGATCAGTTGGGCGTCATGGGCGCGGTTTTCGTCCAGCCAGAAAATTGCGCTACAGCCTTCGGCTTTCTGACGGTCAATCGCCAGTTTCACCCAATCCTCGATCGGTGCCTTGCGGGCAGAAGCGGAACGCCAGATGTCACCTGCTTCAACCGCATGGCTGTGCAGCACGGTGCCGTCTTCGAGGATCATTTTAACGGTGCCGGCTTCGGCAATTTCAAATGTGGTGGGGTGCGAGCCGTATTCTTCGGCTTTTTGTGCCATCAAACCAACGTTTTGCACTGTACCCGCAGTGGCAGGGTTCAGTTTGCCGTTTTCTTTGAAGAATTTCACGGTTTCATCGTAAACAGGGGCGTAGGAATTGTCCGGGATCACACAATTGGCGTCGGATTCCTTGCCATCCGGTCCCCAGCCTTTGCCGCCTGCGCGGATCAGTGCAGGCATGGAGGCGTCGATGATCACATCAGAAGGCACGTGCAGGTTGGTCAGGCCCTTGTCTGAATCCACCATATACAGTGGCGGACGTGCAGCCATACAGGCTTCAATATCGGCCATGATCGCGGCGTTGTCTTTCACGCGGCCCAGCAGATCGCCCAGACCGGAATTCGGATTCACACCCAGTTCGGCCATCGCATCGCCGTGTTTTTCAAAAACAGGTGCAAGGAAGGCCTTGACCGCATGACCAAAGATGATCGGGTCGGAAACCTTCATCATCGTCGCCTTCATATGCAGGGAAAACAACGTGCCTTCGGCTTTGGTTTTTTCGATTTCATCCGCAAGAAAGGCGTCAAGGGCTTTTGCGCTCATGAATGTGGCATCCACAACGGTGCCTGCAGGGTAGGACAGGCCGTCTTTCAGAACCGTTTCGCCAGCGGCTGTTTCCAGCACGATCTTGGCGGTGGTTTCTTTGGCCAAAGTGGCGGACACTTCGTTCGAGAAGAAATCTCCCCCCGACATGGCCGCGACACGGGTTTTGCTGTCAGCCGTCCAGTCACCCATGCGGTGCGGGTTGTTTTGCGCAAAGCTTTTCACAGCTTTGGCCGCACGACGGTCAGAGTTGCCTTCGCGCAGAACCGGGTTCACAGCCGAGCCTTTCAGCCCGTCATATTTCGCCCGCACAGCTTTTTCAGCGTCTGTGGCAGGTGTTTCGGGATAATTCGGCAGCGCGTAGCCTTGGGATTGCAATTCTTTAATCGCCGCAACCAACTGGGGCACAGAAGCCGAGATATTGGGCAGTTTGATCACATTCGCTTCGGCTGTTTTTACCAAACGACCCAGTTCTGCCAGATCGTCCGACTGGCGCTGGTCTTCTTTCAGATACTCAGGGAAGGTCGCAAGGATACGGCCCGCAAGGCTGATGTCCTTTGTTCCCACAGAAACGCCCGCCGCAGCGGCGAATTTCTGGATGATCGGCAGGAAAGATGCGGAAGCCAGCTCAGGCGCTTCGTCCACTTTGGTGTAGATGATATCTGACATGGAAAACCTCTTGAAAGTTGCTCGGCTGTTCCATAGCGGATGTGTTGAATATTGTCGATAGTATACCGTTGTATACGGAGTTAATTCTGTGGATCAGGGCAAAATACCGCGGACAGGTGCCAAGTACGGCGCTTTGGTGCGCAATTGGCAGGGGCAATGTTGTGCGGGGTCATGCGACGGCTGGCACCCGCGTTGCATTTTAGATGTATATTTGAAATCACCACTTGTGGTGGTGACTTAGCTGTTGTCTGGCAGTTGGGTTTTCATCAAGGCAACCTGACACATCTCGCCAGCAATTTCCCGTTTCGGCCCGAATGCACCTGCATCAAGCTGCAAACGTCTGCTCCAGCGTTTCCACACATAGGGGACAATACCGATAACAAATTGGCCGCCTTCTTTACCCGCAGCTTCTGCGATGGATTGTAATAACTGGGCTTGCACGGCCAGTCTGTCGCGCGAAGGTACATCATCGGTGACAAATATACGCGAGGCTTCCCAGACTGTCGGGCTAACAGGGGCTTCACAGATCAACAGATCAGATGGAATATTCGCCAGAAACCCCCGCTGCGCGTCACGGATCATATAAGAATAGATGCCGCATTGGGCCGTGGTCGGCGTCAATCGCACGCCAGCCAGAATTTCCCCATAGCGGTGCAGTACAAGCCATCTGCTGAAGGGGTTGTCGTATTGGTCAAACTCGTACCCATCCACTGTTGGCAGTTCCCAACCGCGCTTTTCGATGAACACCTGTTTTCTGACCTGCATCAGATCATGAAACATCTCGCCGTACTGGTGCATGTTGCCAAAAGACAGGGTGCTGACCCTGATCCGTCCCCGTTTTGATGTGGTCTTGGGAACACGTGGTTTTGCCAGTGAAGCCTTCTCGGATTCGCGCTCGTCGTTCAAAAGCCCCAGCAGGGTTGAAAAATCCGACGGTCTTGCCGGTTCAACCGGCGCAGAGAAGTGATGGCGGAAGGACTTCATAAGGCAGTCTCACTTGGAGTTCTTAGGGTTGTTTTCAGTAACATCATAGATTGAGTCCGAGACAAAGTCGTATTTTCTGATTCGGTTGTATTAAATGCTCTTTCTTCGCCCGTTAACACTGAAATCTGGCCTTGGTGTAGGGGGGGAGGTGGCGAAAATCACCCAAATTTCCCCCGCAGATAGGTAAGTAATATATGTAAAACAATGTGTTATACTTAAAACACATGCCCGACAAATAATCGCCCAACTATTAACACATTCTTTACCAGCGCTGAGTTTACCCAAGGGAGGCCAGTGTTCAAATTGTCACTTCGTGTATTTAAAGTTGAAAGTAGGAAACTGAAGTGCGGTAGCCCGTTTTAGAACATGCTACGTCCTATGGGTTGCCAAAGGCGGTGATCCGTTCCACTTAGGCAGCGCTAAAACCGACAGTCCAAACAGGCAAAGTGCGACCGTGCCAATGCGCTCTATCTTCAGAATTCCGACAGACGCCAAGTCTTTAAAGCGTTTGCAGCGGCAAATGGTAGATTACGTAGGCGGCACTTTACGTTTGATCGGTCAAAGGCAGGCGATTTACCTTTCGGTCACGATCCTTGCTGCAACCTACTTTGATTTCTGGATTGCAATGGGGTGTTACTCCATGGTGCAAGCGGCTGAAATTATTGATATTTTCCTTGCCCGCAAGATTCAGAAACTTGACGGGGACTCGTCACCCGAACGGGTGAAGCAGCTTTATGGTTTGCTGTTTACCAATTCCATTTTCAGCGCCTTTGCCATCAGCTTTTTCGTTTTTGTGATCGCCCGGCAAGAGGGTAACATCTCGCATTTTACGCCGATGTTCTTTCTGTTTGCAGCGGCGTTGTTTGCGGCGATGAACAATCACCAGCTGCTGCCGTTGCTGATCATTCGTCTGGCGATTTACACCACCACCTTTCTGGCGATTCCCATTATTGACATCATAGAGGTTCACGCTGCCCTTGCGTCACAACACTGGCTGCAGTTGTTTACGGTTGTTTTTGTTCTGTGTTTTGTTGTTGATAGTTCTAGAATTTACATCAAACTATATCGCAATAACTTGGATCAACTTGAAAATCTTATGGATGAAAAAGAAAAGGCCACGGCGGCCTTGATTGCGAAATCGCGGTTTCTTTCGACCATCAGTCACGAATTGCGCACGCCGTTAACCTCGGTCGGGGGGGCGATTACACTTTTGGGCAACAAGGCCATGGGGGATCTGTCCGACAAACAGAAATACGCTCTCGGTATTGCGGATAAAAACATCAAAAACCTGACCGAACTGGTCGGCGACGTATTGGATGTTCAAAGCCTTGAGGCAGACGAACTGGTTATTCGGCCCGAACCCGTTGAACTGGATGCGGTACTGAGCGCAGCTTTTGAGCGGAATGCGTCAAAGGTCAGTGCAAGCGGGCGCAGCCTGAAACTGTCCCAAACCGCGCCGGATATAGAGGTGCTGGCAGACAGGAAGCGTCTGGATAAAATTCTGGACGGGCTTGTGACCAATGCGATCAAGTTTTCAAGTGACGACAGCACGATCGCATTGGGGCTTTCGGCCCGCGGTTCCGAGGCTTGTTTAACGGTGTCTGACGAAGGGGCCGGAATCAAACCGGGGCAGGAAGAAATCGTATTTTCCAGCTTTTCGCAGGTTGACGGGTCGGATATTCGCAAAGCGGGTGGCATCGGTATGGGCCTGTTCCTTGCAAAGTCCATCATTGAAAAGATGGGGGGCACAATCGGGTATGAAAGCACGGTAGGTGTAGGAACGACGTTTACTGTTACTTTCAAGATGCTAAACAAGGAGAAGATCAGTATTGCAAAGGCAGTATAGCTTCAAGCGTGCAATACATGACGATCTTAGGAGAAATTATGGCCGAGCTCAAACGGATTCTGCATGTGGATGACGAAGATGACATCCGCTTCATCGTTCAGATCGCTCTGGAAATGTCAGGGGGCTATGAGGTGCTGTCTTGTGCGTCAGGCGCCGAAGCGCTTGCCCAGGCAGAGTCATTTCAGCCGCAATTGTTCCTTCTCGATTTTATGATGCCTGAAATGGACGGCGAAGAAACTTGGGAACGGCTGTGCGCGTTGAACGGGCTGGCTGATACGCCGGCCATTTTCATGACCGCCAAAGCAGAGCGCAGCACAATCGACCGCCTGTCGGAATCCGGCGCGCTTGGCGTCATCACCAAACCCTTTGAAGCAGGGGAAATGGGTGACGTTATCGGAAAATTATGGACGGATGCACAACGCTAGGTAAAGCGATTTGCACCCGTGACAAGCCCGTTTAAGGGGATTGTTTCCAGTTCGATCAGGCCAATCCAATTGGCTTAGCTCACACGGCGCAGAAACGCTTTGGTTCTTGGATCTTGTGGGTTTTCAAGCAGTTGCTTGGGTGGCCCCTGTTCTACGATATGTCCTTCTGCCATAAAAATGATCCGGTCGGCGATTTCGCGGGCGAATTGCATTTCATGGGTCACGATCAGCATGGTCTGGCGTTTCTCCGCCACGCGGCGCATCAGATCCAGTACCTCGCCAACCCATTCGGGATCAAGGGCAGAGGTGGGTTCGTCAAACAACATCAAATCCGCATCCAGCGCCATGGCGCGACCGATACCCACGCGCTGTTGTTGCCCGCCAGACAGGGCGGCGGGGTAGGAATCGGCTTTATCGGCCAATCCGGTTTCCAGCAGGGTGGCATCCGCGCGGGCGTTTGCGTCGGCTTTGGACAGGCCTTTGACGGTGATCAGCGCCTGCGTGATGTTCTGGCGCGCGGTTTTATTGGCAAATAGCGCGTAGTTCTGGAACACAAAGGAAGTGCGCCTGCGCAGGGCCAGAATTTGTGCCCGCGACGCAGATGTGGCATCCACGGTCAAATCACCAACCCTGATGACGCCGCTGTCAGGGCGATCCAGAAAGTTCAGGCAACGCAGAAGGGTGGATTTACCTGTGCCGGACGGTCCGATCACCACAACCCTTTCGCCAGGTGCAATATCAAGCGAGATGTCTTTTAACACCTTTGTTTCGCCAAACGCCTTGTTCAGGCCCGAAATGGAAATGCCTGCCGCGGATTCAAACGTGTTCATCGTGTGTGCGCCTTGTTCAGATAGACTTCAAGATGACGCTGCGCGAAGGCCAGCACCTCGACCATGATCCAATAGATCGCGGCCACCACCAGAAATGCCTCAAAGTATAAAAAGCTGCTGGCCGCTTCTTTCTGGGTCGCACCCATCAGTTCGGTCACCCCAAGAGTGAACGCCAGCGAGGTGCCTTTGATCATGTCGATGAAATAATTCACCAATGTGGGGGCCGCCACGCGGGCGGCTTGCGGCAGGATGATCTGGCGCATCATCTGGCCTTGTGTCATGCCGACGGCCTGCGCGGCCTCCCACTGGGTGCGATCCACACCGCTGATTGCCGCGCGGATACTTTCGGCCATATAGGCGGAAAAATGGAGTGTCAGCCCCATGATTGTTGCGGTTACACCTTCGATATTGGTCAGAAACCCCAAAACCTGCGGCAGACCGTAGTAAAACAGGAACAGTTGTACCAGCAGCGGTGTGCCGCGAAAGAAGCTGATGAACAGCCGTACAAACAGGTCCAGAACCGGCACGCGGAACACCCGTTCCACTGCCAGAATCGAGGCCAGCAC
Source organism: Amylibacter sp. (assembly GCA_034670045.1). GTDB lineage: Bacteria > Pseudomonadota > Alphaproteobacteria > Rhodobacterales > Rhodobacteraceae > Amylibacter. Next base: position 16,457 of record JAXMOF010000009.1, on the reverse strand, counting down.
AAGCGCGCAGACCATGCCCACCAACGCCATGAAAAGTGTTAGTGGAACATAGCCCAAAAGTACGGGCACCAAGCTCCACATATAGTCTAAGTCCAGTGCCCGCATCAGATTTACTCGGCCACTGTGATGTCAGCACCAAACCATTTTTGCGAAATCTCGCTCAGGGTGCCGTTTTCTTTCAAGGTTGCGATGGCGGCATCAATCTGGTCCCGTTTGGCTAGCCCGTCGGCATCATTGCGAAAGGGCAGGGCGTTGCGGATCTGGCTGAAGGGCTTGCCTGCCAGCGCCAAAGGCAACGGGCTTTTCGCGATCAACTGGGCCGAGGACACGCGGTCCATCACAAAGGCATCCACGCGACCAAGGGCGGTATCCTGCGCGATGTTACTTTCATAGGTGCGGATGTCGATATCCGCCGCATTTGGCAGTTCGTTCAACAGGGTTTCAAAGTTCGAACCAAGGTTCACCGCAACGGTTTTTCCGCTCAGGTCTGCAACGGTTTTAACCGTGTCTTCATTGCCTTTCTTGACCACAACCTGTGCGCCGTCAAAGACATAAGGCTGGGAAAATGCGAATTTGGCTTCGCGCTCTGGCGTGACTGTGATCTGGTTTGCGATCGTGTCGATACGGCCTGCTTCCAGCGCACCAATCAGACCCGAAAAGGACATGGTAACAAAATTGACATCATCCCCTGTTTCGGCTGCAACAGCGTTGATGAAGTCCACTTCAAAGCCTTGCAATACGTCCAGTTTGACGAAAGTGAAGGGGAAATAGCCACCGGACATGCCAACGTTTAGCGTGTCGGCTTGTGCTGTGCCAAAACTGGTGGCTAAGGCGAATGCGGTCAGGGCGAGTGCTTTTTTCATGATAATCTCCATAGGGTTGTACCGCAGATAACATTGCAAAAGTCTGGGTCAATGGCGGGCAAGAGGACAAGTCTGCTGGTGCAGATTTACCTGTCAGGCTGGAATATTGTTCCATGCTGGCGGGGTTTGGCAGAACGCAAACAGGGTAAATTCCGGTCCTACAACAGGCTGAAATAGCCATGATGTGGCCTGTTCGTCCCGTGATCGGATCGAATCTACCAGTTCGACACGTTCGCAAGGTGGCCGCGGGGGGAAATAGCGGCCTGTTTCGCGAAATTATAAGAAATATGCGGCATGGCACAAAGTTACCTAACGGCAAACTGGAAGCTGTGTTGACTCAACGAGGCGAAGGTTCTTAACCTATTTCGTAGAGCGGAACTGAATTCCGCTAACGAGAGATCGTGAAATTGGGGCCGCTGCCGTGTTCGGCGCAGGCCCCGGCGTTTTTTGGGAGGAAAACATGAAACATCTTTTTTCAGCCGTTGCAGTTGTGGGCTTGTCCACCTCAATGGTCGCAGCACAAGACATTGATCTGCCGAAACAATTAAGCTGGACCGCCTATGGTACCGGCTCTGCCGGGTACAACCAGGCGGTGGCGATTGGTGCGGCTTTGCAGGACGCGACAGGCGTTAATCTGCGCGTATTGCCCGGTAAAAACGACGTGTCACGCACGGAACCGCTGCGTCAGGGCCGTGTGCAATTCTCGGCTACGGGCGTGGGCGGGAGCTTTATGGCGCAGGAAGGTGTTTTTGACTTTGGTGCTGAAAACTGGGGGCCACAATCGGTTCGCGTGTTGATGGCCAACAATGGCGGCGCGATCAATCTGTCGGTTGGTGTGGCCAATGATCTGGGGATCAAAACCTATGCGGACCTGAAAGGCAAACGTGTGGCCTTTATTGTCGGCGCACCTGCTTTGAACGTAAACACCGAGGCTTATCTGGCCTATGGCGGTTTGACCTGGGATGATGTGGAACGTGTTGATTTCGGCGGCTATGGTGCCAGTTGGAACGGTCTGATCGAAGGTCAGGTCGATGCGGCATTTGCCTCGACCAATTCGGGCAAAGCCTATGAAGCAGAGGCGGGGCCACGGGGGCTGTTCTGGCCACCGATTGATCCGGAAAACACCGAAGGCTTTGAAAAGATGCTGGCAATTGCGCCGTTTTTTCAACTGAACAAAGCAAAAGTCGGTGCAACCATTGATGGCACAGATGGCTATCAAGGGGCGGGATATGCCTATCCGGTTCTGACGGCTATGGCTGCTACAGAAGCGGACCTTGTCTATAACATGACCAAGGCGATGGTCGATCTGTTCCCCCAATATGACGGCAAGGCGCCGGGCATTGGCGGGTGGTCGCTGGACAAGCAAAACATGGAATGGGTGGTGCCCTACCACGAGGGATCAATCCGCTTTTACAAAGAACTGGGCGTCTGGACTGACGCAGCACAGGCACATAATGACAATCTGATCGCCCGTCAGGCGGCCTTGGCCGCCGCTTGGGAGGCGACCAAAGCAAGCAGCCCCGCCGATTGGGAAGCCGCATGGAGCGAAGCCCGCCGCAAAGCACTGGCAGACGGCGGCTTTAAGGTCGTCTTTTAAGTCACTCACATTGTGATCCAAACGGGCTGGCCTAACCGCTGGCCCGTTTTCCCTGTGCATCCCTGCCAAGAGTATTCCTATGACCGATCAGAACACCGCGGCCCCGCAGGGGCTGGAACACGTCGCCATTGATGGGGCCACGCCTGCGGAACGTATTTCAGGGCCAGCCCGTTGGGCGGTGGTGCTGGGTACGCTACTGGCACTGGTTCTGGTGGTGAACCAACTGTTTAACATACAGATTTTAGGGATTGTGTTAATCGACGGGCGGTATTTGTACATCCTTGGCGGGCTGTTCCTGTCCCTGAGCTTTCTGATCTTTCAGATGCGCGGTGGCAAAGGCGGGGTGCCATCCCTGCTGGACTGGGCACTGTTTGCCCTTTCCATATTCTGCTCAGGCTATCTGGCGCAAACTGCGCAGGTGAACCTGTCCCAAGGCTGGGAGTATGCAGCGCCGGCGTTTGCGCAATATGTTTCGGTGGTCTTCTTCTTTCTGATCCTGGAAGCCACACGCCGCGCAGGGGGGCTGGTGCTGTTTTGCATCGTCACCTTATTTGCCTTTTACCCCACCTTTGCAGGTCATGTGCCTGACCCGTTTTCAGGGTTTCAAAGCACTTTTATGCAGACGGTGCCTTATCATATCTTTTCGGCTGAAAGTTCTTTCGGGATTCCGATGAAGGCGTTTGGCGGTGTGGTGATCGGTTTCATTCTGTTTGGCGCTGTGTTGCAGCGCACGGGCGGGGGGCAGTTTTTCAATGACCTCGCGCTGGGTCTGGTCGGCGGGTATCGCGGCGGGGCGGCCAAGGTTTCGATCTTTGCAAGCGGCTTTATGGGGTCCATGTCGGGCTCGGTTATTTCGAACGTGCTGACCACGGGCGCGGTTTCAATTCCTGCCATGCGCAAAACCGGATTTTCCGCCAAAACCGCCGCCGCAACCGAGGCTTGTGCCTCTACCGGCGGGGTGTTGATGCCGCCGATCATGGGGGCCACGGCCTTTATTATGGCGTCTTTTCTGTCTCGTCCCTATGTGGAAATCGCATTGGCCGCTGCGATCCCGAGCATCCTGTATTACTGGAGCCTGTTTGCCCAGATCGACGCCTATTCCGCCAAGCGCGGGCTGCGTGGTCTGCCCAGACCCGACCTGCCGCGCCTGAAAGAGGTGATGCGCGAGGGGTGGCCCTATATTTTTGTTTTCGCGCTGCTGCTTTATATGATGATCGGCTTGCGTCAGGAATCCTCGGCCCCGTTTTATGCCACGGTGTTGCTGCTGGTGGTGAACCAGTTCCGTGCCCGTTTCCGCCTGAACCGCCAGCGTTTGGGCAATATGATTGTGGGGGTCGGCATGGGGCTGGCCGAATTGACCGCAATCCTGTTGGGGGTGGGCCTGATTGTCGGGTCGTTTTCCGCCACGGGTCTGGCAGGCACGCTGGTCAATGAACTGGTGTTCATGGCGGGGGATAACACGCTGGTTCTGCTGCTGATGGGGGCGCTGACGGCCTTTATTTTTGGCATGGGGATGACGGTCACCGCCTGTTACATCTTCCTTGCCGTGGTACTGGCCCCCGCGTTGGAAGCGGGCGGGTTGAACCAGCTCGCCGTGCATTTGTTCATTTTGTATTGGGGTATGGTCAGTTATATCACACCACCCGTGGCACTGGGGGCATTCGCGGCCTCGACCATGGCGGGGTCCAATCCGATTGCCACCGGCTTTGAGGCAATGCGCCTTGGCGGAGTGATCTATATCGCGCCCTTCTTCTTTGTGCTGAACCCTGCGCTGATCGGGCAGGCCCCTGCATGGGAGGTTATGGTTGCATTGTCCTGCGCATTGATCGGAGTCGCGCTGATTTCTTCGGCGTTGCAGGGCTATATCAGTCTGGTGGGGCCGGTCCAGGGCGCGTTGGAATATCCCTTGCGCATCTTACTGTTCTTTGGCGGTGTGCTGATTGCCATGCCGCAAAACGGCTTGGTCAACATGGGCTACGGCCTGTCCTTTATTGTTGGTGCAGCCCTATGTGCTGTGCCGGTTTTCTTGGCGTGGCGGGCACCTGCCACAGCCGCTTAACGGGGTCTGACCATGATGAAAATTTCACCACCTGTTTCCGATACGCCGCCCACCGAAACCGTCGTTGACCGCATTCGCACCAATGGCGCTGCTTTTCCCGACAGGCTGGCGATTGTCTGCGGTCCGGACAGTCTGACGTGGGCTGCCTTTGATACCCGCATCAACCGTGTGGCCAATCTGATGGTGCAGCTAGGCTTGGGGACGGGGGATAATGTTGCGATTATCTCTCCCAATTCCATCCCTTACGGCGAATTGTTTATGGGCATCCTGCGGGCAGGGGCTTGCGTGACGCCGCTGTCGTCCATGGCCTCGTCTGATGCGCTGCAAAAGATGCTGGTGGATTGCGGGGCCAAGGCTATTTTTGTGGCAAAGCAATACCTTGGCCTTGTGGACGGGTTTATAGCCGATCTGCCGATTGAACGCTTTGCCATCGACTTTGAACAGGCCGGTTTCACCGAATATGAAACCGCACTGGCAGCATCGCCCACAACCGATCCGATGATCCCGATCCGGATGGAAGATGCGTTCAACCTGATCTATTCCTCTGGCACCACGGGCACGCCCAAAGGCATTTTGCACAATCACTGGATGCGCGCAGCCCAGATGGACCGCGTTTCCCCAAATGGCTATGACGCCGAGGCCCGCACCCTGATTTCAACGCCACTCTATTCCAACACAACAATCGTGTCCTTTGTGCCCACCCTGTTTGGCGGATCAACCGTGCATCTGATGGCGAAATTCGACGCAAGGGAATACCTGCACATTGCCGAGCGTGAGAAAATCACCCACACCATGCTGGTGCCCGTGCAATACAAACGCATCATGGATGTGCCCGATTTTGACAGTTTTGATCTGACCTCCATGCGGCTCAAATTCTCAACCTCGGCACCATTGCGGGCTGATGTGAAACAGGATGTTCTGGAGCGGTTTCCAGGCAAGCTGGTGGAATACTACGGCCTGACCGAAGGCGGCGGCGTCACTGTGCTGGTTGCGGATGAGCATCCGACAAAGTTGCACACCGTGGGCACTTTGGCCGCGGGCAACGACATCCGCCTGATTGACAGCGCTGGCAACGAGGTTTCCAAAGGCACTGTGGGTGAAATCTGCGGACGCGGCCCCACGATGATGGCGGGGTATTATGGCCGCGATGACCTGACGGCCGATTATATCTGGCGTGATTCCGAGGGGTTGGTCTATTTCCGCTCTGGCGATATGGGTGCATTTGACGAAGACGGTTTTCTGGTTCTGTCGGATCGCAAAAAGGACATGATCATTTCAGGCGGCTTGAACATCTATGCCAATGATCTGGAACTGGTTCTGCTTGAAGACCCCGATGTGGTCGATGCTGCAGTCATTGGCATTCCGTCAGACGCATGGGGCGAAACCCCTTTGGGCTTGGTGGTCACACGCGCGGGCGCCAGCCGCAGCGCCGGCGATATCCTGACCCAGGCCAACACCCGACTTGGCAAAAGCCAGCGCTTGTCTGGTGTGGAAATCCGTGAAACGCTGCCCCGCAGCACCATCGGAAAAATACTGAAAAAAGACCTGCGGGCACCCTATTGGGACGCAGGTCAAAGATAATACAAAAGGACAAGATGTGACTGACGATACCATAAGCGGCGGATTGAACGGCGCGGAAAGCCTTGTGCAGACTTTGCTGGCGAACGGGGTAGAGGTGTGTTTCACCAATCCCGGCACATCTGAAATGCACTTTGTCGCGGCGCTGGATCACATCCCCGGAATGCGATCTGTGCTGGCCCTGCAAGAGGGCGTGGCGACTGGTGCGGCGGATGGTTACTACCGTATGGCAGGCAAGCCTGCGTCGACGCTTTTGCATTTGGGGCCGGGTTTGGCCAACGGGCTGTCCAACCTGCATAACGCTAAAAAAGCGGGGTCGGGGGTGGTGAACATCATCGGGGAACACGCCTCGCCCCATATCGAACTGGACGCGCCACTGACATCGGATATCAAAGGCATCGCCCGACCGGTGTCTCATTGGGTGCGCACATCCCCGCTGGCAGAAACTGTCGGCAAAGACGCCGCCGAGGCGGTTCAGGCCGCAATGGTTCCACCCGGACAAATCGCATCCCTGATTCTGCCCAGCGATACCGCATGGAACGCGGGCGGTGTGGTGCAAGATGCGCTTGAAACTCCCCGTCCGACGGCCTTTGACGAAAGCGCATTGGACCAAGCCGCCAAAGCCTTGGACGGCCCTGAAAGCCTGCTGTTACTAGGGGGCGGCGCGTTAAGCGAAAGCAACCTTGAAATCGCAGGGCGGATTGCCGCTGAAACAGGGTGTAAGCTGCTGTCCGAATGGGCCAACGGGCGGTTGGAGCGGGGGGCAGGGCGTGTTGCTATCGGTCGCGTGCCCTATCCCATCGACATCGCGCTAGAGGTGCTGAAACCCTACAAACGTATCGTGCTGATCGGTGCCCGCGCGCCGATCGGATTTTTTGCCTATCCCGGAAAACCCGCAGTCCTGACGCGGGAGGGCGCGGAAATTGTGACCCTGGCAGACGCTGGTGCAGACCTGACGGCGGCCCTGTCAGCCCTGTGTAATGCAACAGGCGCTGCACAAACCCCGCCTGCCCATGTGGCCAAAGCAGAACTGCCCGAACGCCCGACAGGGGCGATTAATCTTGATACTCTGGCGGCCCTGATCGCCCGCGCAATTCCTGAAAATGCCATCATTGTGGATGAATCCGTGACCACAGGGCGGGCCTTTTCCCCTGTCACCAAAGGGGCTGCAAAACACACATGGCTGAACAATTGCGGCGGCTCGATCGGCTATGGCATGCCTGTGGCCATCGGGGCGGCAATTGCCTGTCCGGATCGCAAGGTCATGGCGCTGGTCGGTGACGGATCGGCCATGTATACCGTGCAGGCGTTATGGACTATGGCGCGGGAAAATCTGGACATCACTATCCTGATCTTCGCCAATCAAAGCTACAAGATTCTACGTGGAGAGCTGACCAATGTCGGCGTTCAGAACCCCGGTCCCCGCGCGATTGACATGTTAAGTCTGGACCGCCCGACGCTCGACTGGGTGCAGATGGCTGGATCAATGGGGGTCAAAGCCAGCCGCGTAACGGATTGCACCCAGCTGGAAAATGCTTTGGCAGATGGGTTGGACAGCAACGGGCCGAACCTGATTGAGGTTGTGCTGTAAGGGGAAGGCTGGCCTGACCCTGAAAAGTAAGCAACCACTGGTCCCTGCGGCGGGGCGTGCAGGGGCCTTGTGCTTCGTCATCAAAGCTGTCCCGCCTCAGACTCTGTTTCGGGTTTGAAACTTTGAATCCAATGGTCAGCCCCCTGATCCCTGAATGTGCCGCCGTGCGCATTCGGGAAGAACGCTATCCCAAATAACTCGTAATTTGCAGCGTCAAACCATCGGTTTCCGACCGCTGGGAGTTGGGCATGTGCCGTTGTTTCGGCGTCCGTAAATAAATGTTGACTTAATTTTAAAAGTACGTACTTATTTTGGAATGATAAAAATTTCCATAGATATTGGCGGCACGTTCACTGACGTTGTTGCAGAAACTGAGACGGGGCTGACGTCGGTTAAGGTTTTGACCACGCCCAATGCCCCTGACCGCGGCGCGCTTGACGGGGTGGGGCGGCTTTTGACGGATCTTGGCAAAACATATGCCGATATTTCAGCGGTCATCCACGGCACAACCCTTGCGACCAATGCTTTGATCGAAAGACGTGGTGCAAAGACGGCCTTCATCACTACGGCGGGTTTTCGCGATGTGCTGGATATGCGCTATGAAAAGCGTTTCGAGCAATATGACCTTAATATCGAAATGCCCACGTCACTGGTCGCGCGTCCGCTTCGCTTGGGGCTGGAAGAACGCATTCTGGCTGACGGGTCGGTTTTGCAAGCCCCGCAAGACGATCAGATTGATGCGCTGGCGGAAAAGATCAAAAGCGAAAATGTAGAGGCGGTTGCAATCGGCTTTTTGCATTCCTACCGCAACCCCGCACATGAAGCCTATGTCGCGGACCGTTTGCATCAAACGCTCGGCGATACGGTTACGATTTGTCAAAGCGCTGATGTTGCATGTGAAATTCGCGAATACGAGCGGTTCTCGACGGTCTGTGCCAATGCCTATGTCCGCCCGCTTATGTCGAAATACCTCGGGGCGTTGAAGGCTGAACTGAACAGATTGGGGTTTGCTGGCTCTTTCTTGATGATGCTTTCAGGGGGCGGTCTGACGACGCTTGAACAGGCTATGCGCTTTCCGATCAGATTGGTTGAAAGTGGTCCTGCTGGCGGCGTGGCTTTGGCAGCACATGTTGCGCGCGAAGTTGGATCGCAAAAGACCCTGTCGCTGGATATTGGCGGCACGACGGCCAAGATTTGTTTTATCAGCAACGGCAATCCGCAAACCACCCGCCAGTTCGAAGTTGCCCGCGCGTGGCGGGACGTCAAAGGCAGCGGATTGCCTGTGCGTGTGCCAACCGTTGAACTGGTCGAAATCGGTGCGGGCGGCGGGTCTATTGCCGGGGTTGATGCCCTTGGGCGCCTTAAGGTCGGCCCGCGCAGTGCGGGGTCCGATCCCGGACCTGCGGCCTATGGCAGGGGCGGGGCGGATGCGACGATTACCGATGCGCATTTGACTGTAGGTAATATTGCGGCGGAAGGGTTCGCTGGGGGGATGATTTCCCTGACCCCGGTAAATGCACCGGCGGCGATTGCACAGCATGTGCAAACCCCGATGGGGATTACAGATGTGGCCACCGCTGCGGCAGGTATTATTGAACTTGCAGATGAAACGATGGCGAATGCGGCGCGGGTTCACGGAATTGAACTGGGCCATGATATCGCAGCGTTTGACTTGTTGGTTTCGGGCGGAGGCGGTGCGCTTCACGCCGCGCGGATTGCCGAGAAGCTGGGCATTCGGCGCATCATCGTGCCACAAAATGCGGGGGTGGGGTCCGCTGTAGGATTCTTGCGGTCTCCCGTTGCGTTTGAAAGCGCGATTTCCGTGATGGCGCTTTTGAACGATGTCGATGCCACAGAACTTTCCCGACGGGTTGCCGATCAACTGGTTTATGTTCGCGCCATTGTGCAAGAGGCTGTGCCGGCCGACCGGATCGCCGCAACGGTGAAGGTTGAACTGCGGTATCAAGGGCAGGGGCTTGAGGTTGCGCTGGAATACCCGAGCGATGATTTTCAGCTTGATGGATCGGTTCTGGAAGCCGAGTTTATCCGTCGTTACAAAGCCTTGGTCGGGTTCACGCTGGATAATATCCCCGTGGAACTGGTTTCCGTCAGCGTAACGGCGCGTGAAGAACGCATGTTGGACAGACAGTCTTTCGTTCCTGAAGCTGGCGAAGACGCTGCACAGACGCGACAGGTGTTTGATCTGGCCGCCCAAAAGCAGCTTACGTACCAAATCTTGAAACGCAAATCCCTTGGCAGCGGGATCACGCAGGGGCCAGCGGTTGTCAGCGAAGACCAGACTACCACACTGGTGCGTCCGGGGTGGAGCGTACAAGCGTCAAAAGATGGGCACCTTATTCTGGATCGGAGCGAAGCATGAGCGGCAAGTTGGATATCGTGGCGCAAAATGTGCTGTGGAACCGGTTGGTTTCGGTCTGTGAAGAACAGGCCAACGCGCTGATGCGTGCCGCTTTTGGTGCTATCGTGCGCGAGGCAGGGGATCTGTCCGCAGGTGTCTTTGACGCAAATGGCGATATGCTGGCGCAGGCTGTGACCGGAACGCCCGGACATGTGAATACGATGGCGGCTTCTGTCCGGGCGATGTTGTCCTTCGTTCCTGCTGACAGCCTGAAGCCCGGCGATGCCCTGGTGACGAATGATCCCTGGCTCGGGGCGGGGCATGTGTTCGACTTTGTGGTTGTGACTCCGGCATTTCTGGACGGAAAAATTGTGGGGTACCTTGCGTCGACCAGTCACATCGTTGATATCGGCGGGCGGGGGTGGTCTGCAGAGGCAGCCTCGGTGTTTGAAGAGGGTGTGATCTTTCCGGTGATGCATCTGCGCCGTGGAAAGCGGCTGAACGAAGACCTGCTGTCCATTGTCACAAACAATTCCCGAGTCCCCCACGAAGCGCGGGGGGATATCCTGTCGTTGTTGTCGTGTAATGATACCGGCGTTGCCCGCCTGTTGGACCTGATGGGCGAATACGCTTTGGACGATCTGGTTTCTGTTGCAGCCTTTATCTTCGAGCGTTCTGCAATTGGCACGAAAAAGGCTTTGGGCCGCGCACCGCAAGGTGTTTATGAAAACACCATGGCCTTGGACGGTTATGATGCGCCGATTGAACTTAAGGCGCGGATGACCATATCCGACGGGTCTATCGCGGTTGATCTTTCGGGGTCGTCACCTGCCGTTGGGCGCGGGATCAACTGCCCGCTGAACTATAGCGCCGCCTATGCGTCCTTTGGTATCCGCGCCCTGTTGACGCCTGAAATCCCCAACAATCAAGCCTCGCTCGATGCGATCACGATTACCGCTGAACCGGGGCTTGTGGTCAGCGCAGAACGGCCAAGCCCCGTGTCCGCCCGCCATGTTATCGGGCAGGCCTTGCCCGATCTGATGCTGGGATGCCTTGAACAAGCCTTGCCCGGCGAAGTTCTGGCTGAAAGTGCCGGAGCACTCTGGACGCTGTCGCTTTCCGGTGCGGGCAGAACGGCATTTACATCCCTGAACGTCGCGCTTGGGGGCATGGGGGCACGCCCTGCAACGGATGGTCTGTCCACAACGGCCTTCCCGTCCGGCGTGGGGTCCGTTCCGGTTGAAGCCGCAGAAGTGGCTTCCCCTGTGATCTATCATGCGAAAGAGTTTATTTCTGATAGCGGCGGGGCAGGGCGTCACCGTGGCGGTCTGGGCCAGCGCATCGAAATCAGCTCGCGCATTAACGAAGACATGTTCATGTCAGCCGCCGCATTCGAACGTTTGAATGCGGGACCAGAAGGCCGCCAGAACGGCGGGCGTGGTTCCAATGGCAAAGTCTCGATCAGCGATGGTACGGCTGTGACAGATAAAGGCATGTATAAAATACCGGCAGGAGAGCGCGTGATCCTGCAAACACCGGGGGGCGGTGGGTATGGTGACCCTGCAACGCGTGACGAAAAGGCCCTTGAACGGGATGTTTTCGACGGGTTGGTGTCTGAAGATGCCGCTCAAGACTTGTATAAACGTAAATAACCAAGCTCGTTCCATTCAACAGGAGGACATACCAATGACACTGATGACCAAACTTTTTGCAGCGACAACTGCACTGACCCTGATCGGATCTGCAACCTTGGCAGAGACAAAATGGGATCTAACAACGGCCTGGGGGGCCAATAACTTTCACGCCCAAAGCGCGATTGCATTCGCTGATGCGGTGCGCAGCGCCACAGATGGTTCCGTTGATATCACCGTGCATCTGTCAGGTGAAACCGGTGTAAAAATCACCGAAAAGCTGGCCGCAGTTGAAACCGGAATTGTTCAGATGGCGGATATGCTGTTGTTTCTTCAAGCAGGCGAAGAACCCTTTCTCGGTGTGGACACATTGCCCTATCTGATTCAGGGTCAGGACGAAATGAAGACATGGCTTGACGTGGCTGGACCGACCTATGATGCGATTTTTGAACGTCACAATCAGAAGGTTCTGTATTACGTGCCTTGGCCGTCACCCGGTGTGTATACCAAGAACCCTATTGTCAGTGCGGATGACATGAACGGCCAGCGGATCCGCTCTTTCAATGCGACGTCTTTCACGTTTCTTGAAAAGATGGGGGCCGCGCCTGTAGAACTGCCGTTCGAAGAACTGGCAACGGCTGTTGCTGCGGGAACCGTTGACGGTGCCGCTACCTCTACGTCAACCGGTGCGAATTCAAAGCTGTATCAGTTCACAGGCAACTTCAATCCGTTGAACTGGTCCATGTCCCCTGATGCCGTTACGGTAAACCTTGATGCGTGGAACGGATTGACCGATGAGGAACGCAAAACGATCCAGGGGCTTGCCGATAAGATGGAAGCGGATTTCTGGGCAGCTTCAGAAGCAGAAGATGCGGCCAAGACCGCTGTGCTGGTTGAAAACGGCATGGTGATTTCCACGGCTGACGAAAGCCTGAAAGCCAAGATGGCCGATGCGGGTAAGGCGATGTGGGCTGATTTCTTTGAAACAGTCCCCGAAGCAAAATCCGTCGTTGAGGCGTATGCCGCAAAGACCGGTAAGTAGGCAGATGCAAGGGGGCGGGCCTGCTCGCCCCTGCGTGTCTCGATTATTATGAGCCGTTTACTCACCCTCATCGACCGCCTGTCGCGATTGGCTGAACTTGCTGCTGTAACCCTGATTTTCGGGTATTGCATCTTGATGCTGACCGAAGTCGTCGCCCGCGCGCAGGCTCAAAGTTTTTCCTTTACCTGGGAATACAGCCAATACGCCATGGGCGCTATTTTTGCCCTGGCTTCCGGGCCGGCGATCCGGACTGCCGTGCATGTGCGGATCACTTTGCTGACCGAGAAAATGCCGGCAGGTGTCGCAAAATGGATGGATGTGATGGCCAATCTGGTTGCTTTGGTCATTGTCGCCGCCGTCATTGCTGCGATGTGGACCAAAGTTTCCGCCTCGTTTGATCGCAATATTCTGGCGACCTCTGTCACCAAGACACCGCTCTGGATTCCGCAAGCGGTTATCCTTTGGGGGTTTGCGCAGCTTTGGCTGGATCTTTTTGCACGGGTCACGCGCCGTATCACCGATCGTCAGTTTGAATGGCGCGGAGCAGACAAGGAACACGCTGATGTTTGAAATTGCAATTGTCGCCTGTCTTCTTTTTGTGGTCCTGCTTGCAGGGTCTGTCTGGATCGGCCTGTCCCTGTTTGCGACCGGCTATCTTATGTTGTCGATTTTCAAACCCAACATTCCAATGGATATTTTCAGCAGCGGCGTCATCTGGGGGTCTATGATCCCGACGCCCTTACTGTCGCTGCCGCTTTTTATCCTAATGAGCGAAGTGTTGGTCAGCGCAGGTCTGGGCAGGTCGCTGTTTTCTGGCCTTGCCCCGTGGGTCGGCCGTTTACCGGGGGGATTGTTGCACGTGAATGTTGTCGGATCGACGCTGTTTGCGGCTGTATCCGGTTCGTCTGCTGCAACGACGGCTATTGTGGGCAATGTCAGCCTGCCAGAGTTAAAAGCCCGCGGCTATGATCGGCAATTGGCCATGGGGTCACTTGCAGGTGCTGGCACCTTGGGGTTCCTGATCCCCCCGTCGATCATCATGATCATTTACGGAGTGGTGGCCGAACAATCCATTCTGGAACTGTTTATCGCAGGCGTGATCCCGGGCCTGACGCTGGCTGCGTTCTATATGATCTACATCGCGGCTCATCAGACCATCACAGGGACGCAACCGCGTGCCGAACGCGCGACCCGCAGTGAATTGTTGGGCGGGCTATGGGATATCGGGCCGATTGCAATGTTGATCGGAACGATTATGGGGGCGCTTTATCTGGGGTTTGCAAGCGTAAGTGAACTTGCCGCATTGGGTGTTCTGGGTGCGGTGCTGATTTCTGTCGCAATGGGGCGCTTTCGCTGGTCGGCGATGATCGCTGCCGGTCGGCGGGCGGTTCGCACATCCGCGATGATCGGGTTGATTGTGATCGGGGCTGCGCTGTTGAATTCGGCCTTCGGCTTTTTAGGCATTCCCAAGGCTATCGCGGGGCAGATCGCCAGTTTCGGCCTGTCGCCCATGACGCTTATTGTTGTTCTGCTGGTGTTTTACGCGCTTCTTGGCATGTTTCTTGATGGCACTTCGATCATTGTGATGACGCTGCCGATCACGTTGCCATTGATTACGGCCGCAGGGTTTGATCCGATCTGGTTTGGTATTTTTGTGGTTGTCGCAGTCGAGATCAGCCAGATCACCCCACCGATCGGGTTCAACCTGTTTGTCATTCAATCCCAAACCGGAGAAAGCATCGGGACCATCGCGCGGGCTGCGTTGCCTTTCTTTGGCATCTTGCTTGGCTTTGCGATACTGCTTGCGGTATTCCCCGATCTGGCGCTCTGGCTACCAAGGACATTGCAATGACGACACTTCACCAAAAGCTTTCGGATGCTATTCTGCTGGAAATACAGAACGGCAAGCTGCGCGTTGGTGACAAGTTGCCGCCCGAAGCCGAGTATGCTGTGGAACTTGGCGTCAGCCGCTCAACGCTTCGGCTTGCCTATACGGAACTGGAACGTCTGGGGGTTCTGGAGCGTAAGAAGCGCGCAGGCACGACGGTTATTGCTGACAGCCCCAAATCCCGTTTCAATATGAAAACAACCGGCCTACACGAACTGCTGAGTTTGGGACGGGATACGGAACTGGTGTTGACGGGCACACAAACGGTCCATACCGAAGACATCCCCCATTTGCACGGTTACCAAAGCGAAACCGATCACTGGCTGGAAATCACCGGCACACGTACATTGCCGGGCGAGGATGTGCCCTTTAACAGCACGCAAATCTATGTGCCCGCCCGCTACGCGGCAATTGAACATGTGCTGGACCAGGGCAGCCCTTCGGTGTTTCGCATTATCGAAGAACGGTTCGACATTGTTGTAGGGCGGGTCAGCCAAACAGCCAAGGCGATCCGCTGCCCTGCAAAAACTGCAAAAATCATCGGCCTGGACGTGGATGCGCCTGCGCTGCGGGTCGTTGCACAGCTTTATGACAGCACTGCAACCCTGATGGAAATTTCTGTGGCCACCTTTGATCCTGAAAAGTTTCAACTGCAAACGGATGTTCATATTGACTAATCCACAATTACGAACAGTGGTGACCGGGGGCAGCGGGGCATTGGGGGCTGCGATAATTTCCGCACTGCTGGCGCGGGGCGATCATGTGGTCAACCTCGACAGGGTTGCCAGCGAAACCACCACATGGATCGAAGTCGATTTTGCAGACGGACAATCCGTGGCAAAGGCAATCGACCAGGCAGAGACCATTCTGGGAGGCATAGATGTTCTGGTCCATTCGGCCGGAATATTCCGCGCCAATGAATGTCTGTCAATGTCCGAGGAGGAGTTTTCCGACCTTCTGAACATCAATCTGTTGGGCAGTTTCAGGGTTGCACAAAAGGTTGCTGCAAAAATGGTAGGGACGGGGGGACGCATTTTGTTTATCTCGTCAATTCACGCAAAATACGGCGTAAGAGGACGTCTGGCTTACGGCGCCTCAAAGGCTGGAATAGAAGCCATGACGCGGGTTATGGCGACGGAATTGTCGGAATTCGGAATTCGGGTCAACGCCTTGGCCCCTGGTGCTGTTTCGGCTGGCATGGTTCCGGATGCACGTCATCTATCGGACTGGACGCGCGTTACACCCGCGAAACGCAAAGTGACACCGCAGGAAGTAGCGGGAATGGCGATGCTGTTAACCTGCGATGATGCAAGTTTTGTTTCGGGGCAGGTTGTATCGCAAGACGGCGGCGCCAGCATTTCGCATATTTTCTAATCCGACGCCTCGAGGCTGCCTGCGGCAAGGCGCAAACGTCAATCCTTAGAAAGACAGCAGGGATCGACCAGCGAGGCTGGGAAGCAACCTATGCTGCTGAGGTGGGAAAGTTCCGCGGGCGAAAGCCTCTCAAATCAATGTGCGTTTCAGTTCTGTCGTTTGCCCGAAACGCGCGCATGTGAAGTAGCGGGAAACTGGATGAGGATCAGGCTGATCAGGGTGGTTCGCTGAAGCGGCGAACGCAGGTCTTTGCTGAGCAATATGATACCTGCCCTTGGTCTCCAGCAGCCCACCAGAGCCAAATAATCACCATGTTTAGGGATTCCTGAGAGGGAAACCCAAGCAGGGTGACCTGCTCCCCTGAAAAGTCCTGTGTTTTGAGTTAGCCTGTTCTCCAAGAAGGAGACAGACGATGAAGAGAAGCCGTTTTAGCGAAGAACAGATAATCGGGATACTGAAGGAGCATCAGGCAGGG
>JAXMOF010000008.1:0-105310 GCA_034670045.1 Amylibacter sp. | reverse complement strand
ATGGGCGTGCTGGCTGATCTGGCGGATCAGGTTCTTGCGATAGGCGTCGGGCATCCAGTCTTTCGGCTCTATCTTTTCGCCTGCGTCGATCCGCGCCTGAAACGCCGCTTCCTGCGGCGTCATTTCGGCTGCCGTTTTCACGGTTTTTCCGGTGGATTCTACCATCTGTGCATACATCAGTATTCTCCTTTTTACGCCGCAAACCAGCCCGACGGGTCAGACCCGCTCGATGATCAGGGCAAAGCCCTGCCCCACGCCAACGCACATTGTACACAGCGCATAGCGCCCGCCTGTGCGTTTCAATTGATAGGCCGCCGTTGCTACCAAACGGGCACCGCTCATGCCCAAAGGATGGCCAATCGCGATGGCGCCGCCGTTCGGATTTACCTTTTCGCTGTCGTCCGGCACGCCCAATTCACGCAGCACCGCGATGCCTTGGGCCGCGAAAGCCTCGTTCAATTCGATCACATCCATATCGGCCATGGTCAGGCCTGTGCGGGCCAGCAGCTTTTTCACCGCAGGCACAGGGCCAATGCCCATCACACGGGGCGAAACACCTGCTGCCGCCGCGCCAACCACACGGGCAATCGGCGTTAACCCGTGGGCCTTTACAGCCGCGTCAGAGGCCAGCAGAACCGCCGCCGCCCCGTCATTAACACCGGATGCATTGCCCGCCGTCACGCTTAGGTCAGGGCCGTTAATACCGCGCAGTCCTGCCAGCTTTTCCACACTGGTGCCGGGGCGGGGATGTTCGTCTTTGGCAAAGGTAATCGGGTCGCCCTTGCGCTGGGGAATGGTCACTGGCACGATTTCATCGGCAAACAACCCTGCTTTATCCGCCGCATCCCAGCGGGCCTGACTGCGCGCGGCCATCGCGTCCTGATCCGCACGGGACACGCCGTAATCCGCCGCAACATTGTCACCTGTCTGGGGCATGCTGTCAGTGCCGTAAGCCGCGTGCATCTTGGGGTTCACAAAGCGCCAGCCGATGGTGGTGTCAAACACCTCATTTGCGCGGGAAAAGGCGGATGTGGCCTTGGGCATCACAAAAGGCGCGCGGGTCATGCTTTCGACCCCGCCTGCAATCACCATATCCATATCGCCCGATCGAATACCCCGCGCGCCCAGCGCAATCGCATCCATCCCAGAGGCACACAGACGGTTGATCGTTGATCCGGGTACATCCACAGGCAGTTTCGCCAGCAAAGCCGCCATCCGCGCCACGTTGCGGTTGTCTTCGCCCGCTTGATTGGCACAGCCAAGGATCACATCATCCACAGCCGCCCAATCAACCGAAGGATTGCGCGCCATCAAAGCCGCAATCGAGATCGCGGCCAGATCATCGGCACGGACCGTCGAAAGGCTGCCGCCAAAACGGCCGATCGGGGTGCGCACAGCGTCACAGATGTAGGCGTTGGACAAAGGAAAGACTCCTGTTTTGTGGAAGGTAATTTAACACGATTTCGCCAAAACGCAAATTAATGTTACGTTTTGGCGAAGTTTTCGTATATTTTGTAACCCATAAAGCAGGGTCCAGCGCTCTCTGGCCCTTAGTTGCTTTGCAAAACAGCCGAGCAGGCTTTGGGAAGATCCGCCATTGTGTAATCCCGCGCACCTCGTTTGCGAGGCTGTTTCTTGGCGGGTTTCTTCTTTTTGGTCGGGTCTACTTTGGGCGGGTTCAAATAATCCGTAACCCACCAGTTCAGCGTGGCATCACAGCCGTCTTTACCCTTGGACAGTTGCGAAACCGTCGGCGTTTGCTTGACACAGCCCGCCTGCCCTTTGGGGCATTTCAGACGCACATGGAAATGGGTGTTATGGCCATAGATCGGACGGATTTTCTGCAACCATTTGCGATTGCCTTTGGTGTTGTTGCACATCCAGATTTTGGCAGGGGCGGTGATAAAGATCCGATCCACGCGGGAATCTTCGGCTGCGTGTTTCAGGATATTGGCGTGCTGCTGGGTCCAGTTGCTGTTCACATTGCGCTGGTCGCTGGAGCGCACATTGGTGGACGACAGTTTCTCACGTTCGTTCCGGCTGAGGTTCAGACGGTTTGCACGGTAAAGCCAGATATCCGCATCCAGACCCAACTGGTGGGATTGATGGCTCGATACCATCGGGCCACCGCGGGCTTGGGAAATATCGCCCAAATACAGCCCCGCCCAGCCCGGTTGCGTGGCGGCATAGGCGCTAAGGTCTTTGAGGAAATCAATCATCTCGGGATGGGCCCAATGACGGTTCCGGCTAAGCCGCATCGCCTGCCATGTGGGGCCGCTTTCGGGCATTTGTTCCGCCCCGGCCAGACACCCTTTGGCATAGGTGCCGATCGCCGCAGGTTTATGCCGCGAGGCGGTTTTCTTTGCCCCGAACAACTGGTTCGCCTTGGTGCCAGAGGTGCTTTTGCGGATAATCTGCGCCTGTCCTTGGCCGAGACCCTGGGTCTGGGACACCCCGACAACAGCCCCGTCCCGTGCCGATTGCGCCCCCAAAGGCACCCCGAACGCACAGGCCAGTGACACAACAAGACTTGCAACAGAAAACCGCATTTATTCTACTCCTTTGACGTATCAACCCATTTTAACAAGATCAGTCCGATGGCAAACAATACTATGATTGGCAGGGAAATGCCAAACCGCTGGCTGCCTGTGACCAGCACACCGATGCCGATCAACATCGGAGCTATGAAGGTGGTGGCGCGACCGGATAGGGCGTAAAGGCCGAATGCCTCGGTCAGACGGTCGTCTTTCACCTGATGCACCAGCAAGGTGCGGGATGCCGCCTGAATGGTGCCGCCCGCCGCACCGATGGATGCGCCGCAAATCATAAACAGGATGTCCGGCAGGTTTGATCCTTCGACCAACACAACACCGAACACCGCGTCGCGGCCTGTTCCTGCAATCAGCACACAGACCCCGATCAGCACGGAAATCGACAGAACAACCACAAATTTCGGCCCCATCCATTTGTCCAGATAACCGCCCAACCAGCAGAACAAGGCCCCCGCAGCAATGGACACAATGCCATACACACCTAACTGGCCGATCTCCCACCCAAGCACGCCTGTGGCGTATATACCGCCAAAGGAATACAGCCCGTTCAGCGCGTCGCGGTAGAACATGGAAGACGCCAGATAGGCCGCAAAACTGCGTCGGCTGGGAAGCGTGCGCAATGTGTTGCCAAGCGCCCGCAGGCTTTGCCCGATCGCCCCGACCGCCCGTTTACGGCGTTTCACATCTGGCACCCAGAAAAAGAACGGCAGTACAAAAATGAAATACCACAGGGCGGTCAAAGGCCCCAAGGCGCGTTTGTCCTCACCCATTGCGGGGTCCAGACCAAGGATCGGGGTCTGGCCGATGATGGTTTTCCCCTCGGACAGGACGACCACAAACAGAATTGCCAAGATCAGCGCGAAAAATCCGCCCAGATAGCCAAAAGCCCAACCGCTGCCAGAAATCCGCCCAAGGTCTTCACGCGATCCCAATGTCGGTAAGATTCCGTTCACAAATATCTGCGACAGTTCCACACCGATCAACCCGATAGAAAAAGAGATCAAAATCCAGAAAACGCTGCTCATGTCCGGCACCGCAAACCACAGCCCAGCAGCGCCCACGATGTAAAAAACCGAAAACAGAAATATCCACGGCTTGCGCGGGCCTGTGGTGTCTGAAATTGCGCCCAAAACGGGGGCGGCCAGCGCGATGGAAATGCCTGTGACCGTTAGCATCAGGCTCCAGTAAGCGGTGCCGACCTCTTTGTTCACGGCGACGAAATCGGTGAAATAAGGTGCAAAAAAGAAGGTGATCAGCAGCGTGTGATAGGGCTGTGCGGCCCAGTCGTAAAAGTACCAGCCCCAGACTGATTTCTTATTGGATTGTGTGGTCAAAGGGCTGTTCCTTAAATATTCGGTCTGCCCGATTAGAACCCGTTTCCCCCGAGGCACGCAAGGGTTAACGCATCTTTGATGCTATCCCCGCACAGAACCCTGCACCGCGATCTTGCTTTGGCGTCACACAGGCACTAGGTCTGTGGCAAAGCAGAATAGGAACACACATGACCACTCTCGGACTTATCCTTCTCGCCATCCTGAATGTTGCATGGTGGATTCTGATCGCCCATATCGTGATCGGCTGGCTGGTGAACTTTCAGGTGCTGAACCTGCGCCAACCGATTGTTGCGCAAATCTATTTCGGCCTGAACCGCCTGCTAGAGCCGGTCTACGAACCGATCCGCCGCGTTCTGCCCACAGCGGGCGGTATGGATTTCTCGCCGATTGTTGTGTTTCTGGGCATTGTCGTGCTTCGGATTATCATCACGCAGAACATGCTGTATTGATCTAGCTGGCGGGCAAAGCATGGGCCTGCCCGCCCCATAGCGCCTTGATCCGCGCATCGCGTCCGCAGGCCACACGGTATTTTTTATAGGCGTCCTTGCGTTTGATCAGGCCAAAGCGGGTCAGCACTTTCTTGGAACTTTTGTAATAATCCTGATGAAAGGCTTCGGCCGGGTAAAAGGCTGTGGCGGGCACAATCGGGGTCACAATCCGCTGCCCTAGCACGGTTTCCGCCGCTGCCTTGGACGCGCGCGCCGTGGCCGCCTGTGCATCACTGGTCGTGAAAACCGCAGTGCGATAACTGTCACCGCGATCGCAGAACTGCCCGCCCGCATCAAGCGGATCGACCGAACGCCAGAATTTATGCAAAAGCGCGTCATAGCTGATTTTTGCAGGGTCAAAGCGGATCAGAACAGCCTCATAATGGCCGGTTCCCCCTTTGGACACCGTCTTATAATCCGCCTGCGCCGCTGACCCGCCGATATAGCCAGACCGTGCATCCAGCACACCCGGAACAGATTCAAAATCGGATTCCACACACCAGAAACATCCGCCCGCAAAAATAGCATCCTCGGCCAGAGCAGGCCGCAGCAAGCCGAAATTCACCACACAAGACAACAGCACCAATCGCAGTAAAATTTTCATCGCCAACTCCCCACAACAGTTCTTTCTCTTTTCATACGCCTTTGTTACTCCGATTTCAGGCGTTCACTTACAATTAACAACTCGGTGATACTCGTGACCTTAGATAAGACCCCGTTAAAAATTGCCATGTGGTCCGGCCCGCGCAATCTGTCTACGGCGATGATGTATGCCTTCGCCCAACACCCCGACTGCGAGGTATGGGACGAACCCTTTTATGCCGCCTACCTGAAAGAAACGGGTCTGGATCATCCTATGAGCGCTGAAATCCTGCAAGCAGGTGATCAAGACCCCAAGGCTGTGATCGCCAAATGCACCGCGCAGGGGCCACAGGGCAAACCTGTCTTTTACCAAAAACACATGACCCAACACATGACGCCAAATGTGGATCGTAGCTGGATCATTGGGATGACAAACGTGTTCCTGATCCGCCACCCCACGCGGGTTCTGGCCTCTTATGATAAAAAACGGGGCAATCCGACGCTGGATGACATCGGATTTCAGCAACAGGCAGAACTGATTGATCTGGTCACCGCCCATTCAGGCACCCTGCCCATCATCATTGACAGTGCGGACATTCGCGCCAACCCCGAAACCATGCTGCGTTTGTTGTGCAGTGAAATCGGCATCCCCTTTCACGCAGACATGCTGTCATGGCCCAAAGGTGGCCACCCGCAAGATGGCGTCTGGGCGCCCCACTGGTACGGTGCCGTGTGGAACAGCACAGGGTTTGCAGGCGCCGAAGGGCCTTTGCCAGAGGTTTCGGAAAATCTGCAACCCGTGTTGAACAGCGCGCTCGACATTTACAATCGGATCGCCCCGCACAAGATTGCGCCCTGATTATCGGGATGCGAGCGTCAGCTCTATCCGTCGGTTCTTTGCCAGATCTTCTTCGGATGAACCTTCCGTCAGCGGTTGAAATTCACCAAATCCGTTTGCCGATAACTGGCCCGGTTTCAGGCTGGTTGCCGCCACCAAAAAGCGGACAACAGACAAAGCCCGCGCCTGCGACAATTCCCAATTGTCCCTGAACCGCCCGTTCCCGCTCAGCGGCTGGGCATCGGTGTGGCCGTCCACCCGCAACACCCAATTGGCATCAGACGGTAATTCAGCAGCGACTTTTTCCAGCACGGGCACAACTTCGACCAGAATATCCTTGCCGCCTTTGCCCAGAACCGCCGAACCCGGCTCGAACAACTTGGCCGATGAAAACACCAACCGGTCGAAAATCGGATGTTCCGGCGTTGCCCCGTTCAACGTCTGGCGCAACTGGTCATTCAGTTTCGCGTTTAGCCCAGCAATCGCAACCGCGTTTTTCGCTGCTTCCGCGCGATGCAGTTTTTTCAGTTCGTTTTCAGTGGCTTGGAATTCCGCCTGTACGGTTTCCAGCGCCTTTTCCGTAGTCTTCACCTGCGTTTTTGTGGACACCAGTGTCGCCTGCAAAGCGGCAACCAGCTGGGTCTGTTTTTCCAACGCCGCTTGCTGATCTTCGGCCTTACGTTCCAAAGATTTTAACCGCGTCTGCACCGTTTCGCGCCGCTTTTGCGCCAAAGACAGTTTTTCCAGATGGGCCGTTATTTCCTTTTCCACGGCGGCCAGAACATCTTTCGCAAGGATTTCTTCTTTGTTGGCCTCTGCAAACCGCTTTTGAAGCTCCTGCTCTTTTTTGTTCAGACTGCGAAGCCGTGCTTCGGCGACCAGAACCGCCTTGCCCGCAGCCCGCGCCGATTTTTCAACACTATCCGCTTGGGATTCCGCACCTTTGAAGAAATTGTTTTCCAGATTGCTCATGGCGGCATCGTCTGCACCCAACATCACATCCTGATTGTCCGACACCGCCTGTTTCGCAGCCTGCGCCGCGCTGACCACCAGACGGGACGCAGAAGACGCCGCATCCGCTGCCTTTGCCGCGCGGCGCAATTGGCCGACCGTAAGTTCCGTGCGTTTCTGTTCGGCCTTGGCCTGCTCAAACCTTTTTTGCACCGCGGTGGCGTCTTGCGTCGCGGTCAATGCCGCATGCTGCGCATCCTCAAACGCGTCTTCGGGGGTGTTTTTTTCCAGATCCGAAATTTTGGCTTCGATGTCGGAAAGGTCTTTTCGGGCTGTCGAGACCGCAGCCTCGGCCAGTGCAACAGCATTTTCAAAGCGGACAACATCCTGCTTTTCAGCCGCAATATCCGCTTCGGTTTTAGACACAACCGTCAGAAGGTTTCTTTTGGCTTCGAACTCATTCTCAAGCGTTTTTCGGGTATTGACCCAAGTCTGTTTCAACTTGTTAAAAGGGGACTCCCCCGAAGCCTGTGGCGTCTTTGAAGCTACAGTTTGGGGCAGGGCTTCTGCGCCATCCGTTTGGAAAAACCACTTATTGATGACGCTTGAAAAGCCGATAATTGCCAGAAACAGGATGATCCCGAAAATACCCGCGCGGATCAAACCGGATGAATTCTTTTTTCCAGCCTTATCGCCCGTATCGGGGTCAAATGTGTACCCCTGGCCGTCATAATCAGGCTGCTGTTCGTATCCGTTACTCACAACACAAAACTCCGCTATTCACCCCGAACAAAGGTGAAACACAAAACGGCTGATTTGACTGTCACATCAAGGTCAATACACTTAAAATCAATAAATTGACCACGACGCTGGAAAAACCCCAGATACCGCTTACATTTCCACCCTTAGTATAATTAGCGATCTTACGCCGCTACATTTGCGCCAGAGGTTACGCATGTTTCACGTTCACGTCAACGCAATGGCGGCGCAGAAAAGGGGTTTTTGCTGCCAGATTGCGGCAATCTGGCAA
Source organism: Amylibacter sp. (assembly GCA_034670045.1). GTDB lineage: Bacteria > Pseudomonadota > Alphaproteobacteria > Rhodobacterales > Rhodobacteraceae > Amylibacter. The sequence goes on along the minus strand of JAXMOF010000008.1, from coordinate 97,535 downwards.
CGTAGTTAGCGCTTGTTTCTGGCAGCCAACAACCTTAGGCGGAGCGCGTTAATTTTGATGAAACCTGCAGCATCAGCCTGGTCATAAGCACCCGCATCGTCTTCAAACGTCACGTGCTGTTCAGAATAGAGACTGTCATCCGACCAGCGGGCAACAGTTTGCACAGAGCCTTTGAACAACTTGACGCGCACGACACCATTCACAAAGACTTGGCTTTGATCAATCAAGGCCTGCAACATTTCCCGCTCGGGGCTGAACCAATACCCGTTGTAGATCAACTCGGCGTATTTTGGCATCAACTCGTCTTTAAGATGGGCCGCACCCCGATCCAAAGTGATGGATTCAATGCCGCGGTGGGCCTCAAGCATAATGGTTCCGCCGGGGGTTTCGTAAACCCCGCGGGATTTCATCCCGACATAGCGGCCTTCCACAAGATCAAGCCGGCCAACACCATGTTTGCCGCCCAGTTCATTCAACGCGGCCAGCATTTCCGCAGGGCTTTTCTCTACCCCGTTCAACGCGACCGGATCACCTTTTTTATAGGTGATTTCAACGAACTCCGCCACATCCGGCGCATCTTCGGGATTAACAGTCCGCTGATACACATATTCTGGCGCTTCTTGCGCGGGATCTTCCAGAACCTTACCTTCAGAGGAGGTATGCAACAGGTTAGCATCGACCGAAAACGGCGCTTCCCCCCGCTTGTCTGTGGCAATCGGGATTTGGTTTTCTTCGGCAAATGCCAGCAGTTTCGTCCGGCTGGACAAATCCCATTCCCGCCACGGCGCAATCACCTTGATGTCGGGATTCAGCGCGTAGGCTGACAATTCAAACCGCACCTGATCGTTGCCTTTACCGGTCGCACCATGGGCCACCGCATCCGCACCTGTTTCAGCAGCAATTTCAACCAAACGCTTTGAAATCAAAGGCCGCGCGATAGAGGTGCCAAGCAGATAAAGCCCCTCATACACCGCATTGGCGCGGAACATCGGGAACACAAAGTCCCGCACAAATTCTTCACGGACATCTTCGATGTAGATGTTTTCAGGCTTGATCCCCAACAGTTCGGCTTTTTTGCGAGCTGGGTCCAGTTCTTCGCCCTGACCCAGATCGGCCGTAAAGGTAACAACTTCGCACCCGTATTCTGTCTGCAGCCATTTCAAGATGATCGACGTGTCGAGCCCGCCGGAATATGCAAGAACTACTTTTTTCGGTGCCGCCATCGGGGTATCTCCTTAAAACCGTGGTTTTTTTCGCGTCTATTTGGTTTTTTCGCCCTCGACAAGTGTTGATAGTGTCCGCACCATAGCAATCGGGCACCTGTTCCCTTCTCTCAAATGGTGGAAAACTGTTAAAATGCTTCTTAATTCTTTCAACTTTGGTGAAGAGACCGGTACACCACTGATGATTGTACACGGTCTCTTTGGATCGGCGCGAAACTGGCACAGTCTGGCCCGGAATATTGCCCAAGACCGATGGGTGGTTTCTGTAGATTTACGAAATCACGGGAAAAGCTTTTGGGATGATGCCAACAGCTATCACGACATGGCCGAAGACCTTGCCAAAGTGATCAAATCCATTGGTGGGAAGGCTGATGTTCTTGGTCATTCTATGGGCGGTAAGGCCACTATGACACTGGCAGAAATTGCGCCGGAATTATTAGATCGCCTAATTATCGCCGATATCGCGCCGGTTGTTTACGCCCACAGCCAATCCGACAAGATTGCCATAATGAAGAAGCTTCCACTGGGTAATATCTCCCGCAGGACCGAGGCACAAAAATGGCTGGAAGAGGCGACCGGCGATGCCGCCCTTGCATCCTTCTTTTCCCAAAGTCTTGAAATAGAGGAGGGCACAGCGCGCTGGATGCTGAACCTTGATGTTTTGGCGACCTATATGGATCAGATAATCGGGTTTCCAGACCTGGAAGGTCAATTTGATGGGCCCGTTTTGGCCATTCGCGGCGGTGCATCGGATTATGTGACTGAGGCTGGCGTACAAAAGATGACCCGACTGTTTCCGAACCTGACCGCCGAAACCATTCCGGACGCAGGGCATTGGTTGCACGCCGAAAAGCCAAAAGAATTTTTATCGACAGTGAAACAGTTTCTGAAGACAACACAGGTCTGATAAAAAGGAAGACTAAAAACATCATCTTACAATTGCACAGAACAATGGTTGGATAATTCAGCTAAAAACATCGTTTTTGAATCCGCATACAATTGCTCTACCGCCTGAAAAGACACAGATTCCGTATCGCCGCCATGGGCCTGTGATTCGCCGGTCGCGCAATAATCCCCGAACTCCTGAAACCCGAGGTTAAACGCGCTGCCTTTTAAAAAATGCAGCGCTGCTGCAACCTCTGGCGCAGCGTCTTTGGGCAGGGATTGCAATGCCTCAACAGCCTCATCAACCTCTGAAAGAAAAAGAGTCACAACATCGGCCAGGTCTTCCGACCCGACGTCTTCTTCCAGTTGTTTGACTTGCGCCCAATCTATCATAAAGCACCTTTTGAACGAACCCACTGACCTGCAACTACACTTTAAAAGTCTGAACATTTGGTTAGCCGCACCGATTTTTTTTCACCCTGTTCAGTTCACCGAAAATTAAGGGATTTGGCGCAAGTTGGCTCTCAACCAGCCAAAAGGTGGGATGTGGACATCGCCGTAAAATATGAAGAGTCATCGCAAGTTCTGACACAGACACAACTGGCAACACAGTTGCGCGTGCTGGTGGTGGATGACAGCAAATTGCAGCGCAGAATAGTCTCGCTAAGCCTCAAAAAATGGGGGTTTGACGTGACCGAAGCCGCCAGCGGTCTTGAAGCGCTTGAAATCTGCAAAAACCAGGACATCGATCTGGTGTTAAGCGACTGGATGATGCCGGAAATGGACGGCCTTGAATTCTGTAAGGAATTTCGCAAACTCGACCGAAGCAGATACGGGTATTTCATTCTGCTGACTTCTAAAAATGAAAAAAATGACGTGGCCCAAGGGCTGGATATCGGCGCGGATGATTTCCTGTCCAAGCCGGTGAATTCAGCCGAATTGAAAGCCCGTATCCGTGCTGGAACCCGTGTTCTGGATATGGAAAAAACCCTGATCGACCAGAATGAAACGCTCGCCAATGCTCTTGAGGAATTGCAAGGATTGTATGAGGGAATCAACAAGGATTTGATTGAGGCAGAGAAGCTTCAGCAATCGCTGATTCCGATCCGCCACAAACAGATTGCCAGCGGCGATTTATCGGTTCTCTTTCAATCCAGCAGCCATGTGGGCGGCGATCTGGTTGGGTTTTTCAACTTTTCAGAAACCCGCCTGGGGCTTTATTCAATAGATGTATCGGGCCATGGCGTGTCTTCGGCTTTGTTGACGGCGCGGCTGGCTGGCTACTTAAGTTCTCAGAACAAAGAACAAAATGTGGCCTTTGAACGCCTGCCATCAGGACAGTACAAACAAAGAACTCCGTCGGAAATCGCCGCGACCCTGAACCAGCTTATGATGGAAGAACTTGACACAGAGCACTATTTCACACTGGCGTTTGCAGACGTGGATCTAACGACGGGGCAAGTGGGAATGGTCCAGGCGGGTCATCCCCATCCTGTGATTTTCAACCCGTCAAGCGGCGTGGCTTTTTATGGCCATGGCGGGCCACCTATTGGATTAATGCCCGACTTGGAATTTGAAACCTTCATGCTGGAAATCACGCCAGGGGACAGGTTGCTTTTGTATTCCGACGGTTTGACCGAATGCCAGAATTTCGAAGATGAACTCCTGGACGACGAAGGATTAACCAGGATTCTCAGCAAGCACAGTAATGGCAGCGGCCCTGAATTTATGGCCGATCTGATTTGGGAATTGACGGAATTTGCAGACGGGCGCCCGTTCGAAGATGACGTCTCGGCGATCATGTTTGAATTCACAGGCTACGCCAGTCAATCACCACACCCGTCACAATAAGGATTTCAACATTTGTTTGGTAAAATGTCTGTCTCCGCTATTGGACAATTGTCCAACCGCATCAACCACAGGCATCCAGACCGCAGTATGTTCGGGTTCCGTCGGGTCGCCAATGCGCAATGTTGGATAACACAGGTAAATATGGCAGATTTTCCGCGCCCAAAGTGCGTATTCAGGCATGTAAGTGAACCGCTGATACGCCCCGATGCGACGAAGGCCAGTGATGTGGTGGCCGGTTTCTTCGAACACTTCGCGGTGCAAGGCCCGCGTCGGGGTTTCGCCCGGATCAATTCCCCCCCCTGGCAATTGCAGTTCAGGAACCTCCGCATTTTGCACGGTCAGCAGCAAATCCTGCCCTTGTAAAATCACCCCATAGGCACCCGGCCGCTGCCTGTAAAAGACACCCTGTTTTCGAGGCTCACCAAACCGTCTCATCCACGCTCCATCAAAGTAATTACAGCCAAAAACAGGACCGCATTTGCACTTATCCGAAAACAGCACTATTTCCTCGCGGTAACAAGGGTAAGAACCATGCAAACAGAAAATGACCACGAAATCTGGGATGACACCATCCTGCCATTCCAACTGGACCGCGCCGATGTGCGCGGCCGTGTCGCGCGGCTGGACCAAACGCTCGATCGAATACTCAGCCAGCACAAATATCCACCAATCATTTCCGGCTTGGTCGCAGAAGCCGCACTGCTGACCGCTTTGATTGGCCAAACCATTGATCTGCGATGGAAACTATCCATCCAAATCCGCGGGAACGGCCCCTTGCGGATAATCGCAACCGATTATTTTGCCCCCAAAAGCCCGACCGAACCGGCCGAAATCCGTGCCTACGCCAGCTTTGATGACGAAGCTGTGGCCAACAGCAATCTTGCACCGTTCGATTTGCTGGGCAACGGCATGTTCGCCATTTTGATTGATCAGGGCAGCGGCACCCAGCCCTATCAGGGAATCACGCCTTTGTCGGGTGGGTCGCTGGCGGCTTGCGCGGAAACCTATTTCGCCCAATCCGAACAATTGCCAACCAGCTTCGTAACATTCGCAGCGCAGGATCTTGGCCAATCCACCGGCCCTAAATGGCGCGCGGGCGGGTTGATGCTGCAACATATGCCAAAAGCCTCGCCTTTTGCCAAAGATGGCGGATCGGGGGAAGGCGGATTGCTCCAGCCCCAAGACCTGCTGCACGATGACGATGAGGAAAACTGGAACCGCGCGATGATCCTGCTCAACACTGTTGAGGAAATGGAACTGATCGGCCCGCATGTGGGACAGGAGCAACTGCTGCGGCGGCTGTTTCACGAGGAAAGCCCCCGCGTTTTCCCTGCCCAGCCCATCGCTTTCGGCTGCACCTGCGGTGAGGATAAAGTTCGCCAAACCATGTCAATTTATTCCGCCAAGGACATCAAATCCATGACGGCAGACAACGGTATGGTGACTGCGGACTGCCAATTCTGCGGCGCCCATTACGAACTCCCGCCCGAGACTTTGGGGAAAGACGCACCCAATGCCACTTGAAGCGGATATCGCGGGTGAATTTGATAATCTGGCGCGGATCAGGGCCGCTTTGGCTGCGCCGGACACCCGATCGGGGTCGTCGGATTTCGACCTTAATCAGGACGGCGCGGATCCTTCGTGGAAATTCCGCCCCGCCGCTGTTCTGGTGCCGCTTTTATTGTCGCCCGACGGACCGAAACTGATCCTCACCAAACGCGCGGCCCATCTGAAACACCACCCGGGTCAGGTTGCCTTTCCGGGTGGCAAGGTGGATGCCGGCGACGCCAGCATTGAAGACGCCGCCTTTCGCGAAGCCTTTGAGGAAATCGGCCTGCTGCGCAAACAGACACAGTTGATCGGGACATTGCCGCCCCACAAAACCGTCACCGGATTTGAAGTGCACCCGATTGTGGCGACTGTTTCGCCCGATTTCATCTCTCGGTCCGATCCGGGTGAAGTGGCCGAGGTTTTTCATGTGCCCTTGGATCATCTGCTTGATCCGGCGAATTACTTCATCGAAGGCCGTGTCTGGATGGGCAAGCCGCGCCGCTATTATGTGGTCCCCTACGGTCCTTATTATATCTGGGGCGCTACCGCGCGGATGCTGCGGCTTTTTGCTGAAAAAGTTGGGCAATCCGATGCAAATCACAGCTGACTGGCTGCGCGATGACGCCTCGCAGGCTGTGCTGTCAGCCCTTTCAGAACAGGGGTTCGACGCCTATTTTGTTGGCGGCTGTGTGCGCAATGCGCTGCTGAATGCACCTGTGTCTGATCTGGATGTGGCCACTGCGGCACGGCCCAAAACTGTGGATGCGGTGATGCGGGCCAAAGGGTTTCGCACGGTGCCCACGGGGCTTGATCACGGCACAATCACCGTGATTGTCAACGGCCACAGCTTTGAAGTTACCAGTTTTCGCAAAGATGTTGAAACCCACGGACGACGCGCCGTTGTGGCGTTTTCCAGCGATATTCGCGACGATGCGCGACGGCGGGATTTCACCATGAACGCGCTTTATGCGGATGCAAACGGGGTGGTGACAGACCCGTTGAACGGGCTGCCCGACCTGCTGGCACGGCGCTTGCGATTTATCGAGGATGCCGACACCCGCATCAAAGAAGACTACCTGCGCATCCTGCGCTATTATCGGTTTTTCGCTTGGTACGGCGATCAAACCGAAGGGCTCGATCCGGATGCCCTGTCCGCCATTGCCGCAAATCTCGACGGGCTCGACCATTTGTCAAAAGAGCGTATCGGGGCGGAGATGCGCAAAATTCTGTCCGCAGACCAGCCCGAAATCGCTGTTGCGACCATGGAACAGACCGGTGTTTTGAACCAGATTCTTCCGGGTTGTTCGGCGCGCGCCCTTGGTCCTTTGGTCCATCTGGAAAGCCAGCTTGGCCTGACCAAAGACTGGCTGCGCCGTCTGCTGGTCTTGGGCGGGCAGGATCTGAAATCCGCTTTACGGCTTAGCAATGCAGACGCGGCGCGGATCAAAAAATTCCGGCTGGCCAATGAGGCCGCAGCCCCGGTGCGCGAAACAGCTTACCGGTTCGGGGCTGCAACCGCGCTTGATCTGGCACTTGTGCAATCGGCCAGCCTTGGCGTTTCGGTTGATCCGAAGGTGTTGCAACTGGCCGAACAGGGGGCTTCTGCGGTCTGCCCTGTAACCGCCAACGACCTGCCGGACTATGCGGGCAAGGCGCTTGGCATTAAATTACGTGAAGTTGAAGCAAATTGGATCGGTTCAGGTTTCACAAAAACCAAAGCTGACCTATTGGGCGAGTAAGCAAAATGCGAATCGCCCGTTGCACCACTTTCGGCGCGGGGCGTTTTTCTATAAGGCAACGGTATGACAGAACTTATCATCGAAACACTTGGCAGTCAGGGCGACGGCACCAGCACGCTGGACGGCGCTGAAATTTTTGCCGCCTTCACCGCACCCGGTGAAAAAGTCAGCGGCGATCTGGTCGGCGACCGGCTGGAAAACGTGAAAATCCTGGAACCTTCCCCGATCAGGGTCAAAGCGCCCTGCAGCCATTTCAAAACCTGCGGCGGCTGTGCAACCCAGCATATCAGCGGCGATTTTCTGGCCGACTGGAAGCAATCCATCGTGTCGACCGCGCTGAAGCGTCAGGGGATCGAGGCGACGTTTCGCCCGACCCAAACCTCGCCCGCCAATTCGCGGCGCCGTGCGGTGTTTACCGGCAGGCGCACCAAAACCGGCGCAATGCTGGGGTTTCATGCGCGCAGTTCCGAACAATTGGTGATGATTGATCGTTGCAGTCTGGTTCACGCGGATATTCTGGCAGGGTTTGACGGGTTAAAGGCGCTGGTCAAACTGGCCACCACCCGCAAAGGCACCGTGCGCCTGTCTGTTTCCACCAGTCTGGGCGGTCTTGATGTGGATCTGGCAGACGCCAAACCGATGGACACAACCAGCATGCAAGAGGTGGTGAAAATCACCCATGACCATGGATTCGCACGTGTTTTCTGGAATGGCAATATCGTATTGGAACGCCAGCCCGCGCAACAGGATTTCGGCGGCGGTCTGGTTACACCGCCCAACGGGGCCTTTTTGCAAGCCACTGCCGAGGGCGAGGCTGCTTTGCTGTCTGCTGTTTCCGATATTGTCGGGAAATCCAAAACTGTCGTCGATCTGTTCGCGGGCTGTGGCACGTTTTCCATCCCACTGGCCAAAAACGCCGAGGTTTTGGCCGTGGAATCCAGCAAACCCATGTTGGATGCAATGGATAAAGGCTGGCGGCAAGCCATCGGCCTGAAACGGTTAAAAACACTCACCCGTGATCTGTTTCGAAACCCGTTGCAGCCCGACGAATTGAAAAACTTTGACACCATTGTCATGGACCCGCCCCGTGCAGGCGCCAAAGAACAAGCCAGACAAATCGCTGACAGCAAAGTGAAAACACTGGCATTTGTGTCGTGCAACCCCGCGACATTTGCCCGCGATGCCCGCACTTTGATTGACGGCGGCTACACACTTGAATGGGTGCAGGTCGTGGATCAGTTCTTATGGTCAAGCCATTGTGAATTGGTCGCCAAATTTACCCGCCCTTAACCCTAGCCCCCTAACATCAGAGTTCTTATAAAATCACTATGGACAGTTCTACACAGCCAATCGGCACCAGCGGTTTTCGCGACACTCTTACCCGTTGGGTCGAATCTTCTTTAGTGCGCAACTTTGTGCTGGCCGTGATTGTGCTCAACGCAATTGTGCTGGGGTTGGACACCTCTGAAACGGCAAAACGGATGTCCGGTGGCCTGCTGGGGGTCATTGATAACATCTGCCTGTTGATTTTTGTGATCGAACTGGCCGCCAAGCTGATCGCCTATGGCTGGCGGTTTTTTCTGGTGCCTTGGAACATTTTTGATTTTCTGGTGGTCGGCGTATCGCTGGCACCGGGCAGTGGCGGGCTTTCAGTGCTGCGTGCCCTGCGTATTCTGCGGGTTCTGCGGGTCATTTCCTTTGCCCCCAGCCTGCGCCGCGTGGTTGAAGGGTTCGTTTCCGCGCTTCCCGGTATGGCCTCCGTCTTTTTGCTGATGGCAATTATTTTTTATATCGGGTCGGTGATGGCCACAAAACTGTTTGGCCCCGCCTTTCCCGATTGGTTCGGAACTTTGGGGCGCTCGGCCTATTCGCTGTTCCAGATCATGACGCTGGAAAGCTGGTCCATGGGGATCGTGCGGCCTGTTATGGTGCTATACCCCTATGCGTGGATGTTTTTTGTGCCGTTTATCATGGTCACAACCTTCGCCGTGGTGAACCTGTTGGTGGGTTTGATCGTGAATTCCATGCAAGACGCCCATCAGTCCGAAAACGCCGAGGCAACGGACGCCTACCGAGACGATGTTGTGGCGAAACTGGATGAAATCAGCGAAAGACTGGCCAAGCTGGAAAAATAACCGGTCAGGCCCGCGCCTGACCGATCTGTGCAACCCCCAGAACATCCAGAACTTTGGCTTCGATCTGGGGCGCATTCATTCCCGCCACGTCATACATTTTCGACGGGCTGTTCTGGTCGATAAACGTATCGGGCAGCACCATTGAACGGAATTTCAAACCCCGATCAAACACGCCCTCTTCGGCCAGAAATTGCGCTACGTGTGATCCGAAACCGCCAATCGCGCCTTCTTCAATCGTGATCAACGCTTCGTGGCTGGCCACCAGATCGCGGATCAGATCCTCGTCCAGCGGTTTGGCAAAACGGGCGTCGACAATGGTTGGGTTAATCCCTTTACGGGCCAGTGAAATCGCCGCCTGCTCACATTCCTGCAACCGTGTCCCGAATGACAAAAGCGCCACGCGGCTGCCCTGTTGGATGATCCGGCCTTTGCCGATTTCCAAAGGAATCCCCACCTCTGGCAGATCAACGCCCACGCCTTCACCCCGTGGAAAGCGGAACGCGCTGGGGCGATCGTTGATGCTGGCGGCGGTGGCCACCATATGCACCAGTTCTGCTTCATCGGCGGCGGCCATAACGACGAAATCGGGCAGGTTGGTAAGAAAACCGATATCAAAACTGCCCGCATGTGTGGCCCCGTCCGCGCCCACAAGCCCCGCGCGATCAATAGCAAAACGCACGGGCAGACGCTGGATTGCCACGTCATGCACCACCTGGTCATAGCCCCGTTGCAGGAATGTGGAATAGAGCGCGCAAAACGGTTTCAGCCCGCCCGCCGCCATGCCTGCACAAAAGGTCACCGCATGTTGTTCGGCAATGCCCACATCAAAACAGCGCGATCCGAAGCGGGCGGCGAATTTATCCAGCCCTGTGCCATCCGGCATGGCCGCTGTCACGGCGACGATCTTGCTGTCTTTTTCCGCTTCCGCCATCAGGCTTTGTGCGAAAACCGATGTATAACTCGGCGCATTGGACGGCGTCTTTTTCTGCTTGCCGCTGACCACGTCAAACTTGGCAACGCCGTGATATTTATCGGCGGAATCCTCGGCAGGGCCATAACCCTTGCCCTTTTTGGTGATCACATGAATCAGCATCGGCCCTGTGGCCCGTTGCTTGACGGTGCGCAGCACGCTTAGCAGTTGTTCCATGTCATGCCCGTCAATCGGCCCCACATAGGAAAAACCGAGCTGTTCGAACAAGGTGCCGCCAACGGTCATGTGTTTGACCATATCCTTGGCCCGTTTCGCCCCGTCCTGAAACGGTTCGGGCAGCAGGGAAATCGCACTTTTGGCAGCGGATTTCAGTTCCTGAAACGGCTCTCCGGCATATAGCTTTGACAGATAGGCCGACATGGCCCCGACAGGCGGCGCGATGGACATTTCATTGTCGTTCAGGATCACAAACAGCCGTTTTTTCAGGTGGCCTGCGTTGTTCATCGCCTCGTAAGCCATGCCAGCGGACATGGCCCCGTCGCCGATCACCGCAATGGCATCGCCCAGACCGTGTTCGGGCGCGCCGCCCAGATCGCGGGCCACAGAAAACCCCAGTGCGGCAGAAATAGACGTAGAACTGTGGGCCGCGCCAAAGGGATCAAACGGGCTTTCGCTGCGTTTGGTAAAGCCTGACAGACCATTTTCCTGCCGCAGGGTGCGGATGCGATCGCGCCGTCCTGTCAGGATTTTATGGGGGTAGCACTGGTGGCTTACATCCCAGATCAGCCGGTCCTTGGGCGTGTCAAACACCGCATGGATCGCCGTCGTCAGTTCCACCACACCCAGTCCAGCCCCCAGATGCCCGCCTGTTTCAGACACTGCCGAAATCGTTTCCGCCCGCAGTTCATCGGCAATCTGACGCAGTTGCACGTCGGAAAACCGCTTCAGGTCTTCGGGGGCTTTTACCTGATCCAGCAGGGGCGTATTTGGTCTATCGCTCACAAGGTGTTCCTTCTTGTGGGAGGTGTATCACAAGTCGCGGCTTATGACGAATTGCGCCACTTGTCGCAATGGTTCGGCGCGCGGGCCATAGATCGACAGGGCATCACAGGCCTCTGTTACCAGGGAACTGGCCTTGGACTGCGCCGCTTCAAGCCCCAGAATGGAAACAAACGTGGCTTTCCCCGCCTCTGCGTCCTTTTGCAGCCGCTTGCCCGCCACCGCCGCATCACCGATCACATCCAGCACATCGTCCTGTATCTGAAAGGCAAGGCCCAGCGCCGCTGAAAAATCGGCCAGCGGTTTTGCGTCTTCTTGCGCCAGCGTCGCGCCCGAACAGGCGGACCATCCAATCAGGGCACCGGTTTTATTGGCCTGCAACGCTGTGATCTGGTCCAGCGTCAAAGGGGCCGTCGCGGTTTCGGCGGCGATGTCCTGCACCTGCCCCAAAACCATCCCAGAAGCACCGGACGCCCGCGCCATATCGGCAATCAGTTTCACCCGAACCGCCGCATTGGCCGAGGTCAGCGGATCGGCCAGAATTTCAAACGCCAGCGTTTGCAGCGCATCGCCTGCCAGCACGGCAGTTGCCTCATCCCACTGCACATGCACGGTGGGTTTTCCACGGCGCAGGTCATCGTCGTCCATACAGGGCAGATCGTCATGCACCAGTGAATAGGCGTGCATACATTCAATCGCCGCCGCCGTATTGACCACATCCAGCCCGAACAAAGCCGCCGATTCCACCGCCAGATAGGCCCGCAGCCGCTTGCCACCGTTCAGGGCGGCGTGGTGCATGGGCGCAGCAATAGGGTTAACCGCAACAGGGGGCAGCACATCGCGCAGGGCCTGTTCCGTGACCGCCACAATACGGGCCAGTCTGTGATTGAAATCTTCCACGCAGGTCTAGCCTTCAAAGGCTTTCAGACCAGACGGATTGCCATCCGCGCCAAGGGTGATCTGGGCGATTTTTTCTTCCGCCTCTTTCAGCTTCACTTCGCAATGTTTTTTCAGCGCCGCGCCACGATCATACAGTTTGATACTGTCTTCCAGCGCCACCTGGCTGCTTTCCAACTGGCCCACGACCTTTTCCAGCTCCGCCATTGCGGTTTCAAAATTCATTTCGGAAACGGGTGTATCAGCCATCAGTCTTGCTCCATCAAAACGCTTACATGGGCCGCAACCGAAGCAGCCAAAGCCTGCAAATCATATCCACCCTCCAAAGTCGAGACCACACGGCCCTGACTGCATTGCTCGGCAAAATCACACAGGGCGCGGGTGGCCCAGGCGAAATCTTCCTCAACAAAGTTCAGATTGGCCAGCGGGTCGCGGGCGTGGGCGTCAAAACCTGCGGAGATAAAGATCATTTCAGGCTGGTGGCGGTCCAGCGCTGGCATGATTTCCTGTTCAAAGACACGGCGCAGCGCGCGACTGTCCGCATGGGGTTCCAGCGGCGCATTTACAACGTTGTTATGGCCGCCGACCTCATAAATTGCGCCCGAACCGGGGTAGAGCGGCATTTGATGGGTGGAGGCGAATAGAATACGCGCATCATCCCAGACCAGATCCTGTGTGCCATTGCCGTGATGCACATCGAAATCCACAATCGCCACCCGCGACAGCCCGTGGTGTTCCAGTGCATGGCGGGCGCCAATCACCACATTGCCAAAATAGCAAAACCCCATCGCCGTCTGTTTTTCCGCGTGGTGACCGGGCGGGCGCGTGGCGCAAAAGGCGTTTTTTGCAGCGCCCGACATCACCAGGTCAACCGCTTTCACATTGGCCCCAACCCCGCGCAACGCCGCCTGCAGCGTGCCTGCCGACATGGATGTATCCCCGTCGATAAAGCTGAATCCGCTGTCCGGCACCGCCGCTTTCATCGCGTCCAGATGCGCCGCGGGATGGGCCAGTAAAACATCCGCATCCGTCCCAAGGGGTGCTTCCAGCCGCAGCAGGCCGTCGAATTCGGGCGTGTTCAGACGATCCAGAATCGTTTCAAGCCGCGCCACGGATTCAGGGTGGCCCTGTGGATTATGGTGCTGCAAACAATCACTGTGGGTCAGGAAAGCTGTGGTCATGGCCCTCTTTCAAGTCGAAGGTTCAGTCAGGCGCCAGCATATAACCCGCGCCGCGCACGGTTTGCAGATAGCGGGGGGATTTCGGATCGGCCTCGATCTTGCGGCGCAGACGGGTGATTTGCACATCCACCGCGCGCTCTTGCGACTGATCGTTGTCGCGGCCCAAATCCTCTACCAGTTTACTGCGGCTGATCGGCGCGTGGGGGCTGGCGGAAAAAATCCGCATCAATGTGCTTTCGGTGGCGGTCAGGCGGATCAAAGTGTCCCCTTCCCACAATTCGCCACGGGTCACATCATAGCGCACAGGGCCCAGTTGCAGGGTTTTTGGCACCTCGACACTGGGTTGTTCCACGGGAACGCGGCGCAAAATCGCGTTGATACGCAGCACCAGTTCCTTAGGTTCGAACGGTTTTGACAGATAATCATCCGCGCCCGCCTCTAGCCCCAAAATTCGTTCGCTGGCTTCGCCTTTGGCGGTCAGCAACAGGATCGGCGTGGTCAGCGTTTCGCGCAGACTGCGGGTCAGGGTCAAACCATCCTCCCCCGGCATCATGACATCAAGAACGATCAGATCGAATTCCAGACCGCCCAGTAGACGCCGCGCATGGGCTGCGTCCCGTGCCGCCGTTACCCAATAGCCGTTACGGGACAGAAACTTCTGCAACAGGGTGCGGATACGTTCGTCATCGTCAACGATCAGAATATGGGCGTCGGCCAGCAGTTCATTCATGTAACATCAATCCTTTACCAGCTTCTTAACATGCTGACGCATTTCCGGGTCCATAATATTTTCCAAAACTTTCCGAAAACCCTGAACCGCGTCGGGGCCTGCCTCTTTATAGGCTTTGCGCAGCCGTTTACGCTGGGTGGATGACAGATCGGATTCCAGCGCCTCGCCGGCTGGTGTCAGATGCAAATGCCGCTCGCGGCGGTCTTTGACACCGACCTTGCTGTCCACCAGACCATCCTCGATCAACTGGCGCAACACACGGTTCAGGGATTGTTTGGTCACCCCCAGAATATCCAGCAGTGCGTTCACTGTTGTGCCGGGGCGGCGGTGAATAAAGTGGATCGCCCGGTGATGCGCCCGCCCGTAAGTGTAATTTTCCAAAATGCGATCAGGATCAGAGGTAAACCCCCGATAGGCAAAGAACAGCAGTTCGATCCCCTGCAAAAGCTGGTCATCGGTCAGAAACAGCAGGTTTTCCCCGCCCGGTTGCAAACGATCCTGCATATTTGATATTTCATCCGATCACAAAATTAACTGGTGCCTGCCAATTTATGTCAGTCTTGTTGACTTTCCAAGAATCAAATGATAGCAAATTTCGACTTTGGCGTAATTTTATGTCTTATTTCGGCAAAATTACGCAACTTTATGCAAACTAACTGCTTCTACTGGAGGAAATACAATGGCCGGCGCTTATGATGATCGTGATGGTTTTATCTGGCTGGACGGGGAAATGGTCCCTTGGCGCGACGCCAATGTACATATTCTGACCCACGCCCTGCACTATGCATCCTCTGTTTTCGAAGGCGAACGGGCCTATAACGGCAAAATCTTCAAAAGCCGCCAACATTCCGAGCGTTTGCTGTTCTCTGGTAAGGAATTGGACATTCCGATCCCTTATACTGTCGATGAAATCGAAGCCGCGAAATATCAGGCGCTGGAAGCCAGCGGCCTGAAAGACGCCTATGTGCGCGTTGTGTGCTGGCGCGGGTCGGGCAATGACATGGGCGTGGCATCCGCCAACAACCCCGTGCGCATGGCTGTCGCGGTCTGGGAATGGGGTGCCTATTACGGGGACGCCAAAATGAAAGGCGCCAAGCTGGATATTTCCCGCTGGAAACGCCCGTCCCCCGAAACCATCCCGTGTTTCGCCAAAGCTGCGGGCCTGTACATGATCTGCACCATGGCCAAACACGAGGCCGAGGCCAAAGGCTGTTCGGACGCCATGATGTTCGATTATCGCGGCTATGTGGCCGAAGCCACCGGCGCGAATATCTTCTTCGTTAAAGACGGCGTGGTTCACACCCCGAAACCCGATTGCTTCTTGAACGGGCTGACCCGTCAAACCGTGATCGGCCTGCTGAAAGACCGCGGTATCGAAGTGGTTGAACGCCACATCATGGCCGAGGAACTGGACGGCTTTGAACAATGCTGGCTGACAGGCACCGCCGCCGAAGTGACCCCGGTGGGGCAAATCGGTGAACATACCTTTGAAGTCGGCGAATTGACGCGCAGCATTGCGCAGGAATACGAAACGCTGGTGCGCGCCTGAATCACGGCGAAACCGCCCCATCTTCTTCTGCCTTGAGACTACTCGGTTGCTCTGATACCCTAGGGGTATCTCAGCGCCCGAGTGTGGGCGTCGTATATTCGGAGGACATCGTTCTGACTGAACGTGTTGAGGCCCAAGCGGCTGAAAAAGAAGAAAACATTCCAGCGATGTCGATGCTGGACCTGATCTTGAACTCGCTGCAAAGCGATAAGGCCGAAGACATCGTGACAATTGATCTGGCGGGGAAATCTTCCGTTGCCGATCACATGGTGGTGGCTTCTGGCCGCTCTACCCGTCAAGTTGTGGCTATGGCTGAAAAAATGACGGATCGCCTGAAACAAACTATGGGCGTAATCACCCGGACCGAGGGTAAAAGCTCTGGGGATTGGGTCTTGCTGGATGCAGGCGACGTGATTGTGCACCTGTTCCGCCCCGAAGTGCGCGATTTCTACCAGTTGGAAAAAATGTGGCAGGGCATGGCGGACGACGCGAGCTAATCCATTGATGCGGCTTCATATTATAGCCGTCGGGCGCTTGCGCAAAGGGCCCGAACTGACGCTGGTTACCGACTATCTGGACCGATATGAAAAAACAGGCCGCGCCCTTGGGTTGGGGCCTGTTTCCATTATCGAGGTCGAAGATAAAAAGGGCGGCGGCATGGCTGCCGAAGCGGATTTGCTGCGCAAAGCCACACCCAAAGGCGCGTTAACCATGATAATGGATGAGCGCGGCAAGCTGATCAGCTCGATAGATTTTTCTGACAAATTGGCCCAGTGGCGCGACACAGGCACGCAGGATCTGGCGATTCTTATTGGCGGCGCCGATGGTTTATCCCCTGATCTGCGCGCTGAAGCGGATTTTGCCCTGTCTTTTGGCAAAATGGTCTGGCCCCATATGCTGGCCCGCGTGATGCTGAGCGAACAACTGTACCGCGCGGCCTCGATCCTTGGAAATGCGCCCTACCACCGCGTGTGATTTGCGCGGTGCAGGTCACGAAAACTTGCCATTCGGCCCCATCACCGCTATCTGCAACAACAAGGCAAAAACCCGACCAGAGGCTAGCAGATGACCCCGATCAAACCCGTTGTACTGTGTATTCTGGACGGCTGGGGCCTGCGCCCTGAAACCAAAGGCAACGCGGTTGCGCTGGCGGATACGCCGAATTTCGACCGTATCCTGCGCGACTGCCCCAACAACACGTTAACCACGTTTGGCCCTGATGTGGGGCTGCCCGACGGCCAGATGGGCAATTCCGAAGTGGGCCATATGAATATCGGCGCGGGGCGTGTGGTTGAAATGGATCTGGCCAAGATCAACGGCATTATCAAACGGGGCGAACTGGCGGATCAGCCAGCGGTTCAGCGGATTATCAATTCGGGCAGCACCACAGGAAGCAACACGGTGCATCTGTGTGGCGTGCTGTCGGACGGCGGCGTTCACAGCCATCTGGATCACATGATTGCCATGATGAAAGTGCTGGCAGACGCGGGCCGCAAGGTTGCGCTGCATCTGTTTACAGACGGGCGCGACGTGGCCCCGCAATCCGCCAGCGGCTATCTGGAAACCCTGCAAGCCGCGCTGCCTGAAGGTGCCTTTATCGCAACTGTGTCAGGGCGCTATTACGCGCTGGATCGTGACAATCGCTGGGAGCGGGTCGCGCTGGCCTTTGAAGCCATGGTCAACGGCACCGGACCTGCCTTTGACACAGCCGATGCGGTGATTTCAAACAATTACGCCAATGACATCAGCGATGAATTCTTCAAACCTGCGGTGATTGGCGATTACACAGGTATGGTGAATGGCGACGTTCTGGTCTGCCTGAACTTTCGCGCCGACCGCGCCCGCGAAATCCTTGCGGCGATCGCCGAACCTGATTTTGCCGGCTTCGCCACGGGACCACGGCCCGAACTGGCCCTTGTCAGTGGCTTTACCCAATATTCCCAAGCCCATAGCGCCTATGTGGATGTGATTTTCCCCGAAGAAGACATCCTGAACACCATCGGGTCCTGGGTTGCGCAAAAAGGCCTGTCCCAGTTCCGCATTGCCGAGACTGAAAAATACCCCCACGTGACGTTTTTCCTGAACGGCGGCGTAGAAATACCCGCATCGGGCGAGGATCGCTATCTCGCCCCCAGCCCCAAAGTCGCCACCTACGACCTGCAACCCGAAATGTCTTCGGCCGAAGTGACAGAGCATCTGGTGGGCGCGATCCAGTCCGGCAAATACCATTTGATCGTGGTGAATTACGCCAACCCCGATATGGTCGGCCATACAGGGGATTTGCAGGCCGCCATGGCCGCTTGTTCCGCTGTAGATGCGGGATTGGGGCAGGTTCTGGCCGCGCTGGATACAGCGGGCGGGGCGATGGTTCTTTGCGCAGATCACGGCAATTGCGAAACCATGATTGATCCCGTGACGGGCGGGCCACATACCGCTCATACCACCAACCCCGTACCTGTGGCCTTGATCGGCGGGCCAAAAGGCGCAAAACTGCGCGCACAGGGCCGTCTGGCCGATCTGGCGCCCACCTTACTGGCGCTGATGGGACTGGACCAACCACCAGAAATGACAGGCAAGAGTTTGCTAGAAGCATGAGCGCAGGACGCAAATTTTTAGGGGCGATTCTGGTCGCAGCCCTTGGCTGTGGGCCTGTTTTTGCCAAAGACGATCCCGTGATCCAAGCCCAACTTGCCGCCGAAGCCCTTACCGCTGCTTCCAAAGAACTGACCGAAGCCGAAAGCGCCAAAGACCGTGTCAAAGCCCTGACAGACACCGTGCGCGCTTATGAATCCGGCCTGAGCGCCATGCGCGACGGGTTGCGGGGGGCAACCATCCGCGAACGGGTGATCCGTCTGGAATTCGAAAACCGCCGCGATCAACTCAGCCGTTTGCTGGGCATCCTGCAAACGCTGGAACGGGCCACCACGCCCATGCTGTTGATCCACCCCACCGGCCCCGTCGGCACCGCACGATCCGGCATGATGATGTCCGAGGTAACGCCGTCCCTGCAACGTCAGGCCGAAGAATTGCGCAGCCAGCTCGAAGAACTCCAGGCCCTGCGCCAGTTGCAAACCACCGCCGAACAAAAGCTGCGTCTGGGGCTGGCTGGCGTGCAACAGGCCCGCGTTGCCCTAAGCCAAGCAATTTCGGACCGCACCGATCTGCCCCAGCGCCTGACCGATGATCCGGTTAAGACCCAGATCCTGGCCGATGGCGCAACATCGCTGGAAATGTTTGCAGGCAGCATCGGTGTGTTGCCCCCCCAACCGCAAACCGCTGTCAGCATTCCTTTTGAAAAGATGCGCGGCACCCTGCGCCTGCCTGTGGACGGCACCTTGCTGCGCGGCTTTAACGAAGTGGACGCCGCAGGGTTGAAACGCCCGGGTCTTGTGATTGCCGCACGGCCTCTGGCCTTGGTCAGCGCACCCGTTGCCGCCACCATACGATATGCAGGCGCCTTTCTGGATTACGGAAACGTGATTATTCTGGAACCCCAAGCGGGCTATTTACTGGTGATCGCTGGGCTGGAACAGGTTTATGGCGAAATAGGCCAAGTGGTCGATCAAAGTGCACCTATCGGCTTGCTGGGCGGAAATCAGACTGGCGCACAAGAATTTTTGATCGAAGCTTCAGATGGCGGTGGCGCAATTGCGCAAGAAACGCTCTATATGGAGCTGAGATATAACGGCAAACCAGTAGACCCCGGAGTCTGGTTTGCCATAAACGACAGGTAGGATGGATTGATGAAGAAACTTGCACTGGCCGCAATCGGCGGAACACTGGCAGGCATTGTGATGACAGCACAGCTGACAGGGCCCCTGATCGCACAAGAGGCCGCGCGGACCAAATCCACATACGAACAACTTGATCTGTTCGGCGATATTTTCGAACGCATCCGCTCTGCCTATGTTGAAGAAGTGGACGAACAGGAACTGATCCGGTCAGCCATCAACGGGATGTTAACCTCTCTTGATCCACACTCGTCTTACCTGCCTCCCGAAGATTTCGACTCTATGCAGGTGCAAACCCGTGGCGAATTCGGCGGTCTGGGGATCGAAGTCACGCAGGAAAACGGTTTTGTGAAAGTTGTCAGCCCGATTGACGACACCCCCGCAGCCAATGCGGGCATTCAGGCGGGCGACTTTATCACCCAAGTGGACGGTGACAGCACGCTGGGCATGACGCTGGACGATGCGGTTGAACTGATGCGCGGCCCGATCGGCAGCGAAATCGTGATCACCATCGTGCGCGAAGGCACTGACGATCCGTTTGACGTTACGATTGTACGCGACACCATCAAGGTCAAAGCCTCCCGCGCGCGGGTTGAAGGCGAAAGCGTCGTACTGCGAATCACCACATTCTCGGATCAGACCTATGCCAACCTCGAAGCAGGACTGAACGAAAAGGTCGCTGAACTGGGCGGCATCGACAAAGTCAGCGGCTTTGTCATCGACCTGCGCAACAACCCGGGCGGCCTGCTGAACCAGGCAATTCTGGTCAGCGATGCCTTTCTGGAAAAGGGCGAAATCGTCTCCACCCGCGGGCGCAATGCCGAGGACAGCGACCGGATCAACGCCCAACCGGGCGATCTGGCACAGGGCAAACCGATTGTGGTGCTGATAAACGGCGGATCTGCCTCGGCCTCTGAAATTGTGGCCGGCGCGTTGCAGGACCACCACCGCGCGGTAGTGATCGGCACACGCTCGTTTGGCAAAGGCTCGGTCCAGACCATCATGCCACTGCAAGGCGACGGGGCCATGCGCCTGACAACAGCGCGCTATTACACACCGTCAGGCCGCTCTATTCAGGCACTGGGCGTTTCACCGGACATCATCGTAGAACAACGCCCCCCAATCGAAGTGGCCGCCGAAGAAGACGCCCGCCAGCAACGGTTTGAGGCCGATCTGCGCGGCTCTCTGACCAATGACAGCCTGACAGACGACCAGCGCAAACAACTGGAAGAAGAACGTCACGTGGCCGAAAAAGCCGCAGAACTGCGCAATCAGGACGCACAACTGGCCTATGCGCTGGATGTGTTGAAAGGGTTGTCGGTCCTAGAGAAAGACGGCGAATGACCCCCGAAGCCATAGCTGATCTTCCCTACCGCCCCTGCGTCGGGCTGATGGTCGTAAACCGCGAAGGCCATGTCTTCGCGGGCCAGCGGCTCGATAATTTCAAAGACGCCTGGCAAATGCCACAAGGCGGCGTTGAAAAAGGCGAAGCACCCCGCGATGCAGCCCTGCGGGAACTGGAAGAAGAAACCGGCATCCCCGCCAGCGCGATTGAGGTTCTGGCCGAATCCGAAGACTGGATTCCCTACGACCTGCCCCATGCGCTGGTGCCAAAACTGTGGAAAGGCCGCTTTCGGGGCCAAAAACAAAAGTGGTTTTTGCTGCGCTTCACCGGCGATGACAGTCTGGTCAATATCGCCACCGCAGAGCCCGAATTCCGCGAGTGGTGCTGGATCAAACCCCAAGAACTGCTGGAAAAAATCGTGCCCTTCAAACGGGACACCTACGAGCGGGTGATCCGAGAGTTCAAAGACCTGACCGGATGAAAATTTGCGCGACACTGATCCTGTCTGCCTGCCTGTCTGCGACACAGGCAGGCGCACTCAGCTGCCTGCGCCCCAATCTGGCCGAAGCGTTCAACCGGTTCCAAGCCTCAGATGACGTCTATAATATTGCTGTGGGAACCCTGCGCATAACAGGGAAAATCCCACCTTATGTAGAAGGCAAACCCAGAAGCGTTTCCGCCGAATTTTCCGGCCGTTTCATGGGGTTGAACGGCTTAGGCAAACCACAAACCCGCGCCCTGACCCTTAAAACCCATTGCGTCGCCCACTGGTGCGGCGGCTTTCCCGACGATGCCGGAACAGAGCAGCTTTTGTTTCTGCGCCAGTCAGACAACGGCCCCGTTCTGGACATAGGCGCCTGCCCCGAAGGCACCTTGTCCTCTGTCACACAGAACCGCGTTGACCTGCTGCAATCCTGCCAGAAACGGGGCAAATGTTCCGCATCCGACCTGCAAAAGATGGAACAGTTCTGATAGCGCTGAATTTGGATATTTGACCCAAAAAGAGACCGTTTACGGATTCTTAACTGAACTGTCCGAAAGTGGACATGCGGTACAGCCTGGGAAGGCGATGACCGTCCAAAAAGAGGGCGTTCCGTCGGTTTTCCACGGGACGCCTGACCGCTCTTTTTGGGTCAAATATCCAATACCGGCGCCGCAGCAAACTCTTCCCTTCAAACCCCTTCATGAGGACTCGCAAAAAGAACAAAACATGAATATATTACAGAATGGCCTTTGTCGAACTGTGCACCACGTCTAATTTCACCTTCCTAAGCGGCGGTTCCCACGCCGAGGAATACGCACGCCAGGCCTTTGAATTCGCCATGCCAGCCATCGCACTGGCCGATTGCAATTCCGTGGCGGGGGTTGTGCGCGCCCATGTGGAATTGCGTGAAATCGCCCGCAAACTGCGCGAAACGGGCGACGACGCGCTTGTACCCCGACTGTTACCAGCCGCACGTTTGGAAACCGTCGAGGGGTTTTCGCTGGTGGCTATCCCCCAAGACCGCACCGCTTGGGGGCGGCTGTGCCAGATGCTGACACAGGCGAAAGGACGGGCGGGCAAGGGGGAATGCGCCCTTTCGTTTGAGGATATCCTTGAATGGGGGGACGGGTTGGAAATGCTGGTTTTGCCCACAAGCATCACCTATCCGCGCGGCGCGGGCGGGTGGCAGCAATGGGCAGAACAGCTGACGCACCGCTTTGGGGCGGCCGTTTCACTGCTGATGGCGCCCTGTTATGACGGGCAAGACAGGGCGCGATTTGATCGCTTGGATGCACTGGCAAAAAGACTCGGCATGCCCACCGTCGCCTCGGCCACACCCATGATGCACCGCGGCTCGCGCAGGCGGCTGACCGATGTTTTAACCTGCATCCGCGAAGGTTTGCTGATTGATGACATCGGGCATAAGGCCCTGTCCAACGCCGAGCGACATATGCGCGACGAAGCAGCCATGCTGCGGATTTTTGCAGGCCATACAGATGCGGTACACCGCAGCGCAGACATCGCCGCACGCTGCCGGTTTTCGCTGGACGAGTTGAAATACGAATACCCCTCTGAAATTTCAGTCGGGGAAGCCCCGCAGGCGCGGCTGGACCGGCTGGCGCGCGCGGGCCTGAAATGGCGCTATCCCGAAGGGCCGCCAGAGCGCGTCACCAACATGTTGACCCATGAATTGACCCTGATCGGCAAGCTGGGTTATGCGCCCTATTTCTTGACGGTAAACGATCTGGTGGATTTCGCCCGCTCCCGTGACATCCTGTGTCAGGGGCGCGGATCGGCGGCCAATTCGGTGACCTGTTATGCCCTTGGCGTCACCTCGGTATCCCCCGAGGTGGGCACCATGGTGTTCGAACGTTTCGTATCGGAAGCCCGCGATGAACCGCCCGACATCGACGTGGATTTCGAACATGAACGCCGCGAGGAGGTGATCCAGTACATCTATGAACGCTACGGCCGCCACCGCGCGGGATTGTGCGCGACGGTGATCCACTACCGCGGCAAACGCGCGATCCGCGAGGTGGGGCGGGTGATGGGGCTGTCGGGGGACACGATCTCGGCGCTGGCTTCGCAATTGTGGGGCTGGGGCAGCAACGGAATGCCCGAACAACAGCTCCGTGAATTGGGGCTGGACCCGAATGAACCGCGCCTGAAACAGACCCTTGATCTGGTGGATCAGATCATCGGTTTCCCCCGTCATCTGTCCCAGCATGTGGGTGGTTTCATCATGACCGAGGGCCGTCTGGACGCGCTGATCCCCATCGAAAACGCCGCGATGGAGGGGCGCACGGTGATCTGTTGGGACAAGGATGACATCGACGCGCTGGGGATTTTAAAGGTGGATGTTCTGTCCCTTGGCATGTTGACCTGCATCCGCAAAGCCTTTGATCTTATTGAAAATCATCACGGAACCGAATACGCGCTGGCCACCCTGCCAGCCGAAGACCCGCTAGTCTATGACATGTTGTGCAACGCTGACAGTCTGGGGGTGTTTCAGGTGGAAAGCCGCGCGCAGATGAATTTCCTGCCCCGTATGCGGCCGCGCAATTTCTATGATCTGGTGATCGAGGTGGCGATCATCCGGCCCGGCCCGATCCAGGGGGATATGGTGCATCCGTTCATCCGCCGCAGGCAAGGGCTGGAGGAGGTGTCTTTCCCCTCGGATGCTTTGGGCGAGGTGCTGGGCAAGACCCTTGGCGTGCCGCTGTTTCAGGAGCAGGCCATGCAAATTGCCATGATCGGTGCGGGGTTCACGCCGGAACAGGCCGATCGTTTGCGCCGTTCGCTCGCCACGTTCAAAAAGCATGGCAATGTGTCTGAATTTCGCGATCTCTTCATGACTGGAATGGCGAAAAACGGCTATGACGAAGACTTCGCCGCCCGCTGCTTTGGCCAGATTGAAGGCTTCGGGTCTTACGGGTTTCCAGAAAGTCACGCAGCCAGTTTTGCCCTGCTGGTCTATGCCAGCGCCTGGCTGAAATGCCACCACCCGGGGATTTTCGCCTGTGCCTTGTTGAACAGCCAGCCTATGGGGTTTTACGCCCCCGCCCAGATCGTACGGGATGCCCGCGAACACGGGGTCAGTGTGCGGCCTGTTTGTGTCAACGCCAGTTATTGGGACAATGTGATGGAACCGGACGGGCACGGCGGGTTGGCGCTGCGGCTGGGGTTTCGGCAAATCAAAAAGATGCGCGAGGAGGAGGCGCTGTGGATCTGTTCCGCACGGGGCAACGGCTATACCGAGGTAGAAGACCTCTGGCGCCGCGCCGGAACCCCGCCCCATGTGCTAGAGGTTTTGGCCGAGGCCGATGCTTTCGCCGCATTGGGCACGGGCCGACGGGAGTCTTTGTGGCAGGCCAAGGCTGTCAAAGGCGCGGAACCCCTGCCGCTGTTTGCACAAGAACTGGATGGTGAAGGTCTGCAGGAATTGCCTGTCACCCTGCCTGAAATGACCGAAGGTGAAAACGTGGTCGAGGATTATGTGTCCATGCGCCTGACCCTGCGCGCCCATCCACTGGCGCTGTTGCGCCCAATGTTGACGCCGGACCGGACAGAGGCCGGAAAACCGCAGAAATAGGGTCTTACTGACCGATTTTCAGCCCGCGCTGTGCCAGGTCCGCAAGGGGCGAATAATCTGTTACCGCCGCACCTTGCAACCGCACCTCGCGCAGCTTGTCCAGATTTGACAGGGGGGACACATCCTCTACCGCAGTGGCGCTGAGGTCCAGAAATCGCAGGTTATCCATCGTGGCCAAAGGGGAAATATCCGCAACCGCGGTCAGGCCAAGGTTTAGTTCCACCAGCAGGTCCAGATTTTGCAATGGTTTGATATCATGCACAAATGTGCCGTCCAGCCGCAGGATTTTCATCACGAAGAGTTCGGACAGGGGGGAAATATCCTCAATCATGGTTCCGCCGAGTGACAGTTCGTGCATCACTTCAAACTGGCGCAGCACCGAAATATCGGTCACCAGACTGTCGGCCAGATTAAGCCAGTTGATATTCTTATGGTTTTGCAGCGGGCCAAGATCAGACACTAAAGTGCCCTGAATGCTTAGGCGGCGCAGCTTGGTGAGGCGTTTTAGCGGCGATAAATCCTCAATCAACGTGTCATCCGCGCCGATGTCTTCCAGCCACGTCATTTTCGACAGCGGCGTCAAATCGGTGACGGGTGTGCCGTTCAGATAGAGATGCCGCAAGGATGTGAGCCCTGCCAAAGGTGACAGATCCACAACATCCGTGCCGGACATGCTGATCATTTCCACACCCTTCATACGGGCCAGCGGCGACAGATCGGTAATCGAAGACCCGTCCAGCAGCAGATCGCGCACATCGTCCAGACCAGCCAGCCCTGAAAAATCATCCGACTGCACATTACGCAAATCCAGAACACCCCGTTCGGACACATAAGCGCCCAAGACATTTGTACGGGTGTCGCTGTCTTCCACCTGATCGACGGGCAGTTGAAGATTGTCATTTTCTTGTGGAACATTGACCTGCGAAAAGGCCGGAATCGCAATAAAAGTCAGCGCGAAAAGCGCCGGAAACAGACGTGCAAGCCGCATTAAATACCCCTATTTTTATGCTTTAAGTGTCTATTTCTTGAAAATAGGCTCTGACGCGCAAGTTACAACAGCTATTTAGAGTCAGGCTTGTTGCAACCCGCTACTGTTCTGGGCAATCCACTGATCCAGCGCGCGCATCTGATCCGCCGTCATCCGCACCCCCAAGCCTGTGCGCCGCCACAAAATATCCCGCGCGGTTCTGGCCCATTCATGCAGCAACAGCCAGCGGACCTCGGCTTCAAACAGGCCAGCGCCGAAATCATGGCCCAAGCCCCCCGAAGATTTCAAAATCTCGGCGCAATCGGTGCCATAATGGGAAAAAAGCCGCTCTAGATGGCCAGGGGTGATATGGGGAAAGGCCGCGCGCAGGTCGGCAATCAGGTTTGAGCGCAATTCCCGCTGGAAATCCCCCCCCGGGAGCGTGGCAAAAGCGGTCCACCGCTTGCCGATCATACGGGCGAAAGGGGCCATTTCCGCCACCACATCTTCGGCCTGTTTGCGCCAGTCCCCCGCTGCGCCGTCGCGGATCACCAGACGGGGCGGGCTGTTTGAAATTTCAAGCGGTTTTGGGGGCAGCGGCACGGACAAAGGGTCTGACATCCATGTGGGTGCGTCGGCAATTCCAAAAGCCAGTGCTGCTTTTGCCAGATCATCCCCCGAAGGAGGACCTGCCGCCAAGACCCCGATCGCAACCGTTCCCGCATCGGATTCGACTCTAAAACAGGCGTTTTGGGCGGTGTTACGGCCCTTTGCACCCGCTTGGGCGTATACCCCGATCCGCGCAAGCTGGTCCGGCTGCATTTCGGTTTCATCCTGCAACGTGTCCACAAGGATTTTTGCCGAAACAGTTTTCAACGGGCCGCCTGCTTTTGACGCAACATCAAGCTGCCAGCTACTGCCCCCGACCGTGCGGATATCTGCAGTGGTCAGCGGCAGCATAACAGCGCCGCGATCCGCCGCGTCACGGGCATTCAGTAAGGCGAACCGGCTGGCGGCTGTGGCCCTTAACGAATAGGCTGCAGGGGTCGGTGCTGCCCCCAACAGCCGCTGCATCAGCGAAGGCTTTGGTCCGGAAGGTTCAATATCCGCCCCGAATTGCGGACAGACCCGCTGCATCACGTCCATTTCAAAGGCACTTGGCCCCTGTTCAGGGGACAAAAGCGCAAGACCACTGGCAAGGATATGCTGCTCAACCGAACCACCCAGATCCCCGGGCGCGGACAGCAACACCCGCAGGCCGCGACCCGCCGCATCACGGGCAATGGCACAGGCCAATGGCCCGCCGCCCAGAATAGCCAGATCAAAATCAACAGATGCCGGTTTTCCCATTTCTCCCCCTATGCGGCAAATTATGGCACATACCGTTGCTGTGTCACTATAAAGGTGTCCGACCCATCCTTTATACCAGATATAGCGGCGAAAATCGGCTCAAAACCGTTTGTACCATGTCACATATCCCGATGTTCCGGTTTTTGCCGTGCCTGTAGCATGGCGAATTTGATGGGCGGTTTTAGCCCCGACAGCGATGCTGCCGCCCCCCGAAATCGGGATTTTCAAATCCAGTCCGATGGCGGGTTCAAACGTGTTGTTGAACGCACGCCCCAACTGATCCGCCTTGGCCATGACAGAAATAAAGGGTGCAAGTTTCAGCTTTGTCTCCCGATAGGGCAGCGCCACCGCAAGTTTGAACGACGCCTGCACCTGCCCGTTTTTCCGCTCGGACGCATGTAATGACCCCGGCCCGCGGTAATTCGCCCAACCGCTAAGCACCAGTTCAGCCCCCTGGTGCTGTTTCAGCCAATCGGGCTTCCAGGTTTTGTAAACCGACGCATCCGCCGTCAGGATAAACCGACTGCGCAACATGCCTGTTGAAAACTCCCGCTCCATCTTCCATTGGCTGCCAAACGACAGGCGCACGGCCTTGCTGAGCTGGTATTGAATTTCAGTGCCCAGCGCGAAAGTCACCTTGTTATTATAGGCGAATTTTTCACTGTCTCCCAGAAAAGCCACAATCGCATAGGCCACAAGCGAGGTTTTATCCGACAGTTTGCGCAGGGTAATCGACGGTTTGATATACAATTCGAATTTGGCATTTTCGGTCGGGGATTCCGTCACGCCAGGGGGGGCAATAAACGATCCGTAAACCGCAAGCGAACGATCATAGCTGCGCCCGAACAGGCGAAAGGGTTCCGCCTGTGCAGGCAGGGCGAGACTGAAAACCGAAAGGAGCAGGAACAGGATGAAGCGACTCATCCCCCGACTTTGATTAAGATTGGTTAAGAAACTCCTAGCGGTGGGGGGAATTGAATTGTCAAACAGCGTCAGATTTTGCACTGTGCCTACAAAAGTTCATACACGGAGTAAGCCAATGAGAACCCGCGCCGCCGTCGCTGTTGCAGCAGGAAAACCGCTTGAAATCATGGAAGTGAACCTAGAAGGCCCGAAAGCCGGCGAGGTTCTGATCGAAATCAAGGCAACGGGTCTTTGCCACACCGACGAATTCACCCGCTCGGGTGACGACCCCGAAGGCATCTTCCCCGCCATTCTGGGCCATGAAGGCGCAGGTATCGTGATCGAAGTCGGCGAAGGCGTGACCAGCCTTGAAGTGGGCGATCATGTGATTCCGCTCTACACACCGGAATGCCGCGAGTGTGAATATTGCCTTAACCCGAAAACCAACCTCTGCCAGAAAATCCGCACCACCCAAGGCGCAGGCCTGCTGCCCGACGGCAGCACGCGGTTTTCCATGTTGGACGGCACGCCGATCCATCACTACATGGGCTGTTCCACCTTTGCCAACCACACGGTTGTTCCCGAAATCGCGCTGGCCAAAGTCCGCAAGGACGCGCCGTTTGACAAAATCTGCTACATCGGGTGCGGCGTCACTACTGGCATCGGTGCTGTGATCAATACCGCCAAGGTTGAAATCGGCTCCCGTGCGATTGTGTTCGGTCTGGGCGGCATCGGTTTGAACGTGATCCAGGGGCTGCGGCTGGCGGGTGCAGACCAGATTGTTGGCGTTGATCTGAACGACGACAAAGAAGAAATGAGCCGCCACTTTGGGATGACGGATTTTGTGAACCCGTCCAAAGTTGACGGTGATCTGGTGGCCCATCTGGTCGAACTGACAGGCGGCGGCGCGGATTACACATTTGATGCCACAGGCAATGTAAACGTCATGCGCACCGCACTGGAAGCGGCGCATAAAGGCTGGGGCGAAAGCATCATCATCGGCGTGGCCCCTGCGGGCGCTGAAATATCAACGCGGCCCTTCCAACTGGTTACAGGGCGCAGCTGGCGCGGCACCGCATTTGGCGGCGCATCAGGGCGAACGGACGTGCCCAAAATCGTCGATTGGTACATGGACGGCAAAATCGAAATCGACCCGATGATCACCCACAAGCTAAAGCTGGAAGACATCAACCACGGGTTTGACTTGATGCACGAAGGCAAATCAATCCGTGCGGTGATTGAATTTTGATCGAAGACAACGTCCCCAGACTCGCTGTTTTTATTGACGGCGATAACGTAAGTGCGGCCCATGCCGAGGCCATTCTGGAAGAAATCGCCAGTTTTGGCGAAATCAGCCTGCGCCGCATTTACGGGGATTTTTCCAGTCCCAGAATGAACCGCTGGTCTGAAAATCAGGTGCAATTCGGTATTGTGGCACAACATGTGCCCAGCACCACCACAGGCAAAAACGCCAGCGACATCGCGCTGGTGATTGATGCCATCGACCAGTTGCATTCGGGGCTGTATGACGGGTTCTTCATTGTGTCGTCAGATGGGGATTACACCCGTCTGGCCCATCGCATCCGCGAAGAAGGCGTACATGTCTATGGCATCGGCGAACGCAAAACCCCCGAAGCTTTCAGAATGGCCTGTAAGCGGTTTATTTACATCGAAAACCTGCTGCCCAAATCTGAAAGCCCCGCGCCAGGTGCGGCTAGGGACAAAGCCGACCTGAACTTTGCCTATAACCGCATCCGCACCGCCCTGCGCGCCATCAACGATGACAACGGCGAAGTGCATCTTAGCCAGGTCGTGCAAGAGTTGAACAAAAGATACCCTGACTTCGACCCGCGCTCTTTTGGCAAAAAACGCCTGCTGGATTTGATAGACGAAATCAGCAAATTCAAAGTCACCAAACGGGGCAATGCCGTATTTGTCCAAGAGATTGCAAAACCCAAATGACGACTCCCCCCAAATACACACCGATCCCGCTGCCCGACCGCATTGACTATACCGATGAAGAAACCCGCTTTCATGCCCTGTCGTTCATGAATTTCATGCGCAAGCGGCATACAGTGCGCGATTATTCCAACCGCCCGGTGGATCAAGGCGTGATCGAGGATTGTATTGCCGCCGCAGGCACCGCCCCCAGCGGCGCAAACCACCAGCCCTGGCATTTTGTGGCGATCCGGAATCCGGATATGAAAGCCCGCGTGCGCGCCGCCGCCGAAGCCGAGGAAGACACGTTTTATGAAGGCGGCGCGGGCGCCGAATGGCTGGCGGCACTGGAACCGATCGGCACCGACAAACACAAACCCCATCTGACCGACGCGCCTTGGTTGATTGTGGTCTTTGCCGAACGCTACGGGATGACCGACAGCGGTGAAAAGTTCAAAAATTACTACGTGCCGGAAAGTGTGGGCATTGCCACGGGGTTCCTGCTGGCTGCGCTGCATCACGCGGGGCTGGTCAGCCTGACCCACACCCCCAATCCGATGAAATTCCTGAATGAAATGTGTGAACGCCCCGCATCCGAAAAGCCCACTATGATCATCGCCGTGGGCCATCCCAGCGACACGGCCACTGTGCCCGAAGTGGCCAAACACAAAAAACCGCTCTCGCAGATTATGACGGTGCTGTAAGATGCTGATATGCTAGAGATATTCCTGCAAACCCTGCCGTTCTTTGGTCTGATTGCAATCGGGTATCTGGCCGCCGTCACCGGTTTTTTCGGCAAGGAAGCCACCGTCTATCTGACCAAATTCGTGTTTTATTTCGCGCTAAGCGCCATGTTGCTGCGGTTTTCCAGCACGCTGCCCATAACCGAGGTGTTCGACCTTAACTTCGGTCTTGCCTATCTGGCGGGGTGCGGCGCGGTTTACCTGCTGTTTACCATCGTTGCGGTCATGCGCGGAACAGGCTGGGCCGAAGCCGCGATTGAAGCCCAATGCGCCGTCATCGGCAACAACGGCTTTCTGGCAATCCCCATGCTGATCGCGCTGATGGGCGATGTGGCGGCAGCCCCTGTTTTATTCGTTCTGGCCATTGATCTGATCGTTTTCGGATCGCTGGCGGTGATCGTGATTACCGCCTCACGCGAAGGGGCGGTATCCCTTGGGGCACTGCGCCGTGTCGGCGTTGGCCTGCTGAAAAACCCGATGGTGATGTCGATGGCGCTGGGGCTGATCTGGTCCTCGCTCGGGTTTCCCGTGCCACGGCCCGCAGATGATTTCCTGCGGATATTAGGCTCTGCTGCCACGCCCTGTGCGTTGTTTGCCATTGGCGCATCCCTGGCCGGACAGTCGGCAGAACGCCCCGGCACGGCGATTTGGCTGAGCACCGGAAAACTGTTGCTGCACCCGCTGTCAGTGGCGTTTTTCGCGCTTTATGTGTTCGATGTAGACCCTTTCGCAGCAGGAATCATGATCGCAACAGCGGCAATGCCGACGGCGGGGAACATCTATATTCTGGCGCAACACTACGGGGTCGCGCCAGCACGGGTGTCTTCGACCATTCTGATTTCAACCGTGATCAGCGTTGCCACCTTGTCCGTGGTGCTGGGCTGGATTCTCGGCGGCGGGCTTACCTAGACACAAAGGCCTTTCCCTTGCTGGTCTTTGGCATCGTCCCGCCATTTTGCTGCGCCACATGGGTCAGCTCATGGGCAATCAAACCCAAATCCTTGGCATCGCCAGTTTTGGCGAAATACATATTCTGATCAATGGTAAAAACTTTGGCCTTCAACTGCTTGCTGACATCCCTGATGTTTCCGCCCGTATGCAGCTGGATTTTGCGAAAATCCCCTTTGAACGACTCCCGCATGGCTTTTGCCAGATCCGACGGCAGCTTTTTGAACTTTGTATCTGTCGGCGCAGCGTCGATTTTCTTTAACCGCGCCTTTTTGCCTTTCAGGTCCTCAACGGTGGTTTTCACAATTTCGAACGTATCAGCCATTTGTATTATCCTTCCGCGTATCAGTTGTTTTCAATGGCTCCAGCCTAACACGAAACCCGCTTTCACGCGATTGATCTGTTGAGGCGGGTCGGATTCTCGGCTACCCCTTAGGAAAATAACGGAGAACAGCCATGGACATGCAATCGGAAAACAGATGCTTTGAAGGCGTTCAGGGGGTCTATTCCCATAAATCCCAAAGCCTTGGCTGCGATATGACATTCGGACTGTTCGTTCCGCCCCAAGCCAAACTGCAAGAAGTGCCGGTCCTGTGGTATCTGTCCGGCCTGACCTGCACCCATGAAAACGCCATGACCAAAGCGGGCGCGCAACGCTGGGCGGCGGAACAGGGCGTTGCGGTGGTGTTTCCCGATACATCCCCGCGCGGCGATCATGTGGCCGATGACGACGCCTATGATCTGGGCAAAGGGGCGGGGTTCTATGTGAACGCCACCCAAGACCCCTGGGCGCCGAATTTCCGCATGTTCGATTACATCGCCGATGAACTGCCTGCCCTTTTGTTCAGCGAATTTCCCCTGCTGGCCGAAACACAAGGCATCACGGGTCATTCCATGGGCGGGCACGGTGCGCTGACGCTGGCAATGGCGCGGCCAGACCAATACACATCGGTGTCGGCCTTTGCCCCGATCGCCAATCCGACGGCATCCGATTGGGGCCGCAAACAACTGACCGCCTATCTGGGCACAGATGAATCCGACTGGGCTGCCCATGACGCCACTTTGATGATGCGCGAAAAGGGCCACCCCGGGCATGTTCTGGTGGATCAGGGCGGCGCGGATAACTTCCTTGACCTGCTCAAACCCGAAGCCCTGTCCCAAGCCATGGCCGCCCGCCGCCAAGCAGGCACTTTTCGCATGCAGGCAGGCTATGACCACAGCTATTTCTTTGTGGCCAGCTTCATGGAAGACCACATGGCCTTTCACGCAGACGCCCTATACGGAGTATAACCCATGAGCCACTATGATCTGGTTGTTATCGGCAGTGGCCCGGCGGGGAAATCCGCCGCAATTCAGGCCGCGAAACTGCACCGCAAAGTGCTGGTGGTCGAACGTAACACACGGGTCGGCGGGGTGTCTGTTCACACAGGGACGATCCCGTCCAAGACCCTTCGCGAAACCGCACTGAACCTGTCAGGCTGGCGCGAACGCAGCTTTTACGGCCGGTCGTACCGCGCTCAGGAAGGCATCAAATCCGAAGACCTTTTAATCCGCCTTCACAAGACCCTGGACTATGAAGTGGATGTTCTGGAACACCAGTTCACCCGCAACCGCGTTGAAACGCTTGAAGGGGTCGCACGGTTTACGTCAGACACAGCGATAGAGGTCACAAACAGCACGGGCGAGGTCTGCGAGATCACGTCGGACAGCTTTGTGATTTCCACCGGAACCCACCCGTTTCGCCCCGATTACATCCCCTTTAATGGCACCACGATTTTAGACAGCGATGAAATCCTGAACCTGTCCAGCATTCCGCGCAGTCTGATCGTGGTTGGCGCTGGGGTGATCGGCGTGGAATATGCGACAATCCTTGCGTCGCTTGATGTGCATGTCACTTTGGTGGAACCCCGCGAAACCTTTCTCGATTTTATCGACCGCACATTGATCGCCGAATTTACCCACCAAATCAGGGAGATGGGCATCGACCTGAGACTGGGTTCCAAAATTGATCTGGTCGAGGACAAAGGCGATTTTGTTGAAATTTCTATGGCAAACGGCCGCCATGTGCGCGCCGAAATGCTGCTGTTTGCGGCGGGTCGGATGGGGTCAA
Source organism: Amylibacter sp. (assembly GCA_034670045.1). Classification (GTDB taxonomy): domain Bacteria; phylum Pseudomonadota; class Alphaproteobacteria; order Rhodobacterales; family Rhodobacteraceae; genus Amylibacter. The sequence goes on along the minus strand of JAXMOF010000008.1, from coordinate 63,753 downwards.
CCAAGGCGCTGAACCTGAAAGCTGTGGGTCTGGAAACAGACCACCGCGGGCGGATCAAAGTGGACCGCGACACCTATCAAACCGATGTGCCGCATATCTATGCGGCAGGCGATGTGATCGGGTTTCCCTCCCTTGCGTCCACCAGCCTGCAACAGGGGCGCGTTGCGGCCTGTCATGCGCTTGATACCCCGACCCTGCCCCAATCGCCGTGGTTTCCCTATGGCATCTATTCGGTCCCTGAAATGTCGACCTGCGGCATGTCCGAAGAAGAGGTTCAGGAACGCGGCATCCCTTATGAAATCGGCGTGGCGCGGTTCTCTGAAACCTCGCGCGGGCATATTATGGGGATCGAACAGGGCATGCTGAAAATGCTGGTGTCGCTGAAAACCCGCCGCCTGCTGGGCGTGCAAATTATGGGCGAAGGCGCAACCGAGCTGATCCACATTGCCCAAGCGGTGCTGAATTTAAAAGGTACGGTGGATTATTTCATCGAAAATACCTTTAATTACCCGACACTTGCAGAGGCTTATAAAATCGCGGGTCTGAATGCGTTCAACCGGATGCCGATCCCCGAACAATATAAAGTCACCCCGAAAAAGAAAAAGCCGAAGGCCGCAAAGTGAGCAGCATCTACATCGACGCCGACGCCTGCCCCGTGAAGGATGAAACCCTGCGCGTGGCTGACCGCCACAAGGTAAAGGTCTTTGTGGTGTCCAACGGCGGCATCCGCCCCAACCCCCACCCGTTGGTGGAAACCGTGGTGGTGGACGATGGGCCGGACGTGGCCGATATGTGGATCGCAGACCGTTGCAAACGGGGCGATGTGGTGATCACGGGGGACATCCCGCTCGCCGCGAAATGCCTAGAGGCTGACGCCCGCGTGATCCAGCACAACGGCGAGGTGTTCACCAAGGCCAACATCGGCAACCGATTGGCCACACGTGATCTGATGGCCGACCTGCGCGCCGCTGATCCGTTCCGTCAGGGCGGCGGTAAACCCTTTAGCAAAGCCGATAGATCACGATTCCTGGACGTATTGGAACGGGAACTCCGTTTTGCCCTGCGCGAGGTTTCAGAATGACCATCAAAGCCGTAATTTTTGACATCGGCAATGTGCTGATCGAATGGCAGCCTGAACGGTTTTACGACACGATCATGCCTGTGGCGGATCGCATGAAAATGTTTGAAACCATCGACTTGCACCATATGAATGATCAGGTGGATCGCGGTAACAACTGGCGGGATACCGTCTATGCCTGCGCCGAAGACTATCCCGAATACCGCGATATGATCCGCCTGTGGCATGACCGCTGGATCGAAATGGCCTCCCCCGCGAATGACCAGTCCGTAGCCATTCTACGAACCCTGCGCGCCCAAGGCACCCCTGTTTTTGCCCTGTCAAATTTCGGCATCGAAAGCTTTGAATACGCCCGAACAATCTATCCGTTTCTGTCAGAATTCGACCAAAGCTATGTTTCGGGCTACCTTAAAGAAGTGAAACCCGAACCGCAGATCTACCAGATCGTCGAAGACCGCTGCGGCATCGCCCCCGAACACCTGCTGTTCACCGATGACCGACAGGAAAATCTGGACGCCGCCGCCGCACGGGGCTGGAATGTGCATCTGTTTGACGGTCCGGCGGGCTGGGCCGAACGGCTAGAACACGAAGGATTACTGACTTGAAAATACCTTTCATCGAATTTGACGAAATGGACAGCCGCCTGACTTGGGCCGGCCTGACAGATGCACTGGCCGCAGGGCATAAGCTGGCACCGGCCAGCATCGCCGACGGTTTTGCCTATCGCGGCGATGACACGCTGCTCAGCCGCGCCGCATGGATCGACGGGCTGGGCGTCGCGGTGAAATCCGCCACCATCGTGCCCGGCAATGTGGCCAAGGGCAAACCCATGGTACAGGGCGGCGTCATGCTGTTTGACGATGAATTCGGCACGCTGGAAGCCTTGGTTGATTTTCACTTAGTGACCAAATGGAAAACCGCGGGCGACAGTTTGCTGGGCGCAAAACTGCTGGCGCGGCCTGACAGCAAGGTGATCCTGATCGTCGGTGCAGGCACTGTGGGCCACAATCTGGTACATGCCTATTCCACCGCCTTTCCGGATGCCAGTTTCCTGATCTGGAACCGCACCCGTTCCAAAGCTGTGGACATGGCGGACGACCTGTCAAAAACCTTTGACATCAAAGTGGTAGAAAGCCTTGAAGATGCAGTATCACAGGCCGACATCGTGTCTTGTGCCACCATGTCCACTGACCCTGTGTTGCGCGGTGACTGGTTGCACGCAGGCCAGCACATCGACCTGATCGGCGCCTATCGCCCCGACATGCGCGAGGCGGATGACACTGCCCTGACCCGCAGCCGCATCTTTGTAGACAGCCGCGCCACAACCATTGGCCACATCGGCGAATTGAAAATCCCGCTGGCCGAAGGTGTCATCATCGAAGACGACGTGCTTGGGGATTTTCACGACCTGGTCACAGGCACCGCAGGGCGTGAAAGCGCCGACGACATCACCCTGTTCAAAAACGGCGGTGGCGCCCATCTGGACTTGATGACCGCAAAATACATCCTGTCGGAATATGGCCAGCTATGACCCGCATCGCCTTTGACAACAGCTATGCGCGCCTGCCGGACGGCTTTTTCATGCGCACCGATCCAGACAAAGCCCCCGCCCCCGAACTGATCAAATTGAACAGGGAGTTGGCGGTGGAACTGGGTCTGGATGCGGATTGGCTGGCCTCGGCTGAGGGGGTTGCCATGTTGTCGGGGGCTGTGGTGGCCGATGGATCCGAACCGCTGGCAATGGCCTATGCGGGGCATCAGTTCGGCGGCTGGTCGCCGCAATTGGGCGATGGTCGGGCGCATCTTTTGGGCGAAATCATCGCGCCTGACGGAATCCGCCGCGATATCCAGCTTAAAGGATCAGGTGCCACGCCCTATTCGCGCAACGGCGATGGCAAAGCCGCCCTTGGCCCTGTGTTGCGCGAATATATCGTCAGTGAATTCATGGCCGCTGCAGGCGTGCCCACCACCCGCGCTTTGGCAGCAGTGTCCACAGGCGAACGGGTGCAGCGGGAAACCGGACTTCCCGGCGCGGTTCTGACCCGCGTGGCCCAAAGCCATGTGCGCGTCGGCACCTTTCAATATTTCTTTGCCCGCGAGCAGACAGAGAAGCTGCAAACCTTAGCGGATTACGTGATTGACCGGCATTATCCAGACGCCAGAACCGCAGAAAACCCTGCGCTGGCCCTGCTGAAGGCGGTGACCGAGCGTCAGGCCAAACTGATAGCCCAGTGGATGTGTCTGGGATTTATCCACGGGGTAATGAACACCGACAACGTGCAGATCGCGGGCGAGACCATTGATTACGGCCCCTGTGCCTTTATGGATGTATTCCACCCCAATAAGGTCTTCAGCTCGATTGATCGCAACGGGCGCTATGCCTGGGTGAACCAACCCAATATCGGCGTCTGGAACCTGTCCCGTCTGGCAGAGGCCCTGATGCCCGTCCTGCACTCCGATCAGGACACCGCCCTTAAGCTGGCCGAAAGCGCGGTAGAGCAGTTTTCAGCGGTGTTTAACACGGCCTTGAACGCGGGAATTGCCGCCAAGCTGGGTATTCCGGTGAATGCAGACTTCATGCAATCCACCTTTAAGCTGATGACCGATCAGGGCTGCGATTTCACCCTGTTCTTTACCGAACTGACCCGCATCGCTGACGGCCAGCCCGAAGACGCCTTCACCGCCCTGTTTGTCGAGCCTATGGCCGCACAGCTTTGGCTGACCGAGTGGCGCGCCCGCCATGACGCGGCGTTAGTCCCGTCAATGAAAGGCGCAAATCCTGTGTTTATCCCGCGAAATCATCGAGTTGAGGAAGCTATCCAAAGTGCTTTGGCAGGCGATTTCACCCTGTTCGAAACATTGGTCTCTGTAGTTACAAGACCCTTTGAGCTGCAACCCGAACACGCCGCATATGAATCCCCGCCAACTGCGGATCAGATCGTCCAACAAACCTTTTGCGGCACATGATCCCCGTCACGCCAGCCTCGGTGTTTCTGGGCTTTATTCTGTTCCTTGTGGTCGTTTGGTTCCTGCGCCGCCCCATGTCTGCACGGGCGCGGCGGGCGGCGCCCGGGCAATTTGTGCAGCTTTCCAAAGGGATCGTACACTACCAGTGGCATGGGCCAGAAAACGGGCCTGTTCTGGTGATGGTTCACGGGCTGACCACGCCCTCTTTCGTGTGGCGCGATCAACTGTCTGCGCTGACAGGCGCGGGGCACCGAGTGTTGACCTTTGACCATTTCGGGCGGGGGTTTTCCGACCGCCCCTATGCCACCTATGACATGGCGTTTTACGTTCGGGAAATCGACGAACTGCTGGAAAAACTGGCTGTGCCTGCGGGGTTTAACCTGCTGGGCTATTCCATGGGTGGCGGGATTGCCGCCCATTATGCGGCTTTGCGACGGGACAGGATCAACCGCCTGATCCTGCTGGCCCCTGCAGGTTTACTGAACGCGCAGCCCAACTGGATCGCCCGTTGGCCTGTGATCGGCGATCTGGCCATGTTCCTGTTCGGCGGCATCAGCCTGCGGCGCGGCAGCAAACGGGCTGGCGCACAGGAAGGCGTGGATGCCGATATGATCGCCCTTCAGTGTCGCGAGACCTGCTTTGCAGGCTTTGGCGCAGCGGTTCTAAGCAGTCTGCGCCACGTGATTTATATGGATCAGACAGACATCCACCGCACCCTGCTGGATCGCGGCCTGCCCGTTTTGGCGGTGTTCGGTACAGCGGATGATGTGATCCCGATTGACTGCGCCATGCGGCTGCGCACGATCAATCGCAGCGCGCAGATTGTTGAAATTGACGGCGCGGGTCATTCACTGGTGACGACCCACGCCAAACAGGTCAATCGCGCGGTTCTGGAGTTTCTTCTGCCTTAGGCTCTGGTCCGTCCGCTTCCAAGGCCCCTGCCATCAAAGGCAACATCGCCGAAGTATTGGCTGCAAGATCATCGCTTTGGGGCGGTGTCTTCCAATCCATCGCATCAAAGCTGCCGCAATTGTCACATTTCGGGGCCCATTGGGCGTGGATTTTGTTGCAAGACGAACACATCCATTGTGGCCCGCGCGATGCAGACAGCGCCTTGGTCAACCAGCCGCGTACGACTTTTTCTTCGGCGCCTTCGCCCCGCGCAATCGCCGCCATAATCGCCAGAGACCGCGCTGTCGGTTGGGTTTCCACCAGATCGCCCAGCGCACGGTGGGCGCCGGGGAAATCTTCGGCAGACAACATCAGTTCCGCCTGCAGCATGCGGGTTTCGGCGTGATCGGCATTGATCCGCAGCAACATATTGAACCGTTTCAGGCGGGCAGCCGCGTCTTCATCGGGTTCAATATCGGCAAAGGCACTGGCCAGTTCGGGGTGGGGTGTCGCCCCCCAAGCCTTTTTCAAAACCTTGACCGCAGCTTTTTTAGCGCCATCCAGCACGTGCATTTCTGCCGCCAGAACCGCCGCAGGAACCAGATCGGGGGACAGCGCATTGGCCTGCAAAGCCGCCTCTTTGCCAGACGGAATTTCGCCAGCTTCCAGCAAACGCCGCGCATCCGCCAGTGACAGAACCGCATCGCGGCGACGGCCTACATCACGGGGCAATGTATTGGCTTTCACCTTGGCTTCGATGGTCTTGCGCGCCCCTGACCATTCCTGTTTGTCCGTCTGCAAGGAAAACAGCGTGTTCAGCGTGGCATCATGGGCTGGGCGCAAGGCAAAGGCTTTCTCGGCCAGTTTCAGCGCGGTATCCGTGTCACCTTCGGCCAGTTTCTGTTTCATAATGCCCTGCACACCGACAAAGCGGGTGCGGTCATTTTCCAGCAGGTTCTTGTAGTATTTCAACGCCTTCTTGGTGTCGCCAGACATTTCCGCAGCCTGCGCATTGATCAGATGGGTCAGTTCAGGGCGATCCAGATAGCGTTCCGCCTTTGATGCTTTTTGTGTGGCAATCCGCCCTTCTCCAGCGGCCAGCGCGACCATGCCATCGGCCAAAGCCTCAAAGCCTTTGCGTTCGCGGTTGCGAGTAAAATACCGTGACACGGCAGTTTCGTCACCGTTGAAAAACTTGAACACCGCAATCAACAGGCCCAGCAGTTTGAACGTCAGCCACAAAGCCAGAACAACCAGCATCAGACCCAACAAACCCACCAGCGGTTCAAAGGTGTATTCCGAACCGTTAAAGGACAGATGCACCTGACCGCCGGCCTCGATCATGAAACTGGCTGCAAACGCAGCCGCCGTAATCAGGGCGATGAAAAGGATAATACGGGTAAGGGACCACAGCATGTGTCGCGCTTTCTATCAGGTTGCGCCAAGAGTGGCATTCAAATCGTCCAGCGCCGTCTGCGCCGCACTTAATGCAGATAGGTTGGCAATCCAGTCAGCAATGGCGGTTTTCGGTGCTTCGGGCAAGGATTCTGCCTCGCTCAGCGCGGCAGACAGGCGGCGGTTTGCCAAGTCATCCTCGACGCGGGACAGGATCGCATCTGTGCTGCTGCCCTCTTTGCGTTCCAGGGATCGCGTGCCCACCTGCGTTTTCAAAAAGGCGCTGAATTTGCCCATAACGCCCTCGCTGGCATTTGCGGTTGTATCCGCGCGCAAGGCTTTATGGGCCTGATCGGAAAACCCGTTGCGCAGGGTTGTCCACGACGGGGTGCCTGACTCTGCGATCACGCTCAGGGCAGCGGGGGCTTCGACCTTGGCCACATCAGCCAGTCCTGTCAGCGCGGTTTGAAAGGGCGCACCACTGTCCAGCGCGGCAGAAATATCGGTCAGCAGTTTCTTGGTCGCAGTATTGGCCACCTGATGAGAGGCTTCGATCTGGGCTTCTTCAACCCGCCGCGCCGAAGCTTTGGCCACATCGTCAACCTTTTGGCTCAGCGCACCGTTTTTCGCGGCCAGATCGGTCACTTGGGCTTTCAAACCCTCTAAGGTGGCTTGATAGCCCGACAGTTTTGACGCCGCTTCTTCGGACAGGGCCGCACCGTTTTCGGTGATCTGCATGGACAGACGTTCGCCCACGGCTTTCAGTTCCGCATTCACCCCTTCGATGTGGGATTCAAGCGTTGCAATGCGGGATTCGATTTCCACCCCGTCGGTTGCGGCCAATTGATCTTTCAGCGCGGACAGTTCGGCCTTTTGACTTTCCGCATAGGCGGCAATGGCTGCGTCGATGGCCTCTTGGTTCACTGCGTCTTGGGGGGTGTCGGACAGGGTGGCCAGCTTGGCTTCCATTTCCGCACGCAATGCGGCCACTTCGGCCTTGGATTCAGACTGCCCCGGCATCAGGAATTCCGCAACAGGGGACAATCCCGCAGGCAACATGGGGGCCAGTTTCGGCGCCCCCCAAAGGGCAATAGCAATGCCGACAAATATCAAAAACAGACCGCGCAGGACGCGGGTAGACAGCGACGGGCCGATGTCATCTTCATCCTCTGGGGTATCATCGACGCCTGCTGACTCGGGCTCGGCTGCAAATTCGGTTGCGGGGTCATCCACGGGGTCGGCATCCGGATTTACTCCGGACTCCTCTGTCAGGATCACGACCTCATCCTTGACCAAACCGCCGTCAAGGGTATCAGCCGCGCCGTCCGCATCGGGAATCGCGGGTGAATCTGCGCCCGCTTCCACACCGGCATCAACTTCTGCAGGTGGGACATCTTTCGCAACATCGTCTTTGGCTGCACTGTCTTTGACAGGTTTCCCGTCAACGACTTCGGCGTCTTCGATGTCCGGTTTGATTTTGGATTTATCTGCCACGTGCCGAAAGCCCTGTTCTGGTTCTAAGAGGAATCCTCCCCCCAAAACTAGGCACTTGGGGGCGCTGTCTCAAGCCCAATGCGCAAACTGCGATGAAATTGCCTACCAAGATCGCCTTTTATCGGCTCAACTGCCCAACATTCGGTCCAAAGCGGTGATCATCGCGGCCCGTGTGGGGGCATCGGCAATCACAAGCGGGGCTAGGCCTGGCTGTTTCAGCCCTGCAAACGGGGCGGCAGCGGCGGCGCTGATGCATAAAATACGGCAGTCACACAGCGCCAGATCCGCAATTTGCGCCTGAAAACAGGCGGCAGTTTTGGGCGAAAACACAGGCACGATGGTGCTGTCCTGTGCCAAGGCGGCACGCGCCGCACCCGTCAGATCAACCCGCCACTGGGCATAAAGCACCAGACGCTGCGCCTGAAATCCCTGCGCGCTTAAAGCTGCGGCAAGATCCAGGGCGGCCTCCTCCCCCGAGATATAATAAATCATGTCCGCAGGGGTCGCATGGCCCAAAGCCAGCTTTAACAAATCCGCGCCTGTGCCATCGGCACTGTGTGCCACAAACCCCAGCGCCTGTGCCGCCTGTGCGGTGTTTTCCCCCACACACAGCGCCGGAATATCGCGCAGATCCGATCCTGCCGCCCAAGCCGCCACCCCGTTGACCGAAGTAAACAGCAACAGCGTTCCGTCCTTGGGCAGCGGCGGGCCGGCCAAAGGCGCAATCCGCAGCACAGGGCTGGCCAGCGTATGCGGAGTCCGCGCCGTAGCGCTGTGAAACGCCGTCAGAAAGGCATCCGTCTGCGCGGGCGGGCGGATCATCAAAACGGTGGGTTCGGACATAAGGACCATGTGACCATTGCTGTAGAGGGGCGCAAATGCTACCTGCGACACAACAAAACCATGTCAGGCACGGATTGGCAATGTCACAGAACCGCACGCAGAATATCACCGTTTTAGGGCTGGAAAGCAGCTGCGACGACACCGCTGCGGCGGTGGTGCGCGGGTCGGTCGGGGGCACGGATAGTGGCGCTGGCACAGTGCTGTCCTCTGTCGTTTGGGGGCAGGAAACCCTGCATGCAGCCTTTGGCGGTGTTGTGCCCGAAATTGCCGCACGTGCCCACGCCGAACGTTTGGATTTATGTGTCGAACAGGCGCTGGAGCAGGCAGGGCTCGGGCTGTCCGACGTAGACGCCATTGCCGTCACCGCAGGGCCGGGTCTGATCGGCGGCGTGATCAGCGGCGTGATGTGCGCCAAGGGTCTGTCCATCGGATCGGGCAAACCGCTGGTGGGCGTAAACCATCTGGCAGGCCACGCCCTGACCCCGCGCATGACCGACGGCGTGGACTATCCCTATCTGATGCTGCTGGTATCGGGCGGCCACTGCCAGTTTCTGGGGGTTTATGGCCCCGAAACATTCACCCGCATGGGCGGCACCATCGACGATGCCCCGGGCGAGGCGTTTGACAAAACCGCCAAGCTGTTGGGGCTTGGCTACCCCGGTGGCCCCTTGATCGAACAGGAAGCGAAAAACGGCGATCCAAAACGGTTCCGCTTTCCCCGCCCGTTGCTGGACCGCCCCGATCTGGATATGTCATTTTCCGGCCTGAAAACCGCCCTGCGCCGCGCCCGTGACACGCTGGTGGCAGAAAAAGGCGGGCTGACTGTGCAGGACCGCGCCGATCTTTGCGCCAGTTTTCAACAGGCGGTGGCTGATACTCTGGCCGAAAAAACCCGCCGTGCCTGCATCGCCTTTGGCAAACCTGTGGGCACGCCGGTTCTGGCCGTGGCAGGCGGTGTAGCGGCCAACGCGCTGATCCGTACAGCCCTACAGGATGTGGCCGACCGCGAAGGTTTTCGCTTTCTGGCGCCCCCCTTGAAATACTGCACCGACAACGGCGCGATGATCGCTTGGGCGGGGCTGGAACGTTTTGCCAGTGGCGAAACCGACGACATGAGCCTGTCCGCCCGCCCCCGCTGGCCCTTGGATCAGGCCGCCGCCCCCATGCTCGGGTCCGGAAAACGCGGGGCCAAAGCATGACGCGGGTTGGCGTGATCGGCGCAGGGGCCTTTGGCACGGCGCTGGCCAGCGTGGCGCGGCTGGGCGGCAATGATGTGACCCTTTGGGGCCGCGATCCCGCGCAGATTGCCGCAATGCAAGAACAGGGCGAAAACACAAAATACCTGCCGGATGTACCGCTACCACAGGGCCTGCACCTGACCCGTGACCTGAATGATCTGGCACGCTCTGACATCTTGTTGATGGTGCTGCCCGCCCAGCAATTGCGCGGTTTTCTGGCCTCCGCCGACCTGCCTGCACAAGCCCCCGTTCTGCTGTGCGCCAAAGGCATCGAAAGCGATACGGGCCTGTTACAACAACAAATTCTGGCTGAAACTATGCCAAATTCACAAATCGCCGTACTGTCCGGTCCGGGCTTTGCGACGGAAATGACCCGTGGCAAACCCACCGCCCTGTCGCTGGCCTGTGACAACGCCAAAACCGGCGCTTGGTTGCAAGAGGTTCTGTCGTCCCAAACCCTGCGTCTGTATCTGACGCAGGACACCACAGGCGTGGCGCTGGGGGGCGCGTTGAAAAACGTCTACGCCATTGCCTGCGGGCTGGTTGTGGGCGCGGGTCTGGGGGAAAGCGCGCGGGCCGCCCTGATGACACGGGGTTTTGCCGAACTGGCGCGACTGGCCGCATCCATGGGCGCAAAAACCGAAACGCTGATGGGGCTGTCAGGCTTTGGCGATCTGGCGCTGAGCTGTACATCCCTGCAATCCCGCAACTTTGCCTTTGGCGAAAAACTGGGCCGCGAAGCCGCCTTTGGCACAGGAAAAACCGTTGAAGGCATCGCCACTGCACAGGCGGTTCTTGCACTTGCTGCCCGTCAAAAGATCGAAATGCCGATTGCGCAAGCGGTGGCGGATGTGTTGGATGGACGGCAGGAAATCGCACAGGCGCTGCATACATTGATGTCGCGCCCCCTTAAACCGGAAGCATAAGCGGAGGCGTGACATGAATTATTGGCTGTTCAAATCGGAACCGAACACTTGGGGCTGGGACCAGCAAGTGGCCAAAGGCGACGCGGGTGAGGAATGGGACGGCGTGCGCAATTACCAGGCCCGCAATTTCATGCGTGACATGGCCATTGGCGATCGCGGTTTCTTTTATCACTCGCTCAAGGAAAAAGCCGTTGTGGGTATTGTCGAGGTTTGTGCGCTGTCCCACCCCGACAGCAGCACCGACGATCCGCGCTGGGACTGTGTGGATATCAAAGCGGTTAAGCCGTTGAAATCCCCAGTTACCTTGGAAATGGTCAAATCCGATCCCCGTCTGGCTGATATGGTCCTCGTCAAAAACTCGCGTTTGTCGGTGCAGCCTGTTACCGCCGAAGAATGGGGCATCATCTGCGCTTTGGGCGGGCTGGGCTAACTAGCGGCAGCCCATCCACAGCCCCTGATCCACGTGGAAATGATCGTGATGGGCGGCGTTATAATCGGGGCTAAGCACCATGCGAAACCAGTCGCAGGCGCTGTCACGGGCGGCGCGCAGGAAGGCTTGTTCTGCTTCACTGCCATCCCAATCGCTGCGCAGGCGAATTTTCTGCCCGTCCGCCAGATCAAACCCCGAAATGTCCAGCGCATTGGCAGTGGCATGCTGGCTCATCCGCGAGGAGCCCGCGATGGGGCGGCAGGAATAACTGCCAAAATGGTGAATGCGGCGGATCGAACTGCCCAGATGGGCCTGCGCGGCGGGTTGCAGCCCGTGATATTCCAACAAGGCCAAACGCAGCGCGATACCACAGCGGGTTTCGACCTGCGCCAGTGACGCTTGTGAAACGGTCGAGATTTTCACCCGATTGCGGATGTGACACAGATCGTCTGTTTCACGGTCAGGCAACAGGCTGGTCGGGCTGGAAATACGGTTCAATGCAGCCACACAGGCAGCGGGATCGGCAAGTGTGCGTAGTAATTTCCAGCCGGTGATCCGCGTCAGCGGCGCTTTCGGGTCAAACGGAGTCGTCGGATTCCATTCCGGCGGCAGCGGGGTTTGCGGGTGATAGATCAACGCGCCCAGCCCAAAGGCCAACGCCACAACGGGCAGGAACAACCCGCCGATCCAACGCCCCAATCTGCCCCGCTGTTTCATTCCCAACCACCCCCGCACACAGAAAGGGCGCCACATCGGGCGCCCCTAAAATCTGGTTAAATTTGTAAATCAGCCGTAAACAGATTCTTTGCCGAAGGCTTTGGTCAGCATGTAATACATCACAGCGCGGTATTTGTTCCGCTCTGATTTACCATATGTTTCAATGGCTTTGGCAATAGCTGCATCCAGTTCGGGACCATCTGCCAAACCCAATTTCTTGATCAAAAAGTTATTCTTAACCGTCTCCAGCTCCCCGTCTTGGCTGGCAGCGACTGTCGCGGCATCCGCATCATAAATCGACGGACCACACCCGATGGTGACTTTGGTCAGCAAGTCCATATCCGGTGTCATACCACATTTATTTTTCAGATCGTCCGCGTATTTGGCAATCAAATCGTCGCGTTTACCCATGTTCAGCTCCTTCGTGTGCCGGGTTGTCCCATGTAAAAAGAAAGAGCCAACCTGCATGCAGAGACCTTTCTTTCGAGAAACTTAGGGGAAGCGTAAGCGCAAAAAAAGGGGGTATCTGACATTCCGCGGAAATAGGCGGGTCAGGTCTGGGGGGCTGTGAAATTCCGCCTCTCGTAAATCGCGACCTGTTCAGCGCAGGCTGACAGTTCTTTTTCACGACCCGAAACACAAAAAAACGACCGCCGAAGCGGTCGCTTTGTCATCAGTTCAAACTGCGTATTCAGCAGATCGGATCAATACCGATAATGTTCCGGCTTATACGGACCTTCGGTTGTTACCCCGATATAGTCGGCTTGTTCTTTGGACAGTTCCGTCAGTTTCACGCCGATTTTTGCAAGGTGCAGACGCGCCACTTTTTCATCCAGATGTTTGGGCAGGATATAGACTTCGTTTTTGTATTCGTCGCCTTTTGTCCAAAGTTCGATCTGCGCCAGAACCTGATTGGTAAAGGAAGCAGACATCACAAAGGACGGGTGGCCCGTGGCGTTGCCAAGGTTCAGCAAGCGGCCTTGGGACAGCAGGATCATACGGTTGCCAGAAGGCATTTCATACATATCCACCTGGTCTTTGATGTTGGTGCATTTCAGGTTGGCAAGGTTGGCCACCTGAATTTCGTTGTCAAAGTGACCGATGTTGCCAACGATCGCCATGTCCTTCATTTCGCGCATGTGTTCGATGCGGATAATGTCTTTGTTGCCGGTTGTGGTCACAAAGATATCCGCGTCTTTGACGCAATCTTCAAGTGTGGTCACTTCGAAACCGTCCATAGCGGCCTGAAGGGCGCAGATCGGATCAATTTCAGTTACTTTCACACGGGCACCGGCACCCTGCAGGGACGCAGCAGAGCCTTTACCAACATCACCATACCCACAAACAACAGCAGTTTTACCAGCCATCATTGTGTCTGTCGCGCGGCGGATACCGTCGACCAGCGATTCTTTACAGCCGTATTTATTGTCGAATTTCGACTTTGTGACCGAATCATTCACGTTGATCGCAGGGAAAGGCAGTTCGCCGTTTTTGTGCAATTCATACAAGCGGTGGACACCTGTTGTGGTTTCTTCGGACACACCAACAATCTGGGTGCGCATCTTGGTGAACCAGCCCGGGGACTCCGCCATGCGTTTTTTGATCTGCGCCTGAATGGCTTCTTCTTCTTCTGAACCTGCAACACCAAAAGCTTCGCCGCCTTCGATCCGTGCGCCCAGCAGGATGTACAGCGTAGCATCGCCACCATCGTCAAGGATCAGGTTCGGACCCTCTGGGAACATGAATGACTTATCCAGATAATCCCAATGTTCTGTAAGGGTTTGACCTTTAATCGCAAAAACCGGAACACCGGATGCCGCGATGGCCGCAGCCGCGTGATCCTGGGTGGAAAAGATGTTGCAAGACGCCCAGCGCACATCGGCACCAAGGGCTGTCAGGGTTTCGATCAGAACCGCAGTCTGGATCGTCATGTGCAGCGATCCAACAATCCGCGCACCTTTCAGCGGTTTGCTATCGCCAAATTCTTCGCGCAGAGCCATCAGGCCTGGCATTTCTGTTTCTGCAATATCAAGTTCTTTGCGGCCGTATTCAGCCAGTGAAATATCTTTAACGATATAGTCGTTTGCCATGCCATAGCCTTTCAACACTTGGGATTGCGAAGGGAATTAACAGCAAAGCTTCACAGGCTCAACGCACAAAAAATCGCAGGGGCCGTCACAGCGATTTGTTGCGCGGATCAATCAACATGGAATACAGATCGGCCTGATCGGAAATATCCGGCTGGGTTGCGTTGCTTTCGCCTTGCGCCACCACACAGGACTGACCGCTTTCATAGTAGCTGACCAAGGTCCATGTGCCGTTTTTTTCCGATGCCCAAAGCTGCAAATTCGTGTCTTCGCGGTGCACTTTCGGGCTGACGGCTGTTTCCGAATACCAGTCAAACAGCGCAGCTTCCATTTCTTCGGAGTCCATGCAGGATGTAGCGGCCTGCGCGGATGTGGCTGTCAGGGCAATGGTTGTCAGAACGGTAAAAAAGCGTTTCATTGGGGCCTCCTTCATGACACCAACGCACGACTCGCTGAAATGGTTCATAAAATGCTGAATAATAAGATTTCCAAACCGCAGGAGACCCCATGAAACCGCAACGGGCTTGGCAACGGATGTTATCGGGGCGACGGCTGGACCTGCTTGATCCCTCTCCTTTGGACATCGAAATAGAGGATATCGCCCACGGGCTGGCTTTTGTGGCCCGCTGGAACGGGCAAACCCACGGGGACTATCCCTATTCTGTGGCGGAACATTCGGTGTTTGTGCTGGAACTGTATCGCCGCCTGCACCCAAAAGCGGACCGCAAATGGCAGTTGGCCGCCTTGCTGCATGATGCGCCGGAATATGTGATTGGCGATATGATCTCTCCGGTGAAAGCCGCAATCGGGCCGGATTACGCGGCGATGGACAAACGGTTGACCGCAGCGATCCACCTGCGGTTTGGGCTGCCACCTGAATTGCCCGCTTCGATAAAGAAGCAGATCAAACGGGCTGACAGGATTTCCGCCTGGCTGGAAGCAGTTCAAATCGCCGGTTTTTCACAAGAGGAGGCCGATAAACTGTTCGGCAAACCCGTGTTTGATGACATTCCCGATCGCAGCTTGCGACCGCACCCCCCGATGGAATCAAAGGGTGCGTTCATGGAGGTATTTACCGACCTGACGGAAAGCTGACCTATAAGGACAGCCAGGGATGTCTGGCCAGAATACGGGCCTGTGCTTCTTGGCGTTCCAGTTCCAGCCGCTTGCGTTCTTCGTGGCGTAACGCCTCGCTTTGCACATAGGACTGTTGGGCGTTCTGGGTGTTTTCTTGACGTGTGGCGATCATCAGGGCGCCAGAGATTGCGTTTAACATGACGTTTCCTTTCTGTGTCTGTTACCCCTTTCTAGAAAGATTGCTTTTTCAAATCGAATCTCTAATATTTCTGAAATGATAGATCAGCTTACATATTGATGGAGTGGCGCAGCATCCCATCCTTGGCGGCTTTACGGGCGTTTGAAGCCACGGCGCGGCATTTGAACTTTAGCAAAGCCGCGCGGGAACTGAACGTGACCCATGCCGCCATCGCCCAACATGTGCGCGCCCTAGAGGCAGAATTTTCCGAACCCCTTGTGACCCGCCAGGGCCGTGGCCTGGCCCTGACCCCCAGCGGCCATGCCTTGGCCATCCGCCTGCAAACAGGGTTTGAAGAAATCGCCGCTGGCGTCGACGATTTGCGCCGCCTGCATGATGACCGCCCTTTGAATATTTCAGTGACGCCCGCCTTTGCGACCAACTGGTTAATGCCGCGGATCGGGTCGTTCTGGCGCGCGCATCCCGAAATTGCGTTAAACATCAATCCCAGCGTGGAACTGGTCGATCTGACTCACGGCCCCTTTGATCTGGCAATCCGCTACGGCGAAGGCGACTGGAGCGGTGCCGAGGTAGAGATGCTGACCGATGGCGGTTTCTGTGTGGTGGCCCATCCCGATTTGCTGGAAAACCTGCCGATCAAGACCCTGCAAGACACAAAATCCCTGCCGTGGCTGTTGGAAGACAGCATGATGGAACGTCGCGCTATTCTAGAAAACGAAGGACTACAGCTCGATTCAATGGATGTTACCCTGATGGCCACCAGCAGTATCGTTTTATCCGGCGTTCTGGCCGGTTTGGGCGTGTCAATTCATCCCAAATCCCTGATCGAGCGCGAGGTCAAAACCGGCCAGCTAAGGCTGTTGTTCGAACTGGAAACCGAAACGCTCGGCTATTATCTGGTCTGGCCCACCGCGCGGGACAGCGCGCGGTTGCGGGTTTTACGAAAATGGTTGAAGCAGGTTGCCAAAGCCGCCTGATTTCAGGTTAGACAGGGATACAACCCCGTTGCAGAGGACAAATCCGATGACCGACTTTCCCTTCCCAGATGATGTCCCGCAGGATTTGCGCGATCTGCTTGGGCCGACCCTGTCCAAAGGGGCGATGATTCCAGCACAAACCGTTCATCATATTCTTGATACGCTGGGGCTGGACATCGGGGCATTGATGATCCGCCTGCTGCCCATTGCGGCAGTTTTTGCGCGGGTGCCGCTGTCAAAGTTTCATGTGGGCACGGTGGCGCTGGGGATGCCTCCGGGGAATCTCTATCTTGGTTCGAACATGGAATTTAGCGGCCATGCGCTCAGTTTTTCGGTCCACGGGGAACAATCCGCGATCAATCACGCCTGGCAAAAGGGAGAGGTCGGGTTGCAGGCTCTTGCGGTGAATGCGGCCCCTTGTGGCTATTGCCGTCAGTTTATGAATGAACTGGCGACGGCCAACAAAGGCTTTAATATTCTGCTGAAAACCAGCACCGATCCTGCGGATCAGTCTTATACCATGCAGCCGCTGGCCTATTACCTGCCAGATTCATTTGGGCCGTCCAATCTGGGTATGACGGGTGGGCTGATGGAACCTGTAGCCCACGGGCTGACCATCCCGTCCACCGATCCGCTGGCTCTGGCGGCCCTGGCGGCGGCGAACGCCAGCTATGCCCCCTATACCTCCGGTTTTTGCGGCGTGGCGGTGCAACAATCGGATGGCACAATCTACACAGGACGCTACGGCGAAAACGCGGCCTATAATCCCAGCTTTTCCCCACTGGAATCCGCTTTGGCCCTGTTAAACATGTGCCAGCCCCCCCAAACGCCTTATGATATTACCGCAGCAGTTCTGGTCGAGTCCGCCGCCGACATCAGCCAGCGCTCTGCGACCGAGGCGGTGTTATCCACGGTCGCGCCAGATGTAACCCTGCACTACCTGCAAGCCAGTTAACCCGTTACTTCGGGCTGCGTTTCGCCAGAATACGCTGCAAGGTGCGGCGGTGCATGTTCAGGCGGCGCGCGGTTTCCGACACATTGCGATCACACAGCTCAAACACCCGCTGGATATGCTCCCAGCGCACCCGATCCGCCGACATGGGGTTTTCCGGCGGCGGAGGCTTGTCGCCCGGAAGCGCAAGCAGCGCGTAAGTGACGTCTTTGGCATCCGCTGGTTTTGACAGATAATCCGTCGCACCGATCTTCACCGCAGCAACTGCCGTGGCGATGGCACCATAGCCCGTTAACACAACAATCTTGGCATCCGCCCGCTTTGCGCGCAGCACTTCGACCACATCCAGACCTGTGCCATCTTCCAGCCGCAGGTCCACCACCGCATAGGCAGGCGGCGTAGCGGTGCAAAATGCACGTCCCGCCGCAACGGAATCCAGCGCTGTTGGATTGAAGCCCCGTTTTTCCATCGCCCGAGCCAAACGGCGGCGAAAGGGTTCATCGTCGTCAAGGATCATCAACGAGTTGTCCGCGCCGATTTCCCGCATCTCAGTTTGCGACATGTCTGTCCCTTCGTAACTTCTTAGAACTATTGTAAAGTGTGCATGAAGTCAGGTCAAACCCGCGATCAGGCTTGATCCACAAAACAGGCGATTGTTTCGGCCATTTCTTCGGCAGGGACATCACGACGGAAAAACTCCCACATACCATCTGGCCCCATAAGATAGGAAAATGTGGTGTGGTCCATCACATAATCCGCGCCGTCGCCATTTTTCTGGGCATAGGCTTTATAGGCTTTTACCGCAGTATCAACCTGCGCCGCTGTGCCTGTCAGACCGATCATCTTGGGGTGCATCACGCTGACATAATCCGCCAAGACCATCGGCGTATCCCGTTCCGGATCGACAGAAATAAACACGGGGGTCAGATCAATGCCGTTTTCCGACAGTATATCAACCACTTCGGCATTACGTGCCAGATCCAGCGGGCAGACATCAGGGCAATAGGTAAAGCCGAAATAAACCAGCGTCGGCCCGGTGATCACATCACGCTCGGTGACTTGTTCACCCTTATTATTGACCAGCGTGAACGGCCCGCCGATTTCGGCCATACCGCCTGCGACACTGCTGCTGCCGCACTGGCGCGGCGGGGCAAGCATCACGAACCCCAACGCCGCGGCCAAACCCACAAGCGTGGCAGCGCTTGCAATCCAGGCAATCATTTTGGTCATGGGGCGAATCCTTTGCACCTGTCAGATATTGCACCTTAGACGACGTCTGTGCCAAATTCGTAAAGACGGTAAAGCGTCACAACCCCCGCGCAAAGGCAGGCTGACCAGATGTCCGATCCCACCCGAACCATCTTTTACAATTCCGCCCGCAGCGAATGGGTCCGGTTGCGCACCTTGATCTACCTGCGCTGGCTGGCGATTTTCGGCCAAGCCGTGGCCGTTGCCGTCGCCCATTATGTGCTGGAACTGGACCTGCAAGTGGGGTTGAGCGTTGTCGCCATTGGCGCCTCGGTGATCTTTAACCTTGCCGCAACCTTTACCCTGCCGGAAACCAAGCGTCTGTCCCAGGGCGAAACCACCCTGACCCTGCTGTTCGATCTGGGCCAGTTGGTGTTCTTGCTCTATCTGAACGGCGGTTTGAACAACCCGTTCGCCCTGCTGATCCTTGCCCCCGTTACCATTTCCGCTACCGCATTGCGGGTGAACGCGACCTTGCTGGTCAGTGGCATCGCGCTGCTGGCGATCAGCGCCCTGGCTTTTTTCTATGTGCCCTTGCGCATGACCACGGGGGAATTTGTCGCGCTGCCGCAACTTTATGTGGCGGGGTATTGGGCGGCTTTGGTCATTGGTATCCTGTTTCTGGGCGGCTATGCCCGCCGCGTCACCAGCGAGACATTTTCCATGAGCCAGGCCTTGGCGGCAACGCAAATGGCGCTGGCGCGGGAACATGAATTGACCCTGCTTGGCGGGGTGGTCGCCGCAGCCGCCCATGAAATGGGAACGCCGCTGGCCACGATCAAACTGGTGGCATCGGAACTGGCCGAAGAATTACATGACTCCCCCGAATTGCGCGAAGACGCAGAGCTGATTTCATCTCAGGCAGAGCGCCTGCGCGACATCCTGCGTGACATGGGGCGGGCGGGCAAAGACGACCTGCTGCTGAAAAAAGCCCCCCTGACATCTATCGTGCAAGAAGCCGCAGAACCCCATGAAAACAGGGGGAAAATGATCCATTTCCTAGCCAATGGATCGGCAGAGACCCCAAAGCTCGAAGACATTCCTTATGCGCTGCGCAACCCTGAATTTATCCACGGAGTGCGCAATCTGGTGCAAAACGCGGTGGATTTCGCCAAAAGCACGGTCTGGGTACAAACCGTGTGGACCGAAACCTCGATCCGCGTGATGGTGGGCGACGACGGACGCGGCTATCCGCCCGACCTGCTGGGCCGCATCGGCGATCCCTTCCTAAGCAAACGCAAGTCATCCCACAGCCACAACAGCAGCCGCCCCGAATATGAAGGCATGGGCCTTGGCCTGTTCATCGCCAAAACCATGCTGGAACGCACGGGCGCAGAGCTGACTTTCACCAACGCCGCTTTGGACGGCTATACCATGGGCAGCGCGGCGGGGATGATGAAAGCCATGCAGGGCGCAACCGGAGCCATCGTAAACGTGCGCTGGAACCGCACCGATCTAGAGGTGGACCGCGCGGGTGTCGTCGGCCCAAACAGGCCGATTGCTGCCGATATTTAGGATGTTTGGGGCCTGACCTGACATAATTAACTTTGAATTAACCTTTCCGATGTCTCGTCAACACGAGGTTAACCAGATTTCGGAAAGGCACGGCCCGTAGATGAGCTTTCATGCTGCTGTGATACTTATCATTCTTTTGTTCGGGCTGGGCACCTGTCTGGCTTTGGTCGTACCGCTGCACGGCTTTTCCCCGAAAACCCGCGAACCTGCCGCGCCTGCACTTGGGACTATCGCCCATTCCGCCCCCTTTGCAATCTGGATTGAATCCGGTGGACAGGTGGCTTGGGCCAACAGCTATTGCCACGATAAACTGACCGACCCGCAAAGCCGATTTGGCGGGATTAATGCGTTCCGAAAACTGTCCCAACATGGCAAACGATCTGACGAAGACCTGTTTGAACTGAAAGACAACCGCACTTCGGGGCCGAATAACTTTTCCATCAAGACACAAAAAAGTGGCGCTAAAACAATATTTTATGCCCATGACGCAACGCTTCTGACCGAAACCGAAAATGAACTGAAACGGTTTATCCAGACCCTTACATCAACCTTTGCCCATTTGCCCATCGGCATGGCGGTGTTTGATAAAGAACGGGATTTGACCCTGTTTAATCCCGCCTTATCCTCGCTTTTGGGGCTGGCCCCTGACTGGCTGGCGCGGCGCCCCAGCATGCGGACCTTTCTGGATCGGCTGCGCAACAGCGGTTCTATTCCCGAACCACGGGATTTCACCACCCTGCGCCATGAATTCGCCGAACTGGAAAGCGGCGCGTTTACGGGTAAATACGAAGTGGACTGGGTGCTGCCCACGGGTGCGATCTATCGTGTGACAGGGCGCCCCCACCCCCAAGGCGGCGCTGCTTTGCTGTTCGAAGATGTTTCACGATCCGCCGCAGTCGAAGCCCAGTATCGCGCCGAATTGCGCCAGCTTTATTCCGCGCTCGAAAGCCTGTCGGACGCGGTGGCGATTTTCG
This sequence comes from Amylibacter sp., assembly GCA_034670045.1. Classification (GTDB taxonomy): domain Bacteria; phylum Pseudomonadota; class Alphaproteobacteria; order Rhodobacterales; family Rhodobacteraceae; genus Amylibacter. The sequence continues at coordinate 42,745 of JAXMOF010000008.1, read as the reverse complement.
ACCAGGCAGGTGAATTATCCTACGCCAATGACGCCTTTGACGAGTTGTGGGACTGTAGCCTTTCCAACGCCATTGCCCCCGCCACCGTGAATGATGTCAGCCGTCTGTTCCAGAAAAACTGCCTGCCCACCCCCGTCTGGGGGGATTTTCGCAATTTCGTCCACGATCTGAACGAACGCAGCCAGTGGCAGGCCCATGTCACCCATATTTCGGGCCAGCAGCTAAACCTGACCGTATCCCCCATCGCCGACGGACGGGTGTTTTGCGAATTCAGATCCATCGGCACCTTGCCCACTTCCGCCCCGCTTGCCAACGCGGGCTGATTATCTGATCCGCTGTTGCATTTCAGTCGTGGCTGGGGGATGCATGTGCCGAGCTTTTTGCACACAGGCCCGCCATGAAAATCACCTTTGACCTGCCCAGCCTGCGCGACACCCGCTTTCTGGCAAATATCCTTGCCGAGACCCTTGTGGCGGGCGACACCGTCCTGCTGTCCGGCCCTGTGGGCGCTGGAAAAACCGAACTGGCACGGATGTTTATCCAGACGCGGCTGCAAGAAATCGGCGCGGTCGAAGATGTGCCCTCCCCCACCTTCACGCTGGTGCAGGTCTATGATCTGCACGACACGCAGATTTGGCATGCAGACCTGTATCGGCTGAGTGCGGTGGATGAATTATACGAATTGGGGCTGGATCTCGCCTTTGAAGACAGCATCTGCCTGATTGAATGGCCCGAACGGCTGGGTCCGCTGCGCCCTGCTGCTGCGCTGTCCCTGACGTTTGACATTCTTGACGACGATCAGCGGCGGGTTTCGCTTGAATGGACTGACAGCAAATGGGACAATATGGCACCGCTGCTCACCTATTTAACCAAGACCTAAGGCTAGTGATTTGACCGACCGTTCCCAGCTGATCGCCCATTTTCTGAAAGACGCCGGTTGGGACAAAGCCAAACGCGCCAATCTGGCGGGCGATGCGTCAAACCGCAGCTATGACCGCCTGCAAGATGCCACGCGCGGCGCGGCGGTTCTGATGAACGCCCCCCCGGAAAAAGGCGAGGATATCCGCCCCTTCGTGAAAATGACCCACTGGCTGCTGGACGCGGGTGCTTCGGCCCCGCGTATTCTGGCGTCTGATGCAGATGCGGGGCTGCTGCTGCTCGAAGACTTTGGCGATGACCTTTATGCACGGGTTTGTGCCAAGGACGCAGCACTGGAAACCCCGCTTTACACCGCAGCCGTGGATGTTCTGGTGCAACTGGCCAAAGCGCCTGCCCTTAGCGATATCGCCCCCTATGACGCTGTAACCTATCTGCGTGAGGCCCAATTGCTGACAGACTGGTATCTGCCTGCTGCCACAGGGCAAGACACTTCGCCAGACTTACACGCGGAATTTAACGACCTGATTACAAAGGCTTGCGCGGGATTAACGGAAAGCACCGTTGCCCTGCGGGATTACCATTCCGAAAACCTGCTATGGTTGCCGGATCGTGACGGGGTCAAACGGGTGGGTCAGCTGGACTATCAAGACGCGCTGCTGGGCCACCCCGCCTATGATCTTGTGTCCCTGCTCGAAGACGCGCGCCGCGACACCAGCCCTGCCTTGCAAACTGCCATGTTCGACCATTATGTGGCGCAGTCTGGCGTTGACCCTGTCACCTTTCGATCTGCCTATAACGTTCTGGGAATGCAGCGGAATATCAAGATCATCGGCATTTTCGCCCGCCTGTGTGTGCGCGATGGCAAACCTGCCTATCTTAAACACATGCCCCGCGTCTGGGCGCATCTACAGCGCGATCTGGCCGACCCCGCCCTGAAACCGCTAAAAGACTGGTTCGCCCGACACGTGCCAGACCCGACACCGCAGATTCAGGCGCGGATTGCAGGGTCGCAATCATGACCCCCAAAGCCGCAATGATCTTTGCCGCGGGTTTTGGCACCCGCATGGCCCCGCTGACAGATCACACCCCCAAACCCATGTTATCTGTGGCAGGCAAGCCGCTGATAAATCACAGTTTAGACCTGCTGGATGGCATCACAAATATCGTGGTGAACACCCATTATCTGGCAGACCAACTGGAACACCACCTGCGCAACACGCCCCATGTGACCTGCCTGCGCGAAAGCCCGGACATTCTGGAAACCGGCGGTGGCCTGAAAAACGCCCTGCCGCTGTTGGGGGCTGATCCTGTTCTTGTGCTTAATTCCGATGCGGTGTTTGTGGGTGCAAATCCACTCCCCGCGCTGCTGTCCCACTGGAACCCAAGCAAAATGGACGCGCTTCTGACCCTTGTTCCCATCACCAACACCATCGAACACACAGGCGCGGGCGACTTCTTTTGCGGCAATGACGGCCAACTGTCGCGACGTGGCGAAAACCCGGCCGCGCCCTATGTTTATACCGGCGTGCAAATCCTGAAAACCGACCGGCTGGCCGAAATTAAGCAATCCGCCTTTTCTCTCAACCTGCTTTGGGATCAAATGATCGCAGAGGGTCGCGCCTATGGGCTGGTTTACGATGGAAAATGGGTCGATGTGGGCCGCCCCTCAGGCATTACCGCCGCAGAAAAGGCCCTAGCCGATGTTTGAGCCAACCGACACACCCCGTGTTTTCGCCATTCCAGTAGGCTGCGATTTCTCGCGCAATTTTGTGACGGGTCTTCAGGCGCGTCTGGCAGGGTTTGGACCTGAAAAACTGGGCCAGACAGAGATTTTTGTGAACACGCAGCGCATGGCCCGTCGCCTGAAAGAGCTGCTGATCGCCGACGGTGCGCTGCTGTTGCCCAAAATCCGTGTCATCACCAATATTGCCAGCCACCCCGATCTGCCGGTCACCCTGCCCGATCCCGTGTCCAAACTGCGCCGCCAACTGACACTTGCCCAGCTTGTGGGCGGCTTGCTGTCCGCTGACGGGTCAATCGCACCGCAATCGGCCAAGTTCGATCTGGCCCAATCGCTGGCCGCCGTGATGGGCGAAATGCAGGGCGAAGGGGTTCCCCTGACTGCGCTCGCCGATATTTCGGTCGATGATCAATCCGGCCATTGGCAACGGTCTTTGGATTTCCTGAACATTCTGGCGCAGCATTGGGATATTGAAACCCCGACCGACCCTCAGGACCGCCAACGGGCCGCCGCGCTGGCCTTTGCCGAAACATGGGCGGAACAGCCGCCGACCCATCCGATCCTTGCCATCGGGTCTACCGCGTCACGGGGTGAAACCGCGCTGTTCATGCGGGCGGTGGCCGCTTTGCCCCAAGGGGCGGTGGTCTTACCGGGTCTGGATCGCGCGTTGAGCGCGGAAAACTGGGATGCGCTGACCCGCGAAAACGTATCTGTGGACAACCCGCAATCCGCTTTGGCGGGGTTTTGTAAACAGGCTGGCGTCACGCTGGCGGATATTGCGAATTGGTCGGATCACCCGCCCGCAAATCCGGCCCGCAATGCCTTGATTTCGCTGGCCCTGCGCCCTGCGCCCTTCACCGATCAGTGGCTTGACGAAGGCCCCAAACTGGCGCCCCAATTGGCCGAGGCCATCACAGGCTGGTCCCTGATCGAGGCAGAAACCCCGAAAGAAGAGGCAATGGCCCTTGCCCTGCGCCTGCGCGAAGCCGCCGAACAGGGCAAACGGGCCGTGCTGATCACGCCCGATCGCACCCTGACGCGGCGGGTGACGGCGGTTCTGCAGCGCTGGAATATCCTGCCAGATGACAGCGCAGGCCGCCCTCTGCACCTGACTCCTCCCGGTATTTTTCTGCGGCTTGTGGCCAATTGTATGGGGCAACGGCTGACCCCGCTGGACCTGATTGCACTGCTGAAGCATCCGCTGACCGACAGCGGCATTTCCGCGGGCGACAGCCGACGTTTTGCCCGCGAATATGAAAAGAAAAAGCTGCGCGGCGGCGCGCCTTTTGTGGATTTCGACGCCCTGCGGGAATGGGCGGATAAAGACACGAAAAACCCCGAACGCCGCCTTTGGGCCGACTGGATCGAACGGTGTTTTGCACCGCTGGAAACCATGGCAGGCGGGGACTTGGCCGACATGCTGGCGCTGCATCTACACACTGCGGAATCTCTGGCTGCAGGCCCGTCAGAAACCACAGAACACGAGTTGTGGAAACTGGAAACGGGTGAAAAATCTGCACAGGTTTTCAAAAAGTTACAAGCCGATGCAGATGCGGCTGGCCCCTTGTCCGTATCCGACTACCGCGCGCTGTTTTCCAATGTTCTGGGTGCTGAAACCGCCCGCGAGGCGCGTGCATCCCATCCTTTGATCGCGATCTGGGGCACATTGGAAGCCCGCGTGGAAACCGCCGATGTGGTGATCCTTGGCGGGTTGAATGACCCGATCTGGCCCGGCGTCGAAAGCCCCGATCCCTGGCTCAACCGCGCCATGCGCAAACAGATCGGCCTACCGCCCCCCGAACGGCTGATCGGCCTGTCTGCCCATGACTTTCAACAAGGCTGCGGCGCGCGCGAACTGGTGCTCAGCCATTCGGTTCGGGACGGGGATGCGCCCACTGTGGCGTCTCGTTGGATCGTGCGGATTTTGAACCTGATGAACGGATTGGGTGACACAGGCAAAGACGCGGTAAAGACACTTGTCGCCAACGGACACCACTGGGTGCAACTGGCCCGCCAGATGGACCGCCCCGCCGAAACACTGCCCGCCGCGCCGCGCCCTGCCCCTGTTCCGCCCGTCGGCAAACGGCTGAAACAACTGTCGGTCACACAAGTTGAACGGCTGATCCGCGACCCCTATGCCGTCTATGCGCAAAAGATTTTGCAACTGAAGCGGCTGGACCCTTTGGGGCGCGAACCTGACGCGCTGATCCGTGGGATTGCCCTGCATAAAGTGGTTGAAGAATTCGTCACCGCCTATCCTGACACCCTGCCCGAAAAACCCCGCGCCGCCCTGTTGCGTATCGCCGAAGAGGTGCTGCGCAACGAGGTGCCATGGCCCGCCATGCAACGCATCTGGCTGGCCCGTCTGGCGCGGATTGCGGGGTGGTTTGTGGAAGAAGAAGCAAAACGCCGCAAGCGGGGCGGATCGCCAAAACAGGAAATCAAAGGCCTGCGCGCGATCGAAAATCTGGATTTCGAACTGGTTGCCAAAGCCGACCGGATTGACACGGATGAGGCGGGCAATTTCCTGATCTACGACTATAAATCAGGCTCTCCGCCGACCCGTCCGCAAACCGAATTTTTCAACAAACAACTGCAATTAGAGGCGGCAATTGCCGCAGTGGGCGGGTTTGAAAAAATCGGCACGGGCACGGCTGTGACGCTGGAATACATCGGGCTTAGCGGATCGGCGCAGGATACGGTGGGCAAAACGCTCGATCTGGAAATAACCCCTGCGGATATTGATCAGGTCTGGCAGGAATTTGTCGAACTGGTGCAATCCTATCAATCGGCGACCAAGGGTTTTCCCGCCCGCACACGGATGCAACAAATGAGCTATGCCTATGAATTTGATCACCTTTCCCGCAAAGGTGAATGGGAAGAAAGCGATGCGCCTTTGGATATACCAGTCGGAGGAATGCTGTGATGACGCCGAAACCGATGGATGATGCGACCCTTGCACAGGTGCGTGCGGCCGACCCCGAGGCATCCACTTGGGTGGCGGCGAATGCGGGATCCGGCAAGACCCGTGTGCTGACCGACCGCGTGGCCCGCCTGTTGCTGAATGGCACGCAACCGCAGAAAATTCTGTGTCTGACCTACACCAAAGCCGCCGCCGCTGAAATGCAGAACCGCCTGTTCAAGCGGCTGGGCGAATGGGCTATGATGCCCGACGATTATCTGCGCGCTGCCCTGTCCGAATTGGGCGAAGGCATGGCGCTGGATGCGGTGGCCATGCGCAAGGCGCGAACCCTGTTTGCCAATGCGCTGGAAACTCCGGGCGGGCTGAAAATCCAGACCATCCACTCCTTTTGTGACAAACTTTTGCGCCGTTTCCCGCTGGAAGCCGGCGTTTCGCCACAGTTTGAGGTGTTGGAGGATCGCCAAGCCAAATTGATGCGGGCGGAAATCCTTGAAAGTCTGGCCGATGGCACGGGTGTCGCGGCGGTGGATCGCTTGGCTCGGTTTATGTCTGGTCTGGAACCTGATGCCTTGCTGGCGGAAATCGCCTCCAAACGCGATGCGCTTGATATTAACCTTGTGCGCGCCCTATTCCCGACCGCCCACGATGAAGACACCTCTGCCATGTTGGGGCATGTTCTGGATCGCGACAGCCGCGAAGTTTTGCTTGAAGCCGCGCGGGTTATTCAAGCCGAGCAAACCACCAAGACAGACGCGCCCAAACTGGAAAAACTGGCCACTGCCAATAGCATCGAGGCGTTTTTGAAAGTGGCGGGCGGGTTGTTGCTATATGGCGGAACCGCCAAGGCTGGACCCTATTCCGCTAAGCTGGACAAGTTACCATCGCAAAAACCGACCCGTGAAGCCCATCCCGAATTGGTTGAGGCGCTGAACGAAATCATGGAACGCACAGAAGAGGTTTACTGGCTGTACGTTAACCATCTTGCACTGGAACGGGCAGAGGCCATGGCAGCCTTTGCCACCGCCTTTCTGGACCGCTACGACCTGCTGAAAACCCAAACAGGGCGGCTGGACTATGACGATCTGATCGCCCGCGCGGGGCGGTTGTTGTCAGGCTCAAAAGCGGCGGAATGGGTGTTGTACAAGCTGGACGGCGGCATTGATCACGTGTTGGTGGACGAAGCCCAAGACACCAGCCCCAGCCAGTGGGACGTGGTCAAGCTGTTAACCGACGAATTCACCGCAGGCGATGCGGGCAAGGACATCAATCGCACGGTGTTTGTGGTGGGCGATGAAAAGCAGTCGATCTATTCCTTCCAAGGGGCCGATCCTGCCGAATTCGACGTGATGCGCCAACGGTTTTCCGAACGGCTGAACAGCGTGGAAAAACGGTTGGAAGAAGTGGAACTGACCTATTCCTTCCGCTCCTCCGATCCGATCCTGCGCCTTGTGGATAAGGTGTTTGACGGGCCTGCGGGCACTGGCTTTCTGAAACGCGCCCTGCATCGTCCGTTCAAGACCGAATTGCCGGGGCGTGTGGATCTGTGGCCCTTTGAAGAGACCGAAAAAACCAAGGATGACACTCCGTGGTTCAAACCCGTGGACACCCCTGCGCCGGACAATCCGCAGACGGTTCTGGCCCGTAAGATTGCGAGTTGGATCAAACATGTTCTGGATCGCAAACAGGAACTACCGGGTCAGGGACGGGCGGTTCAGCCAAGTGATTTCCTGATCCTTGTTCAGGGGCGACGCCCGATTTTTCACAATATTATCAAAGAACTGAAACTTCTTGATCTGCCCGTTGCGGGGGCCGACAGGCTGGACGTTGGTCAGGAACTGGCTGTGCGTGATATGCTGTCGCTGCTGAAATTCGCCGACCTGCCAGAGGATGATCTGTCCCTGGCCGAAGCACTGCGATCCCCCCTATTAGGTTTTTCCGAAGACGATCTGTTCCGCGTTGCCCAACCCCGCGAGAAAGAGTCTTTGTGGCAGGCCATGCGCGCAGCCGAGACCCGCTATCCCGCGCAACTGGCGATCCTGCGCGATGTGCTGAAACAGGCGGATTTCATGCGCCCTTATGAATTGATCGAGCGGATTTTGACCCTGCACAAGGGCCGTGAAAACATCCTTGCGCGGCTGGGATCAGAGGCCGAGGACGGGATCGACGAACTGCTGTCCCAAGCCATGCGATATGAACAACTCGAAGCGCCGAGCCTGCCCGGGTTCCTGAACTGGTTCGCGGCGGGCAAGGTGGAAATCAAGCGGGAAATGGACAGTGGCGCGGGGCAAATCAGGGTGATGACCGTACACGGGTCCAAGGGTCTTGAAGCGCCGATTGTGATCCTGCCAGACACCGAAGTGCGTAAGGGGAACAGTGACTCTTCGCAGATTATGGCGTTGAAAGAAGGCGGTTTTCTGTGGAAATCACCCGAAGGCTTGGCCCCTGCCGTTCAAAATGAGGCCAAAGAGGCCGCCAAGGAATTTGCCGATCAGGAACGGATGCGGCTGCTTTATGTGGCGTTAACGCGGGCTGAACAATGGCTGGTTGTGGCCGGTGCAGGGGATCGCGGGAAAGAAGGCGCAAGCTGGTATAATCTGGTGGCCGAGGCGATGGAGCAAAGCGACTGGATGCCCGTCACCAGTGAAGACGTGCCCAGCGTTGGTGCCTGTTTGACGGTGCATCACAACTGGTCCGAAAATCCGGTTAACGAACAGCAAACCACGGTAGCGGATCAGCCAACCCTGCCCGATTGGGCCAATACACCTGCGCCCGCGTTTGAAAAACCGCCCGCCACACTGTCTCCGTCTGAATTGGGCGGGGCAAAGATCGTCTTTGGCGGTTTGGATGGTGCGGATAAGGACACGGCCCTGCGCAAGGGGCGGCAGGTGCATTTGTTGCTGGAACATCTGGCCAAAACACCCCCTGCGAATCGCACTATAAAGGCGCAGCAGTTACTGGTCGGGGATTGCACGCCGCTGGATGACGGGGAATTCACCCGCGTTCTGGCTGAAGCCAGCGCCGTTCTGGATGACCCCGCATTGGCCCATGTTTTTGCAGATGACGTACTGGCCGAAGTGGGGGTTTCTGCGGAAATCGCAGCGTTACGCGGGCAGCGGATTGACGGGATTATCGACCGTCTGATTGTGGCGAAAGATCGGGTTTTGGCTATAGATTTCAAGACCAACGCCACCCTTCCCGACAGTCCAGAAACCATCCCCGATGGCATCTTGCGCCAGCTTGCCGCCTACCGTGCGGCACTGGTGCAAATCTATCCCAATCACGACGTAGAGGTTGCGGTTCTTTGGACGGTAAACCGCCAGATCATGACGGTGCCGCACGACATTGTGATGAATTACCTGCAAACACCTACCACATCTTGACCTCAACGCCTGTGGTTCATAGGTTGCGGGTAACGTGAAGAATCCCCTTATGGAGAAAGAAAATGGCAACTGTAGCTGTAACAGACGCGACTTTTGAAGCCGAAGTCACCAATTCCGACCTGCCTGTTGTGGTCGATTTCTGGGCTGAATGGTGCGGTCCTTGCAAACAGATCGGTCCATCACTGGAAGAGCTGTCAGAAGAACTGGCTGGCAAAGTGAAAATCGTCAAAGTGAACGTGGATGAAAACCCCGGTTCGCCTGCACAACTGGGCGTGCGCGGTATTCCCGCACTGTTCCTGTTCAAAGACGGCGCTGTTGTGTCCAACAAAACCGGTGCTGCCCCGAAAGCGGCGCTGCAAAGCTGGATCAACGAAGGCATCTAATCTGCTGACGGAATTGAATAAATCGGGGCGCATCAGCGCCCCTTTTTTATTGCGGTACGGTAAGTGGCCCTAGCCGTTGTCGCGCAGAATACGGCCTGCCAGATACAGCGATCCGCAGATCAATATCCGCGCGGCAGGATCGCGGGCGGTGATATCGGCAATGGCGGCTGAAACGCTATCGGCCACCTGTGCATCCATCCCCACAGACAGTGCCGCATCAACGGTTTCTTGTGCAGACAGCGTGGCGGCTTCTCCGGGGATCGAAACCCCGTGCAAGGAAACTACACTTTGCGCCAAAGGCCGCAGGTAGCCTGTCACATCTTTGGTGTTCAACATGCCCGTGATCATATGCAGCGGGCGGTTTGGCAGGCGGGCCAAAGCCTCGGCCAGGGCGGACCCAGCGGCGGGGTTGTGACCACCGTCCAGCCACAACTCGCAAGCGCCGGCTTCCTGAACCAGCGGGCCGAATTTCAACTGCTGCATCCGCGCAGGCCATTCCGCATTCAACATGGCATCAATGGCTGCGTCTTCGGATTTGCCCAGATTGCGCAGAGTGGCGATGACCGCCCCTGCATTTTGCACCTGATGGGCGCCGATCAGCGCGGGCATGGGCAAATCCCACAGGCCGTTTTCATCCTGATACAGCAGACGACCGTTTTCTTCCCAGACATGCCAGTGCTGGCCATAGATTTTCAGCGTTGCGCCCACTTTGGCCGCCTGACGTTCGATCACTTCAAGGGCTTCGTCCTCTTGCGGGCCAACCACACAAAAGGTGTTCCGCTTCAGAATACCGGCTTTTTCAAAAGCGATCTTGGCCAGCGTGTCACCCAGATAGGCTTCGTGGTCGATGGAAATCGGTGTGATTACACAGATTTCAGGCTTGTCGATCACATTGGTCGCGTCCAGACGCCCGCCCAGACCCACCTCTAAAAGGGTGTAATCCGCCGGAGTTTGCGAAAAGGCAAGGAAAGCCGCGCAAGTGGTTATTTCAAAATAGGTAATTGGCGTTTCGCCATTGGCAGTTTCGCAGGCTTCAAGGGTCTTGATCAAATCCTCTTCGCTGATCAGTTCACCCGCCACACGAATCCGTTCGTGAAACCGCGCCAGATGAGGCGAGGTATAGGCGTGAACGGTGTTACCCTCGGCCTCCAGCCCTGCGCGCAACATAGCTTGGGTCGAACCCTTGCCGTTGGTGCCTGCAATATGGATCACGGGGGGCAGATGCCGTTCGGGATTGCCCAGCGCGTCCAGCAGACGGATCATGCGATCCAGTGTCAGGTCGATAATTTTCGGATGCAGCGACATCAGCCGTTCAAGTACGATGTCGCTGTGATTAGGCTCGGATGTGTCAGAGGTCACTTGGTGGCGACCTCTGTGCTGGCGGCTTCTTTCGGCGCAGGTGCAGGCGGCGGCAGATCAGCCGCAACAGGCGGCGATTGGCGGGTCAGCATCCGCACGATTGAAATCAGCTCGTCACGCATGGCTTTGCGGTGGGTCACCCGATCCAGCATCCCGTGATCCAGCAGATATTCGGCACGCTGGAAGCCTTCGGGCAGTTTTTCGCGGATGGTTTGTTCGATCACACGGGGGCCTGCAAAACAGATCAGCGCATTGGGTTCGGCGATTTGCACATCCCCCAGCATGGCATAACTGGCCGTCACACCGCCTGTTGTGGGATGGGTCAGCACAACGATATAGGGCAGCCCCGCCTCTTTCAGCATTTGCACCGCTACAGTGGTGCGCGGCATCTGCATCAGCGACAGGATACCTTCCTGCATCCGTGCGCCACCCGCAGCGGAAAACAGGATCAGCGGGCATTTCTTTTTAACAGCCCGTTCAGCGGCAGCGATAATCGCATTGCCCACATACATGCCCATAGACCCGCCCATAAAGGAAAAGTCCTGTGCAGCAGTCACCACTTCAGTGCGGCCGATCAAGCCTTCGGCCACCAGCATCGCTTCTTTTTCGCCGGTCTGTTTCAACGCGGCTTTCATCCGTTCGGGATAACGTTTCTGGTCCTTGAACCCCAGCGGATCGGCATTGGGCACGGGGACTTTCACTTCGGTGAACAAGCCACCGTCGTACAGCGTATGAAACCGGTCCCGCGGCGTGATCAGCATGTGATGATCACAGCTCGAGCAGACATTCAAATTGTCCGACAGCTCTCGGTGGAACAACATGGTGTCGCACTCGGGGCATTTGGTCCACAAATTATCGGGCACTTCGCGGCGCGAAAACAAAGAATTGATCTTGGGGCGAACGTAGTTCGAAATCCAGTTCATGGGTGGGTCCTGATTTGCCTGTTGTCCATATTTAAGTCTGTGCGCCGCTGATTGCAATCACCGCCGTGAAAGCTGCCGTTCACGTCGCCGTTCAATCCAGCGCATTCCCAGCAGGTATATGCCGTATAACACGACGATAGAACCGATATCCGTCAACAAAAAGCCCCGCACCTCGGAATGCTGTGACACATGGGTCTGTGTGACGAACAATGACAGCCCGTTCATCGTGCCATCCAGCGACACCAGCATCATCGCCATAAAGTTATTCATAAAGTGCAGCCCGATCGCCGCGCCAAGGTTGCCCGTGCGGATTGTCAGATCAGAGGCAATCACCCCGAACAGTGTGGTGGCCAGCACCACAAGAATTCCGTTCGACCCAAATTTGCTGGGGTCAAAATGCAGACAGCCAAAAATCAGCGAGGGGAGAACAATCCAGATCCAGCGGGAGGAAAACCGCATGGCGAATTCCTGCATCAGATAGCCGCGAAACACCAGTTCTTCGGATGACACCTGTATCAGCAACAACGGCAGCGCGGGCAGCATCCAGAAAATCCACTCGGGCAGCGGCAGATTTGGGGTCGCACTGGTTCCGGACAGTGTAACCAGAAAGAACACGGCAACAACGGGCGCCATTACCGCGCAGGTTATCAGAAAGTTCCGCAGCACCGCCCCCGTCCCAAGCAATGTACGAATGGACTGGCCCCGAAACAGGCCAACCGTCAGCCAGACCGCCGCCAACATGCTGATAAACGTCACCAGCACTGCAATCATGCTTTGGGGCGTTACAGGGTCTGCAATGTCACCGGATACCGACGAAAAGCTGTGCGCAATGTCCGTTCCGTCAATCAGCGATACGCCAAGCCCGAACAGACCGATGATGCCAAAGGTCAGTTCAGTATAGGCCAGCAACAGGAACAGAACGGCCCCCAGAAACAACAGACCGCCCGTGTGTTCGCGGGCGGGCGCAATAAATGCGTCAAATTTGTCATTCATTTGTGGCAGCATCTGCTGTATTCCTCCGCCGGTGCCGTCAGCGATCCTGCTGTGTGCCTGTGGTTTAGAGGGTGACATCGTGACAATCAACTGCTTGCGCCAGATGCGTTTTGGCATCGCCTGCCTGACAGCCGCGTTGCTGTGCGGCTGCGTCGATGCGAATAATTATGCCCTTTCGGCTTCGGCATCAGAGGTGCCACAAGACACTAAAATCGTCACCGTGGCAGGGCAGGCGGTCACTTTGGGGCGGGCTGCGGGGTATTGCTTCAACGACAAACAAAGCGGAGCCTCTACAACGGGCGCTTTTGTTGTGATGGGGCCTTGCGACACAACCTCTAATACCAGCACGGCTAAAGGATTGGTTTTAATCAATGTTTTGGCAAAACCCGGAATTCAGGCCGCCATCGCTTCCCATGATCTGGAAGGCTATTTCCAATCCGAAAAAGGGCGCGCAGCGCTTGGGCGCAAAGGCAAGGCGGATCGGGTCAAAGTGCTGGGCACAATGGAAGAAAAAGGCATCTATTTTGTCCACACGCGGGATGCCGACGGGCCGGTGATCCCTGACACCACGGCCGAACAATGGCGGGTCTTCTTTGTGGTGTCTGATCGGCTTGTCACGGTTTCCGTGATCAACTTTGTGGACAGCCTGATGCCGGACGGTCTGATTTTCGCCCAGATGGAAGAAATCGCCCGCCGGATTCAATCGCTGAATTAACCGGTCGGGCTGGCTTTTTGCCCAAAACCGCCTCCGTCAACATATTGTTTCCAAATTGGCACTAATCTAGGTAACACCAAAGGTGACCGCCTTTAAACTCCAACGGGTGAAGTGTAACACAACTGCATGTTTGATAGATTTCGAAACGTTCTGGCCGAATTCCGGCATCGTCAAATCTTGCGTTTCTGGAGCGGAGGGCGCGAAGCTGCACGCAGCATGCCCCTGTCCGAATTGCGCAACCTGCGGCGCAAGGCCAACCAGATCCGCCGCGTGGTGGATACGATCAACCATGTGGCCGTATCCCGCCTGACCCTGCCGGTGATCGGGTCCAACGCAATCCGCAAACCGCCGCGCACGGAATGGGCTTATCGCCCGCAGGCCTGGGCGGGGCCGGTCTATCCATCGGGTCTGGCCGCCGTGACCAGCAAACAGAAAATCGGCGACGAGGTGACGATTTTTCACGATTGCACCCAGTCCGAACTGGCCTTTCGTCAGGTCCGCAACACCCATGAAGAAGACTTCTCACCCTTCGGGTTGCGTATGGATGTTTTCAATTTCGACGGTTCTTTTCTGTCACTGGCCATCGAAATGCCCCCCGAATCCCTGCAAGGTTTGAAACGCAGCCACCTGCTGCGGCTTGATATGATTGTAGAAAGCGAACGGGCGCAGGAAATGTTTGCCCGACTGAACATCCGTCATGGGCCGAACACCGAACAGATCGTACGCGAACTGGATATGGGCGCGCGCAGTTTCTGGGTGGAATTCGATCTGTATTATACCCAGTTCAACGAAGAACGGGGTGACAGCATGTGGGTCGATCTGATTTTTGAAGGCCCTTCCATGAACCAGGTAACCATCCGCGATGTAACGATGATCCGTCGTCCGCGCGTGTCGATTTAGGGGGCTAGGGGCCATATGGCGAAGAAATTTCTGCTAAACAAAAAGCAAATCATCGGCGGCAAATACATCGGCCTGATGCGCGCCCGCGGCAAAGGCAACCCGACGCCCGCTTTGGAAATGCTCCACTTGGGCGAAGTTGTCGGTTCTGTTCAGGTTGAAGCTGTGGGCACTGACGGCGATAACTGGCAGGTTTCTGCGGAAATCCCGAAACAGTTCCTGACCGACGGGGTGCAAACCTTTCTGCTGGTTTTGGCAGGAGATTCCGAAATCCTCGACCGGTTTTCAGTGATCACCGGCGAACCGCTGGAAGAAGACCTGCGGGCGGAAATCGAACTGTTGCGCGGCGAACTGGATATGTTGAAACGGGCTTTTCGACGGCATTGCATCGAAACCATAGGCTAGCCTACGCCCGTTAACGTGGCGTTTTGCGTGACAATTGACGTGAACGTAAGCTAAGCTGTGCCAACGACATTCCACAGATGGATTCATGGCACATGGCACAAGCTCTCTACCCGAATTTACTCGCACCTCTTGATCTGGGATTCACCACCCTGCCCAATCGGGTTTTGATGGGCTCTATGCACACAGGACTGGAAGAAACCGGAGACTGGAACCGCGTTGCGGAATATTACGCCGAACGGGCGCGGGGCGGCGTTGCCCTGATGGTCACAGGCGGGATCGCCCCCAATGCCGAAGGCGGCGTCATGCCGGGGGCATCTGGTCTCTATTCGGAAAAAGACATTGAACATCATAAGGTTGTGACGGATCGGGTCCACGACGCAGGCGGCAAGATCGCCATGCAGATCCTGCACGCAGGGCGCTATGCCTACAATCCCAAAGCGGTGGCGCCGTCGCCCGTCAAATCACCGATCTCTCCCTTTCCTCCGGCGGAACTGGACGCCGCTGGCATCGAAAAGCAGATCGCAGATATCGTCGCCTGTGCGGTAAATGCCCAAACGGCGGGTTATGACGGTGTGGAAATCATGGGGTCCGAAGGCTATTTCCTGAACCAGTTTCTGGTCACGCACACCAACAAACGTACCGATGAATGGGGCGGCAGCTATGAAAACCGCATGCGCCTGCCTGTCGAGGTCGTGCGCCGCACCCGCGAAGCCGTAGGGCGCGATTTCATCCTGATCTACCGCCTGTCGATGATCGACCTGATCCCGAACGGATCAACCTGGGAAGAAGTGGTACAACTGGCCAAAGCGGTGGAATCCGCAGGCGCCACCATCATCAACACCGGCATCGGCTGGCACGAGGCCCGCATCCCCACCATTGCTACCAGCGTTCCGCGCCGTGCGTTCAGTTGGGTGACGAAAAAGCTGATGGGCGCGGTGTCTATTCCGATTGTCACATCAAACCGTATCAACACCCCCGATGTGGCTGAATCCGTACTGGCCGAGGGCTGCGCCGACATGGTCAGCATGGCACGTCCCTTTCTGGCGGACGCGGATTTTGTGAACAAAGCCGCCGCAGGCAAAGCCGCCAGCATTGCGCCCTGTATTGCCTGCAATCAGGCCTGTCTGGACCACACGTTTTCCATGAAACTGACTTCTTGTCTGGTAAATCCGCGGGCGTGTTCGGAAACCGAACTGGTCTATTCCCCCGCAACCAAGGTCAAGAACATCGCAATTGTCGGCGCTGGCCCTTCGGGATTATCCACCGCGCTGGTTGCAGCCACACGCGGGCATAAAGTGTCTTTGTTTGATGGCGCGAATACCCTGGGCGGGCAATTGAACATGGCGAAACAAGTGCCTGGAAAGGAAGAATTTTTCGGCTTGGTCGATTACTACACCCAAGCGGTTTCGGATGCGGGAATTTCGGTTCATCTGGGCAAATTTGTCACCGCCGATGACCTGCAAGGCTTTGACGAAGTGATCATCGCCACAGGCGTCACCCCCCGCGATCCGCAGATCGACGGGCAGGACGGGCCGAATGTGGTCAGCTATATTGACGTGCTGCGCGACAAGGTTGCCGTCGGGCCGCGCGTGGCCGTGATCGGGGCGGGCGGTATCGGTTTTGATGTGGCGGAATATCTGGTCCACGAAGGCACCAGCCCGACCGAGGATCTGGACCTGTGGAAACGGGAATGGGGGGTGGGCGATCCCGAAGACACCCGCGGCGGGCTTGCCCCCGAAGGCGCACAACCCGAAGCCCCTGCCCGACAGGTGACCCTGTTGCAGCGGAAAGCATCCAAAATCGGCAAGGGTTTGGGCAAGACCACGGGATGGATTCACCGATCCGCTCTGGCAATGAAGAATGTGAAAATGCTGGCTGGCGTGAATTACGAGCAGATCAGCGATCAGGGCCTGCACGTCAGTTTTGGCGAGGCGCGCGAGACGCCGAAACTGATCGAAGTGGATACGATCGTGATGTGCGCAGGGCAGGTTTCAAACCGTACTTTAGCCGATGATCTGGAAGCGAGGGGCGTTTCATGCCACGTGATCGGAGGCGCGGATGTTGCCGCAGAACTGGATGCAAAACGGGCAATCAATCAGGGGTCCCGTCTGGCCGCAGCCCTTTGATTCGAGTATTTGAGGAACATTGAAGCGAGGCGGGGTTTTCCTGCCTTGCCCGAACGCTTAAAGCTGTCTGAAAAACCAGTGTGTGGGGCAGTATGCGGTCTTCGGTTATCATTTCAGCAATCGTTGCGGCTTTGGTCGGGTTTGGCGGTTCGCTTGCCGTGATTTTAGCGGCAACAGAGGCCGTCGGGGCGACACAGGCGCAGACCGCGTCCTGGGTGGCGGCGCTGTGCATTTCCATGATGGGAACAACGGCGATTCTGAGCGTGCGGCACAAGATGCCGGTGATTACCGCATGGTCCACCCCCGGTGCGGCGCTGGTTGCGGCCACCAGTGGGGTTCATTTCGAAGCGGCAGTGGGTGCGTTTTTGCTGGCGGCGGTTTTGATCCTGATCACGGCGGCCTTTCGGGTTGTCGGCGATCTGATCGAGCGGATTCCTGAGGCCATTGCCTCGGCCATGCTGGCGGGGGTTTTGTTTCAATTTGTGGTGGCGATCTTTGACTTTGCCACCGTGACGCCACTGTTGGTGTTGCCGCTGATTTTTGCCTTTTTGGTGTTGCGATTGTTTTCGGCCATGTGGGCGGTGCTGGGCGTTTTGGCGCTGGGCATCGGGCTGGCCTACGGGTTGGATCTGTTGAAACCGGTTGAGGCGTTGCAAATCTCGCGGCTGGTCTGGGTGACACCGGAGTTTGATTTTGCCGTGATGTTGGGGGTGGGCGTACCGTTGTATCTGGTGACAATGGCGTCACAAAACCTGCCTGGCTTTGCGGTTTTGCGGGCGGCAGGATATCAGGCGCCCTCCCGATCGATCCTTGGGGTGACGGGGATTGCTTCGGTTGTGACGGCCTTTTTTGGCGCGCATACATCCAATCTGGCGGCCATCACCGCGTCGATCTGTACGGGGCCGGACACCCATCCCGATCCCGACAAACGGTGGTTGACGGGGCCGGTTTACGCGGCGTGCTACGGGGTTCTGGCACTATTCGGCGCATCTTTGGTGGGGATGTTTGCCAGCTTCCCGCCAGCCCTGATTGCCACGGTTGCAGGGGTTGCTTTGTTAGGGCCGTTTATCGGAGCGGCCACTGCCGGATTTGCCGCGGAACGCACACGTTTTGCCGCTGCGTTAACCTTTGTGGTCACGGCATCGGGCATCAGCGCCTTTGGCATTGGCGCGGCTTTTTGGGGCTTGGTGGCGGGTCTGCTGGCCTTGGGACTGGAACGGCTGAAACGCTGATTACGACAGTTCATCCATGATGGTGATCAGCGCCGATGTAATACCCGGTTCCGACAGGGAATGCCCGGCAGAGGGCACTGTGATCAGCCGCGCAGCAGGCCAGTGATCCCGCAGGCGATAGGCGGTTTGGGGCGGGCAGATCATATCATAGCGCCCCTGCACAATGGACCCCGGTATGTGTTCGATTTTGTGGATGTCTTTGATGATCTGATCGTCTTCGCGCAGGAAGCCCGCGTTTTTGAAATAATGGTTTTCGATCTTGGCAAAGGCCAGCGCATAGGCGGCTGGCACTACGCCCCGATTTGGAGATTGTTCAAGCGCTGCAAGTGCGCTTTCCCATTCGGTCCAGGCCCGGGCAAAGCGGACTTGGATGTCTTCGTTGTTTGAAAACAGGCGCTTGGCATAGTTTCCGATCACGTCGTCCCGTTCATTATAGGGCAGCAGCCCTGCAAAGTGATCCCATTCATCAGGGAAGAACGCCGCTGCGCCGCCGCCATAGAACCACTGCAATTCTGCCTGCGTCATGGTGAAGACACCGCGCAACACCAGATGGTTCACGCGATCCGGATGGGTTTCTGCATAGAGCAGCGCAAGCGTTGCCCCCCATGATCCGCCAAACACGATCCAGCTTTCGATACCCAGTTTCTGGCGGATCAATTCGATATCCGCGACCAGATCCCAAGTGGTGTTGTTTTTGACACTGGCGTGGGGACGGGACCGCCCGCAGCCCCGTTGATCGAACAGGATGACGCGGTAGATATCAGGATGGAAAAACCGCCGCATTCCCGGGCTGCATCCACCGCCCGGACCACCGTGCAACACCACCACGGGAATACCATCGGGATTGCCGCATTCTTCGACGTAAAGCGTGTGATCCCCCGGCACATTAAGCACGAAATGGTTAAACGGCTGGATCACAGGGTAAAGCGTGCGGGATGCGCCAATTTGGCTCTCGGAATTTCGCATGGTTGGTCTATATTACCTGGTGGTTGGACCCCCCAACTTTGGCAGTTTGAGGACATGAGTGCAATGGCAGCAGCAACAACAATCGACAGCGCAGAAGTTGCCAAATTCGAGGCTATGGCCGCCGAGTGGTGGGATGAAAACGGCAAGTTCAAACCGCTGCATATGCTGAACCCCTGCCGGTTGGGCTATATTGTGGATCAGATCACTGCGGAATACGGGCGGGATCGTACGGCGCTTGACAGTCTGAAGGGGCTGCGGATTCTGGATATCGGTTGTGGCGGCGGACTGTTGTCGGAACCGATGGCACGGCTTGGCGCGACGGTCGTGGGGGCGGATGCAGCGGCGGGGAATATTCCTGTGGCGCAGGTCCATGCCGCGCAGATGGGGCTTGATATCGACTATCGCCACACAACAGCCGAGGATTTGGCCGCTGCGGGCGAACAGTTTGACGCGGTTCTGAACATGGAGGTGGTCGAACATGTGTCCGATCCGCTGGCCTATCTGACCGCCTGTCATCAGTTGCTGAAACCGGGGGGAATCATGATCTGTTCGACCCTGAACCGGAATCCCAAAAGCTATATGATGGCGATTATCGGGGCAGAGCATATCATGCGCTGGCTGCCCAAAGGCACCCATGACTGGTCCAAATTCATCACACCCGATGAACTGTACAAGCTGATTGAAAACGCAGGGCTGACCCCTGTGGATCGCAAAGGTTTTGTGTTCAATCCCTTGCTGTGGAACTGGTCGGTTTCAGATCGCGATCTTAGCGTTAACTATGTGACCGCCAGCCTTAAAAACTAAGCGCAAGCCGGAAGGCCCGCAGTACAGGCAGGGTCTGGCGGATGTTCTGGTCACCCAATGCGGTGATGATTTTTTCAAATTCCGGCACCAGTTGTTCCAGCGCCAGTTCCCGCGCCACGCGGCCTGCATTGCTGATCGAAACTTGTTTGCGCCGCGCATCGTCCCAATCGGGGCGGATGTGAATATAGCCTGCCAGCTCCAGCTTTTTCAGCGTGTTGGTCATGGCACCTTTGGTCAGATGAAAATTCCGCGCCAGTTGCGCAGGGGTTTTTTCCCCCGCATTGCTAAGATGGTTCAGCACGGAAAAATGGGACATCTCCATCCCTTTGGGCAATTTGCGCGACAGGGTGCCTTTGATCAGTTGATCGGCGGCAACCACTTCGGACAGCAACCCGATCGCAAGGGAAATGTCAGGTGTGTCGCTCATGCCTGCGGCATTTCATAAGCGCGGTCGTGGGTCAGCGAGGCGATTTTGCCCCGTGTGGTTTCGATCAACGACAGATCCAGATCAACCAGATAGGCGCCAACCTCTGTGCCTGCATCCAGCAATACCCTGCCCCAAGGGTCGATGACCAGCGAATGGCCATAGGTGGATCTGGGTCTGCCCTGCGAAATGGCGTGATCGCCGGTTTGGGCGGGCGCAATGACAAAGCTGCCGGTTTCAATGGCCCTTGCACGCAACAGACTGTGCCAATGGGCGGCCCCTGTCACAGGGGAAAAGGCGGAAGGTGCGGTCAAAATTCCGGCCCCGGCCTGCGCCAGTTGACGATAGAGCGCAGGGAACCGCATATCGTAACAGATGGTCATGCCCAGCGCGCCAAAAGGCGTCTGCGCAAGGCAAGCCGCCTGCCCGGGGCGATACCCCGCACTTTCGCGGTAGGATTCAGTTTCGCTGACAACCACATCAAACATATGGATTTTATCGTAACGGGCGGTGATCGCACCATTAGGATCAATCAGAAAGCTGCGGTTGGCAAAGCGTCCATCGGAATCACCGGTTTTCAGGGCAAGAGACCCGATCAGCAGCCATATACCCAGCGATTTGGCCTGCTCGCGCAGGGCCTGAAGGGTCGGATCATCTGCCTCTTGGTGCAACACGTCGATTTGATGGCTGCGGCTGGTCGAAACGATATTTGTCACCTCAGGCGTGGCCACCAGCGCTGCACCCTGATCCGCCGCCTGCGCAATCAGCCCCTGTGTTCGGGGCAAATTGGCAGCGGGATCATCGCCGCAATTCAGCTGGGTCAGACCGACGCGCAGGGTCATCCGGCCAGCAGCGCGTCTAACTTGCCCTGTTGGTTCAGCAGATTCAGATCATCAAACCCGCCGATATGTTTGCCGCCGATAAAGATTTGCGGCACGGTCCGCCCGCCATTGGCGCGCTTGATCATTTCGGGCTTTTTGGCAGGGTTCGACATCACGTCGATTTCTGCAAAGGACACGGATTTGGATTTCAACAGCCGTTTGGCCGCCGCGCAATATCCGCAGATCGGGGTGGTATAAAGTTCAACTTTTTGCATCATGGCATTCCATATTGTTTGCCACAATATATAGCCTGTTAATCCAGCCTTGCAACGCGTGCAAAAACAAGAACGTTCACAGAGGCGGCACCTGCCTGAAAACATGCCTCCGCGCAGGCAGACAGGGTTGCGCCCGTGGTCATCACATCGTCAATCAGCAGGATCGGCTTGCCCCTGATCATTTTGGTGCGGTTGGGATGGGGCCGGATCGCGGCCCGCTGGTTTTCAAACCGGTCTGCGCGGGTCATGTCTTTTTGTTGTTTGGTGGCGCGCACCCGTTGCAACCCGTCCGGAATCACCCGCACCGCCCGTTCCCGCGCAATGGCATTGGCAATCAGCACCGATTGGTTGAACCGCCGCTTTAACATCCTGCTCCAGTGCAGCGGTACGGGGACCAGACAGGTCTGCGCGGTGATCATCCCGTCTTCGACCCCCAGCATCCAGCGGGCCATATGCTGGGCGATGTCCTGTCGGTCCGCGTGTTTCAGGGACAGAACCATGCGCCGCAGCGGGCCTTCGTACAGGCCAACCGCACGGCCCCGCCCCCAGATCGCGGGATGGGCATAACAGGATTCGCATAAATCCGTTTCCTCGGCAGGGCCTTGCAATGGAAGCCCGCAGGTGAGGCACAGATTGCCCGCGATGAAATACGCCTCGGGCCAGCAATTCTGGCACAACATATTATCCACACCCGTTTCAACGCCGCAGGCCAGACACCGCGCGGGATAGGCAAAACGGGTGATTTTCTGTGCAAACTGCAGGATGGGCTTTTCCTTTCGGGGCGTCGGCGTTAGGTCTGCCACAGGAGAATTGCCCGATGGACCCCACCCCTGCCTTGTTCGATCCCCAAGCATTGCACCAGCACCGCGCCCGTGTTCGGGGCCAAGATGCGCTGTTCCTGCATGAGTTCGCAGCCTTTGAAGTCTTAGAAAGACTGAAAGACGTTAACAGAACGTTTACCAACCCCGTTTTTATTGGCTGGCAGGGCGATTACTGGGCGCAACAGACAGGCGTAAAAGCCCGTTTGATCCCCGATACGGATGTGCTCGATCTGGAACCCGAAAGCTGTGATCTGATTGTGCATTGCCTGTCGCTGCACTGGGCCTCTGATCCGGTGGGGCAGTTGATCCAGATGCGCCGCGCCTTGCGCCCCGACGGGCTGATGATTGCGGTGATGTTTGCGGGCGAAACCTTGAACGAGCTGCGCCACTCCCTGACCAAAGCTGAATCCGAACTGCGCGGCGGCATCAGCCCGCGGGTGGCACCGATGGCAGAATTGCGCGGGCTTGGGGCCTTGCTGCAACGGGCGGGCTATGGGCTGCCTGTGGCTGATATCGAACCCCTGCGCGTCGCCTATGAAACCCCGTGGCACCTGATGCGCGACTTGCGGGCGATGGGCGAAACCAACGCCATGCACGCCCGCGAAAAATCCCTGTCGCGCCGTGATCTGTTCACCCGCATGGCGCAGATCTACGCCAGTGACTATCAACAGGACGGCCGTATGATGGCCACCTTCGAGCTGGCCTTTCTGACAGGCTGGGCACCGTCCGAAACCCAGCAAAAACCCCTGCGCCCGGGCTCGGCACAGACCCGTCTGGCCGATGCGCTGGGTGTGACAGAACTGCCCGCTCTGCCGAAAAAGACTTGATCGCATCCGCCTTTGCGTTACCTGCGCACAGGATTAGAAAGAGACATCATGACCGCACAAAAGCCAGCCAACGCCGCCGCCGATCATCCCTCTGTCAGTTTTGGCAAGGTCGGGGTGATTATTTCAAACCTCGGCACGCCGGACGGCACGGATTATTGGTCCATGCGCCGCTATCTGAGCGAGTTTTTGTCGGACCGCCGTGTGATCGACTATGCTCCGTGGAAATGGCAGCCTTTGTTGCAGTTGATCATCCTGACCAAACGGCCGTTTTCCTCGGGCGAGGCCTATCGCAGCATCTGGAATAACGCGCGTAACGAAAGCCCGCTGCTGACCACCACGCGGGATCAGTATCTGGCGCTGGAAAAGACACTGAAAGACACTTACGGCGATAAGGTCGAGGTGGATTTTTGTATGCGCTACGGCAATCCGTCCACCCAATCGGTGATCGAAGGGATGCAGGCCAAAGGCTGTGACCGGATCGTGTTTTTCCCGCTTTACCCGCAGTATTCCGCCCCCACAACTGCCACCGCAAACGACCATGCCTTCCGCGCCTTGATGAAGCTGAAATGGCAACCTTCGGTTCGCACGGTGCCTGCCTATTTTGAAAACCCGCTCTATATCAAAGCACTGGCCGCCACAGTAAAGGAAACCTACGCCCAGTTGGATGTGGAACCCGATGTGCTGGTCACATCCTATCACGGCGTGCCTCTGCGCTATCTGACCGAGGGCGACCCCTATCATTGCCACTGCCAGAAAACCACGCGCCTGTTGCGCGAGGAATTGGGCTGGTCCACGGATAAAATCCAGCTGACCTTCCAGTCGAAATTCGGCCCCGAAGACTGGCTACAGCCCTACACGGTTGAAGATGTGGCGCGGCTGGCCCGCGAAGGTAAAAAGAACATCGCGATCATGGCCCCTGCGTTTTCTTCGGATTGTGTGGAAACACTGGAAGAGATCAACGAGGAAATCAAAGACGCCTTCATCGAAGCTGGCGGCGAGACGTTTACCTATATTCCCTGCCTGAACGACCGCCCCGATCACATTGAAATGATGGCGGACATCATCAAGCGGGAAACAGGCGGCTGGCTATAACAGGTCGCGCAGCGTGGCGATCAGGGGAATGTCAGCGGGGGGCATGGGGTAATCCCCCATGTGGTTGGGCTTGACCCACTTCAGCACCTGATTTTCCTGCGGCGTGGGAATGCCTTCCCACTTGCGGCAGGCAAACAGGGGCATCAGCAGGTGGAAATCATCATAACTGTGGCTGGCAAAGGTCAGCGGGGCCAGACAACTGGCCCATGTGTTGATGCCCAGTTCTTCCTCAAGCTCTCGGATCAGGGCCAGTTCGGGGGTTTCCCCCGCTTCGACCTTACCGCCTGGAAATTCCCACAACCCCGCCAGCGATTTGCCTTCGGGGCGTTGGGCCAGCAACACGCGGCCGTCCTTGTCGATCAGGGCGACCGCAGCTACCAGTAGGGTCTTCACGACCGGTAATCCGCGTTGATCGTGATATAGCCGTGGGTCAGATCGCAGGTCCAAACCGTGGCAGACCCCGACCCGATGCCCAAATCCGTGGCAATCCGCAGGTCTTGCTGCTTCATGTAATCCACGCCTTGTTGTTCGGTATAGGCGGGGGACACCCAGCCGTTTTCGGCCACCAGAATATCACCGAAATGGATGGCAATTTTATCGCGGTCGGCGGGTTCACCTGATTTGCCCACAGCCATGACAACGCGGCCCCAGTTCGGGTCTTCGCCTGCCACGGCGGTTTTCACCAGCGGGGAATTGGCGATGGCCAGCGCTACGATCTGCGCCGAAGCATCATCCGCAGCGCCTGTCACAGCAACCTCGATGAATTTTGTAGCCCCTTCGCCGTCTTTCACCACCAGATGGGCCAGATCCCGCATCACACCGTGCAGCGCTGCGCCCAGTTTCTGGCCGTCTGCACTGTCTGCATCGCTGATCTGTGCATTGCCCGCCGCACCCGTGGCAAAAGCCAGCAGCGTGTCGGATGTGGATGTGTCGCTGTCTACTGTAATCGCGTTGAATGTGGTCTTGTTATGGGCCGAAATCATCGCCTGAAACGCCGATGACGTTACCGCTGCATCGGTAAACAGATAGACCAGCATGGTCGCCATATCCGGCGCAATCATGCCAGAGCCTTTGGCGAAGCCGGAAATATTCACCGTCTTGCCGTCCAGTTCAACCGAGGCCACAACGCCTTTGGGGAAGGTATCCGTGGTCATAATCGCCGCCGCCGCATCCGCGCCTTTGGAGGGGGACAGGTTTTGTGACAATTCACCCAGAATATCCGCGATCCGTTCGTGGGGCAGCGGTTGCCCGATCACACCTGTCGAAGATGTCAGGATGTTTTTGGCATCGGTTTTCAACACATCCGCCGCAGCCGCACAGACAAAATCCACCGATTTTGCCCCCACCTGACCGGTAAACGCGTTGGAATTGCCGGAATTCACCACAACGCCCAGCGCTTCAGGCACAAGATCGGTTTTTTGCAGCTCTGCCAGTTTTGCCTGACAATCCAGCACAGGCGCAGACCGTGTAGAAGAACGGGTAAACACCCCCGCAACCGCGCTGCCAGCCGCAATATGGGCCAGCATCACATCAGTGCGGTTTTTGTATTTCACACCCGCAGCACCGGCGGCGAACGTCACGCCGCCGATGTTTGGCAAAGCCGGAAACCCGTCAACAGGGGCAAGAGGAGAAACCGAAGACCCCGTTGATCCGTCTTGCAGATCAGCCTTCAGTTCCTTGATTTTCTTCTTTAACTTGCTGACTTTACGTTTCAGCTTTGCCGTAGCTTTCGCCATGTTTCACCTTGGTGCGTTCGTTAATCCAACAGTTCTGTGTTGCGGATAATGGACGGATCAATTTCAATTTCAACCCGTTTGATATCTGCCTCGGACTCAATGTTTTCCATATGGGCAGCGACCGCTTTTGTTTTCAGCTGGTCTTCGATCTCGGCGCGAACCTCATCCAAAGTCGGTTTCGGTGCTTCGCGGGTTTCCACCAGATTGATGATGTGCCAGCCGAACTGTGATTGCACAGGGTCGGAAATTTCACCCGCTTCCAGCGCGATCATGGCGTTTTCGAATTCAGGAACCGTGCGACCCTTGGCCATCCAGCCCAGATCACCGCCGTTTGGACCCGACGGGCCTGTGGATTTCTCTTTCGCGGTTTCTGCAAAATCTGCGCCGTCTTTCAAAAGCTGAACCAGCTCTTTGGCTTCTTCTTCGGTTTCAACCAGGATGTGCGAGGCTTTGTATTCCGTTGTCGCAGGTGCTTCGCCGATTGTTTTGTCGTATTCGGCCTGAACCAGCTCATCTGTCACAGCTTCGTTTTCAATCTGTGTCAGCGTTTCCGAGGCCAGCAGCGCGCGGGTTTCGTTTTCGATCGCCACAGCAATCGCCTTTTTCGTCACATCAACACCTGTGGACAGGGCAGTTTGCTGGATCAACTGGTCCAGAACGCCTTTGTACAGGTTTTCGTCATCCAACTGCTGGTATTGTTCGGGCAGACGCTTGGTCAGGGCAATCACATGTCCCACAGTAATGTCCTGTCCGTTCACAGTCGCCAGAACGGTTTCCGCTGTCGGCGCATCTTGTGCAGGGGCCACGGTTGCCATCATCACAGCAATGGATGAGGCGGCAAATAGACGTGAAAGTTTCATGATCTTGCTCCTGTAGTGGCCTGTTTTCCATCAGGCACGTAATGTAATTGTGTTGCCTGATTTGGGGGGCTTGGGCACAATTACGAAGAAAATCATCGGTTCACCGAATGATCGCAAGATCAAATCGCTGAAATCGATTGTCGCCAAGATCAATGAACTGGAGCCCGATTTCGTTGCTCTCAGTGATGATGGGATCAAGGCAAAGACCGAAGAATTCAAGGAACGGTTCAAAGGCGGTGAAACGCTGGATTCGCTGTTGCCAGAGGCTTTTGCCAACGCACGCGAGGCCGCAAAGCGCACTTTGGGGCTGCGACCCTTTGACGTTCAGCTGATCGGCGGTATTTTCCTGCACCGGGGCAATATTTCAGAAATGAAAACCGGTGAAGGTAAAACGCTGATGGCGACCTTGCCTGTCTATCTGAACGCGCTGGCCGGACGCGGTGTACATGTTGTGACGGTGAATGATTATCTGGCGCGCCGCGATGCGGAATGGATGGATCAGGTCTATTCCTTCCTTGGCATGACCACAGGCATCGTTGTTCCCAACATGCAAGAAGCCGAAAAAATCGCCGCCTATAACGCCGATGTCACCTATGCCACCAATAACGAATTGGGCTTTGACTATCTGCGCGACAATATGAAATCAGAACTGTCCCAGATCGCCCAGCGTGATCACTTCTTCGCGATTGTGGATGAGGTGGACTCGATCCTGATCGACGAAGCACGGACACCGCTGATTATCTCTGGCCCGTCTGAAGACCGCTCTGATCTATACATCAAAGTGAACGAACTGATCCCGTCCCTGGTGCCGGAACATTACACCATCGACGAAAAGGCCCGCACGGCTGTTCTGACCGAAGAGGGCAATGAATACGTGGAACAACAGTTCCTCGCCCAGGGCCTGATGGAAGAGGGCACTTCCCTTTATGATCCTGAAAGCACAACTTTGGTGCATCACGTCAACAACGCCCTGCGCGCCCATGTGCTGTTCAAACGGGAAAAAGATTACATCGTCAAAGACGGCGATGTGATGCTGATTGACGAATTCACAGGCCGCATGATGCAAGGGCGCCGCCTGTCCGACGGTCTGCATCAGGCGATTGAGGCGAAAGAGGGCGTGAACATCCAGCCCGAAAACGTCACGCTGGCCTCTGTCACCTTCCAGAACTATTTCCGTCTGTATGACAAACTGGCAGGCATGACAGGTACAGCCCTGACCGAAGCCGAAGAATTCGCAGAAATCTATGGCTTGGGCGTGGTGGAAATTCCCACCAACAAACCCATCGCACGGATTGACGAACACGATGCGATCTATCGCACGGCCAAAGAAAAATTCACGGCTATCGTTGAAGAAATCGCCAAAGCCTATGTCAAAGGCCAACCCACGCTGGTGGGGACAACATCCATCGAAAAATCCGAATATCTGTCCAGCCTGCTGAAAGACAAAGGGCTGCTGAAACAGATCGCGGCCCATCTGCGCACCCGTGCGGGCGAGATGAAAAAAGAAGAAAACAAGATTAAGTTCAACGCCGATGCGGATGCCATTGATAAACTGGCTGACCTGCCAGACGGCATCCCCCACAACGTGCTGAACGCCCGTTTCCACGAACAGGAAGCTGGCATCGTTGCAGACGCGGGCAAACCCGGTGCTGTGACCATCGCAACCAACATGGCGGGCCGCGGTACTGACATCCAACTGGGAGGCAACGTGGACATGCGCGTTCTGCAAGCGATTGAAGCGGCTGGCGAAGACGCCGATCCCGTCGCGATCCGCACCCGCATAGAGGCCGAAGTTGTCGCCGACAAACAAGCCGCGCTCGACGCTGGCGGGTTGTTTGTTCTGGCGACCGAACGCCACGAAAGCCGCCGCATCGACAACCAGCTGCGCGGGCGCTCCGGTCGTCAGGGCGATCCGGGCAAATCCAGCTTCTTCCTGTCTCTCGAAGACGATCTGATGCGGATTTTCGGGTCTGAACGGCTGGACAAAGTGCTCGGCACGCTTGGCATGTCCGAGGGTGAGGCGATCATCCACCCTTGGGTGAACAAATCGCTGGAAAAAGCCCAGGCCAAGGTCGAAGGCCGCAACTTTGACATTCGTAAACAGCTTTTGAAATTCGACGATGTGATGAACGACCAGCGTAAAGCCATCTTTGGCCAGCGCTTTGAAATCATGGAAGCCGACGATCTGTCCGAAACCGTCAAAGACATGCGCGATCAGGTGATTGACGATCTGGTGGACGAATGTATCCCCGCCAAATCCTATCCCGATCAATGGGACACCGAGGGTCTGTACGGCAAGGTTATCGAACACATCGGGATTGATGTGCCGATCATCGAATGGGCAAACGAGGAAGGTATCGACGATGCCGACCTGCGCGAACGGATCAGCAAGGAAGCTGATAAATTCATGGCCAAAAAGGTTGTGGATTTCGGCGCCGAACAGTTCCGCAGCATCGAAAAGCAAATCCTGCTGCAAACCATCGACAAAAACTGGCGCGAGCATCTGGTCACATTGGAACACCTGCGCTCTGTCGTCGGCTTCCGTGGCTATGCCCAGCGCGATCCGTTGAACGAATACAAGACGGAATCCTTCACACTGTTTGAAGGCATGCTGGAAAGCCTGCGCGAAGGTGTGACCAGCCAGTTAGGCCATGTGCGGATGATGACCGAAGAAGAGCGCAACGAAATCATCGCCAAAATGCAGGCCGAAGCACAGGCCGCGCAGGCAGCCCAAGCTGCGGCGATGGCGTCTCATCCTGCGGAAGGGGCGGTTACCCCCCAAGCAGGCGTCGAATCAGCAGCGCCCGCCGTGGCGTTTGATGAGAACGATCAATCAACCTGGGGTAATCCCGGACGCAATTCGCTTTGCCCCTGTGGAAGCGGAAACAAGTTCAAACAATGTCACGGAAAACTCTGAATGTGACAGTTTGTGGCGGGACAATGTCATTTTGCCCCGCCACCCCCCTGAATCCCGCCAAACGCCAAAGATTCGCCAGATTCCAAACTTGAAAACTCGAATCGAATGGGGCAAAATCGCCCGTAAACTACCCTTTTGATCGCTCAAAGCCGCCCAGATTGTTCGCTAATTTTAGATAAGTTCAAAACTTATCGAGGCGATCATGGCTTTAAACGACAGACTTCTTACATTGGCGACAGGCGCGGTTCTGGCCATTGGTGGTGCCGCTGCAAGTTTACTGCTCGGGGATCACGGTGACAGCGGCTATCAGCCCAATCTGACTGTGGCCGCAAATATGTCCGCACCGCAAATTCCCACCGCCAGCGACATTTTCCCGTCTCTTGTGACCTATGACGCGCCCCCGCGCATCAACCCCGAAACCCTGCCAAGCGAAGCGACACAGACGCCCGCCACAGATCAGATGATTTTCGCGTCGGTAGAGCCAGCCACCCGCAGCACACAATCGGATGCGGGTGCTGACGTGATCACCATCGCGGTGCTGGACGGCGCGCCGGAACTGGCCACCCCCGCCGATTTTCGCGATATCGTCCTGACACGGGCCATCGCAACAGTCCCCGCCCCAGAGGTGTCCAAAATCGCCCGCGGCGTCCCCGTCACCGCATCGGATTCCACCGATTTCATGCGCATCCCGCACACACCAAAGGTCAGCTGCGCGCTTGACCTGCGGGCCACACCGATTTTTGGCGCACGGGTCAAGCTGAAGCTGACAGCCCCCTGTCACCCCAATGTGGCCGTCACAATCCGCCACGGCGGTCTGCAATTCAAAGAACAACTGGACGGCGCTGGTCATCTGGAACTGAAAGTTCCGGTATTTTCCGAATTCTCGCGGTTTGACGTGGAACTGGCCGACGGCACACAATCCACTGTGGGTGCTTACATCGCGGGTCTGTCCACGCTGGAGCGGGTTGGCATTTCCTGGGACGGTAAAAACGACACCTTCCTGCACGCCTTTCAAAACGGCGCACGGATCGGTGACACAGGCCACATCTGGCGTCTGAACGCCCGCGATTTCGCGGCCTCGCGTATGGATGGTGGCGGGTATTTGACGGTGCTGGGCAACCCGGACCTGAAAAATGCTGAGCTGGCCCAGGTTTACACCCTGCCCCTGCGCGCCACGGAACGGGCACAGATCGTCAGCTTCGGGATCGAAACCCTGCGCGGCGAAACCACCTGCGGCAAGACCCTGAACGTGAAAACCGCCAGCCTTCAGCAGAACAGCGGCGCTGCGGCCAACACCTTATCCCTGCGTTTGCCCGAATGTGGCACGCTTCAATCCAGTCTTCTGTTGAAAAACGCGCTGAAAGACATGAAGGTAGCCCGCAAGTAAACAACGGGGGCCTTCATGAGCAGTTCACAGCTATGCCGATGGATTCTAGCGGCATTTTTTCTTGCGAGTCCGACTGTGCTGGCAGCACAAGAGGTTACCTTATCCGCCAAATCGGGGGATCTGACGGTCGAAGGCAAGCTGCTGGATTTTGACGGCGAGTTTTACAAGGTCGATACGAAATTCGGCCCCCTGACCGTGGACGCCCGCACCGTTACCTGTGTCGGCGACGGTTGCCCCGCCGCCCAAGACACCACTGCGAAATTCGGCGTGGTCAGCGACGGCCCCGCAGCCCAGGCCCTGATCGAAGCTTTTGCGCTGTATCAGGGCGGCGATGTGGAAATCGCAACGGGGGCGCAAGGGGCGCAGACCATGATCGTAAGCTCCGAAGCCGCAGGGCCCTTGGCCGAGGTGCAATTGATCCCCGCCCCAGATAGCAATCCGTACGCCGCGCTTCAGGATGGTTCGGATACGCTGGTGTTTTCCACCCTTGATGCGCCAGACCCCACTCATGCGCAGGTAATCGGGCTGGATGCCGTCGTGATTGCCACATCCGATGTGAATCCTGTGGATGCCATCTCGATGGACCAGTTGCGCGGGGTTCTGGCTGGCACAATCACCAACTGGAAAGAACTGGGCGCGGGGGATTCCGCCATTACGCTGCATGTGTCCACTGGCGATAGCGGCTTTCAGGCCCATGTGACGGCGCTTGGTCTGGCCCCTGCGCCAGGGGTTGTGGTGCAAGAACATGCGCGGATGAAAGATTTGGCGGATGTGGTGGCAAATGATCCCTTTGGTATTGCCGTTCTGCCGTTTTCCAGCCTGCGCACAGCCCGTGCAATGGGGCTGCGCGGATCTTGCGGAATGCACAACACCGCGCAGGTTTTCACACTGCAATCAGGGTCTTACCCGATGACCTATGCGCTGTCTGTAGCGCGCCCTGCCAAACGCCTGCCCCTGTTCGCCCGCGAATTTCTGGAATTCCTGCGCAGCGAACAGGCCCAAGCGGTGGTGGCTGATCTGGGATACGCCGATATGGGAATCGCCACGCGCGGGCTGGATTCCCAAGGCCAACGGCTGGCCAATTCCATGATGATCATCGGCAAAGAAGTGCCTTTGGCCGATGTCCGCGAGATGACCACCATCATGTCCGGTGCAAAACGGTTGTCGGCGACCTTTCGGTTTCAGGCAGGATCAACCCGTCTGGACGCCCAATCCCGTGAAAATGCCGAGTCTTTGGCTGCGGGGCTGATCCTCGGGAATTACGCAGACAAGATCGTGTATCTGATGGGATTTTCAGACGGGGACGGACGGGCGCGGCAGAATAAATCCCTGTCGGAAAAACGTGCAGAATCGGTAAAGGCGGCGTTGATCAAAGCCGCACCCGACGGATCGCTTGCAGATGTGGATTTCCGGATTCTCGGCTACGGAGAAGCGTCCCCCTTGGTCTGTGAAGACACGACCGCAGATGCGCAGATCAACCGGCGGGTTGAGGTTTGGGTGAAGGATCAGGCGGAAACGCCAGCCGAACCGTCAGCGGAATAACGGGCGCAGGGCAGATCCTTACTTTCATGGTACTTCCAGCGGGTGGCGAGGTTTCACAATAACCCCATGGCGCGAAAGCTGCTGTCGGTTTCGGCACCGATGATCACATGGTCATGAACAGTGACTCCGATCGCTTGCAGGGCTTGTTCCACCAGAAGTGTCATGTCGATATCCGCCTGTGAGGGTTCGGGATTGCCCGAGGGATGGTTGTGCACAAGGATCAGTGCGCTGGCGTTCAGTTCCAGCGCACGTTTTGCAACCTCGCGGGGGTAGACGGGGACGTGATCAACAGTGCCCTGTTGTTGCGGTTCATCGGCAATCAGCACGTTCTTGCGATCCAGAAACAGGATGCGGAACTGTTCGGTTTCGCGGTGCGCCATTGCGGTTTTGCAATAGGTCATCAGCGCAGACCAACTGGATAGAACATCTGTGTTCAGCACTTTGGCCTGTGCCAATGAATGGGCCGCAGCCTCGACGATCTTCAGTTCCTGCACCACGGTTTCGCCCACGCCGTCAATTTCCAACAGCAGCGCAGGGCGGGCAGAGATCACGCGGTTGATATCGCCAAACCGTGCCATCAGCCGTTTGGCCAAAGGTTTCACATCGCGCCGTGGTATGGCGCGAAACAGGATCAGTTCGAGAAGTTCATATTCATTCAGCCCCACAGCCCCTGCGCGCATGAATCTGTCACGCAGGCGTTTGCGGTGGTCTTTGCTGAATTCGGGGCTGGCGCGGTCAAACGGGGCCGCACCTTCCACGACAGTGAAATCCAATTGGGGCTGTTCACCAAAGGCGCGTGTAGAGTTGGACATGGGTCCACTTTGCACGCGAATAGTTAATCAGAGGTGAATCAGGGCTGTGTCGGGTGGAACAGACCAGCAGGAGATTCGGTGAAAATTTCCACCCCGTCGGCTGTAACCCCAAGCGAATGTTCGAATTGCGCTGACAGTTTCTTGTCCCGCGTGATCGCAGTCCAGTCATCGGCCAGAACCTTGGTTTCGGGGCGGCCCAGATTGACCATGGGTTCGATGGTAAAGAACATGCCTTCTTCCAGCACGGGGCCACTGCCCCAGCGGCCATAATGCAGCACATTTGGCGGCGAATGGAACACTCGCCCCAGTCCGTGACCGCAAAAGTCGCGTACAACGGAACAGCCCTGTGCCTCTACGTAGCGTTGGATGGCAGCGCCGATATCCCCGAATGTATTGCCCGGTTTGACCTGTTCAATACCGATCATCAGCGCGTCATGGGTGACTTGAATCAGACGTTCAGCATAGGGTTTCGCCGTGCCCGCCACATACATCCGTGAATTATCGCCAAACCAACCGTCCAGAATGCAGGTCACGTCGATGTTCAGGATATCGCCGTCAAACAGCGTATCATCGGTGCGTTTGTGTTTGTCGTTCTTCCACATGGGGATCTTGCCCCCCGGAATACCGTGGCAGACCACATGGTTTACCGAAATACACGAAGATTTCGGATAGCCTTTATAGTCCAGAGTCGCCGGAATAGAGCCGTGCTCGATCATGAAATCGTGGCAAATCTGATCCAGCTCGTCCAGTTTCACACCCGGCACCACATGGGGTGCAATCATGTCGAGGATTTCTGCGGCCAAACGACCGGCACGGCGCATGCCTTCGAATTCCTCGGCTGAATGAATGGTGATACCGTCTTTGTTGAGCCTTGGGGCTTGGCGTCCTTCCACGGGGACCTCCGATCTGTGAATGGCTGGCGTGATAGGGTATTTAGGGCCGTTTTGCCAGCGGTCGTGTTTATTTTTGTAAAACAGGCAGTGCGCGGGTCAGGCTTATGCCTGTCGGCGCAATATCGCAAGTGTAGCACAGCATTTCCACCCCCGCCGCGCGGGCCGTGACATAAGCGGCAGCATAGGCAGGGTCCAGTTCATGGGCCAGACGAAAACGGGCGCAATCGGTGCGCTGGACCAGATACAGCATAATCGCGCGGTGCCCCTGTGCCACCATTTCCGCCAGTTCCCCCAGATGTTTGGTGCCCCGTGCAGTCACCGTATCGGGAAATTCGGCCCAGTTATCCGGCCCTTTCAGGGTGACGTTCTTCACCTCGACATAGGCGTCTGGCAGGCCGTCCCCTGTCAGCAGAAAGTCGATACGCGAATTCTGGCCGTATTTCGCTTCGGGCCGGATGGTGGAATAGGCAGCGACAGGGGCGATGCGTTTAGCGTGTAATGCTTCGGCCACCAGTTTATTGGCGATGCCGGTGTCGATGCCGGCAAAATGCCCGCCCGCAAGTTCCACAAACTTCCAACTGTAGTTCAGCTTGCGTTTCGGGTCGTCGTTGGGTTCCAGCCAGACGGTCTGGCCTGTGTGGTTCAGCCCCGTCATCGCCCCCGTATTGGCGCAATGGGCGGTGATTTCACGCCCGTCCTCCAGCGTACAATCCGCCAGAAAG
The DNA here is from genome assembly GCA_034670045.1 of Amylibacter sp. Taxonomy (GTDB): domain Bacteria; phylum Pseudomonadota; class Alphaproteobacteria; order Rhodobacterales; family Rhodobacteraceae; genus Amylibacter. Next base: position 7,890 of record JAXMOF010000008.1, on the reverse strand, counting down.
CGTTTGTAGCGGCGGATCAGGGTTGCGCGCAAAAGTGGGGTAGAAAACTTCATCGCCCAAGCCTAGAACTATGAAAACACAAGGACAAGCGATATGGCGAACCCCACTGCGGCAATGTTGGTGATTGGTGATGAAATCCTGTCAGGGCGCACGCGGGATGCGAATATGTATCACCTTGCGGGGCGGCTGACCGATCTGGGGATCGACCTGAAAGAGGTGCGCGTGGTGTCCGATGATGCCGCTGAAATCGTTGCGGCAGTGAACGGGTTGCGGGGCAAGTTCGACCATGTGTTCACCAGTGGCGGCATCGGGCCGACCCATGATGATATTACCGCTGACAATGTTGCTGCCGCCTTTGGCATCGGCATTGATGTGCGCGAAGACGCGCTGGATATTCTGGCCTCCAACTACCCCGACGGGCGCGCATCCATAAACGAGGCGCGAATGCGTATGGCGCGGATACCGGACGGGGCCCGCCTGATCGACAACCCGATTTCCAAAGCGCCGGGGTTTTCAGTGGAAAACGTGCATGTGATGGCAGGGGTTCCCAAGATATTCGAAGCGATGTTGGACGGATTGCTGCCTGGTCTGCAAAGCGGCACGAAACTGGTGTCCGAAACAACCCGCGTGGATCACCCCGAAGGCGCGGTTGCAGGGCCGCTTGGCGAAATTGCTGCGGAATTTGCCACGCTGTCGATCGGATCTTATCCGTTCAACACGCCGCAGGGGTTTGGCACCAACCTTGTGGTGCGGGGCGCGGATGCGGCTTTGGTGGCGCAAGCCGCTGCTAAAATTCGCCAGACTTTCGGGGTGGAATGATGCGGATACCAACAGAACAAGACCTGTTTGCAGCGGTAGACGCCACTTGGCCTGCCCATGCCAAAACCGAATTGAACGGCTGGACCCTGCGCGAGGGGCGCGGTGGCGGGCAGCGGGTGTCAGCGGCATCGGGTCAGGGGGATATCGCACAGGCCGAAGCTGCGATGCTGGCTTTGGGACAGGACAGGTTGTTCATGATCCGGCCCGATCAGACCGATCTGGATGCAGAGCTGGCAGATCGGGGCTATCAGATAAAAGACCCCGTTGATCTGCTGGTCGGCGATGCAGCAGCCATGTCCGACGGGTTTTCCCCGAAACTGGACGCGATTTTTACCACGATCCCCATGCCAATTCTGGCGGAAATCTGGGCGGCGGGCGGTATCGGCCAGGGGCGGCTTAACGTGATGCAGCGCGCCACTTGTGACAAGACCTATATCATGGGGCGTCTGGATGCCCATCCTGCGGCGGTGGCGTATGCGGGCGCATCCCACAACATCTGCATGGCCCATGCCGTAGAGGTTCTGACCGGCGCAAGACGGCGCGGCGTGGCGCAACGGATGATGCAGGCCGCCGCATGGTGGGGGCTGCATCAGGGCGCCGATCTGTTCTGCGTTCTGGCCACACAGGCCAATACAGGCGCGCAATCGCTGTATCGTAAAATGGGCATGGAAACAGTCACACAGTATCACTATCGTGTCCTGACACCCTAGACGGAGTTTTCGACTGTGACCAAACCCCTTGTAACCGCCCTGAACCTGCCGCAGATGGACCCTCTGCCCCCTGAAACACAACGGTATTTCGATATTTGCGTGGAGAAACTGGGGTTCATTCCCAATGTTTTGCAATCCTACGCCCATAACGTGGACAAGCTGAACGCCTTTACCGGCATGTACAACGACCTGATGCTGGGCGACAGCGGGCTTAGCAAACTGGAGCGGGAAATGATCGCCGTGGTGGTCAGTTCCTACAACAGATGTTTTTATTGTCTGGTGTCCCACGGGGCGGCTGTGCGTCAACTCAGCGGCAAACCCGAACTCGGTGAGGCGCTGGTGATGAACTACCGTGTGGCCGATCTTTCAAAGCGCGAACGGGCCATGCTGGATTTCGCCTATAAAATGACCGAAGCCAGCGCCAAAATCGAAGAACCCGACCGCCAGATCCTGCGCGATGCAGGGTTGTCGGATGCGGACATCTGGGATGTGGCTGCGGTAGCGTCATTCTACAACATGTCCAACCGGTTTTCTTCTGCCGTCGCGATGGAACCGAATGCGGAGTATCACAGCGCGTTCCGATGAAAGCAGCCGCCTTTTTATTCTGCGCCCTGACCAGCACGCTGCCCCAAAAGGGCGGCGCGGCGGAATTTGTGCTGCAATTGCCGCTGGGGGCCAAGGCCACCTATTCAAAGGTGGAAAACACCCTGCCCGCTTTGGTGCCCGTCGGCCCGTTTGAAGCGGGCGTGGTGCCAAAGGTGGAAGCCCCGAAAAACATCCGCCGTACGGTTTGGGTGATGGGCGGCGAAAGCACCGTGGCCCAGGTGCAGGCAGGTATCCTGACCCAGTTGGAACGGGCAGGATATGACGCGCTGATGTTCTGTGTCGCCAAAGAATGTGGCGGCTTTGATTTCCGTTTTAACATTGATGTGGTGGATGAACCGATGATGCGCGTGGACCTGCGCAACTTTCGTTTTATCAGCGCCAAACAGACGGTTTCTGAAAATCCGGCCTATGTGACCTTCCTGCTCAGCCGGTCTCCGGTGTCGGTCTATGTGCAAATGACGGAATACAGCCCCGACGATCAGGGCCTGGGCGCTGCCGAACTGGGCATTGCCGATCCGCTGACCGAATCCAATGCAACAGGGACAGGGCAGGCACTGGCGGCAGGGTCGATCAACGATGTGTCCATGGTGCTGGAAGGTCTGGAATTTGACACAGGCAGCACCGAACTGGGGTCCGACCCCCAAGGATCACTGGCCGCTCTGGCGGAAAAGCTGACCGCAGACCCGGAACTGAAAGTCCTGCTGGTTGGGCATTCGGATATGTCGGGGTCTTTGCAGGGGAATATCACGATTTCCACCCAACGGGCTGACGCTGTGCGCCGTGCCCTGATCCGCGACCATAATATTGATCCCGCACGGCTGTCCGCCCATGGCGTCGGCTTCCTGTCGCCCCGCGCAGATAACGCAACCGAAGAGGGCAGACAAAAAAACCGCCGTGTAGAGGCGGTCTTTTCGCGTTGAGCGGGTAATCTATCGGGGCGGTTTAATCTACCAGTTTTCCGGGCCTTTGCCTTTGAAATGCTCGACCAGAAAGTCGATAAAGGCACGCAGTTTCGGCTGGGTGTACAGGCCCGGCGGATAGACCACATGGATGCCAAGCTGTTCCACAGGCAATTCCGGCAGAACCGCTTGTAGACGGCCGTCTTCTACGGCGTCGTGATACAAAAAGCTGGGCAGATAGGCGATGCCAAGACCCGCCTCGGCGGCTTGCAGCAGGGATTGCCCGTCATTCACCGTCAGGCTGCCACCCGCACGGATCAGACGTTTTTCGCCAGACGCCGATGTGATTTTCCACGAATTGCCCGAAGACTGGTTCGAAAAATGCAGCAGTTTATGCTGTGCCAGATCGTCAATCCGTTTTGGAATGCCGTTGTCATAGAAATATTTCGGGGACCCGATCACGCGCATGTTGGTTTCGGCCAGTTTACGGGCCCGCAGCGTACTGTCCTGCATTTCACCAATGCGGATCGCAAGGTCAAATCCCTCGGACAGCAGGTCTACATTGCGGTTTGACAGAACCATATTCACGTTGATTTCGGGATAGCGGTTCAGGAAGGCACCCAGGGCTTTGGAAATATGGTTCACCCCAAAATCCGTCGTCGCAGACAGGCGCAGTGATCCGCGCGGTGTGGATTGCATGGAAGTCACCATGGCATCTGCCTCACCTGCGTCATCCAGAACCTGACGGGCCTTATCATAATAGGCCAGACCAATTTCCGTCGGGCTGACCCGGCGGGTGGTTCGATTTAGCAGACGCGCACCAAGGCGTGCTTCCAAAGAGGAAACATGTTTGGAAATCGCTGATTTCGACAAACCCATCTTACGGGCTGCATCGGTGAAACCACCCAGATCTACAACACTGGCAAAGGCTTCCATTTCAGTTAAACGGTCCATTACTCATTACCTCAATATTATTACTGCCCAACGCCGCTGTGTATGGCGGTGAATTGCGTCACTAATTTGGAAACAAAAGGACATTCCACGGTCATATTTGGGTATTGTTGGGGCAATGGACACAAAGAAACAATCAACCTGCGGTGGGAAACACCATGTTATCTAATTGATTTTTAGTCAAATTATTTCCAATTTGGGAATTGCCCCAAATTACGGCCTGCCGCAAAACCTGTCTTAATTGGGTGAAACCCTTGACGCAAAGGCAATTAAAGCAGCAGTCGGGATCGCAATATTTAGGTTGACGCCAACGGGCGCATCCATCACGCCTTTCAGGAGTTTTTTTACAGGTCCAAGGCGCCGCGCAGCTATACCTCTATGATACACCGTATAATGCACCGCCGGATCGTTTTGCAGATTGCGCCGGTTCACAGCCGGGCAAATGCCAGAGCCAAAGGATTAAAAGTGGCAAAATGAGTGTGGCAAAAACAGCGTCTGACTGGATTGCAGCCAACCCCGAAATTACCTCTGTTCAGGCGGGGGCGTATGACCTGAACGGACAATTGCGCGGCAAGCGGATGCCGATTTCCAGCTTGGAAAAAGTGCTGGACGGCAGCCTGCGGATGCCGGTTTCCCTGGCAGTAGTGGATGTCTGGGGCAATGATGTTCTGGACAATGAACTGGTGTTTGAATCAGGCGATGGCGACGGGCTGTGCCTGCCCACCGAACGGGGTGTCACCCTGTCCAGCCTTGGCGAAGAACCCAGCGCCTTTGTGCAGTTGATGTTCGCAAACGAAGACGGCACGCCGTTTATGGCCGACCCCCGCCAAGCTCTGGCGCAGGTCGTCAAGGAATACGCCGATCGCGGGCTGACAGTTGTTGTGGCCACCGAACTGGAATTTTATGTCACCGATCCCGGATCGGATTTCGCCACCAGCCAGATGTCAGACCGCGTGTCCGAAAGCTATGCCACGGTGTCGCTGGACGAATTGGATCACTTTGAACCCTTCCTGAATGAAGTCTACCGTCAATGTCTGGAACAGGGTGTTCCCGCGGATGCGGCGATTTCGGAAAATGGCACGGGGCAGTTTGAAATCAACCTCAACCATGTTCCCGACCCGCTGCGCGCGGCAGATGATGCGATGATGTTCAAACGGATCGTGCGGGCGGTGGCCCGTCGGCATGAACGCTCGGCGACCTTTATGGCGAAACCTTTTGGCGATCGTTCGGGCAGCGGGCTGCATGTGCATTTTTCCATTCTGGACAAAGACGGCAACAACATCTTTGCCAATGAAACCGAGGAAGGCTCTGACACGCTGCTGCATGCTGTGGCAGGATTGCTGGATACCATGCCCGAAAGCATGGCGATTTTTGCGCCTCATCTGAATTCCTTTCGCCGCTTTGCCATGAACAGCCACGCACCGGGTGCGGTGGCCTGGGGCTATGAAAACCGCACCGTTGCTGTGCGCATTCCAGGCGGGCCAGACGCGGCGCGGCGGATTGAACATCGGGTGTCCGGCGCGGATGCAAACCCCTATCTGGTGCTGGCCACCATTCTGGGGGCGGCCCTGCGCGGGATGGATCGCGGTGTTATGCCCCCTGCCCCTACCGCTGGCGACGGCTATGATCCCGACCTGCCGCAATTGCCCAAAGTCTGGGAAAGTGCTGTCGATGCCTTTGAAGAAAGCCCGCTGATCGCAGAAATCTTTGATCCGCTGCTGATCACATCCTTTGCCTTGGCAAAACGCCAGGAAATGGCGAAATTCGCCGCCGAGGTCAGCGCCTTTGAAATGCGCACCTATGTGGATGCGGTTTGACGAAAGCCTGAAAGCCCCTATCTGAACCGTCAACGCCCTGCGGGGCGCTGACATCAGAGGGCAAGATGATTTCGATCCGCAAAAACACCACATCCCTTATCCTGTTTGTGGTCGCTGTTATGGCGGGTGGCAGTGCCATTGGTATCCTGACCGCCCCCGGCCCGTGGTATGCGGATCTGGTGAAACCCGCGTTTAATCCCCCCAACTGGATTTTCGCCCCTGTCTGGACCCTGCTGTACCTGTGTATCGCCATTGCGGGTTGGCGCATCTGGCAGATTGCCCCTGCGGGCCTGCCGATGAAGGCCTGGTTCGCGCAGATGCTGCTGAACTTTATCTGGTCGCCCCTGTTCTTTGTGGCCCATCGGATGGATCTCGCACTTGGCGTAATCCTGTTGATGCTGGCGCTGATCGTTACCTTTATATACGGCACTTGGCGCACAGACCGCACTGCGGCGCTGTTGTTTCTGCCTTATGGGGCTTGGGCGGGTTTTGCCTCCGTTCTGAACGGATCGCTTTTGGCCCTGAACCCATCCGTCGGGGGCTGATCATGAACGTATCTGAAACCAGCACCCTCACGCCGACGCAGCAGTTTCTGAATCCGTGGCTTGCCTTTTGTGATTCGCAAGCGTATATCCACCTCAACAGCGGTAAGACTGGCCTCCACCCCCAGACTTCCATCGGAATTTTCGACGGGCCGCGCGCCCGTTTTTTTGTGCCTAACATTCTAGCCCAAGGGATCTTACCCATGTCCGATCTGATCGCGAAAGCGGCCATCGACAAACGACTGGCAGAAATCGTACAGCCCGTGATCGAAGATCTGGGCTATGAACTGGTGCGCCTGCGCCTGATGTCTGGCAAACAGACAATCCTGCAAATCATGGCAGACCGTCCCGAAGGCGGTATCGAAGTAGACGATTGCGCTAAAATCTCGACCGAGGTTTCGGCCATTCTGGACGTTGAAGACCCGATTGACGGGGATTACGCGCTTGAAGTTTCCAGCCCCGGTATCGACCGCCCACTGACACGTCTGAAAGATTTCGACATGTGGGACGGCTATGAAGCCAAAATCGAAACCAGTGAACTGATTGAAGGCCAGCGCCGCTTTAAGGGCGATTTGCGTGGCACGCAGGACGGCGAAGTGCTGATCGAGATTCCGCAAGGCATCATCGGATTGCAGTTTGAATGGTTGTCGGACGCCAAATTGGTGCTCAGCGACGCCCTGATCGCAGAAAGTTTAAAGGCCCGCAAAGATGGTGGGCTGGACGAAAGCAAGTTTGACGATATTGAAACCGAAGAGGACGCGTCATGAGCATTACCAGTGCGAACCGTTTGGAGTTGTTGCAAATCGCTGATGCGGTTGCCCGCGAAAAGATGATCGACCCCGATCTGGTGCTGCAGGCGATGGAGGAATCCTACGCCAAAGCCGCCAAATCGAAATATGGTCCGGAACTGGATATTCGCGCCAAGATCGACCGTAAAACCGGCGAACTGGAAATGACCCGCGTGCGCGAAGTTGTGGCCGAAGTGGAAAACCACTTCATCGAAATGACCGTCGAAGAAGCCGGCGCACATCTGGATAACCCCGAAGTGGGCGACTGGGTCATCGACGATCTGCCGCCAATGGATTTTGGCCGGATCGCCGCGCAATCCGCCAAACAGGTGATCCTGCAAAAAGTCCGCGAAGCGGAACGGGAACGCCAGTACGAAGAATTCAAAGACCGCGAAGGCACAATCATCAACGGTCTGGTCAAACGTGTGGAATACGGCAACGTCATCGTCGACGTGGGCCGCGGCGAGGCTGTCTTGCGTCGCGATCAACTGATCAACCGCGAATTGTTCCGCAACGGCGACCGCATCCGTGCCTTTATCAAAGAGGTCCGCTCTGAAATGCGCGGCCCGCAAATCTTCCTGAGCCGGACCTGCCCTGAATTCATGGCGGAACTGTTCAAAATGGAAGTTCCCGAAATCTATGACGGCATCATCGAAATCAAGGCGGTTGCCCGTGATCCGGGGTCCCGCGCCAAAATCGGTGTCATTTCCTATGACAATTCGATTGATCCGGTTGGTGCCTGTGTGGGTATGCGCGGC
>JAXMOF010000007.1:0-109682 GCA_034670045.1 Amylibacter sp. | reverse complement strand
CAAAAATCAACCGCGCAAAAGGGTACATTTTATGCCAAAAATCAATGGCAACGAGATCAGACCGGGAAACATCCTGGAACACAACGCTGGATTGTGGATTGCGGTCAAGGTTGATCACGTCAAACCCGGCAAAGGCGGTGCCTTCGCACAGGTGGAAATGAAGAACCTGCGCAATGGCTCCAAGCTGAACGAACGGTTCCGCTCTGCCGATAAGGTGGAAAAGGTCCGTCTGGATCAAAAAGACCAGCAATTCCTGTATGAAACCGACGGAATGCTGGTGTTCATGGATATGGAAACCTACGAACAGATCGAACTGCCTGCGGATATTCTCGGCGACCGTCGCCCCTTCCTTCAGGACGGCATGACGATCCAGATCGAATATTACGAGTCCGAGGCGATTTCCGCCGCACTGCCCCAGAAAGTCACTTGCACGGTTGTGGAAACCGAACCCGCAGTGAAAGGCCAAACGGCTGCCAACAGCTTTAAGCCGGCTGTTCTGGACAATGGCGTGCGCGTCATGGTGCCCCCGTTTGTCGGTCAGGACGAGGCAATTATCGTCAACACCGAAACGATGGAATACACAGAGCGGGCCTAAACAGCCTGCCAGAATCGTGCCTGTCACCAGGCGCCTTTCCAAAGCATCCAAGACAGAGGGCTCGCAATTGCGGGCCCTTTTGCATTGAAAACACAGGATTCTTCACAATTCCGTTTCAAAATTCCGATTTTTTAACGAACTATTCACGGGAAACTTAACAAGTTGTAGGTTACCCTTAAGTAACGACGCGGTGTCGTTGTATTTGAGTACCTATACCTTTTCGAGAATAGGAGCGACTCTCCCGGAGTTGCTCCTATTTTCATTTCAAGGGCAGATAACCCTAGGGGTCCAGCTCCGCCAAAACAGCCTCCCAAAACGAAAAAAGCCGCGACATGTCGCGGCTTTTTCGTAGAAAGAAGAAAATCAATTACTTGATTTTGCCTTCTTTGTATTCAACGTGCTTCCGAATAACGGGGTCGTATTTTTTAACGACCATTTTTTCCGTCATCGTGCGCGAATTTTTCTTTGTCACATAGAAGTGACCTGTGTCCGCCGTAGAATTCAGGCGGATTTTAATCGTGGTTGGCTTAGCCATCTGATATCTCCTCGGCAGACAGAACTGCGAAATCTCGAATTGGCCTTCTACACCACCCATGGGGCCTGTCAACCCATCCAGATGCAACAACACCAACCGAAACAGCGGTTTTTATGTCATTCCCAACTGAATCCGCACTGCACAGCCATATTCGCCCCCTAAATGGATATTTTTAAAACAAAAAGATAAAGAAAACGCCCCGACCCGAACGGGCCGAAGCGCCTTTTTGTTTACGGCCATCGGCTTCCCAGCCTGTACCGCCCCGCCCTTTTCCCACATTCAGATAAAAAAAGAGTTAAGAGCCTTTTTGTTTTTCAAATATCCAAAATCGGCCCCCGCGCCGATTCTCAGGCCATGCCTCCTGCCACCAGACGGGCGGCGATTTTGGCGTAGGCGTCGGCCAAGGGGCTTTCAGAGGCCGCAACAGGCGTCCCGCTATCCCCTGCCAGACGAATATCAATATCAAGCGGAATTTCCCCCAAGAAAGGCAGCCCCAGACGTTCCGCTTCGGCAGCCGCGCCGCCATGGCCGAACAAATGGGCTTCATGGCCGCAGTTGGGACAGATGTAGGTGGACATATTCTCGATCATGCCGAGAACGGGGGTTTTTGTTTTTTCAAACATGTTCAGCGCCTTGCGCGCGTCCAGAAGCGCGACATCCTGCGGTGTGGAAACCACAATTGCGCCGGTGACTTTGGCTTTTTGGGCTAGCGTCAGTTGTACATCCCCTGTGCCGGGGGGCAGATCGACGATCAGCACGTCCAACTCTCCCCATTCCACCTGCCCCAGCATCTGCTGCAAAGCCCCCATCAACATCGGCCCCCGCCAGACGACCGCCTGGTCTTCTTCCAGCATCAGTCCGATCGACATGATCGTGACTCCGTGATTCTTCAAAGGAATGATGGTTTTCCCGTCCGGAGAACTGGGCCGTTTGTTCACGCCCATCATTCGCGGCTGGGAGGGTCCATAGATATCCGCATCGAGCAAACCGACGCGCCGCCCCTGTCGTGCCAGTGCCACTGCCAGATTGCTGGCCACAGTGGATTTCCCGACGCCGCCCTTGCCCGAGGCAATGGCAAGGATGCGGTCCACGCCTGCCACAGGCGCCTGATCCGCACTTGGCTTGGGGTGGCCACCGATTTTCAACTGCGGCGGCTCCTTGGCCTGTGCCGGACCGTGGGCGGTCAGCAGGACCGAGGCTTTATCCACGCCCTCCAGCCCCGCCACGATTTTTTCGGCAGCCTGACGCACAGGCTCCATGGATGCGCCCAGTTCCGGTGGCACCTCCAAGACAAAACGGACGGTTGTGCCTTCGATCATCAGAGCGCGCACATAGTCGGCACTGACCACATCCCGGCCATCCTGCAATTTCAGGATTTTTAGGGCGTCTAGAATTTCTGCTTGGGTCACTGCCATCTTACCATTTCCTCTGATCTGCGGTTGCGCTTGGGCGCTGTTCGACCTTAACTTGTCCATCATGCGCAAAAGGGCAAGGGGCATCCAGCAAAAGCGGTGTTCGAAACTTCATGGAAATTCTGACAACAGCCATCGCTTTGATTCTGTCAGGGGATGGGGATCTTTTCTCGATCATCGGCCTGTCGCTGCGTGTCAGCCTGAGCGCCACTGTGTTCGCCGCCCTTCTGGCAATCCCTGCCGGGGCAGCCCTTGCAATTCTTCGGTTTCCGGGGCGGCGTTTGGTTCTGGTGATTGGCACGGCGTTTATGGCGCTTCCCCCGGTTGTGGTCGGGCTGGCGGTCTATCTGCTTTTGTCCCGGTCCGGTCCGCTTGGCCCATTGGGACTGCTGTTCACACCTATGGCGATGATCATCGCCCAGACTATTTTGATCTTTCCGATCATCCTGTCCCTGACCCATCAAGCGGTGCATCCGCTCTACCGCGAATATGGGAGCCTGTTTAACGCCCTCGACACGCCGCGCCGTTTGCAAGTGCGCACGATCATCTGGGACGCCCGCTTTGCGGTATCTGTCGCGGTTCTGGCCGGATTTGGCCGCGCATTGGCCGAGGTCGGGGCCGTTATTATCGTGGGGGGCAATATCAACGGGCTGACCCGCGTTATGACCACGACCATTGCGCTGGAAACGTCAAAAGGGAACCTGACGCTGGCGCTGGCTTTGGGGCTGGTGCTGATTTCCATCGCTTTTGGCATCAACTTTCTCACCCATGCCGTCGCCCGCACGGGTGAGAAATATCAATCGGTGCGGTCATGATCAGCCTGCAGCTAAAGACCGCCACGCTGTCGTTTGAAGGCAAGAAACGACTGGGGCCACTGACTCTGAGCCATCAGATTTCGGGGATCACGGCGGTACTGGGGCCAAACGGTGCGGGGAAATCGCTGTTTCTGGCCCTGTGTCACGGTATCCTTTCCCCCCAAACCGGCACTGTCTGCTGGGATGGTCAGCCTGCGCGGGCGACCCGCGACACCCGCGGGTATATGTTGCAAAACCCTGTGGTGCTGCGCCGAACGGTTGCCGCCAATATCGACTTTGCCTTGCAATCGCGGGGACTGGCGCGCGCACTGCGGCGCGATACAGTGGACAAGGCCCTTACACTGGCCCGCCTGACGGATCGCGCCCATACCCCCGCCGCCACTTTATCCGGCGGAGAGTTGCGGCGAATGAGCTTTGCCCGCGCCCTGGTCACACAGCCCAATGCCCTGCTGCTGGATGAACCTTTTGCGGGTCTTGATCCTGCGGCCAGTCAGGCGATGGAGGTGATGATCCTGCACGCCGCACAAACCACGCCTATCTTGATGTCCAACCACGACCTTGTTCAAACCCGCCGCATCGCCGCGCAGGTTCTGTTCTTTTCCAAAGGCCAGTTGCTGGAGCATTCCCCAACCGCCCGTTTTTTCGCAGCCCCTGACAGCGACGCGGCCAAAGCCTATCTGCAAAGCCAGCTGTTATAGGCGGCCTGAAACAGCCAACCGCAGAGCCATGCGGAAACTGCATAGCGGGGTTGATCAAACAGACCTTTTCCAAATCCACTTGCTTCCCTAGATAAGCCTCAACGCTTCGGTAGACAGTGTAAACGTGCAGTTCCTCCCAATCCACGCAAGTGGGCCGTTGATAACAGTCTACCCGGCCGTCAGCCTTTTTTGGCTGAATTTACGGATCGCCTTTTTCCTCCCTGTTGGGGTGATCCGAAGAATTACGGCGGTGCGCCCTCCCTCGCACCGCCGTTTTTTTATGCCTGACGATCCATGCATCCAACGCATATCGGATTTGACCAAAAGCGGCCTTCTCCCAAGCCTTTAAATGCTTAGGTTCCGCTCAAGAACACGAAATGAAACATACACTTTGCCGGAAAGGATCTTCCAATGGCTTCGATCTCTACTAATTCAAACACACGTGACTCACTCTTTGCAAACCTGCGCGCCTCATTTGCCGAAGCATTCCGCTCTGCTGTTCAAATGCGCCAGTACCGCACAACTGTTTCACAACTGTCTGCACTGTCCCTGCGCGAGCTGGACGACCTGGGCATTTCTCGCTCCGAAATCAAATCCGTAGCCCGTCACGCTGTTTACGGCCTCTGATAGACTTCGACACCGCCTCTGGCATCCGTCCTGAAACGGACTGGCCTGCCAGAGAAATGAAAATGGCGCTGCGTCCTCCCCGCAGCGCCATTTCTGTATCTGACGTTCTGCGACGCATAGATCACAGCTGACAGATTCCCGTTTCCTGCCCTAGCTGCCCTTGAATATTGCGATTAAAGCAGGGGCCAGCAGTCACTTATGAACAGGTTTGCCCCGTGTTTTCTTCAGATACCCCGATTTTCCAGTTTCGCGGCCCTTATGGAATTCCAGTAGAAATAGGCGCTTCCATCCTGTTTTTGGCTTTCATCTTTCTGTTCCCCTTCACCACGGGCGCCGATCTGATCGACAATCTGATCTTTTTCGCGCTGATTCTGCTGGCGATTTTCCTGCATGAAATGGGCCACGCATGGGGGACTGTGATACAGGGACATGCTGTCAAACGGGTGGTGATTTATGGCGGTGGCGGGTTTTGTGAAGGCACCAAAGTCCTGTCCCGCAGTGAGGAAGAATTCGTCGTGATCATGGGGCCACTGGTCAATCTTGGGCTATGGGCCCTGTCCAGCCTTGCGGTGCCTTATGCGGATAATCTGGGCTGGATCACGGTTGGCGATTATCTGTACTGGTTTGCAGACATCAATATTTTCCTGTTCTGCCTGAATATGATTCCCGTGCAACCGCTGGATGGCGGCAAATTGCTGTATCTGACCCTGCGCCGATGGAACGCGCGGGGGCTGGCCATCCGGATTGCAGGCGGGATCGGGCTGGTCTTCGCGGTGTTGTGGATTCCCGCGATGATCTACAGCTTTCTGACTTTGGGGTACCTGCTGCTGTTCATGCCGTCCATCCCGCTGCATTTGCGGATGGCACAGGGCAAAATCGCCTAGAACGGCACGTCGTCTGGGGCGCTGACATAGCTGGCGACAACCTTTTTCACGCCCGCCTTTTCAAAAGCGACCTCTAGCTTGTCCCCTTCGATCGCGGTGACAGCGCCATAGCCGAATTTTTGATGGAACACCCGATCCCCGAGCCCGTGGATTGGCACGGCCTTGCTGTCGATCACCAGATTAACCGGTTTGCGCGGCTGCCCTGTGCCGCGCTGTGCGGACCGGGCCTGCATCCGCTTCCAGCCCGGTGAATTATAGGCATCCGCACGGCCCGCCTTTTCCATCAAATCGGACCCTTTGGACACATCTTCAAAGGTCTGGCTGCTGGCAGCAGCGCCAAAACCGCCGCCATACAGACCCGGAGGCGTCAGGACATCCACATGTTCTTCGGGCAATTCATCAATGAAACGGCTTGGCAAAGACGATTGCCATTGGCCAAACACCCGCCGATTGGCAGCAAAGCTGATGGTGCAAAACACCTCGGCCCGCGTGATGCCCACATAGGCCAGCCTGCGCTCTTCCTCGACGCCCTTCATACCCGTTTCATCCATTGAACGCTGCGAAGGAAACAACCCGTCTTCCCAGCCCGGCAGAAAGACCACGGGAAATTCGAGTCCCTTGGCGGCGTGCAAGGTCATGATGCTGATTTTTTCAACATCATCCTCTTGCTCGTTCTCCATGATCAGGCTGACGTGTTCCAGAAAACCCTGAAGGTTTTCAAACTCTTCCAGCGCTTTGACCAGCTCTTTGAGGTTTTCCAACCGCCCCGGAGCCTCGGGTGTTTTGTCATTGCGCCAATGGTCCGTATATCCCGATTCGTCGAGCATCTGTTGCGCGATTTCGATGTGGCTGACCCTGTCGGCCTGAATCAGGGCAGACCAGCGGTCAAACCCCATCACCAGTTCTTTCAACGCATTTCGCGCTTTGGTGGACAGCCCCCCCTCAGACACGACAATCCGCGCGCCCTCCAGCAGGCTGACACCGTTTTCACGGGCGGCCAGTTGAATGGTTTGCTGCGCTTTATCACCGATTCCCCGCTTGGGCGTGTTGATGATCCGTTCAAAGGCCAGCGCGTCGTCAGGGCTGACTGCCACGCGGAAATAGGCCATGGCATCGCGGATTTCCATCCGTTCATAAAACCGCGGCCCGCCAATCACGCGGTACGGCATGCCGATGGTCAGGAAACGATCTTCAAAGGCACGCATCTGATGGGACGCCCGCACCAGAATCGCCATACTTTCGGGGCTGATCGGGTCATGGCCACGGGTGCCACGCTGGAAATTCTCGACTTCCTCTCCGATCCAGCGGGCTTCCTCTTCTCCGTCCCAATGGCCGATCAGACGGACTTTTTCACCCTCTGGGCGTTCGGTCCACAGGGTCTTTCCCAACCGCTTTTCATTGCCTGCGATCACACCGGATGCGGCCCCCAAAATATGCGGGGTAGACCGGTAGTTTTGTTCCAAACGTACAGTTTTTGCGCCTGGAAAGTCCTTTTCAAAGCGCAAAATGTTGCCAACCTCTGCCCCGCGCCAACCATAAATCGACTGGTCATCATCGCCGACGCAGCAAATATTCTTATGTTCCGCCGCCAGCAGACGCAGCCATAAATACTGGGCCACGTTGGTATCCTGATATTCGTCCACAAGAATGTAGCGGAACCATTTCTGGTATTTTTTCAACACCTCAGGGTATTTCTGGAAGATCACAACCACATGCAGCAGCAGATCGCCAAAATCACAGGCGTTCAGGGTGACAAGGCGCTTTTGATACGCCTCATACAGGTCAGTGCCCTTGTTGTTAAAGGCGCTGGCTTCCGCAGCGGGCACTTTATCAGGGGTCAGCGCACGGTTTTTCCAACCGTCGATCAACCCCGCCAGCATACGCGCAGGCCAGCGTTTATCGTCGATTCCTTCGGCCTGAATCAATTGTTTGAGCAGGCGAATCTGATCGTCCGTATCCAAAATGGTGAAATTCGACTTCAGATGTACCCAATTGGGGGAACTGCCGTCGTCAATCACGTCATCGCGCCCGATGCCACCGCCCTGCGAATAGCCCACCAGCTCCGCGTGACGGCGCAGCAATTTCACACATAGGCTGTGGAATGTCCCCAGCCAGGGCATGCCTTCGACCATTTCGCCCAGCAGACCGCCAACGCGATTCTTCATTTCACGCGCGGCTTTGTTGGTGAAGGTGACCGCCAGAATTTCATTGGGCTGCGCACGGCCTGTGTGCATCAGATAGGCAATCCGCGCGGTCAGCGCCTTGGTCTTGCCTGTGCCCGCCCCTGCCAGCATCAAAACCGGCCCGTCCAGCGTTTCAACAGCATCGCGCTGCGCCGGATTCAGCCCGTCCAGATAGGGCGCAGAACGCGCACCCATGGCGCGCTGCGACAAAGGCACATTAACGGCCGCTTCAAAAGCGTCTGATTCTTCCCAATTACTCATCATGTAATCCTAGCCTGTACGGACCTTAAGATAAAGTGCATGTTCACAAAATGTTCCCGCCTTTTATTCCAGTCATTCAACCCTGCGATAAATCTTGGTTATCGTTAAAGCGTTCACGTTTGTTGCACTGCAGCATTTTCCATTGTACCCATTTGTTACGTAACGTTTAGCGTGACAAGGCAAAATCCAAAGGACCCTGCCCAGATGAAAAATTTCTCCAAAATTCTGATTGCCAACCGTGGCGAAATCGCCATCCGCATTATGCGGGCTGCCAATGAAATGGGAAAGCGAACGGTAGCCGTCTATGCGGAGGAAGACAAACTGGGCCTGCATCGTTTCAAAGCGGATGAGGCCTATAAAATCGGCGAGGGTCTGGGCCCTGTTGCCGCCTATCTGTCGATCGAAGACATTATCCGCGTGGCCAAAATGTGCGGCGCGGATGCGATCCATCCGGGCTACGGCCTGCTGTCGGAAAACCCCGATTTCGTCGATGCCTGCACCGAAGCGGGCATTACGTTCATCGGCCCCAAAGCCAAAACCATGCGCCAGTTGGGCGACAAAGCCTCTGCCCGTCGTGTCGCGATCGAAGCCGGCGTGCCGGTTGTTCCCGCCACCGAAGTCCTGCCCGATGATATGGACGAAGTGCACCGCATGGCTGCAAAGGTCGGCTATCCTTTCATGCTGAAAGCCAGCTGGGGCGGCGGCGGGCGTGGTATGCGCCCGATCATGTCACCCGATGAACTGGAAGAAAAAGTCCTTGAAGGCCGCCGCGAAGCCGAAGCCGCCTTTGGCAATGGCGAGGGCTATCTGGAACGGCTGGTCCAGCGCGCGCGCCACGTAGAAGTGCAAATCCTTGGCGATCAGCACGGCGAGATTTACCATCTGTGGGAGCGGGACTGCTCGGTCCAGCGGCGCAACCAGAAAGTGGTTGAACGGGCCCCTGCCCCCTATCTGACACAGGACCAGCGCGAAAGCCTCTGCGCCTTGGGCCGCAAGATTTGTGCCCATGTGGGCTATGAATGTGCCGGAACCGTCGAATTCCTGATGGATATGGACACGCAGGAATTTTTCTTCATCGAGGTGAACCCCCGCGTTCAGGTGGAACACACCGTCACCGAGGAAGTTACCGGCATCGACATCGTGCGCGCCCAGATCAAGATCGCCGAAGGCGCCACTCTGGCCGAGGCCACAGGCGTATCCCGTCAGGAAGACATCCACCTGCGCGGCCACGCCATTCAATGCCGCGTCACCACCGAAGACCCGCAAAACAACTTTATCCCCGATTACGGCCGTATCACCGCCTATCGCGGAGCCACAGGCATGGGGATTCGTCTGGACGGGGGCACCGCCTATTCTGGTGCTGTGATCACCCGTTATTACGATTCCCTGCTGGAAAAAGTCACCGCATGGGCCCCTACCCCGACCGAGGCTATCGCCCGAATGGACCGCGCCTTGCGGGAATTCCGTATTCGGGGGGTTTCGACCAACATCGCCTTTGTGGAAAACCTGCTGAAACATCCGACCTTTCTGGACAACAGCTATACCACCAAATTCATCGATTCCACGCCGGAACTGTTCCGGTTCAAGAAACGCCGGGATCGTGCGACAAAGATCCTGACCTACGTGGCTGATATTACGGTAAACGGTCACCCTGATGTCGAAGGACGCCCCAAGCCTGCGGCGACGGTAAAAGCCCCGAAATCCCCCGCAAAACGCAGCGAAACACCCGCCTATGGCACCCGCAATCTGCTGGAAGACAAAGGCGCACAGGCCGTGGTGGAATGGATGGGCGCGCAGAAACAACTGCTGCTGACCGACACCACCATGCGCGACGGGCACCAGTCTTTGCTGGCCACACGGATGCGGTCGCACGATATGATCAACGTGGCGGATGCCTATGCCCACAACCTGCCGCAACTGTTTTCGGTGGAATGCTGGGGCGGGGCGACCTTTGACGTGGCCTACCGGTTCTTGCAGGAATGCCCATGGCAGCGGTTGCGGGATTTGCGGGCAAAAATGCCCAACCTGATGACCCAGATGTTGCTGCGCGCCAGCAACGGGGTCGGCTATACCAACTATCCCGACAATGTGGTGCAGGAATTTGTGCGGCAAGCGGCTGAAACCGGCGTCGATGTGTTCCGCGTGTTTGACAGCCTCAACTGGGTGGAAAACATGCGCGTGGCCATGGATGCTGTGGTGGAAAGTGGCAAGATTTGCGAAGCCACAATCTGTTACACAGGCGACATTCTGGACCCTGCCCGGGCCAAATATGACCTGAAATACTACACAAACATGGGGAAAGAGCTGAAATCCGCAGGGGCCCATCTGATCGGCCTGAAAGACATGGCTGGCCTGTTGAAACCGGCCGCTGCCCGCGTGCTGATCAAAGCCCTGAAGGAAGAAGTCGGCCTGCCGATCCATTTCCACACCCATGACACATCAGGCATCGCAGGTGCGACGGTTCTCGCCGCCGCAGAAGCGGGTGTAGACGCCGTTGACGTGGCAATGGATGCGTTTTCGGGTGGCACCTCGCAGCCCTGTCTGGGGTCCATTGTCGAAGCTTTGCGCCACACCGACCGCGACACTGGTTTAGACATCAAAGCCGTGCGCGAAATCAGCGATTACTGGGAAGGGGTGCGCGCCCAATACGCCGCCTTTGAAAGCGGTCTGCCATCCCCCGCCTCCGAGGTTTATTTGCACGAAATGCCGGGCGGGCAGTTCACCAACCTGAAAGCACAGGCGCGGTCTTTGGGACTGGAAGATCGCTGGCATGAAGTGGCACAAACCTATGCGGATGTGAACCAGATGTTTGGCGATATCGTCAAAGTCACGCCGTCATCCAAAGTTGTGGGGGACATGGCCTTGATGATGGTCAGCCAGAACCTGACCCGCGCACAGGTGGAAAGCCCCAAAACCGACGTAGCCTTCCCTGACAGCGTGATCGACATGATGCGCGGCAATCTGGGCCAGCCTCCGGGCGGGTTCCCTGCGGCGATCCAGTCGAAAATCCTGAAAGGGGATACCCCTGCCACCACCCGCCCGGGGGCGCATATGCAGCCCGTTGATCTTGACCAGACCCGCGCCGAACTTAGCGCCGAACTGGAAGGTTTTGATGTGGATGGCGAGGATCTGAACGGCTATCTGATGTACCCGAAGGTCTTTCTGGATTACATGGGCCGCCACCGGATCTACGGTCCCGTGCGCAGCCTGCCCACCCGCACGTTTTTCTACGGGATGGAACCGGGCGAACAGATCAGTGCGGAAATCGACCCCGGCAAGACGCTGGAAATCCGCCTGCAAGCCATTGGCGAAACCGATGAAGGCGGCGAGGCACGGGTGTTCTTTGAATTGAACGGCCAGCCCCGCACCGTTCGGGTCACCAACCGCAAGGCAGCAGCAACCACCGCGCGCCGCGCCAAAGCCGAGGCGGGCAATCCCGCCCAGATCGGAGCACCGATGCCCGGCGTGATTTCTTCTGTTGTTGTGGGTGCTGGACAGGCTGTCAAATCTGGCGATATGCTGTTGACCATTGAAGCGATGAAAATGGAAACCGGCATCCATGCCGAAACTGACGGCATCGTTAAAGCTATTCATGCACCAGCCGGATCGCAGGTTGATGCCAAAGACTTGTTGATCGAATTCGAGACCTGACCCTATGCACAAACTACTGGCCTTCACCGACATTCACATGAAACCTGAAGGCCAGTCGATCATCGGGCTTGATCCGTTCGAACAGTTCCGCCGTGCGCTGGATCATGGCATCACCCACCACCCTGATGCACAGCGTATTATCCTGATGGGTGATCTGGCCAATTCCGGCACGCTGGATGAATACACCCGCGTTGCGCGAATTATCGGCGGCGTGGACATCCCCGTCACGCTGATGGCAGGCAATCACGACAATCGGGACAATCTGATCGCCACCCTGCCCCATGTGGACACAGATAGCGCCGGATACCTGCAATCCAGTCACAGCTATGGTGACACCCGTGTGCTGACGCTGGACACGCTCTTTGGGCCGCCAGCGGTGTCCTACGCCCACTTTGGTGCCTATTGCGACGCCCGTTTTGCCTGGTTGACCGACCAGCTGTCACAGGCGCGGAAAGCGCAGCAACGGGTGCTGCTTTTTTCCCATCATCCGCCGTTTCGTATCGGCTTTACCGGCATGGACCAGATCCGCATGCGCGACGACGCGCGAATGATCGCGGTGCTAAAAGCGTCAGGCGTTCCGGCCCATCTGGTTTGCGGCCATGTGCATCGCACCATTTCAGGGCACTGGGACGGATTCGGCTTTTCCATGCTGAAAAGCACCTGCCACCAGATGCCGCTGGCCATTGGGTCAACGGACATGACCCTTGGCACGCCGGAACCCGCAGCCTATGGGATCATCCTGCTGACCGAAGACGGGATTATCGTGCATTCCGAAGACTTTGACCTTGCAACAACCATCCAGTCGACCAGCCCTGAAACCCTGCAAGACTAGGCAATTGGCCCAATAAGATTTTTTTCCATTTTTCTTTCATTTTCCCCTTGCCCTATGTTCGTCTTTCTCGCTATACGCTGCCACACGATACGGAAGCGGGCGTAGCTCAGGGGTAGAGCATAACCTTGCCAAGGTTAGGGTCGAGAGTTCGAATCTCTTCGCCCGCTCCAGATCGTCACCCTACTACGGTAGGACACGGACAAAGGCCACCTTCGGGTGGCCTTTCGTGTTTCAGGGTCATACCAGCTTTGCCGGACCGCTGTTCGAGGCATTTCTTTTTCAGATACAGGATTTTATGTGGCCGCTAGCGCCCAGCACGCCCGCACCACCGCAGAGTCGCTGCAAACCCCCTTCGCCAGACAGACCAAAGGCCGCCTGTAGGGGTACAGGCGGCCTTTGGGCAGCTTCGTAAAGGTGTAGTGTGCGCCCTAACCTGCGATCAGTCTGGGCAGCCATGTGACGATTCCCGGGAACAGGAACAGGCAGGCGATGGCGATGATTTGCAGGAATACAAATGGCAGGATGCCTTTGTAAATCGCCGATGTTTGCAAATCCGGCGGGGCTACGCCGCGCAGGTAAAACAGCGCAAAGCCAAAGGGCGGCGTCAGGAAGGAGGTTTGCAGGTTCACCCCCACCAGAACGCCCAGCCAGACCGGATCAACATCCAGCGCCAGCAGGATCGGGGCGGTGATCGGTATCACGATGAAGATGATTTCAAACGTGTCCAGAATGAACCCCAGCACAAACATGATGGCCATCACCACAGCTACGGCCATCAGGGTGCCACCGGGCAGGTTCGACAGGAACTCGTGCACCAGATCATCGCCGCCCATCAGGCGGAAGACCACGGAAAACACCGACGCGCCCATCAGGATCACAAACACCATACTGGTGATTGTCGCCGCAGACACCACCGTGTCCCGCAGAACCGCAAAGGACAGGCGCCAGCGCAATGCCGCCAGCACCATGGCACCGACAGCGCCGACAGAGGCCGCCTCGGTCGGGGTGGCAATGCCGCCCAGAATCGAGCCGAGCACGGCAAGGATCAGGATAAACGGCGGCACCAGCGCGACAAAAACCTCGCGCAGCAGCCCTTTCTTTTCCTCGGCAGGCACCGGCATGGCCGGGCAGGATTGGGGATCGGTGATCGCCTTGAAAGCCACAAAGCCCAGATACAGGCCAACCAGCAACAATCCCGGCAGCAAAGCGCCTGCAAACAGATCACCCACAGACACAGGCACAGGGGCAAAATTGCCCTTTGCCATCTGCACCTGACTGTTGATGCCTGACAGCATATCGCCCATGAAGATCAACACGGTAGAGGGCGGGATGATCTGCCCCAACGTGCCGCTGGCACAGATGACGCCCGTGGCGAGTTTCGGATCATAGCCCGCCCGCAACATGGCTGGCAGGGAAATCAGCCCCATGGTCACAACCGTCGCCCCCACAACCCCTGTGGAAGCCGCAAGCATCGCGCCTACAATCACCACCGAAAAGCCCAGACCACCGCGCATACTGCCAAACAGTTTGCCCATGGTCAGCAGAAGCTGTTCCGCGATATTGGACCGCTCCAGCATCACGCCCATAAAGATGAACAGCGGTACGGCCACCAACACCTCGTTTGACATGAAACCGATGTAACGGTTGGGCAGCGAGCCGAAGTTGCTGGGGTCAAACACCCCGAACATCATCCCCGCCAGACCGAACAGCAAGGACACCCCTGCCAATGTGAAAGCCACCGGAAAACCGAGCAGAAGAAACCCGATAATCCCAAAGAACATTAGCCCCGAGAGGAGCTCACCGATTAAAATAGGGTCCATTAGAGATCTCTTTGCGCGTCTGTCATTACGGGTGGGGCGTATTTGATCTGCTCTGGCACAAGGTCGGGCCGATTGCCCAGAACAAGGATCGACCGGATCGCCATTGCCAGCCCCTGAAGGGCCAGAAGTACGGCAAACCCGATGATAAAACTTTTCAGGATAAACAACCCGGGCATGCCGCCCACATTGGACGAGGCTTCCCAATAGCCCCAGGACCGTTTCACAAAGGGCATGCTGTAAATATATACGATCCAGGTGAAGGGCAGCAGGAACAGCACCACACCGACCAGATCAATCAGCGCCTTGCGTTTGATGCTGGCGGGGCGATAGAAAATATCCACCCGCACGTGATCATCGCGCAGCAGGGCAAATCCTGCCACACCCGTAAACATTGCGCCGTTCAGCCAGATGTAAAGATCCTGCATCCAGACATAGCTGACAGCAAATACATAGCGCTGCACCACAACGGTAAAACAGACAGCGACGATGCCTAAGGACAGCCAGGAAAAGGATTTCCCCAACCAGTAATTGATAGAGCAAATGACTCTGGCACAAAATGCAATGGCCTGCATGTCTACTCCCCCTCTTTTGCGCGCCGTTTTCCATTGGGACGCGATATGATGCAACCCTGTATTAGGTGTAGGAAACGCCTTCCAGCGTGAAACCAACAGGTGGTCCGGTGCTGCTGTCTACAGGGAACGTGACAGCACTGGCGCCGATTTACCCCTCGGCGTTGGATCATCCAAGTCAAAAACGCCTGCGCAGGCTTGGATGGAAACGGGTTTTACAAAAACACCCGCCAGTTTGTACTGGCAGGTGTCTATTTTATTGGCAGGGTACGGGACTTGGCGCAAAACTATGCGCCCGGCCGCCCCAAACCCTAGATCTGGAAATAGGCTTCGCGCGCGTTCACAAATGCGCCGTCTGTTGTTTTGGACCGTGTCCGCACAATGTTCAGCGATTCGATAAAGCTTTCGGCTGTCTTTTTCACCAATGGATCATCGGATTCACGCAGACCTGTCATGATTTCCTTCGCGGCTTCGGCACCGGCTTTCAGGATCTCTTCGGGGAACTGACGCACGTTTACACCGTGATCGTTGACCAGCGTTTGAAGTGCACGCGGATCGTTGGCATAGAAGTCGGACGCAACCTGATCGTATTCGGCCTGACACACATCGCGTACGATGGCTTGCAGGTCTTCGGGCAGAGCCTGGAATTTCTTCTTGTCCACAACCAGCTCGGTCGCCAGACCCGGTTCAACGAAGGACGGGAAGTAGTAGTTTTTAGCCACTTGATAAAAGCCCAGCGCCAGATCGTTGTAGGGGCCAACAAATTCAGCCGCATCCAATGTACCCGATTGCAGAGCCTGGAAAATCTCGCCGGCCGCCATGTTGGTCACAGTCGCGCCAAGTTTTTCCCAAACGCGGCCACCCAGACCCGGTGTACGGAACCGCAGGCCGTTTACGCTGTCTACGCCGGTCAGTTCGTTTTTGAACCAGCCGCCAGCCTGTGTGCCTGTGTCGCCGGACAAAAAGCCCTGAACGCCGAATTGGTCATAGATTTCGTCCCAGATTTCCTGACCGCCCATGTAGCGGACCCAAGCTGTCAACTCGCGCGATGTCATGCCATAAGGCACACCGGTGAAGAACGACAAGGCAGGGGATTTGTTCTGCCAGTAATAAGCGGCACCGTGGCTCATTTCAGCCGCGCCGTCGATAACAGCGTCAAGGCTTTGCAATGGGGGAACCAATTCGCCAGCAGAGTAAACCTTGATGGTCAGGCGACCGCCAGATGCGGCAGTAATCCGGTCGGCCAGACGCTGCGCGCCCACACCCAGACCCGGAAAATTCTTTGGCCATGTGGTGACCATGCGCCACGTAAGGTTGCCCTGAGACACAGCAGGTGCAGCCAAAGTGGTGGCCGCAGCCCCCACGCCAAGCACACCGGCTTTTGAAATAAACGAACGACGATCCATTGTAGACCTCCCTATTTTACAAAAAACGTTCTGCCGTCCGAAAAAGAGACCAGCAGCAGGATTTCTCCATCCGCGCGGATAGAAGCAAAATTCACGAAACTTGTCTATCGCAATCGGGTAATTGATTATTACATCCCTAAAAAGTGATGGGGCGTTCTGGTTAATCTATTGTTTTAATGCTGGAAAAATTTTAAAATTCCTGCCGCCTCTTTGATTGAAGCAGAGGCAGCAGGACAGAAACCAAACAGGGGTTTGGCGTGTTCAAAACCCGTATTTCGGGCAAGATTTATTGGGTTAACGACCCAGATATTCCGGCAGCCACAAAGAAATGGCAGGGAACACAAGGATCAGTGCCAAACCTGTCAGTTGCAGCAGTACAAAAGGAATCACACCGCGGTAAATGGTGGTGATCGGCAAATCCGGTGCAATCCCGCGTAGGTAGAACAGCGCATAGCCAAAAGGCGGCGTCAGGAAAGAGGTTTGCAGATTGACGGCCAACGCAACTGCGAACCAGATCAGGGTCTCGTCTTTGGTCAGACCGAAATCTAGCCCTGCAATAACGGGGGCAATCAGCGGCACAACCACCAGCGTGATTTCCACCCATTCCAGAAAGAACCCCAGCACAAAAACAAAGGCCATGACGATCAGCAGCACCACATAGGGGCTGTGGTCTTCCAGTTTGAACAGTTCGATGATCATGGCATCCCCGCCCAGTTTGCGGAAGATCAGGCTAAAGATTGTCGCGCCGATCATCACAAACACAATCATCGCCGTTGTACTGGTGGTATCGCGCAGGGCCTGTCCCAGAACACTGACGTTCAGCTTTCTTGAAAACAGCGCCAGCAACATCGCACCCGCAGCGCCAATCGCCGCAGATTCCGTTGGTGTGGCGATACCGGCCACGATGGTGCCCAGAACCGACAGGATCAGCACGATCGGCAGCAACAGGTCCATTGCCAGCGACATCGCCGCCTCTTTCAACGGCATGGCAGGCACGGATTTCGCAGCAGGCATCCGCTCTGGAGAGCGCCAGACGATGAACAACAGATACGCCACATAAAGCGAAGCCAGCAGCAGCCCCGGCATCATCGCGCCCATGAACAAAGCCCCGACAGAAATGCTCAGCTGGTCACCCAGAATGATCAGCATAACGCTTGGCGGGATCAGAATTCCCAAAGTGCCAGAGGCCGCAATCAGCCCGCTGGAAATGCGCGGATCATAGCCGTTGTCGCGCATCACCGGCAGCGCCATCATCCCCATCAAAACAACCGAGGCCCCGATAATCCCCGTAGAGGCCGCCATGATCACCCCGATCAGCGCCACCGCAAAGGCATAACCGCCCGGGATGGTGCGAAACAGCGAGGCAAGCGAACGTAACAGCCGCTCTGCGATGCCCGAACGTTCCAGCATCAGCCCCATAAAGACAAACAGGGGAATCGCGATCAGCAGCCAGTTGGTCAAAACCCCCGAGAATATCCGCTGCACGCCGATGGATAGAAACAACACAGGCACGCCAGCCACAAAGGCAAAGATAATACCCACGCCCGCCAGCACAAAAGCAACCGGATAGCCCGCGAAAATCCCTGCAATCAGGCCCAGCAACATGGCGATTGGCCAGAAATATACATCACTCATTAGGGGAGTCCTTCGTTTGGGCACCAAATATCAGGGTGTGAATTGACAGCCCTGCCCGTGCCAGCCCCGCCAGCCCCAACAAGGCAAAACCGATGGGCACAAATGTTTTGATCACCCAGATGTTGGACAAGCCGCCGTAGCTTGACCCCTCACCCGAGGTCCATGCGGATACGGCGAATTTGCTGCCGTACCAGATAATGATCGCACAAAACGGCACCAGCAGAACCAGATCGCCGATGGTTTGCAGGATCAAGCGCACGCGGGGTGAAAAATTCGCAGAAAGGAAATCGACGGACACGTGTTTATCCTCGCGGAAGGCCACAGCCCCGCCGAATAAAACAACCAAGGCAAAACACCACCATTGCAGATCCAGCAGCGTGTTCACACTGATGCCACGGCCCAGCAGAAACAGGTTCGCATCCCATTTCCCGTAATTGTTGATGCCAAGCTGTGCGGCTGCAACGGCCAGACAGACCATCAGGATAATCGCCAGAACCAGCCAGCCGATATAACGGCCCGGTGCAGCACATAAGGCCATCAAACCATTTAGAAAACCACGCATACCTTCCCCCTCTTTAATCCCTGCAATAGCCACAAAAAGCTGCCCGGAAAAGGGCAGCTTTCACATGTCGGATCAGATCGTTTAGCGCGCAGGCAGCGCTTGCAGCGAACTCCAGCGACCAACGCTGTTGATATAGGCAGTCAGCGATTCATAGGCTTCCTTGAAGATCGGATCGTTCTGCG
The DNA here is from genome assembly GCA_034670045.1 of Amylibacter sp. Taxonomy (GTDB): domain Bacteria; phylum Pseudomonadota; class Alphaproteobacteria; order Rhodobacterales; family Rhodobacteraceae; genus Amylibacter. Next base: position 91,015 of record JAXMOF010000007.1, on the reverse strand, counting down.
CCTCTTCGGACATCACCTCGTTTGACGCATCGCGCAGGGCCACAAGAACCTCATCCGGGAACCGTTTTACACTGACGCCCGCCGCTTCGATCTTTTTGATTGCGGCTTCTTGCGAATTGATCTGATCGGCCAGATTGTCCGTGATATTGGCCTTGCAAGCCTCAACCATGATCGCTTGTGTTGAATCGGACAGGCCGTTCCACACATCCATATTCACAATAATCGAATCCCAACTGGACGGCTGGTGCCAGCCAGGGAAGTAGTAGTTTTCCACCACGTCCTGAAAGCCAAAGCCTACATCCAGTTGCGGAGCAGAAAATTCAGCCGCATCAATGCGTCCGGTTTCCAAGGAAACATAGATTTCGCCCGCAGGAACCAACTGGGTGTTCGCGCCCAGTTTGGCCAAAGCCTTGCCGCCCAGACCCGCAATCCGCACGTTCAGGCCCTGAAAATCGGCAACCGTGTTGATCTCTTTATTGTACCAGCCGCCGGCTTCTGGAACCACCAGATGGCAGGGTACGATTTTCACATTATGGGGATCATAGGCTTTCTGGATAATTTCCAGACCGCCACCTTCAAACATCCAGCCCAGTGCGATTTCGGGGCTTGGGCCAAAGGGCATAGAGCCGACAAGGTTCGCAACGGGGATTTTACCCGCCCAATAACCGATCCAGTCAAAGCCCATCGGCAAGGCACCGGTGCTGACGGCACCAAACACTTCGAACGGGGGAACGAAATCGCCCGAACCATGAACCTTAATGTCCACTTCGCCGCCGGTCATCAGTTTGACCTTTTCCGCCCAATGTACGGGGCTTGGGCCGATGGATGGCACGTTCAGGCCGAAAACGCTTTGCAAATCAAAGCTTTCCGCCTGTGCAGAGCCTGCAATGGCCGCTGCACCAATGGCTGTAACCGCTAGTAAATTCTTCATAATGGTCCTCCCAGTTAGATGGCCTATTGGCCGATGTACGATGCGCCAGAACGGTCTATCCCACCCTTGATCCACAATACCATCACTGAATTGCGTCTCAAATGCTCTTGGCGACTCGTAAATTATTAGCTATAAGATAACTAATTTGCAATACACAAATATCTGGGAGGCAAATATGTTCGACTTATCAGGCCGCATCGCGGTGGTGACCGGAGCAGGCCAAGGAAACGGTGCTGCGATTGCACGCGGGCTGGCACAAGCAGGCGCACATGTGGCGCTTTGCGATTTAAACGGGGACACGGCCGCGCAACAGGCTGCTGCGATCAACGCCGAAGGTGGCAAAGCCATGTCAGCACAGCTGGATGTGACCGACCCTGACGGGGCAAAAGCCTTTGCATCAAAGATAGCGAAGGATTGGGGCGCGGTTTCCATATTGGTAAACAACGCAGGTATCATCCGCCGCAGCCCGCTGGATGCAGACACGTATGATGCAGATTGGGACGCCACATTCGCCGTGAACGTGAACGGAATGCGTCATATGGTGCGGGCATTTGTGGACCAGCTCTGTGAAACCCGCGGCAGTGTGATCAACCTTGGCTCTATCATGTCGCTGCAAGCGGCCTCTGCCATGACCGCATATGCCGCCAGTAAAGGCGCGGTTGCACAATATACCAAAGCCCTGTCCCATGAACTGGCCCCCAAAGGCGTGCGCGTGAATGCCTTGCTGCCGGGCGTCATCGCCACCCCGATGACTGTGGTCACCCGTGACAACCCCGACACCATTGCCCGCTTTATGGCCCATACCCCCATGGGCCGCGTGGGTGAACCGGACGAACTGGCCGGCCCTACCGTCTTTCTGGCCTCTGCGGCCTCTAGCTACATCACTGGCGCCCTGCTGCCCGTTGATGGCGGCTATCTGACAGCCTAATTCTTGGAGTTTTGACTAAATGACCTACGAAAAATACGACTGTGATGTGCTGGTTGTCGGTTCGGGCGCGGGCGGGCTGGCCTCGGCTGTGTCTGCGGCGCACCGTGGCCTGAAAACACTGGTTGTGGAAAAAGAGCCGGTCTACGGCGGCACAACCGCCCGTTCCGGCGGCTGGATGTGGATTCCCAACAACGCGCCTGCAAAACGGGCCGGCGTCAAAGACAGCGTCGAAATGGCGACCACCTATATGAAACACGAAGCGGGCGAGCATTTTGATTCAGCCCGCGTCGCAGCGTTTCTGGAAGCAGGCCCCAAGGCTGTGGATTTCTTTGAAAACAACACCCATCTGCAATTCGACCTTGGCCCCACATTCGCTGATTACCACCCCGATGCACCGGGCGGGATTGACGGCGGGCGGTCGATTGTGGCGCGCCCCTTTGACGGGCGCGCGTTGGGCAAAGACATCAAACGCCTGCGCCCGCCCCTGTCTGAAATCACCTTTCTGGGCATGATGATTGGCACCGGCAAAGAGCTGTTGCACTTCTTTAATGTCACAAGATCGCCGATTTCTGCGTTTTATGTGGCCAAATTGTTCCTCAAATTCCTGCGCGACATGGCGTTTCATGGCCGCCCCATGCGGTTGATGAACGGCAATGCGCTGGCTGCCCGACTGGCCAAATCCTGCGCGGAAAAAGACGTGCCGATCTGGACCCGTGCTGCTGTGCGCCAACTGCTGCGCGACGATTCAGGCCGCGTCACGGGGGCTTTGGTGGAAACGGTCAAAGGCACCATCGAAGTACGCTGCACCAAAGGCGTTGTGCTGGCGGCAGGCGGATTTCCCCAAGACCCGACACGGCGCAAGGAACTGTTTCCCCATGCGCCTACGGGCTATGAACACGCCTCCCCCGCGCCTCCGGGCAATACGGGTGACGGGCTGCGGCTGGCCGAATCCGTCGGTGCTACCGTGGATGACACCTTGCCCAATGCCGCCGCATGGGTGCCGATTTCGCGCCCGCTGAAATCAGACGGCACGCTGGGCACTTTCCCCCATTTCGTAGACCGCTCCAAACCCGGCGTGATCGGCGTCACCCGATCCGGCACACGGTTTTGCAACGAGGCGAACAGCTATCATGATTTCGGCCAGTCCCTGACGGCGCGTATCGCACAAGAAGGCGGCGAAACCTGCGCCTTTTTCATCTGCGACCACCGCACCCTGCGCAAATACGGGCTGGGCTATGTAAAACCCGCCCCCGTACCTTATAAGCACCACATCAAATCGGGCTATCTGTTCTGCGGTCAAACCCCGCAAGAGCTGGCCAAACAGATTGGAGCAAACCCCGAAGCTCTGGCCAAAACCATTGAGTCGTTCAACGGTCCGGCGCGCCGTGGCGAAGACCCTGAATTTGCGCGCGGATCTACCTCTTACAACCGTTCGTTGGGCGATCCGGAACACAAACCGAACCCCTGCGTCGCCCCGATTGAAACCGCACCCTATTACGCGATCAAGCTGGTGATGGGCGATCTTGGCACGTTTTCGGGGCTGCGCTGTGATGAATATGCGCAGGTTCTGGATGAAGCCGGCAAACCCATCGGCGGGCTTTACGCGGCGGGCAATGACGCGGCCAGCATTATGGGCGGCAATTATCCGGGCGGCGGCATCACTCTTGGGCCAGCGGTTACCTTTGGCTATATCGCCGCGCGCCACATGTCCGGCGCAAATGAGTAACCCGCAGGAGTCCTCTGCCATAATTGTGGGGCTGTGCTTCGGGCTTGCAGCCTCGCTTGGCTGGGGGGTCTATAATGTCGGGGTCGAGATCGGGCGCACACAGGGGTTTTCCAGTGCCGATCTGACCCTGCTGCGCTATCTTGGCGGGGCGGTTGTGATGCTGCCCCTGATGCTGGTGATGCGGAAATCCCCGATGCAGGGGCTGGATTGGCGGCGGTTGATCGTGCTGACCGTGGTGGCTGGCCCGCCCTTTGCATGGTTCATCACCACAGGGTTTTCCATGGCGCCGCTGGCCCATGCTGTGGTGATCGGACCGGGTGTCACCATGCTCAGCAGTGCCGCCCTGTCCCGTTTCATCGACAGATCCCCCGTCAGTAAATCCCGTCTGGCGGGCATGGGGTTGTTGGTGACGGGGCTGATGTTCATCGCCGCAGATCGCAGCGCCGCGCCCCATGCAGGCGCAACAGCCGCAAGCGCATGGCTGGGGGATTTGTGTTTTGTGGTGTCAGGTAGTCTTTGGGGCATCTTCACATGGCTGATGTCCAAATGGCGGCTGGATTCAGTGGCGGCAACTGGCGCAATTGCGCTGTCTTCAACCGTGATTTTCCTGCCGGTTTATCTGTTGTCGACGTCCACTGTTGTGACCGACCTCGGGCTTTGGGCCATCCAGTTCGCCTATCAGGGGGTGTTGGGCGGCGCTTTGGCCATCGTGTTTTACGTGCTGGCCGTGGTGCGCCTTGGCCCGATTGCTGCGGGGGTTTTCCCCGCGCTGGTGCCACCATTGGCAGTTTTGATGGCCATTCCCATGACAGGGCGGGTGCCGAACCTGCCCCAGATGGTGGGAATTATTGTTGCAACACTGGGTTTACTTGTCTCGTTAAACTTACCGGGTCTGATGGGGCGCTGGCGTGCTCATGGCCGAAATCCCGCGAAAGTTTCTCGGTAAATTCCAGCAGACCTGTTGTTGCCTCGCCTTTGGGATCAAGGTCGATCAATCCCGTCGGCCCGATCGCCGTCACACATAACTGCATCGCGCCCGTGTGATCAAATACGGGCGCGGCCACCGCCGAGACCCCCGGAATCGGCATATCCCGCGTGATCGAATAGCCAAGCGCCTTGGTTTCCGCCACGGCGCGATTATAGGCAGCCTCGTCAATGTCAAACAAGGCACGGCGGCGGAATTCATGGTCGGTCAATTCCCGCTCGATGACCGGTTTCGTCATCGAGGGCGGCAGGAAAGCCGCAAACACCCGCCCCGTGGCCGTGACGGTCATGTTGTAAATCCCCCCCACCTGCACGTTCGCGTGAATCCGCGCGGCATATTCCTGAACATAGGTGATCGTCGGCCCCTGCGCGCCCCACACAGACACTGAAATCATCAGCCCCAGCGCATCAGACAAATCACCCACCCGCGCGATTGTATCGCGATAGGCATTTTGCCCGCGCAACCGCGCCAGACCGATATGCAACGCAAAAGGCCCCAACTGATAGGTGCCACGGGCAGTCTGCTCGACCATTTCCATCGCCCGAAAACTGACAAGATACGGGTGCAACTGCGCAGGCGCGACGTTCAACAATGCCGCCAGATCCCGCAGTTTTATCGGCCCGTAGGCATTCGCCAACTCGCGCAGAATACGGCCTCCGGTTTCGATAGACTGAACACCCCGCGATGCGGGTTCGGATTGAGCGGATTTGGGCATCGTAAAGCCTTGTTAGGGGCGGCAGGGCAATTCCTGCCAAAGATGTTTTACCATACACATCACGCGGGAATTTCCATAGGGTAAGTGCGGTAAAAACTGATTTTAAAAGCAAGTTTTCAACCCCTGAAAATTCAATCAAACAGACGGAATTCACCCGAAAGCGCCGGATCACTTTTCCGTAAAAAATCGCCAGAAAATCGTTAAATCAATTTCAAGCACACCTCTAAGGCGAAAATTGGCTTACCCGTAATATATTGATAATATTTACTTATATAGATTTACATTACCTAAAAAACAGCCACGTAAACTTTTCACACCATCACTGGTTGACTCGACTCAGCATCTGCGGAACCGTTGATACATATTGAAAACGGCCCGTTTTACCCACCGAATTTTGCTTTTGTGTTCCAACAGAAAAAGAGATTTTCATGCTAACCATACCTGGAATCGAAATCACTGTCGTAAAAGAGCTGGTCCCCCGCGGTCTGGGGGCTGCTGGCGTGTTGGGCATTGTGGGATGCGCCGAACGTCCGCTGGCCGACCAGCCCCTGCGCGAGGTCACCACATTGTCGGAATTTCGCGACCTGTTTGGCGCAGGCTCTGTGGCATCCATGCCCGAGGTCGAGCTGGCCTTTTCCAACGGATTGAAAGCTCTGGTCTGCGCCGCCCTGCCCGCCACGGCGGGGCTGGCAGCAGGCCTGAATGTGCAATTTGATCTTTTCGCGGCAGATAACACGCCGACAGCAGCCCCCTTGCGGGTTTCCGCGCGGGCGGCAGGGGTTTGGGGCAATGATCTGTTTGTGCGCTTTGTCACCAAGGGTGCTGGCGCGGCCAAAACCGTTGATGTGTTTGTCTTTACCGGCAGCGCAAATGTGCAGGCGGGTAAATTTTCCGAAACCTTCCGGAATCTGTCCACTTTGGTCGATGATCCACGGTTTTTTATGACCGTGATCAATGGCGAAAGCGGGCTGATAAAACTGCCAGCAGCCGTTCCCCCCGCGGCTGTTGGCGGCGCTATTGCCCCCCAGAACATCAAACCTGACAATGCCCCTGTAGCACTGAGCGGCGGGTTGGAACCCACCGTCAGCGCCTATGCTGCGGCCCTTGAACGGCTGGAAACCCAGCGGCAGGTGGATATGGTGATCGCCTCTAACCGGATCAGCAATGCGGCCGACGCAACCGAGTTGAATTCAGCGGTGATTTCCCATTGCGAAACCATGAGCCGCAAAGCCGCCAATCGCATCGGCTTAGGGCAAATTCCGCCCCACGGCACCGCCCGCCCCGATATTGAAGCCGCCAAGGCTATGGCGCTGGCCCTGACGTCCGACCGCTTTGTGCTGAGTGCCCCGAGCGGTTATGTGGGGGCGGTCGCGGGCCTGCTTTCGGCACAGAAATATTTTCAGTCCCCCACCTTCAAAACCCTGCGCGGCATTGCGGCCCCGAATTTTGATTTATCGGACGGTGATCTGAAAACCCTGCTGACCGCAGGCCTGTTGCCGATCGACACCTTGCCGCGCAAAGGCGTGGCGGTGGTCAAGGGTATCGCCACCAGCCAGTACCAGATCAACGTGCAGCGCACAGCAGATCGCGCTGTGCGCACGGTGCAGAATATTGCTATTGATTACATAGGCTTGCTGAACAATCAGGCCCAACGCAGCGCCCTGCGCCAGCGCATCGACGAAGCCTTTAACGCCATGTACCGCGAGGGCGCATTGGTGCCCAGCGCAGACGGGCTTTCACCGCCCTACGAGGTGGAAGTCACCGCGACAAACGCGGATGCCGCCGCTGGCATTGTCCGCATCGGCATCGCTGTGCGCCCTGTTCGCGCCATTGATTACATCTACGCGACGATCAACGTCCGCGCCTTTTAAGACCCTGCATTTGCCGAAGGATGCCCGGGCAGTTCCCGCCCGGACTCCGTCAAAATCATAAGGATAGATCCATGCCAAAAATCCTCAGCGCCAATCGGTCCAAAGTTCTGATCGACGGCGAACCCGTCGAAGGCCTGCAAGACATCAGCTTTGTCACCGACCGCCCCAGCCAGGACATCGCAGCCATCGGCGAGTCCGAACGGATCGGCATTATTTTTGGTACAACCCGCGTCACGGGGGTGATCAAAGCCCGCTCTACCGTTGCGGTTCTGGACGAAAAATTCAACACCAACCAATCCTTTCAGGTGGTGATCTCTACCAACTTTGACGGGGCAGACGGCGAAGAGGAAAACGTCATCTCGCTGCAGGAATGTTACGGCCACGGCAAGCGGTTTGCCATGGGCGTCGGCGGCGTGGCCGAAACGCTGTACGACTTTAGCGCCACCCGCGAGTCTGCAGGCTGATGACTGCGCAGGCCCATATAAATGCACCTGTTGATCTGGTGCTGAAGGCGGGGCATTTCCGCCTGACCCTGCCCGATTGGGGCCGCTGGTTGGATATTCTGGACCGCGCTGCACGGGGGCAGGACAGCACCGATCGCGCCGATCCCGATCGCCTGTTACAAGGCTGGATTGCTGCCACTGTGCAACAGGCAGACGGGGCGCAAAAATTTCGCCCGATCCCGCGCATCGCCGATTTACCGGCAGTTCTGGCAGACAGGTTAATGGCCGCAGGAACCGAGGCGCTAGAAAGCCAACGCGAGGATTTGAACCTGCAGGTGGCCTCTCTGGATGACGGGGCAACTGTTTCATCACGCCATCATAGTTTCACCTTACACCCGCTTAGTTTTTCCGCCCGAAACACCTGCCTGCGCGATGCTTTGGTGCTGCAGGCTGACGGTCCTCAAATGAACGCCAGCCTGTATGAGCTGACCCTTGTGGCCCGCTCGACCACCGACACGAAAACCGGCGCTCCGGTCAGTATCCCCACCCTGCGCGCCTTACCCCTTGTGATCGGCGAGGCCCTTATCACGCAGGCACGGCGGCTGTCTGATCCTGCCGCTGACGCGGAACTCCACGCTTTTGCCGAGGCTGGTCTGCAGCACCCCGATCTGGAACTGGCGAGCCTGTGCCTGACCTTTGGCCTGTCCCCTGATGCGGCTGGCTCCCTGCCTGCTGCCACAGCCAAACGCCTGAACGCAGCCGCGCGGTTGCTGGCCGCCAGCACACCGCAGCCCGCCCAACACACACCAACGGCACCAATCGCCGATAACGTCACACAGATTGTGATCAACGATGACTAGGCCCGCCGCATATCTGCGTCCCCGCATGGGGCATGCGCTGTCCCGAACCGCGGGGTCTGTTCTGACACTGGCCCATCAGGCGTTTGTCCGGCGCGGGTCCGAACAGGCTGCTGCGATTGTGCCCAGCGCAGAAATGGCTGCTTTGACGGATCAGGACACAGGATCGGGGATGCCTGTTCACAGGGTAAAACCAGCGATCTTCGATCAGTCAGAACGCGGCCTCGATGCACCAGCCGCACCGCAACACAAAACAAAACCTGTGGCCCAAACACCCTTGGCCCCTTTCTTTTCGAACCACAGGGCACCCGACAGTCACCGCGAAACAGGCCCGTCACAGCAGGGTTTGAAATTGGTGGCAAACACCCCGCGCACACATGCAAATACACCAACGGAACAGCCGGATAAACGGCCCGATACAGCCCTGTCACCGCAGATTTTAGCGCACATGCTGGTCAAAGCGGCAGAGCGGCGTCAGCCTGTTCCCCGCGCCCAAATAGCGCCTTTGCAAACGCTGCAATCAAAGCAGTCCCCCCCGAACGGACAGGTCCACACCCCTGCAAACACAGTATTCGCGGCCCGAATAGCACAGGCGCAAGGGGGGGAGCCGTCAGGACAGCAAACGCCTGCGGATAAGATCCGGCCGCAACAACAGTCCGGATATGAAATCGCGCCAACAGCCGATCGCAAAGGGGGATTCTTAGGCGACGGGACCACACCCTTACCCCATCACAATACTGCCCAGACACCCGAAACCGGCACAACAGCGACAGGTTCCCTTTCAGCACTGGTCGAAAGTTTACTGCGCCAGAACGCACAAAGCGCGCCACCCTATGCCGCCCCGAACTCTGCCGCGCCCGAAGATGATTTCGACTTTGAAACCCGCCTGCGCGCGGCTTTGGCCGATATTCTGGCCCAAGACATGCTGCGCCACGGCCTGCGCATTCCGGGGGTGTTCTGATGGCAGAGACCGTGCTGATCGGCGATCTGGAACTGAACCGCGTCACAGAATTGCGGGTGGATCAAACTCGCAATCTGGCGACCCATTCGGTACCCGGATGGGACAGTGATCTGGTGCAGGATCTGGGCCAGACTGCCGCCCGCATCACCCTGTCGGGCCTTGCACTGGGGCCGGATGCCGGCACCCGTCTTGAAGAATTGCGCAGCAGTTTTGCAAGTGGTGCACCGCAGGATTTCGTGTCTTCCGCCGCTGTCGGGGCGGATATTGAACAGACGCTTCTGGAATCCCTGAATGTGGTGCAATCGGGGAAAATGCCGGGCGGTTACGCCTATTCCATGACCCTGCGCCACTATGTGCCGCCCCCTGCGCCCACAACCGGCGGGTTTTCCACCGATTTTCTGGCCGATCTCGGCGATCTGGATGCTGCCCTCGGGCTGGATGCTATGGGCAGTCTGGCCGATGCGCTGGGACAGGCGCAAGGTGCGCTGGATGCCATTGATAAGCTGAAAGACTTTGTCGAAGACGCGGCGGCTTTTGTTGAAGGCGCCATGGGAATTCAGGCGCTTTTGGATGCCGCCGGAAAGGTGATTTCTGCATCCGAAACCTAATTGTCACCATTTGAATTTGCCACTCTGAAAGGATTTTTGACATGGCTACTGGAACCGAACTTTTTAATGAACTCGATCAACGCTCCAAGAATATTTCACTGGCGCTGAACAATCTGAACACAATCATTTCCGGCGGTGAAACCTTTAACGGTGTCACCTTCAGCAATGATCTGATCTGGCCTCCGGGGGCAGGTGACGTAAACATCACCACCCATCTGACCTCGATCAATGATGCCTTTTCCAAGCTGGAGGTCACCGACAATCTGGAAGACGCCATCGACACATTGTTCGAGGGCCTGCCCGTAGGCGACGCCATTATGTCTGCCAGCACCGAGATCAAGAACTTCATGACCAGAATAAACGACGAGGTTCAGGGCCTACTGAACACGGTCGGGCTGGAAGACCGCATCGACGCGTTTAAAGAGCTGAACAATCCCGCCTCCGGCGCATTGACCGACCCTGATTTCGGCTATGTCCAAGGGGTGCTGGATGTGTTCAACGCCGCCGCAAACAGCAATCTGAACACCCAGCCGGTGACCGATGCGATCAATGCGGTGGAAGGGGTGCTCAGCAGCAAGGATGCCTATCAGATCTTTGCAACCTATGTGGCGCAAAGCACGGCTTACCTGTTGAAATCACTGGCGGTTGGGCCAAAGGGCAACAATGACCGCTAAGACCGGCATAACCCTTACCGTGGACGGTACAGAGCTGCCGATCCGGTCACTGCGGCTGGATCGGGGGCTGGCCTTTCCTGTCGGACGGGCGCAAATTGTGCTGCCTGCGGGTGTGGAACCGCCCGGGGTCGACGCACTGGCCTTTCTGACGGCGCAAACGGGGGGCAGCAGCTATCGTTTGATGACAGGCAGCTTGCAACAGGTGGCACACAGGGCCGCAGGTGCCCATTTGACCCTGCATGAACCACTCGCCGCACTGAATATCACACAGGCTGACACAGCCTATTCCGCCACGACGGCGGGGCAGATTATCACCGATCTTTGTGCGTCAGCCAGCGTGCCTGTGGGTACAATCCTGCCCGGGCTGACCATTCCCCATATGGTGCTCGGGTCAGGCATGACCCTGCTCAGCCATTGCCTGCGGCTGGCCCACCTTAGCGGTCTGGCCCTGACCAGTGATGCAAACGGTCTGGTGTCCACCGCCGCGCTGGCTGTGCCCGTGCCGACAGGAAGCTTTGACACGTTGCTGGCGGCGCAAGATCTGGCCGATGTGTCCTACCCCGCGAGTGAAGCTAAAGCACGGGTGACTGGCGCGGGGGCTTTTGGTGCCAGCGGCCCCGGCATGACGACCCTGCCACTGGCCGATCCCGCGCCGATCCAGTCCGGCCCCGCCGAAGCTGCGATCCAGACCCGCGCCGCTGCCTTGCGGATTTTATCCGACACGCTGGTACTGCAAACCGCCACGGATCAGCGCAGGGCTGCCCTGTCAGGCGGTGTCAACCTGCGCACGCCTTTGCCAGTTGCCGCATCTCCGGGCGATGTGGTGACAATCCCCGATGCAAACGGCCTGCCCTTGCGTTTGACACGGATTGAATCCCTGTCACTCACCCTGTCGGCCACGGCGGGTCTGTCGGCCCAATATGCCTTTTCAGATGTGAAGGGGATGTGATGCTCGATCTTGTGTCTCTGATCAAATCGGTTGTGCAAAGCGAACTGTCTTCTCGGCAGCCTTCGGCCTTTGGGGTTGTGGACAGCCTGCACCTGCCTGACGCAGCGGGGCTGACGCAATACGCCTGCGATGTGCGTTTGCAAGGCAGCACGGCTATCTATCAGAAAGTGCCGATCAGCAGCAGCTATCTGGGCCAACTGGCGCCGCCGCTGGTTGGCGATGTGGTGGTGTTGCAGTTTATCGGTGGCGATCCCGATGCGCCGATCATCAGCGGATTGATGTTTTCCGAAACCGTCCCCGCCCCGGAAATGGCCGAAGGTGAACGCCTGATCCGCCTGCCCCATAGTGCCACGCCCGCCGATCAGATCGAAATGCGCCAGACCGCTGGCAGCAACGGGTCACGCATCTGGCGGGTCACCCTGCCCGAAGGCCCCGAATTGCAGATGACCGATACCGCCATAACCGCCCTTCTTGACGACTTTGCCCTGACCCTTGATGCCGAGGCGGGCGAAGCAACGCTGACCAGCGGCGGTGTGACCTTTACGCTGGATGGGTCCGGCAATGCGACCCTGTCAGCCGACGGCGACATCACGTTCGAGGCTGGCGGCAATCTGACCCTGAAATCAAGCGCAAACACCGAAATAGAAGCTGGCGGCACCATGGCGCTGAAGGCTTCGAAAATTGACCTGAACTGAGGATCACTATGGGACTGCCCGCCGCCAAAGAAAATGACCAGATCGTCGGCACCGACATCCATATTGTGATGATCCCAGCCGGAACCGCAACCGTGCCAACCCCGCTGCCCCATCCGTTTACGGGGCTGATAGACGGCAACCTTAGCAGCGATGTCTTTGTCACAGGACTGGCCGCCGCCACCAAAGGATCGACCGCCACCAACACCCCCGCCCATATCCCCCAAGGCGGTCCGTTCCAATCCCCACCCTCTGACAAGGGCGAGGTGATGATGGGGTCCACATCCGTTTTCATCAACGGCAAACCGGCAGCGCGCAATGGCGACACGGCCCTGACCTGCAACGACCCCAGCGACGCGCCTATGGGCACAATCATCGCCGCGGGCACTGTTTTTATAGGATAAATCCCAATGCTTCGATCCGAGCTGCGCCATCAAGACCTAAGCGACATCCGCTTGCAGCCCAGCCGCAACGCAGGCAGCGCCCTGCGTCTGGATCGCCGCGCCACGGCGGTGGGTTGGGATCTGGATACGGTGGTGGATGCGGATGCGGTGGGTCAGGCCGCATGGCTGGCACTGGCGGTGCCGCGCGGGTCTTTGTCAGCGCTGGGGCATCCGGATTTCGGATCGCGCCTGCATCTGCTGATCGGCGAATTGCTGAACGCGCAAAACATCGCCCGCGCCCGCGCCTATATCCGCGAGGCCCTGCGCGCCGACCCGCGTTTCACCCTGCGCAGCATAGAAATCAGCCGCAATGCTGCGGACCCTAACGCCATCATGGTGCAGATCGAAATCGACCCCGAGGCGCAACTGGTGTTTGATCTGATCAGCCTGATCAACGGCGACGCCGCCCTTGCGTTGGAGCCATCCCCATGACCCCGGAAAACGCCCGCCGCCCCTATCAGGACATCGTCGCATTCATGCTGGAAAAACTGTCTGAAAGCGGTGTGCTGACAGACCTTGCCCCCGGTTCTGTCGCCCGCACCATGGTCGAGGCCACAGCACGGGAGTTTTCCGAACTTTATGCCCGAATGAACGCAGTTTATGATGCGGGGTTTATTGATACGGCAACGGGTGCGTCGCTCGATCAACTGGTGGCGCTGGTGGGGATCACCCGCATTGACGGTGCCGCCGAAATCGCCGAGGCCACCCTGACCCGCGACAGCCGTATCACCGCACGCGTTATTATCCCCGCAGGCAGCCAGATCGCGGCTTTGCGGGTGCAGGCGGGTGACAAGGTGATCTACACCGTCGACGATGATTACGAAATGCGCGAAGGGGAAAACACGCTGGTCATCGGCATGCATGCGCTGCCCGATCAGGCTCTGAACCAGACCGCCGCTGATGTAGCCCTTAGTCAGGATGACGCCGACAATGGCACCGTCACCCAGTTGCGCCCGATCGCAGGGATTGCGGGGCTGGCACTGGTGGGGCCGTCAGTCTCGCTCGGGATTCGTGAAACCGATGAACAACTGCGCAAACGGGCGAAAATGGCCATTGCCAGCGCGGGGGGCGGCACCGCCAAGGCACTGGAAAACGCGCTGATGGGGATTGCGGAAATCAAATCCGTGCAACTGCGGGATGCGTCTGATCTGGATGATATGGGGCAGCCGTTCATGCCACCGGGCGAATTGGAAATCGTGCTGGAAACCTCGGAAGCCGACCTGATCAGGAACGAAGCCGAAATCACCGCCGCGATTGAAGCCCATAAAGGCCCGGGCATACTGGCGCGGGTGCGGGCAACGGCAACACAGGTGCTTAGCGGAACAGTGGTCATCAAACCCGCCAGCGGCGCCTTGACAGGCGCACAAACCTTAAAGCTGGTCGAGGATTGCACCGCCGTATTAACCGCCCAGGTCACCACCATGGGCATCGGCGGCACCCTGACGTGGAACCGTTTGCTGGCAGGATTGATGGGCGTGGAAAATGTGGCCGATGTGGTCACAGCCGACAGCAGCCTGAACGTATCGGGCAGCCCGCCAGCATCAAGCCTTGGCGATATTACCCTGCCGCCGTTCACCCGCCTGAACCTTGGCGAAGGTGTCGAGGCAGTGGCCATAACACTGGAAGAAATTCCGCTGGTGTCGCTGGAACTGGTCCTGTCCCCCCCGATGCAAGAACCAACCAGCGCCGAAATCTCCGCGTTAACGGACAGTGCTGTGGCTGTACTGGACGGGATGATCGACGGGTTGAACGCCTTGGCCGCAACCCAGACGCGCGGCCTTGATCTGACCGAACTGCTCGTGCAATTGACGGGGCCGGACGGGCTTGGCGGCGCTGTCGGGACCAGCCTGACAGCGGACACCACCCGCCTGAATGTGCTGGACATGATCGAACGCAGCGCCGTTGCGCTGACTGGGGCAAATACAACGCTCGATGTGGCGGCGGGCACGCTGATAACCCTTGCGCCAACCCCTGTACGCTTTGAATGGGAGCCTGCAACCCCATGACCGGTCTTTCCCCTGAAATCCTGCGTGCGCTTGCCCCTGCCCCCGGTTTCAAACGGGTGGATCGTTTTTTGCCCGATCCCTATCGACGCGCCCTGCATGATCCGCGCACCCCCATGGCCGTGGTCACAAAAGCCAGTCGCGACACGCTGAAACGGGCGGATTTCGATCTGGAGCAGCTACAACGGTCCCGCGCAGTTGAATATTTCACCGATCTGTCGGACGGCGCGGCCCTTGGGGCGCTGCACGACCAGACACCTTGGCCCGAAGAAGACACAGAATCCTTTCGCACCCGCCTGCGCATGGTATCCGTTCTGGCCTTACAAGGCGCAGCCAGTGCGCGGCGGATGCTGGCGCTGATCGGGCTGGCCTGTAGCGCCGATCTGTTGGCTGCCTTTTCCTACCGCCCCGATGATCCGACCTATTCCCATACTCACAACGGACAGACCCAAGCTGGCAGCATAGAGCTGGGCCAGACCCTTGGCCTGTTTGCCAAACCCGACGGGGGCAGCCTGTTTGCGGCAGACGTGCTGGACGCCCCGCTGCGCCTGTACACCCAAACTGCCACGCCTTTGAGCCGCCCTGAATATGTGTTTGAACTGCAAAACCCCGCCTTCAAAACCCTGTCGGGCGTGCTGGGTGACGCAGAACGTCTTTACCCCGATCCGGTGTTTGATTTTGAAGCAGAACAGCCCATCGGTCCCTTTGCCCTTATTCAGGTGGACCCAAGCCGCCTGACCCACGCCCCCCGTGTGATAGTGGTGAACCGCAAGATGCGCGCGGGCGAACGTTTGACCGTGGATGTGGGCGCCATGCGCTGGGATCACAGCGACAGCCCTACCCCTACCAGCCTTGGTTGGATTACCTCGGCGGGTGACAAAGAGGCGCTTTATGCAGGCCTGTCGGAAATCGCGTCTTTCCAGTCCCTGTTTGACAATGAACCCGGTGACCCTGCTGCGGGTTATGCGCTGGATGTGCGCGGCGCCGCGCATCTGGATTGGACGGGTCGTTTAGTGGATGAAATGGTCAATAAAGGAGCGATCCCGCAAGGCTCTGGCACAGCATTGCAGATGCCAGCCCTTCTGGGGGATGGGAAAACCCGCTGGCATGTGATCGAGATCGGGAAACCGGCGAATTCTGGCCAGACTGATGTTCTGGAGGCCCGTTTCTCGCCATTGCCCCGCACCGCCAAGCTGCGGATTACCGCCCGCTGGGCGGGGCGTCGCGCGGGTGAATTTGCCCTGCGCTTTGATGAAACAGAGCTGGCCTTGGATCAATCAGGCCCGTTGGCCCACCGCAGCCACTGGCTGGATACAATGATCAATCGGTTCAAACTGGCAGGCACAATTCGCGTCACCCCCCTGCCAGAGGATGCCTTTGCAGCGTTGCCCCTGCCCGAAGTGGAACTGGGGCTGTCATCAAAAACAGCCCTGTCAGACGGGTTCGATCTGGATACAGGGCCGCAGTTTGACAGCCATGCCCTGCTGGCGGACGGCCTGACGGTTTACCAGCAGATCAACCTGAACCTGCATTCGGATACTTCCGTAAATGCAGCTTTTGCGCTAGCTCCCGCGCCCCCTGACGGAAGCCTGACATCCCATGCCACTGCACTGGATGCCCTGACGATCCATCCCCAAGCAACGCTGGGCCTTGGCAAACCGGATAGAGCAATCGCCACAGACACGGTGGAAATTTCCGCAGGCGGTCCGGTGCTGCCGCTGAATGATCACATTGTTCCCACCGTCAGCTTTACCCTTTCACCACAACAAAAGTTCGATCTGGAAAGCCGGACCAAACTGGCGGATGCCCTAGAAATCACCCCCGTTGCGGACCCCGTGACGCCCCCTGACCCGCCCCCAAACCTGCCCAGCGTAACACTAGACCTGAAAACCCATGTGCGCAGCGGTGATACTGTCACCATCCGCAAAACCAACACAGATTAAAGGAGCTTGAAATGACCCATTCCCACACTCGTCTGTCCGGCCTGATGACCCTGACCCTGCTGGACCGAAATGGCACACCCCTGACCTGCATCAAACGGCACAACTCGGTGATGCCCGCAGGTCAGGCCTTGTTGATGAACCTGTTAAGCGGGGCCAGCACCAAACCCGAATTCCGCCCCCTACTCGGGGCCGACGGGTTCAAGCCTGATGTGGCAAAGCCCGAAGATCAGGCCGCAGCCATGGCGCTGGAAAACATCGAGCTTCTGAATATGAAACTGGCCAAAAGCACCCTCTCGATCAGCTATCGCGGTGACGCGCCGCGCCCTGCCAAGATCATCGGCGGCGGCTTGCTTGTAGACAGCCAGACTGCGGCAGGGGCCAAAGCCACCAGCCTTTATAATTTCGCCCCGACCGACAACACCATCGAAGTGGTCAAAGGCATGCCCGTTCTGCTGAACTTCAGCCTGAGCGTGGGCAATTAACCCAGATACGGACAGGAGTTTGTGATGCCCAACCCCATCGTCATCCCCGCCGAATTCGGCCCCGGTGTGCCGCTTTCCGCCCGTGAGTTGAACGAACTGCAAAAGGAAATCCTGCGCCAGTTGTATTCCCACACCCATGAGGGGGATGAAAACGGGCCGCCGCTGGACACTCCGGCCTATCAGGACCGATCCGTCACCGCGCCGAAACTGGCCGATAAAGCAGTGGAAGCGCGCGCAATTGCCGAAGGGGCCATCGGTGCCGCGCATATTGCGGACGGGGCCATCGGGCCAAATGCACTGGCTGACAGCGCCGTCGAAACGCGGCATCTCAAGAACGGCGCGGTGAGCGAAGAAAAGCTGTCGGCGCAGGTGCAATTGATGCTGCGGCGCACGGGGGACAGCGCATCTTCGGCCAGTCAGGTGATCTGGCGTGATCCCATTGTGGTCTGGGAACCGATCGGCACACGCCCCACCATTATCGACACCTTTATTGATCCGGAGCTGGTCTATTGGCTGCCCCCCGTTATCGGGCTGGACCCCGACGATCTGCCGATCCAGTTGAACCCCAAGATCATACAGGTAGACGGGAAACCCACGTTACAGCCGTTTGAAACCTTTGGCACCAGCAACCCGTTAAAGGCAGAAAACCCCGAACTGGCTTTCACCTTGGAAGATGCGATTTTCAGCACAACCGTAGAGATCGAGACCGTCGGCGCCTTTGAAGTGCTGTCCGGTGGCGTGGAAATCCTGCGGGAGTCAGGTGCTATTGGCGGGGCAGGACTGTCTGGTGCGGTGGCCATGCCCACCGCTCCGGCTGTAGCCGCAGTGGGCGCACCAGCCATGATGCGAATGGCTACGCATGCCCCTTTGTCGGCTTCTGCGCCTGCACCAATGGCCCCGACCGCCCCGACAACCGCCACCCCGCATACCGCTGCACCCGCTGCCGCGCCAGCGTCTACACGCGAGCCGATCAGCATCAAACTGACCGAGGGGGGCCAGATGGCCGCCGCCCGCATGACCAGCGTGGGTGCAGTAGACATCAACGGCAAACCCGTCCCCGCCGGAAGCCCTGACAGTTTTACCGTTTCTTCGGGTTTTGTGGGCAAACAAAGTTTCTTCGCAGAGGGCGAGTCCGTTGATTTCCGCGATCTTGGCAACCAGAGCGAAAGGGATCGCGCGGCCGCGGCGGGCAAATCCATGCTGTATAATCTGGGGATCGACGCGCAATATCTGGATGCTGTAGGCGGCGCGCTTTCGGATGATCTGCGCAACAATATCCAGCGTGCCATCAACGGCGACGCGGGGTTCTACCGCGCCGACAATCCCATGTGGGGCGGCACCAGTTGGTTGCCCGATATTCTGGATCGCCCCGACCTGTTCGGATCAGGCTATGCCATCAGCGGCGGGCGCAACATTCTGGATGTCACCCGCCAGCAGGTGGCAAACGCCGCTGCGCAAACCCACTATGTAAGGGTCCGCTTTATCAAACCCTACCAGAACTCTGCCTATTCCGTGTCTGTCACCCCGCGCCTGAAATTCGGTTTCCAGATGATCAGCGGCCATATTCGCAACAAATCCCCCGGTCAGTGCGAACTGACCTTTAAGGGACTGCGGGCCAACGGCTCGGTTGTGGATGTGAACAACCTGAGCTTTGATCTTGCCGTCTTTGGCAAGCTGGCAAGCTGATGATTTCCGCGCTTCCCCAATTACTGGCTGCACGGGCTGCACAGGCGGTGAATGCGGTGGCGACACCCTCAGGGCTTTTTGCTGCCCCCTGTCGGGCAGAAACAGGAACTCCCGCAGGCACACTGCCCCAAACCGCCGGGGTTTACGCCGCACTTGGCGCCCTGGCCCATGACAGTGATGTGGGCGGGCGCAGCGCGGGCGAGGCTTTGGACACCCCCTTTACCGCCAGCGTGGTCCTGCATTTGATCGGGCCCGACACCCTGCAACTGAACACTGCGCTTCGCACGCCTCCGAATGCCCCCGCCGACGGCCGGGACCTGATGTTAAGCGTGGTGCTGGACCGTTTGCTCGGCTCTGATGAAACGGGCGGTTTGGCGGTGGATACAGCAGATATTCTGGCAGGCGGGCGCAGGTTGTCAGCCCGTTGGCGCTTTGACCAACTGACCGCGATCACACCCCAGCCTTTTGGCACCCGTCACGCCTGGCGGCTGGAGGCCCTGTTTCGCGGCAGCCAAACCCTAAGCGCTGTTCCAGCGGAAGGCGGGCACATCCTGCAAATCGACATTGACAGCCAATCCATTCCGGATACCACACATATGACAGCCCGCATTGACGCCACAACAGACGACCTGCCGATTTCGGTGATTGCCAATATCGGACCCGAAAATGCCAATCAGTTCAGTGCCTTCAGCATTGTCAAACTGGTCGATCTGCTGCGTATACCCAAGGCGCAACTGGACGCCACGGCGGCACAAATTGCAGGCAGCAATACCTCCTTGGAAGGTACGCTCAAGCTGTTACACCTGTTTCTGGACCTGCGCCGCTCGCTTGTGTTTAACGGGATCAACGCGGGGTTTCTGGATCAGGAATTTGCAGAACTCACACTTGATCAGGTCTGGGACGGGACCACCCTGACCCTTCCGGCCCAGATGCCTGCAAATCAGAAACTGCGAATCGAATTGCTGGCCAAACCCTTGATCCCTTTCATGCGCACAGACGCATGGACTCGGTTGACGCTGGGCCAGCTCTCTACCGCCAAAGCAGAGGTTTGAATGATGGCTCTACAGGTGATTGCACAGGGAATTGAAACAAATCTGGAACAGGTCCACACCGCCGTGGCCGACCTTTTGGTCGAGACGTATAATCCCGTATTTTACAACCTCGCGCTGCGCAATCATGTATCCCACGATGTGAATGCAGGCCTGGAACAGACCCTTGCGCTGACCGATTTACAAGACGGCACCGACCTGCAACTTGCAGCAGGACAGGTGTCAAAACTGACGATCACAGGGCTTGCGGACTGGCGTTTCTTAAACGCGCAACTGACCTTTACCAACACCTCTGCCCGCTATGCCATGCCCGCGCCCGGTACAATTGTACCACAAACCGCAAACGGCAGTTCCAGCGCGGAACATGACCGCATCGGCCAGATCGAGCCGCCGGTTTTTGTGCATAGTTTCATCACGGAATCAAAGTCCGGTTCCTTTAGTATGCTTACCTCCACCGAAAATGGTGTTATCGGCGTCCCCATCCTTCATTACGATGCCCCTGCCGTTGAAACCCGCAGTGTTAACGCAAAAATAAAATCGGTAAGCAGCCATTTTTACGGTGCGAACCTGATCGGCAATCGGGCGGCACTGATCATCGACAATGCCCCCGCAGGAATCGCTGTTTCCACCGCCGAGGATCAAATCCTGCACCGAATTGTTCAAACCCTTGCGCTAGGCCAGTCAGCGACCACGCCCGATCTGGCTGACACCTTTAACGAGGCGACGGGTTCAGGAACACTGACTTTGAATATTCTAAGCCAAAGCAACGGGATACTGCATATTGCGGGCAGGCAGCAGCGCACACGTTTTGCAACAGGGCACAGTCCCGACAGGGCGGAATTCGTCGTTACACCATGGCATCCGGCACGGGTTACTCCGGTGAAAGCCGATCCCGACCTGCCCCAGATGACGCGGATATCAGGAACCCTGCGCGCCACTGGGCCAGCCCATCTCGGGCTTCTGGAAACCGGCCCATCTCCTTTTCAAATCCACCCGCACCCGCGGCTTCGCCTCGCACAGTCTTTTCAACCTATGGGGGATCATCGCGAAACGCCACTTACGGTGACTGGATGCTGGCTGATGTTAGAAGAACCGCCTGACACCGAGGCATCTTTGACCTTGGCCATACATGAATGGGACAGCGCCAGAAATGCCGCTGGCGTGGAAATCATCAGCACGACAGCAAAGATCAGCCCTGCCTTGATGGACCATGACAAAGGGCCGGACGGGTTGGTTGCCGCATGGGTTCCATTCACCACACCTTGGGTGCTCGACACGCCTGTGCACACCCTGCTGCACGGGTTGGTTCTATCGGCCATTGATGCGCCTTTGCGCCTTTTGGAAACCCCACACAGCCACCCGCGTCTGCGCCCCCTACTGTCCAAAGACATCCGTCGCGATACCGGCTGGAACCAGCGTAATTTCGGCGCATCGGCCAAGGCGTTGGTCTTTGAACTGGGCTATAGCACACCGTCTGATGAAAAAGGCATGCTGACGTTGTCTTCCACTGGTGACACGCAATCCGTGACAGTGCAAAAGGCGGAAACCGAATTTTCAGTGATGTTAAAGACTGGTGAATTCACGCTTGGCAGTGATGTGGGACTGGCAATAGAAAACCTGCACTGCGAAACTGAATCCGGCGTTTTCGGTTAATACCCGACAGAGCACGGGTTTGGAAACGCCACAGGCTACGGGCGTAGCCCTGTTAACTCCCCGTGCGAACGTCCGAAAACTCGCGCAGCAAAGTTAACAACTGTGCCATTTTCTTGTTGTCGAATTTCTTTTCAATACCTGCATAAATTTCATTCGAGGTTTCAACGCAACTGGCCAACACATCAAAAGTTTTCTGTGTGGCCCTGACCCAAGAACGCCGCGAATCCTCTTCGTCCCGGGTCCGTTCTACCAGCCCGTTTTGTTCCAATGTCTGCAAAATCCGTGTCACGCTTGGCATGTGCATCGCGGTTTCTTCCGACAGGGTACTGATGTCGATGCGCTTGTGTTCGGCCACCACACGCAGCACCCGCCATTGCTGTTCGGTAAAGCCCATTTCCGTCAGTTTCGGACGCCAGTATGACAAAAGCGTTTCGCGCGCGCGCGCCAGAAGAATGGGCAGTGTTTTGTTCATCGGCTTAAGGCCGTCAAGTGCAGTGCGATCATCCATTACCGTCAGATCCTTCGCTAAACTTACTTCACTTGATAAATGATTTTTTGCAAAAAATCAACTTGAAAGCAGGTGGCGAATTGCAATCTTAGGTGGATTAAACGTAAAAATAACCGTCAAACTTGACAGGGATACCTTCATAATGTAATTAACGTGTTAACGTAATGAGGACCCCATGCCACATCTATCCTATGAATATTCCGCCAATCTGGACGGCTCGGTCAACCAGCAAGGACTGTGTAACGCACTGCATACAGCGGCACTGGAATCCGGCCTGTTTGAATTGGGTGCCCTTCGGGTTCGCGCGCATCGCTGCGAAACATATTGCGTTGCCGATCTGTTGCGGCAAAACGCGTTTATCCACCTGACCATCAGCATTGGCGCAGGGCGGCCAGCCGATCTGAAACGGGCCGCAGGAGAGCATATCTGGAAGGCCATGACTGACTTCCTGGCGCCGTTGTTTGACACCCCCCATTTTGCCCTGACCATGGAAATTCGGGAAATTGATCCGGATTTCAGCTGGAAACAGAATGCCATTCACCCGCGAGTTCGCGCCCAAAAGACATGAGAGAAGCATGATGTCAGATCTTGAAACCAATATCGCCAAGGCCGAAAGCTATATCGCCCGCTTTCGCAAAGACGGCGTCCTGAACCATATCAACGGGCAGGCCGTTCCTGCCGATGACGGCACCACCTTTGAAAGTATTTCGCCGGTCGATTTGAAACCTCTTGCCAAAGTGGCCCATGGCAAGGCGTCGGATATCGACAAAGCCGCAAAGTCCGCGCAGGAAGCGTTCAAAACATGGTCAAAAACCGACCCGTCCGAACGCAAACGCATCCTGCATGCTATCGCTGACGGGATCGAAGCCCGCGCCGAAGAAATTGCCTTTACCGAATGTCTGGACACAGGACAGGCCCTGCGTTTCATGTCCAAAGCCGCGATCAGATCCGCCGCCAACTTCCGCTTTTTCGCGGATAAAGCGGTTGAGGCACGGGACGGCAAATCGCTTTATGCGCCAAACCAATTGAATGTCACCAACCGCAAACCCATCGGTCCCGTGGGCATCATCACGCCGTGGAACACCCCTTTCATGCTGTCCACATGGAAAATCGCCCCCGCCATCGCCTGTGGCTGTACAGTGGTCCATAAACCCGCCGAATTTTCCCCGCTAACAGCCCGCCTGCTGGTGGAAATCGCCGAAGAAGCCGGATTGCCCGCAGGTGTGTGGAATCTGGTCAACGGCATCGGCGAGGATGCAGGCAAGGCCCTGACCGAACACCCTGCGATCAAAGCCATCGGCTTTGTGGGTGAAGGACGCACTGGCACACACATCATGCAGCAGGCATCGACCACGCTGAAGCGGTTCCATTTTGAATTGGGCGGCAAAAATCCTGTGATCGTCTTTCCGGATGCCGATCTGGAACGGGCCGCAGATGCGGCGGTGTTTATGATTTACAGCCTGAACGGCGAACGCTGCACCTCCTCTTCTCGGTTGCTCGTACATGAAAGCATCTACGACGCATTTACCGCCAAAGTGGCCGAAAAAGCCAAGCGGATTAAAGTCGGGCATCCGCTGGACCCGAACACCACGGTTGGCCCCCTTATCCATCCTGTGCATGAAGAAAAGGTTAACTCCTATATTGCCCTAGCCAGGGAAGAAGGCGCCACAATCGCGGCAGGCGGCGTGAAACCCGAAGGTCTGGGCGAGGGCTGTTATGTCGCCCCCACGCTTTTCACCAATGCAAACAACCAGATGCGTATAGCCCGCGAAGAAATCTTTGGCCCCGTCCTGACGGCAATCCCTTTTAAGGACGACGCGGACGCATTGGCGATTGCCAATGATTCGGACTACGGGCTGACCGGCTATATCTGGACCGCCGATGTCACCCGCGCCCTACAGTTTTCTGACGAACTGGACGCCGGTATGATCTGGGTCAATTCCGAAAACACCCGCCACCTGCCCGCCCCTTTTGGCGGCAACAAAGCCAGCGGCATCGGCCGTGACGGCGGTGACTGGTCGTTCGATTTTTACATGGAAACCAAGAACATCGCTTTCGCCATGAGCGAACATCGTATTCCCAAACTCGGAGGCTGAACAGATGCCACTTCCAACTCCCAACCTCTACCCTGATTTCAACATTGTACGCCTGTCCCACATCGAACTGGTCGTCACCGATCTGTCCGCATCCAAGGCGTTTTATGTGGACACATTGGGCCTGCAAATCACCTATGAAGACGCCGCGCAGGTCTATCTGCGCGCCATGGAAGAACGGGGCCACCACTGCGTAATATTAACCAAAGGCCCCGCCACCTGCGTCAATGTTTGCGGCTTTAAGGTCTATTCCGAAGACGATCTGGATAAAGCCGAAGTCTTTTTCAAAAACAAAGGCTTGCCCACAAGCTGGATCACCCGTCCCCATCAGGGCCGCACGCTTTTGACCAAAGACAACCACGGGATGCCGATCGAATTTTACCACCAGATGGACCGCCTGCCGACCATTCACCAACAGTATAAACTGTACAAAGGTGTCAAGCCGCTGCGTATCGACCATTTTAACTATTTTTCACCCGACGTGGACGCATCCATCGCCTTTTGGGGGGATATGGGTTTTCGCGTCACCGAACATACCGAGGATGCGGAAACCGGTCGCAACTGGGCTGCGTGGATGCACCGCAAAGGCGGCGTGCATGATGTGGCCTTCACCAACGGCGTCGGGCCGCGGCTGCACCATCTGGCCTTCTGGGTGCCTACTCCGCTGAACATTATCGACCTGCTCGACCTGATGGCGACCACTGGATATGTTGCAAATATCGAACGTGGACCAGGGCGTCATGGCATTTCAAATGCGTTTTTCTTGTACATTCTCTGCCCTGACGGACACCGTACAGAAATCTACTGCTCGGATTATCAAACCGTTGATCCCGACCATGAACCGATCAACTGGGACCTTACAGATCCCCAGCGCCAGACACTCTGGGGTGCACCCGCACCGCGCAGTTGGTTCGAACACGGCAGCACTTTTGCCGATCTTCCCACACAAGACCCCAGCCTGAAAGCACAACCAATCGTAGCCCCTTAAACGAGGGGCTACGGCCACATTTGCCAAAAAAATATGTCTTTTTGTTTACAAATACCCTTGGGTGGCTAGGATTCCAGCATCAACGAAGGGGACTCTATGAAACGACGCCAATTTATAGCCAGCACAGTAGCCTTTGGTGCCTGTGCCGGCAGCCCGCTGTTTGCCTATGACAATACCATCGCAAACGAGCCTCCGATCCCGGAAATTCTGGCCCCGAAAATCGTCAAGATCAAAGGTGGCCTGCCCGGTGAAATCCATGTGGTCCCCGACCACTATGCGCTGTACCTGACCATCGAAGACAGCAAGGCGATCCGGTATTATGTAGGGGTCGGGCGTGACGGGCTGTATGAAAGCGGGTCGTTTTATGTGGGCGCCAAGAAAAAATGGCCAAGCTGGACGCCAACGCCGGACATGATCGAACGTTCCCCCAAAAGCTATAAGAAATTCGAAGACGGCATGCCCGGTGGCCCGAACAACCCGCTGGGCGCGCGGGCGTTGTACCTGTTTTATCCGGGGCGCGGTGACAGTTTCTTGCGGATTCACGGCACCAACAAACCGGAAACCATCGGTCTGGATGTATCAAACGGCTGTGCCCGTCTGGTAAATGCCCATATGGTTGATTTGTACAATCGGGTGCCGATGGATACCAAAGTGATCCTGCATCCCAAGGGTCTTTATCCAAAGAAACCAATCGGTTCCGATATTACCGGATAAGCCATGCGGCGCGTGAAGCTCACGCGCCGCCGCTCTATTCTGTTTAACTGTCTTGCGGCAGAACCCGCAAACCCAATTCGCGCAATTGCTCGTTTGTCGGCTCGGATGGGCCGCCCAACATCAGGTCTTCGGCCCGTTGGTTCATCGGGAACATGATGACCTGACGGATGTTGTTTTCATCAGCCAGCAGCATCACCAGACGGTCGATCCCTGTTGCACAGCCACCATGGGGCGGAGCACCATAGGTGAATGCATTGACCATGCCGCCAAAGCGCTTGTCGACTTCTTCATTCGGGTAGCCCGCGATTTCAAAAGCCTTGTACATGATTTCGGGTTTATGGTTCCGGATCGCACCTGAAATCAGTTCATAGCCGTTACAGGCCAGATCATACTGATAGCCCAAGACGTCCAGCGGGTATTTGTTTTCCAGATCGGCCATACCGCCTTGAGGCATGGAAAACGGGTTGTGAGAGAAGTCGATCTTTCCAGTTTGTTCGTCTTTTTCGTACATCGGGAAATCGACAATCCAGCAGAATTCGAACTTTTCTTTGTCTGTCAGGCCCAATTCTTCGCCAATTACATTACGGGCACGACCTGCGACCCCTTCAAATGCACTTGGCTTGCCGCCAAGGAAGAAGGCTGCATCGCCCACGCCCAGGCCAAGCTGCTGGCGGATGGCTTCGGTGCGTTCCGGGCCGATGTTTTTGGCCAAAGGTCCGGCTGCTTCCATGCCTTCGCCCTGATCGCGCCAGAAAATATACCCCATGCCGGGCAGGCCTTCTTGTTGGGCGAATTTATTCATCCGGTCACAGAATTTGCGCGACCCGCCAGTTGGCGCAGGAATGGCGCGCACTTCGGTGCCTTCATTTTCCAGCAAAGAGGCAAAGATTTTAAAGCCGGAGCCTGCGAAATGGTCTGACACCACCTGCATCTTGATCGGGTTGCGCAGGTCGGGTTTATCCGAACCATACCACAATGCCGCGTCTTTATAGCTGATCTGCGGCCAGTCCTGATTGACAGGGCGGCCTTTGCCGAACTCTTCCATCACCCCTTTCAGCACAGGTTCGATGGTGTCGAAAACATCCTGCTGGCTGACGAAGGACATTTCCATATCAAGCTGGTAAAAGTCGGTGGGCGAACGGTCGGCGCGCGGGTCTTCATCGCGGAAACACGGGGCGATCTGGAAGTATTTGTCAAAGCCAGCAACCATAATCAGCTGTTTGAACTGCTGGGGTGCCTGTGGCAGGGCATAGAATTTGCCCGGGTGCAGACGGCTTGGCACCAGAAAATCCCGCGCTCCTTCGGGGCTGCTGGCGGTGATGATCGGCGTCTGGAATTCGTTGAACCCCTGCCCTTCCATCCGTTTGCGAATGGACGACACCACCTTGGATCGCATCATGATGTTTTCATGCAGGCTTTCGCGGCGCAGGTCGATAAAGCGGTATTTCAGACGGGTTTCTTCGGGATAGTCCTGATCGCCAAACACGGGCAAGGGCAGTTCCGCCGCTTCGCCGAGCACTTCGATATCGCGGATGAACACTTCTACTTCACCTGTGGGCAGCTTGGGGTTCACCAGTTCAGGCGCGCGGGCCATTACCTCGCCGTCAATACGGATCACCCATTCAGAACGGACCTTTTCAATGTCCTTGAACACAGGGCTATCAGGGTCGGCCAGAACCTGCGTCATGCCATAGTGGTCGCGCAGGTCGATAAACAGGATGCCGCCGTGATCGCGCACGCGGTGAACCCAGCCCGACAGGCGCACGGTATCACCCACGTTCGACGCATTAAGTTCGGAACAGGTGTGGCTGCGATAAGCGTGCATTTTGATATCCTTCAGGCGTCTTTGATCTGGGGGTTAATTCTCTTGCGCATTGACCGCGTCAACGTCCTGTTGTCAAGGGAACCTTGGCTTTTTGCCCTGAAAACGCGGCAATACCTTGCAATTTCGGCGCGATAAGCGGACCCTTTGGCCATGTCAGAAAAAAGAACACCCACCGAACTGCTGCAAGGCGCCTATGAAATCGAAACACCAGAGGATTCACGGGCCTATTATCACGATTTTGCCGATCATTATGACGCGGAATTCGCGCAAAAACTGGGCTATATCTATCCCCGTGTGATTGCCGAGTTTTACCATAAAACCGCCACCCCGCAGGACCGGCCAATTGCCGATATCGGTTGTGGTACAGGTTTGGTGGCCGAGGCTTTGAACCTAACGCCAGAGACCATCCACGGCTTTGATATATCACCCGAAATGCTGGGCCGATCCCGCGACAAAGGGCTGTACGGCGCGTTGCACAATGTGGATCTGACCGCCCCTTTGGCTGTCACTGCCCCTTCATTCGGCGCTGTGGTGTCCGCGGGCACTTTCACCCACGGGCATCTGGGGCCAGAACCGCTTGAGAACCTGTTAACCCTTGCGCGGGCCGGCGCACTGTTCTGCATCGGCGTCAACGCGCAGCATTTCGCGGCCCAAGGTTTTGCCGCTGTTCTGGATCGTCTGCAGGCAGCAGGAAAGATCACTGCCCCGATTTTAGAAACCGTGCCGATTTATTCCGATCCGAACAGCGCCCACGGCAAGGATAAGGCGCAGGTGCTGATCTATCGCAAGGCGCCAGATTAAACCAGTTCCGCCACGATCAACCCGCGAAACGAATTGCCCACAAAAAACGTTGCGCCCTGCAGATCATCAGGGGTCAACACTGCTTCGACGGCGCGGCCACTTTCCAGCAATTCCTGTCGCAACACCCCCGGTAACAGGCCACAGGCCAAGGGCGGGGTCAGCAAAATGCCGTCCCGTTCCACAAACAGGTTGGTGATGCTGCCTTCGCACAACACACCGTTTTCATTAGCAAAAAGAACTTCATCCACATTGTCAGGCAACGCAGATCGGGCTGTATCATAAATTGCACGGTTAGAGGATTTTACCCCCAACCACGGATCATCAGATCGCAAGGCCACATCACTGATTGCAACCCGCCAGCGGTCAGGCGGTGTGGTGACTTCCGTCGTGGTCACCGCCACCCGCCCCCCCAGATCCACCGTCATGCGGACCCGTGCGGGAAGCATATCAACCGCGGTTCCAAGGCTGTGCAATGCCTCCCCCCGATCGAATGGAATGTTCAGCAAGGCGCAGCTCCGCTCGGCCCGATCCATATGCAGGCCAAGGCGGGCAAAACCGTCTTTCGGGGTAAACCCCAGCGTTTCGATGATCACCAAACCGGCGGGAGCAAGGTCGCGTAGCGTGCCTTCCATAGAGCCTCCTCATATTCTGACGGGGCGGTGCTGTCATAGACCACGCCGCCCCCCACATTCAACCGCGCGGTGCCGTCTTCGGCCAGCGACAGGGTGCGGATTGCTACGTTGAAGGCCGCCGCGCCATCAGGGGCGATCCAGCCGATGGAACCGCAATAAATATCCCGCGCGCCGTGTTCCAGATCGTTAATCACTTCCATCGCGCGGATTTTTGGCGCGCCGGTGATCGACCCGCAAGGGAACAGCGCGGTGAACAGTTCAGCCAGCCCCACATCTGTACGCATTTGCGCGGTCACAAGGGATGTCATCTGGTGCACCGTGGCATAGCTTTCCACAGTGAACAACTCGGGCACCTTTACGCTGCCTGTTTCGGCGATACGGCTGATATCATTGCGCAAAAGATCGACGATCATCAGGTTTTCGGCACGGTTTTTCACATCATTTGCCAGAAACTGTTTCAGTTCTGCGTCTTCGGCGGCGGTCTTGCCGCGCGGCACAGTGCCTTTCATCGGGCGGGTGGAAATCTGAGCGCTTTGGTCAAGCCGAAAGAACAATTCCGGCGAGCGGGAGACCAGCACATCCCCCAGACCAAGGTTAACAATGCCGCCGTAATTCACCGGCTGCACCCGCGCCAATGCGCCGTACAATCCTTCGGCACTGCCGGACCATTTGGCGCGCATGGGGAAGGTCAGGTTGGTTTGATAAAAATCGCCGGACTTTATGTAGCCTGCCACCTGATCAAAGGCTTTGGTATAACTCGCCTCGTCCCACAAAGGGGTCGGTGCGCTTAACCTTGCGCGGTGTTCTTCTGCTTCGGCTTTGGCCAGAACACCTGCCGTTGCAGCGTCATCCGGCCCATCAAACACGCCAAAACACAGCAGAGGCGCACGGCGGTCTTCGGGCAATCGGGCGGCAAGTTTGGGTTCCAGCACATAGCCCAATTCGTAACTGGCGAAACCTGCCAGCCAGTTGCCTGCGTCTTTGGCCGTTTGCAGCGCAGAAAAGGCGGCGGGGACTTCATCAGCCGTCCAGGCAATTATCAGATCACGCGGCTGCGCAAAGGCTTGCACCCTGCCGTCGGGGCCGAAATCAACAAGAACATAAGGCGTGTCAGTCATATTTCCGCCATAGCCCAACCTGTCGTCTTTGGGAACAGGCCAGATCGGCGGATCAGCTTACCAGACCTGTTTCTTTTAACATGCCACGGCGTTTTGCTTCGTAATAATACCCGCGCGAGTACCATTTCACCGCCGTTCCCTGATCCCCGTCGGACAACAGCCAAGCCCCGCGCAGATATTTCACTGCATATTTCAGGTTTGTGTCTGCATTCAGCAGGTCCGTCGGTTTGCCACGAAACCCCATCGTGCGGGCCGTGGCGGGCAGAATCTGCATCAGCCCGTAATAGGGGCCATTGCGGGCATGGGGGCGATGGGTGCTTTCGCGCACGATCTGGCGCTGCACCAGTGACACAGGTACATCATAGTAGTTCGCCCATTTCACGATCAGCCCGCGCAACTGCGGGGTTTCGTTGGGGAACAGAGGCGCGGCTTTCGCCGCTTTTTCATCGCTGCGATCCTTGCGCCGTTCGCGCCGAGCACCACAGCCCGCCAGACCACCTGACAATCCAAATGCAACCAGCCCGATGGCGGCCCGTCTTGTGACATTTTCCATGCCCAACCTTTAAAAACAGTTAAAAAACCTGTGCTGTGTACCATCCAGACAGATTTCGACCAGTTTTAAATCAAAGTACGAGCATGAACCCGCTCAGGCTGGTCCAGATGGGGGGTGGCGCAGAACTGAATCAGATGCAGATCATCGCCCACCATTTCGAATTTATGTATAGATGTGTGCGCGATACGCAAAAACACATCTGATTTGCGGCGGATATCCAGATCCAGCGCCACAGCCATCAAAGTGGCGATCACGCCGGTGGAACTGACCAGAATCACCCGATCCTGTGCCTGTGCAATATCGCGTACCGCGCCAAGGATTCGCGCCCGAAAATCCTCGTAGCTTTCCAGATCATCCCCCACTTCGGCCCGTGACCATGCGCCCAACACGTCACGCACATGGGTTTGAAATTCTTCCTGACTGGTCGGAACCGCCAACCCGTGGCTGGTCTCGAGCACCCCTGCCAAACCGAAATAATCCATTTCATTCAGGCGTCTGTCGGTTTCATATTCCACATTGGCCAGCCCCATGGACAACCCCGTCTGCATCTGGCGCCGCATGGTGCCTGTCACCACGCGGTCAAAGCTGTGATCCGCGCCCAGATAGTTCCCCAGCCAACTGGCCTGCTGGTGCCCCAAATCCGATAAATTGTCGTAACTGGCCTCGTCTTTTGCACCCGACTGCGCCTGCCCGTGGCGCACCATTATTATCTCTGCCATATTGTCCTGCCATTTGCTTGTGCCGCTTCATGACAAATTAGCGCAGAATCTACAACCAATTCCCCTTGAACAGCCTGTCTTGTGGACTATAACCACGACAATTTGCAATCGCCCCCCGAATCCGTTGCGTGTCTTTGCGCCTCGATGACGGGCGGCCAAGCCTTGGGACCGAGCATGCCAAAAAGAACCGATATCGACACTGTAATGATCATCGGGGCGGGGCCCATTATTATCGGGCAAGCCTGCGAGTTCGACTATTCCGGCGCACAAGCCTGTAAAGCCCTGCGCGAAGAAGGCTACCGCGTTGTGCTGGTGAACTCCAACCCTGCCACGATCATGACCGACCCCGATATGGCCGATGCCACGTACATCGAGCCGATCACCCCCGAAGTTGTTGCCAAGATCATCGAGCGGGAAACCAAAGCGCGTCCGACTGAAAAACTGGTGCTGTTGCCCACGATGGGCGGTCAGACGGGTCTGAACACAGCTCTGGCGCTGGATGAAGACGGCACGCTGGCAAAGTTCGGGATCGAACTGATCGGCGCGGATCGCAAAGCCATTGAAATGGCCGAAGACCGCAAATTGTTCCGCGAAGCCATGGACCGCCTTGGCATCGAAAACCCCCGCGCCACCATCGCCGAGAGCATGGAAGACGCCATGGCTGCCATTGATGAAGTGGGCCTGCCCGCCATCATCCGCCCTGCCTTTACCATGGGCGGCACCGGCGGTGGTATTGCTTATAACCGCAAGGATTACGAAGAAATCTGTGCCAGCGGGCTGGATGCTTCGCCCACCAACCAGATCCTGATCGACGAAAGTCTGCTGGGCTGGAAAGAATTCGAAATGGAAGTGGTCCGCGACAAAGCGGATAACGCCATCATCGTCTGCGCCATTGAAAACATCGACCCGATGGGCGTTCACACAGGGGATTCCATCACTGTGGCCCCTGCCCTGACCCTGACGGACAAAGAATACCAGATGATGCGGACCCACAGCATCAACGTGCTGCGCGAAATCGGCGTGGAAACGGGCGGGTCCAACGTGCAGTGGTCGGTGAACCCTGTGGATGGCCGTATGGTTGTCATCGAAATGAACCCGCGGGTGTCACGGTCTTCGGCGCTGGCATCCAAGGCAACGGGCTTCCCGATTGCCAAAGTCGCCGCGAAACTTGCAGTGGGCTACACGCTGGACGAACTGGACAATGACATCACCAAGGTGACGCCTGCGTCCTTTGAACCCTCTATCGACTATGTGGTCACCAAAATCCCGCGCTTCGCCTTTGAAAAATTCCCGGGCGCGCAGGCAACTCTGACCACCGCGATGAAATCCGTGGGTGAGGTGATGTCCATCGGCCGCTCTTTCCACGAAAGCATGCAAAAAGCGCTGTCCTCAATGGAAACAGGTCTGACCGGCTTTAACGAAATCGCTGTTGAAGGCTGCCCCGCCTTGGATACCTGCGTACGCGAAGACGACCCGTCCGGCGATCTGCCCTTCATCGTGCGCGGTGCGGATGCAGATGCACAAACCGCGATCGACAAATCGGTCACCCGTGCTTTGGCGCTGCAAACCCCCGATCGCATCCGGATTATTGCACAGGCCATGCGGTTCGGCTTTTCGGATGATGAAATCAACGAAATCACCAGTTTCGATCCGTGGTTCCTGCAACGGATCCGCGAAATTATCGCTTTGGAACAAGACATTATCCTGAACGGCCTGCCGGAAACGGCCAAAGGTCTGCGGCGCCTGAAAACCTTTGGGTTTACAGATGCACGTCTGGCGGAACTGTCGGGGAAAACCGAACGGGACGTGCGCATCACCCGCACCACTTTGGGTGTCACGGCCGTTTATAAACGTATCGACACCTGTGCTGCGGAATTCGAAGCCCAGACGCCATATATGTATTCCAGCTACGAAGTGGACGCCATGGGCGAGGTGGAATGCGAAGCCCGCCCCACCGACCGCAAAAAAGTGGTCATTCTGGGCGGCGGTCCGAACCGGATCGGTCAGGGGATTGAATTTGATTATTGCTGCTGTCACGCCTGCTATGCGCTGACGGATGCGGGTTATGAAACCATCATGGTCAACTGCAACCCTGAAACCGTGTCCACGGACTATGACACGTCGGACCGTCTGTATTTCGAACCGCTGACACTGGAACATGTGCTGGAAATCCTGCGGGTTGAACAGGAAAACGGCTCTTTGCACGGCGTCATCGTGCAGTTTGGCGGGCAAACTCCTTTGAAACTGGCCAATGCGCTGGAAGAAGAGGGTATCCCGATCCTTGGCACCACACCGGACGCCATTGATCTGGCCGAAGACCGCGAACGGTTCCAGAAACTGCTGAACGATCTGGACCTGAAACAACCCTATAACGGCATTGCCAGCACCAGCGAAGAAGCCTTTGAAATCGCCGCCGATGTGGGCTACCCGCTGGTGATCCGCCCCTCTTATGTGCTGGGCGGGCGCGGCATGGAAATCGTACGGGACGGCGCCCATCTGGAACGCTACATCACGCAGGCGGTTGAAATCTCGGGGGACAGCCCTGTGCTGCTGGACAGCTATCTGACCGGCGCTGTCGAGGTGGACGTAGACGCCCTGTGTGACGGCACCACGGTGCATGTTGCAGGCATCATGGAACACATCGAAGAGGCCGGCGTCCATTCTGGCGACAGTGCCTGCTCCCTGCCGCCTTACTCCCTCAGCCCCGAAATCATCGCAGAGCTGAAACGCCAGTCACAGGAACTGGCTTTGGCGCTGAATGTTGTGGGCCTGATGAACGTGCAATTCGCCATCAAAAACAACGAGATATTCATCCTTGAGGTGAACCCGCGTGCCTCTCGTACCGTGCCGTTTGTGGCCAAGGCGGTGAACTCTCCGATTGCAGCGATCGCGGCGCGGATCATGGCGGGCGAAAAACTGTCTGCCTTTGATCTGAAAGACCCGCAAACCAAACATTTCGCGGTGAAAGAAGCCGTGCTGCCCTTCGCCCGCTTCCCGGGTGTCGACACGCTGCTTGGCCCGGAGATGCGCTCTACCGGTGAGGTGATGGGTCTGGATAAATCCTTTGACCGGGCCTTCCTGAAGGCACAGATGGGGGCCGGGCACACGCTGCCATCCGAGGGAACTGTATTCATTTCGATTAAAGATGACGACAAAACCCCGCAGATGGTAGAGGCCGCGCAAATCCTGAAAGAAGCAGGCTTTAAGATCGTTGCCACACGGGGCACAGCCGCCTTCTTGAAGAAAGCCGGCATTGAATCCGAGGTGGTCAACAAGGTTTATGAAGGGCGTCCCAATGTTGTGGACCGTCTGCGCAACGGCGACATTAATCTGGTGATCAATACAACCGAAGGTGCTGACTCCATTCAGGACAGTCGGGCGATTCGATCCGAAGCGCTCTATGGGAAAATAGTCTATAATACGACTGCAGCAGCAAGTTATGCCTCGGCGCGCGCTATTCGCAACATCCGCGAAGGCGACATCGAAGTATTCCCACTGCAAGAATACTAAATATTTGAATTAACATAGTATTTGCGCCTGACGATACTCCGTCAGGCGTGCATACGCACGTCAAAATTCATCTTCTGATTGTGCAATTTGCATTATTCTTGACACATTTCGAACAAAAAACGCGCAAAATTGGAAAATTGCAGGTAGTTTTGCAAATACAAAACCGCTCAACGTAGGAGAGTATTATGCAGAACTCGGAAACCAAAGTTTCAATGATAAAAGACCTTTCAGAGATGCAGCTTGCGCACGATATTCGCAGGCAAGTCTTTGTGATTGAAGGCGAAGAATCAGAAGATGTCGAATTTGACGGCAATGATTTTTGCGCCGCACACCTTTTGGCTTACTGGAAGGGTGAGGCCGTTGGAACGATGCGCCTGCGAATTGTTTCCGGGAACGAAGGCGGCACGATCATCTGGGAACGCATGGCCATCCTGAAAGACGCCCGCGAACGCAACCCATGGCTGTTTCGCGCCTTGATGAATAGCGCACGACACTATACAGATTTGATGGGGCTTAAAAACGTCATTGGAATCGTTGAAAACCCGAAGCTTATGCGATTCTGGCAGATCTATGGTGGCAAAGAAACCGGAGAAGAGCCTTTGGAATTCCGCGGGCATACATATCGCCCAATTCGCCTGACAATTCAGCGGGATAAGCCGCAGGAAGAATTGACACTACGTCAGGCAATCATGGCAGTACCAGAGGTTTTTGCTGAAACGAGGAAAACTACGTGAGTGTAAGTTTTGCACTTTTGATTGAGCGTCTTTGGCAGTCTGATGGTCCCGAGACAACTCGGGACATCATTCTCAACCTGGGGTTTAACGGGTTGGTTTTCCAACGCTGGTCGCTTGATTACATTGAAAACTGGGAAGGCAAGATCGAGGACGGGTTTCTGGAGCATTATTACGGTGCCCAACTCGATCAGTACTGCCCCATTGCAAAAGCGATACATTCATGGTCACGGAGCTACACCTTCTCCCAAGCACGCAGCCAGGCAGGCCCGGAAACGGAACACACCAAACGGGTGGAAAGTGTGTTCCAGCAATTCGGGATGAATGACGGTGTGGTTCTGCTGACCGGCCCGAACCATTTGCGGTCTTCGGTTATTTTAACCTCTGAAGCCCCGGTACAGGAAACCTTCGACCAGCTTGGGGGAATCCTGTATTTTGCGGCGGATAAACTGACCCGGCAATTGCGGCCGGGCCATCCCTTGCTGACCCATGTCCCCCGTGAAAACCCGACACTTTCGGAAATGCAGGCCAAAATATTGCAGATGCAAATTGATCATCCGGAACTAAGCAAAAATGAAATGGCGCTGGCACTGGGGCTTTCGCCCAAGACACTCCACGCGCACCACAAGAAGATTGCAAAGAAAAACGGCGTGACGACTTTCGCCGGAGCAGTGATTAAAAAGCTTAAAGAATCCTGATTTTTCACTGTCCTACGCAGTGAAAATAAAAACCCCGACTGTCTTTGCAGGCAGTCGGGGTTTGACACTCATATACTCGATACGAACACAATACAGGTACAGGGTAGTCGGTACAGACTGGATGCGGCGGCAATATATGGCCGCCGCACAAGTTGATCAGGTGCAGGCTTTAATCAGGCCGACAATCTGGTTTTTAACGGCTTCATTCGGGATCTGGTTGATCTGTGTCGCCAGCTCGATAGTGCGGGTCGAAATCTCTTCGATTTCCTGTCCCTCTTCACCATCTGCGCCATCAAAGAAATAAGAGATTTGCACGCCCAGCGATTGGGATACTTCCCAAAGACGGCTGGCGCTAATGCGGTTAATTCCGCGTTCGTATTTTTGAAGTTGCTGAAAACTAATACCAAGCATTTCGCTTAGCTTTTGTTGACTGATACCACGAGAAGCCCGTGTAAGGCGGATTTTGGTACCAACATAAACGTCAACTGGATGGGGCATATTCGGCTCCTAATAACTCAGACAAACCCGCTGTGGGTTTTTACATGTGTCATAGATTAGCCGAGGGTCGCTGCCGACGGAGCGCCGTTGTGATTGAGTTCACTTGGCGGTTTATAACGACAGGTTTAATCATACCTGAGGTCACAATGCAATCTTTTTATTCGCAATTCTGCAACCCAAGATAGACATCACACAAGGGTGCAATAATCTTTGGCGATTCAAGTCCCGAATTATGGTATGATAGCTCTATTCTCAGGCACTCATACGGCGATTCTTTTCGCGAAACATAGAAGGGGCCGATTTTTATCCGGCCCCAAAACACATAAAACCAGCGACGTTGCAGACCATGGCAACGATAGGAACATATTTTTTATTGTTTAAAAACAGATAAGTAAACAAAACCCTAGCATCAGACCCCCTTGTGCCCAGATGGTTCTGACGGGCTACACCATGACTATTCCAGTTTCAAAAACGCTGAAACTGGTCTGGCTCCCAAGGCCGTAAAACCAGCTTTTTTCCATCAGGCAGAGGCCGGTTTTTCAAGGTAAAACGCCCGAAAACCGGGCGGATTTGTGTCGTTTAAACGGCAGCCAATTGCAACCTATGCGGAGTGCCCGCCTTATTCTGGCCGCAATTCAGACCCCGCCAATTCATACAAAACCGGTTTTTTTCATAAAATCTCTCACAGCCAGTTGCAAACTGCGGGACGCCCCCGTGCTGAAACCGGCAAAACGAAT
This sequence comes from Amylibacter sp., assembly GCA_034670045.1. Taxonomy (GTDB): domain Bacteria; phylum Pseudomonadota; class Alphaproteobacteria; order Rhodobacterales; family Rhodobacteraceae; genus Amylibacter. The sequence continues at coordinate 53,291 of JAXMOF010000007.1, read as the reverse complement.
CTCTTGAACCCCCTCCCGCTGCGGGTAAAAGTCCCGCCATGGCAAAACTCTATTTCCACTATTCAACCATGAACGCCGGTAAATCCACGGCGCTTTTGCAGGCTTCGCACAACTATCGTGAACGGGGGATGGAGACCTATCTGCTGACCGCCCGATTCGACGATCGTGCAGGCAGTGGAGAGATCGGGTCACGTATCGGTATTTCTGCCAAAGCAGACGGGTTTGATGCGGACAGCGATCTGTTTGATATGATCGACAAGCGGATGAAAAGCAGCACGCTGACCTGTGTTTTCATCGACGAATCGCAATTCCTGTCCTATTCGCAGGTCTGGCAACTGGCCCGCGCGGTGGATGATCTGAACATTCCGGTGATGTGCTACGGGCTGCGGGTGGATTTTCTGGGCAAGCTGTTTCCCGGATCGGCGGCCTTGCTGGCCATGGCCGATGAAATGCGCGAAGTCCGCACCATCTGTTATTGCGGCAAGAAAGCTACGATGGTTGTGCGCCAGGATGCCAATGGCACTGTCATTACTGACGGGGCGCAGGTGCAGATCGGCGGGAACGAGGCCTATGTCTCGCTCTGCCGCCGTCACTGGCGCGAGGCAACGGGCGACCTGCCCCGCTGACCCGCTGCAAGCCTAGCGGCTGCTGTCCATCGGCACATCGACCACAACATCGCCCGCCTTTTCAAACCGCAGGGTGATCCGCACCTGTGATCCGTCCTTCAGACCGCTGTCCGGCCCCATCATCATCACATGATCCCCGCCCCGTTCCAGCACCGCCTGCCCGCCTGCCGGAATCGGGATACCGCCTTCGATCGGGCGCATCATCATCACGCCGCTGGCGTTCTCTGTGTGGCCATGCAGCTCTGCCATGTCCGACGCATCGGTCTGCACCCCGACAAGCCGGTCATCGACGCCTGACTGGTTGTGGATCACCATATAAGCGCCCCCTGCCATGGCACTGGCCCCGACGCTGCGCACATAGCCGCCTTCAATGCGAAAGGGCGTGTCACTGTCCATCGGGGCGCCCAAAATGCCGAAAACATAGACCCCAGCAAAAGCACCCAGCGCCACAACAACCGCCCCAAGACCCAAAACCCACTTCATCATATGCCCTCCCCGCAAACACGAAAAAACGGCCCCGAGCATTCGGAGCCGTCAAATCTGAAAATCTTAAAAACAGTGCGGCTTACGCGGCTGCAGTTGCTTTTGCGATTTCTTTTTTCAACTTCAGAGCTGCGTCTGAAAGTTCAGCATCTTTGGCTTTGGCCATAAACGCATCCAGACCACCACGGTGATCAACAGTGCGCAACGCAGCTGCAGAGATGCGGAATTTGAAAGACCGGCCCAATGTTTCGCTGGTCAGCGTCACATCGTTCAGGTTTGGCAAAAACCGGCGACGGGTTCTGTTTTTGGCGTGACTGACATTGTTGCCAGACATTGGGCCTTTGCTTGTAAACTCACAACGACGAGACATCGCGTATATCCTTACTCTCTTGTCGCGCGCCACATACGGCCTGCGCTGACATTTGAAATTCGAGCCGCCTCTTTAGGCGCGATTTGTTGCCCCGTCAAGGGCAGCGCGTGATCAAACGACTGTTGGGTTGCTTTGGGCCTTTTGGGATCAAAATACAACCTTTTATCTACACTAAACTGCGGTTTTCAGCGCCAAAAGCACCTCTGCGGCAGCGGCATCGGGGCTCAGCGCACCGTTCACCACCTTTTCGCGCAGATCCTGCTGCATTTTTTGCAATCTTTCGTTCTGATCCAACTGGGCCAGCACGCCTCTGCGCACTTCATCCTGAAACCAGATCTCTGCCTGACGGGCGCGATTCGCGGCAAACTGCCCTTCGGTGCGGCGCCAGTCGGTCAGGGTTTGGATTTCATCCCATGTTTTTTCCAGCCCTTCTTCTTCCAAGGCAGACACTGTCATCGCCTTGGGAAAGCCTTGCGGATCTTGCGGACGTTTTCGCAACAGCCGCAAGGCCCCTGCGTAATCGGCGCAGGTGCGGATGGCAGTAGGCTTCAAATCTCCGTCGGCTTTATTCACAAGGATCAGATCGGCGATTTCCATGATCCCCCGCTTCACCCCCTGCAATTCATCGCCCCCCGCAGGGGCAAGCAGCAGCAGGAACAGATCGGTCATATCGGCCACCATGACTTCGGATTGGCCCACCCCCACGGTTTCCACCAGCACCACGTCAAAACCAGCGGCTTCACACAGGGCAATCGCCTCGCGGGTGCGCCGCGCCACGCCGCCCAGCGCCGCACTGGAGGGCGAGGGCCGGATAAAGGCGTTCGGGTGCCGCGACAGCCGGTCCATACGGGTCTTATCCCCGAGGATCGACCCGCCAGAGCGTTTAGACGACGGATCAACCGCCAGAACAGCGACCTTTAGACCCTTTTCGACCAGCATCATTCCGAACCCTTCGGTGAAGGTGGATTTCCCCACGCCCGGTGTACCGGATAGCCCGATGCGCAGGGCCGAGCGTCTGGCCTGTGTCAAGCGGTCAATCAGGTTCACAGCCAGTGCGCGGTGATCCGCTCGTGTGCTCTCTACCAGCGTGATCGCACGCGCCAAAATCCGCCGATCCCCTGACAGGATTGCTTCTACCGTTTTGGCATCAACGTCCATCACCTTGAAATTACTCCGTTATTTTACGCCATTTCGGGTGGTGGCAGGATTGTGCCCACACAGCCCGCTTGGGTTCCCCCACGTCTTAATCAATCTTAAACCAAGGGGGAAGCCAGCCACTGAAAAAAGAGCCCCGCCCATGCGCCGCTTTGCCCTGACTGTTTTGCTTTTGACGATAGGTCCGAGCCTGCGGGCAGAGGATGTGAACCAGACCTTCGGATTGTATGTTTCGGGGCTGAAGGCGGGGTCGATCCAGATCTCGGGACGGTTAAGCGGCACACATGATGACGGGCAATACATCCTTGAAGGCGCGCTCAGCCCGACCAGTCTGATGCGGCATTTTCATGATGTGGGCTACAGCGGTGTGGTGCAGGGCGCGTTGCGCGACGGGCAGGTTCTGCCTGCCGCCTATCACAGCCACACCCGCACCGAATCCCGCGAAAATGAGGTTAAACTGCACTTCACCAAAACCACCCCTGTGGTCGAATTATACAGCCCCAGCCGCGAACCGCGGGACTATGACCTTGATCCTGCGGCACAAAACGGGGTGCTTGACCCGCTTAGCGCCGCCCATCTTGTGTTTCGGGATCAGACATCCGCCGATCTGTGCAACAAAGTGATTGAGGTCTTTGACGGGCGCAGACGCACGCGGCTGACCTTGGACATGCCAACAGACACGGGGGCAGACACCACCTGCACAGGCGCCTATTCACGGATTGCAGGTTTTTCGCCCGAAGATATGCAGGAACAGGTCAACTTTCCGTTTACACTTGTGTACACCAAAGGGGATGCTGACATTTATACACTTTCCTCTTTCACTACCGAAACCACTTTTGGCCGCGCCGAGGCGACCCGAAAGTAGCGGCCAATGACCCTGTTGCCAATCGAAGCCGTACTGCCCGAACTGCAGGACGCCCTGTCGGACCGCGGCATGGCCGTACTGCAAGCACCACCCGGAGCCGGTAAAACCACCCGCGTTCCCCTGTTTTTGTTGGAAGCCGCGCAGATCAAGGGCCGTATCCTGATGCTGGAGCCCCGCCGTCTGGCCGCCCGTGCAGCCGCCGAACGGATGGCCGAAACGCTGGGGGAACCCGTCGGGCAGACTATCGGCTACCGAATGCGGGGCGACAGCAAAACCAGTGCAACAACCCGAATCGAGGTGATCACCGAGGGCATCCTGATGCGGGTCATCCAGAACGACCCCGAACTGGCAGGCGTTGGCTGTATCATCTTTGACGAATTCCACGAACGCAGCCTGCAGGCCGACACGGGGCTGGCCTTTGCTCTTGAAATCCGCGAGGCCCTGCGCCCCGATCTGGCACTGATCGTCATGTCCGCCACCCTTGATGCAGCCCCCGTGGCCGCCCTGATGGGGGAGGCCCCCGTGATCACATCGCAGGGCCGCAGCTATCCGGTTGAAACCCGCTATCTGGACCAACCATGGGCGCGCCCGAACCAACGCGGCCCCCGCTTTGAAAACGCCGTCGCCGATCTGATCCGCCAAGCCGTCACCGACACCACAGGCGGGATACTGGCCTTCCTTCCGGGCGAGGGCGAAATCCGCAAGGTGCAGGCGGTGTTGCAGGGCTCTCTGCCCGCCGCCTGCCAGATTCGCCCGCTGTTTGGCGCACTGCCCTTTGCCGAACAACGCCGCGCCGTGCTGCCCGAATCCGAAGGGCGCAAGATCGTGCTGGCCACCTCCATCGCCGAAACCTCGCTCACCATTCAGGATATTTCTGTGGTGGTCGATGCTGGCCGCGCCCGCCGCGCCCGTTTTGACGCGGGATCAGGCATGTCGCGTCTGGTGACCGAACGGGTGACCAAGGCCGAAGCCACCCAGCGCCAGGGTCGCGCGGGTCGTGTGGCTGCCGGCATCTGCTACAAACTGTGGACCAAAGGCGAAGAAGGCGGATTTACGCCCTTCCCCCTGCCCGAAATCCTGTCCGCCGACATCACCAATCTGATTCTTGAACTGGCCGCATGGGGCACGTCCGATCCAGCCGACCTGCCGTTTCTGGACCTGCCCCGCCCCAGCGATGTGGCCCAATCGCAAAACCTGTTGCAGGGGTTGGGGGCACTGGATGCAAGCAACCGCATCACGCCCCATGGCCGCGCGTTGCTGCGCCACCCGCTGCATGTACGGCTGGCCCATATGCTGGAACTGGGCGGGGCGGATTCTGCCATTCTCGCCGCGTTGCTGGAAAGCCGCGATCCCCTGCCCCGCAGTGCGCCAAGTGATCTGTCCCTGCGGATCGAAGCGATCCGCGACCCCCGCCGCTTTGCCGACAGCCGCCCCTATCATGCCAATGCAGCCGTGGTGAAATCCATCAAGGCCGAGGCAAAACGCCTGCGTCCCAAATCCGCCCCCCTGTCGCTGGGGGAAACCCTTGCGCTGGCCTATCCCGACCGCATCGGCCTGCGCCGCAAAGGTGATGCGCCCCGATTTGTGCTGTCAGGCGGCAAAGGTGCTGTCTTTGCCGAAGACGACCCGACGGGCGCAGAACGGCTGATCATTGCCAGCGCGCTGGACGGCGACGCGCGAGAGGCCCGCGTGCGCATGGCCCTTCCCGTCACTCAGGCCGAGCTGGCCAATATCTACGGCGACCAGTTCGAAACCCGCGAGATTTGTGAATGGTCCAAAAGGGATCGCCGTGTGCTGTCCCGCAAACACCTGTGCTTCGGGGCGTTGGTTCTGGAAGACCAGGTCTGGAAAAATTGCCCCGCCGATGCGTCTAACGCGGCCATGTGTGCGGGGGTCGCCGATCTGGGGCTGGGCTGCCTGCCGTGGAGCCAGCCTGCCACTTTGTTCCGCGCCCGCGTGGAATGGTTGCGCGGTCAGGGCCATGACATGCCCGATCTGTCGGATACAGCGCTGCTGGACAGTTTGACCCACTGGCTGGAACCCCATCTTGGCGGCATCCGCACCCCTGACGGGATGCGCGGGCTGGACCTGCACGCGATCCTGCGCAACCTGCTGGATTGGGAGGCTTTACAAACGCTCGACCAACTGGCCCCTGCCAGTATTACCGCGCCGACAGGGACCAAACTGCCGATTGATTACAGCGCCCACCAACCTAAAATCGCTGTGCGCCTGCAGGAATTGTTCGGCATGACCACCCACCCCACCGCTGGACCAAAACGCCTGCCCCTGTTGATAGAACTGCTGTCCCCCGCCCGTCGTCCCGTGCAAACCACCGCCGATCTGCCGGGGTTTTGGGCCAGTTCGTACAGCGATGTGCGCAAGGATATGCGCGGGCGCTATCCCAGACATCCCTGGCCCGAAGACCCCACACAGGCCGAACCCACGCGGCGGGTAAAGCCCAGAGGCTGATCGCCCACCTGCCCAAACTGGCCCTTGCAGAACGGCACAAGACGAAGGACAGTGTTCCACAATACGTTGAGCAGCCCGAGCGCTGACAGCGGCTATTTTTCGGGGACTATTATGTTGAACCGCCTTACGTTTCTTGCTTTTTCCACCGCGATTTCCGTTTCAGCCAGCGCGGGATTTGCGCAGCAGAACCTTAGCGGGGAAACCGCCAACCCCGGCGGCACAGCCTATCTTAGCCTGTCACACCTGAGCGAAGCCAGCGCAGGCGTCGCCAGCATCCAGCTAAGCGCGGGGCAAACCCTGACCAATACCACCCAAAATCTGGCCGAAGGCAAAACCGACATTGCCAGCACCACCTTTGTTCTGCCCTTCCTGATGTCACAGGGACGCGGACCTTACAGCACCCTTGGCGCGGAAAAAGGCGCAGAGCTGGCGGCGAATTTGCGGCTGCTCTACCCCTATACTTTGGGGGTGATCGGGCTTTATGCCTATGACAGCGCAGGGGTTCGGGGTTGGGGCGATCTTAAGGGGCGCACGCTTTTGAACGGGCCTCCACGGGGCGGGGCGCTGACCAATGCACGCGCCCTTATCCGCATTACAACCGGCCTGAACGAAGGCGCGGGATACACAGGGGTTCAGGTCAACTGGGGGCAGGCGCTGAAAACCATCACCGACGGCACCGTTGAAGCCGCCGTCCTGCCGCTGCAATTCCCCGACACGCGGGTGACGGGTGCTTTGGCGGCGGGGGATATGACGCTCTGGTCGCTGCCCGAACCGGTCTACGACAGCGCGGACTTCGCCAAGCTCGCCAAGCTTCCGGGCAGTGCGCCGTGGATTATGGACCTTCGCGATGTAAACGCACCAGACGGTCTGAACGTGGTATCACAAGACGAAAAATTCCGCGGGCTTGCGATAAAAGGCGGCGATATTGTGCATAAGGATATGGATTACGATCTGGCCAAGGCGCTGGTGACCGCCCATATCGAAACGCTCGACACGCTGAAGGCCAGAACACCGTTTGCGGCCAATGTGGGGTATGGTGACCTGGACCCTGCCCGTTCTGGCATGTGCGGCTCCAATCCGTTGAAATACCACCCGGGCGCCATTGCCGCATGGCAAGAGGCAGGCTTTGAAATAGACGACTGCGCCAAACCTTAACCCCGTTTATTCCGTCAGGCGGCGCCCCCGATCACGGCCCATTGGACCCAGCCCATGCGCAACACAGCCCAGACCTCCCCCGCCATGTCGAGACCGTTACGCGGTCCGGCCTATGGGTTGGGGCTGGTGTTTGTACTGCTGGGTCTGGTCAATGCCGCCCCCAATTTTCCGGGCCTGAACGGGGCATTACGCGCAGCAACGGGGTTTGACTGGATAACCTTTGGAAAGTTCCATTACGCCACATTTTACCCGCTGGTGTTCTTTTGGATGATGCTGATCGTCGCGCTGAAACACTCGCTCTGGCAGGATTTTGCAGCCCGCCCCGCCCCGCAGCGCCGTCTTGGGCTGTGTCTGGATATCGCCTTTGTGCTGGCTGCCCTTGCAATCGCCGCCACCTATCTGATTGAAATCGAAAGCGTCTGCCTGATCGACCAACTGACCGGAGAGCGCGCCGAGCTGATCGCCCGCAGTCTGGCGCGGGAACGGGAATTCGCCGAACTGTACGGCCTGCCTCTGCCCGAGACGGTGGAAAACCCGCAATGCCTGCACACCACCCAAGGCTTTCTGGTGCCCATTGTCGGCCTGTCTGTGATGCTGTTTCTGGGATATACAACCAGAGTCTGGGGCCTTCCGCTGGTTCTCGTGTCGGTGCTGATCGCCGTTTACACCCTTGGCACGGTGCTGGTCTGGTATTTCCACGGGCCGGACGATGTTAACAAATATCTGATGACTAAACTGGGGGGCGAACCACGGCTGTTATCGGACGGGCGGCCCAAATTGCATGATGCTTTGGTGAACAACGGCTCTGGGCTGCTGGGGCGGTTTATCCACATTCTGATGAACACGGTGTTTCCCTATATTGTGCTTGGCGGGCTGTTCGCGGCCTCGGCGGGTGGGGCATCGCTGATCAAGCTGGCGTTTTTATGGACACGGCACTTGCGCGGCGGACCAGCCCATGCTGCGGTTATGTCTTCGGCCTTGTTTGGGACGATCACGGGCGGGCCTGTGATCAATGTGTTATCCACGGGCGTGCTGACCATTCCGATGATGCTGAAGCGCGGCTTTAATCGGGTCTTTGCAGGCGGGGTAGAGGCCGCCGCATCGTCAGGCGGCGCGATAATGCCACCTGTGATGGGGGTTGCCGCCTTTGTTCTGGCGGCCCTGACCACGGTGCCCTACCGTCAGGTGATCCTTGCGGCGACGATCCCCGCTGTGGCCTATTTCTTTTGCCTGTTCCTGTCAGTGGTGTTTCAGTCGCGTAAACAAGCCATTGAACCCGTCGGCACCCTGACGGACGATATGCGCCTGACCGCGCGGGACAAAGGCCATCTGGTGCAAATCTTTGCGCCGATCCTACTGATCCTGTTTCTGTTGCTGACCTCAAAAGACGCGATCGGCTGTGGTCCTTTGGCCGGGCTGATTGGAGTCGAGCGTATATTTACAGGCGATACCTGCCGCGCGGTTGATCTGCCGTGGCTGTTGCAACTGGTAAAAAACAGCGCAGGCGATCCCGGCAGTGCGGGATGGTGGGCGGTGAAGCTGCTTGTTGTGCTGCTGTTTCTGGACCGTGATGTGCGCCGCGCACCGCGCAAGATTCCAGATGCGCTGGCTGCTTCGGGCGGGTTGATCGCGTCGCTTTACCTGATGTTTATGGCAATTTCGATCATTGATATCTGCCTGAACCTGACGGGCCTGTCCAAGTTCGCAGCCCAGGACATCCTGCATGTGTTGCAGGGTTTTGACACAGGCCACAGCGCAGGACTGTTCCGCTTTGCAGCGCTTTTCGTGACCATGTTTCTGGCGATCCTGTTGGGCATGGGCATGCCTGCTGCCCCGGCTTATTTCAACGTGGCTTTGTTGATGGGGCCCTTGCTGGCGGGGCTGGGGCTGTCCGTGTTCACCGCCCATATGTTCATCTTTTACTTTGCCGTGGCATCGGCCATCACGCCACCTGTTGCCCTTGCAGCTTTTGCGGCATCGTCAATCACGGGCGCGGGCCCGATGGCCACCAGCCTGTCGGCGATCAAAAGCGGCATCGTGATTTTTGTGATCCCGTTTATCTTTGCCTTTTACCCCGAACTTCTGTTGATCGAGCCTGCCGTGCTGAACCCCGACACCAGCGTCGGGGCGGCGCGGTTCATCGCGGGCTATGACGGCCAGTTCCATCTGTGGGGGTTGGTCTGGCTGCTGGCGCGCATCGGGTTGGCCTTGTACCTGCTGGCCAGTGCGCTGGCTGGCTTTGATCACAAACGGATCGGCGCCCCTGAAATTGCAATCCGCCTTGCGCTGGCTGTCGGAGTATTAGCCCTACATCCATTGTATCACGGCGGAGCTATCGTTCTGGCAATCGGGGTGTTGGTGTTTCACCGGATCAGCGCGCGCAGGGTGTAAGCCCCTGTCTGCTGGCGCGGCTTTGCCCGTCACGCGTCCCGCCCTGTTTTCCGCATCAAAAGTCGCGCTTAAACACAGAAAACCTGTTTGAAAGAGGCGCCATAGATGTGCGGGGATGGTGCCGCTGATAGGACTCGAACCTACTACCCCATCATTACGAATGATGTGCTCTACCTGATGAGCTACAGCGGCGTGAAGGTCTTTTATTCCGCAAATTCGTGCCCTTCAAGCCCGTTTGATGTAAATCCGCTTCACCTTCGTTTCGCCTTGGCCTAAACCAAAGCCTATGAATCTTATAGCTCTGCGCTCCCCCGAATTCCGTCTGTATTTTATTGGTGCCGTGGCAAATGTGAATGCCATGTGGATCGCCCGAATTGTCCTCGGGTGGCTGGCATGGGATTACACCCACAACGCCCATTTTGTCGGGATTGTCGCGGCTTGCTCTTTGCTGCCAACGCTGTTCACCGGCCCTTTTTTCGGGGTGATGGTTGACCGCGCGGATGTGCGCAAAGCGGCTTATGCAACCAATCTATTGATGATCTTGTGCATTGCCGGACTGCTGGGATTACAGGCGGGCGGGCTCATATCAAAGCTCAGTCTGGTCATTATTTCACTGGCGATCGGCACGGTTACCGCAGCGCACCACCCTGTGCGCCTGTCGCTGGGGCCACGGCTGGTACAGCAAAAACATGTGTCTTCGGTTGTGGCGCTGTCAGCCCTGAATTTCAATCTGGCGCGGCTGATCAGCCCTGCTGTGGGCGGTATTCTGATTGACGCTGTCGGGATCACTGTGGCGCTGGTTATCACCCTGATTATGTTCCTGCCCAACCTTGCCATTCTGTTCCGCCTGCACCCGCGTGCCTTGGAAAAACACGGGACCGAGCGGTTTACAACTGCGATGGCAGCGGGGTTGCGCTATATCCGCCAGCGGCGTGTGATTGTGGTGATCCTGCTGTCCACCACGGTATTTTCCATCGCCCTGCGCGGTGTGCTTGAGGTCTTGCCGATTGTCGCGGACGGCTCCTTCGGGCGCGGCGCTGTGGGGCTGGGGCAACTGGGCTCGGCTGTGGGCGGCGGGGCGTTATGCTCGGCCATTTACAAGACCATGGACCGGGGCACCCGTCCGGTGAATTCAGATGCCCTGTCGCCGTTCAATCTGGCTGTGGCCACGGCGGGACTGATTGCCATTGCCCTGATCGGGAACACCGCTTCCTGGCCGCTTGCCCTGCTGTGTGCGGCCACTTTGGGGGCCAGCGGCACCTATTTCGGGGTCACGATGCAATCGCTGATCCAGACGGATTTGCCCGACGATATGCGCGGGCGGGTGATGTCTATCTGGGTGGTTGTCGGGCTGGGATCCACGGCACTCGGCGCGTTTTTACTGGGTGCGCTGGCCGATGTGATCGGCTTGCCCCTGTCCTGTGCAGGGATGGCCGCATTCGGCTTTGTTACCCTGATGGCTTTGTCACGGCGCATTCACAAGAACGCGCCGTGAGCATGGTATTGCTTGCAGCTTAAACCGCGACCAACGTCACGTCGGCAGCCGTCAGGCCTGCACCGCCAGACACAACCGCAACCGCGACCCCGTCGACCAGAACAGTGGCACCAGAGCCGTCTGCAAGATCGGTCACTTCGACCTCGGGGAGACCTGCGTCGCCGTCGTAATCCACAAAGATTGAATCCTCGCCTGCGACGAAGTCCTTGATGACAGCAGCGGTTTCAATGTCTTCGCGAACATCAATGCCAAAGCGGTCACTGCCGGCACCGCCGGTTGCTTCATCACCGTCTTGCAGGATCATGGTGTCGTCGCCGTCGCCGCCGAACAGGGAATCCGCCGCACCGTCATTCAGGATCAGATCAAACCCGCGGACGCCGGATTCAGCGGCTTCCTGATCAAAGGTTGCACCCGTCATCACATCGTCACCAGCGCCACCGTAAACCACGTCAGAGCCGTCTTCGCCGTAAAGCACGTCGTTACCGTCAGCGCCCAGCATAAAGTCGTCGCCGCCACCGCCAAGCAAGTCATCGTCACCGATACCGCCGCGCATTTCATCGTCGCCTTCATTGCCAAACAGCGTGTCATTTCCCGCATTGCCGTTGATCACGTCATCGCCAAAGCCGCCGCTCAGTTCATCCCAGCCGTCGTCCCCCGAGATTTCATCATCACCGCCATTGCCAAAGATCAGATCGCCCTGATCACCGCCAAACAATGTGTCATTGTCTGCACCGCCGGAAATATCGTCAGCCCCTGTGCCGCCAAAGGCAAGGTCGTTACCCTCGTCGCCGTTGATAACGTCATCGCCTGCACCGCCGTAGCCGATGTCACGGAATTCGCCCATGTTCAGCGTATCATTACCGTCGTTGCCATACAGGATGTCCTGGCCCCAACCGCCGTCGATGGAATCATCGCCGCCGCCGCCCGTCACCAGATCATTGCCAGTGCCCGCGCGGACCTCATCGTTGCCGCTCAGCATATCTGCGGTGTCGTCGCCACCATTCAGGATTGCAAAATCGTCACCGGAGGTGCCCTCAAATACATTGGCACTATCGTCGCCCACATAGAGCGTTGGGTCTTCGTCCTTTGTCGCATCCGAATTGTTGTTGTTGTCGTCATCGTTCAGTTCATCAATGCCCCAAATGATTCCGCCCAGGCCCACAAGCGATAATAAAACGATCTCAATCATACCTATTCCATTTCCCAATCGCTTAAGCAGCGATGCACAAACTCATTTCACCCATAATTACAAGCAGCTGTAATCTTTGACAGTTTATCAAGATTTGGAAGAAAGGAACAAGAAATCGCCACATTCCTGCCCTTTTACAACCACAGGGGGAATATTGCGGGTTCTACTGTTTCCCAGATTTAGACAGTCCCAACTCCGCTAAGGCATTGTCTTTCTTTCAGGAACATCACACCGAATCATATACCCCCAATTGAAAAAAAGAGGGGGAGCAATTGCTCCCCCCAGGTCTGCTTTCAGGCTGTTGATTAGCTGCTCGGTTGGTTGCCTGCGCCTGAAGCTGGAAAGGGTCGGCGCACCGTCCCTTTGTTCTTTTGACCTAGCTGCAACCGCTGGTGCCGCCGCAGGTGTTGCACTTCATGCAGGTCCCATTGCGCACCAACGTATAGTTGCCGCAATCCCCGCAGGCGTCGCCTTCATAACCTTGCATCTTGGCCTTGGCACGATCGTCCATTTGCAATGGCGCAATGCTAGGGGCAACGGGTGCGGCGGCTTGTGTTTCGGAAAAACCGCCCCCCAGTGTCACATCTGCGCGGACCGACCCGAACAGGCCAGTATGCCCGCCCTGAAACACCATCAATTCCTGTGGCATCCGGTGGCGGTGGAACCCCGGGGACACCACTTGTTTCAACATGGCAACCGCATCGTCAGACGCAGGGCGCACGTTGCTGGCCCCCTCTTCGGTGCCGCGCCCCAGTTCATCAAAAGATGTACCAACAGGTTTGACATGGGCCAGATCAGAGCGATCCAGATAGGACACTGCCAGTTCACGGAAGATGTAATCCAGGATCGAGGTGGCGTTCTTGATGCTGTCATTGCCCTGCACCATGCCCGCAGGTTCAAAGCGGGTGAAAGTAAAGGCATCGACGAATTCATCCAGCGGCACACCGTATTGCAGACCGACAGACACGGCGATGGCAAAGTTGTTCATCATCGCGCGAAAGCCTGCGCCCTCTTTGTGCATGTCGATGAAAATTTCGCCCAAGTTGCCGTCTTCGTATTCGCCAGTACGCAAATAGACCTTATGCCCACCCACAGTTGCCTTTTGGGTATAGCCCTTGCGCCGCTCGGGCAGTTTCGCGCGGGCCTGTGCAACCTCTTTGATGATCACTTTTTCCACGATCTTCTCTGCCAGAACCTGTGCCCGTTCCCCCGAAGGTGCGCTGGCCAGTGTTTCTTCCAGATCCTCATCATCGTCGATCAAGGCAGCCGACAGAGGCTGTGACAGTTTTGACCCGTCACGGTACAAAGCATTGGCTTTGACCCCCAAAGACCAGCTCAACTCATAGGCTTTCTGGCAATCCTCGATTGTGGCGTCGTTTGGCATGTTGATGGTCTTGGAAATCGCGCCGGAAATAAACGACTGCGCTGCGGCCATCATGGTGATGTGGCTGTTCACCGACAAATAGCGTTTGCCGATTTTACCGCAGGGATTGGCGCAATCAAATACAGGCAGATGTTCGTCTTTCAGGAAAGGCGCACCTTCCAGCGTCATGGTTCCGCAAACGTGGTTGTTGGCGGCTTCAATCTGCTTTTTGCTAAAGCCAAGATGGGTCAGCAGGTCAAAAGACGGATCGTTCAGCTGTGCTTCGGGAATACCCAAGGTGCCAGAGCAGAATTCAGTGCCAAGTGTCCATTGGTTGAACACAAAGCGGATATCAAAGGCGGTTGGCAGGGTGGACTCGATCTTTTTCAACTCGGCCGGGCCAAACCCGTGCCCCGTCAGCGAGGTGTGGTTGATGTCCGGCGCATTGCCCATGGACCCGTGACCCACCGCATAAGAAACGATTTCTTCGGCTTGGGATGTGGAATAGCCCAGTTTCGCCAATGCCGCTGGCACCGATTGGTTGATGATTTTGAAATACCCGCCACCGGCCAGTTTCTTGAATTTCACCAGCGCAAAGTCAGGCTCGATCCCTGTGGTATCACAATCCATCACCAGACCGATGGTGCCTGTGGGTGCAATCACCGACACTTGCGCGTTGCGGTAACCGTGCTTTTCGCCCAAGCTAACTGCTTCTTCCCAAACGGTTTTTGACAAAGCGGTCAGTTCGGCATCAGGGGTGTTGAAATGATCCAGCGGCACAGGTGTGACATCCAGACCGTCATAGCCTTTGGAAGCGCCCTGTGCGGCCAGCGCATGGTTGCGCATGACCCGCAGCATGTGATTGGCGTTTTTGGCATAGCCTGGGAACGGGCCCAGCTCTTTGGCCATTTCGGCAGATGTGGCATACGCCACGCCGGTCATCACAGCCGTCAGCGCTCCGCACATGGCGCGCCCTTCATCCGAGTCATAGGAATAGCCCATATTCATCAGCAAGCCGCCGATATTGGCATAGCCCAGACCCAGCGTACGGAATTTATAGGACCGCTCGGCAATTTCTTTAGACGGGAATTGCGCCATCAAGACCGAGATTTCCAGCGTCATGGTCCAAAGCCGCGAGGCGTGCATATACGACGCCGCATCGAACTTGCCGTCGGCATAGAATTTCAGAAGGTTCATCGACGCAAGGTTACAGGCCGTGTCATCCAGAAACATGTATTCGGAACAGGGGTTTGACCCGCGGATTGCTCCGTCTTCGGGGCAGGTGTGCCACTGGTTGATGGTGTCGTGATATTGCACGCCCGGATCGGCACAGGCCCATGCAGCGTGGCCGATGTCTTCCCAAAGCGCGCGTGCGCTGACGGTTTCGGCAACTTTGCCATCGGTGCGGCGCAGCAATTCCCAAGGCTGGTCGTTTTCCGCAGCCTTCAAGAACGCATTGGTCACGCGGACCGAATTGTTGGAATTCTGGCCCGCAACAGTGCCGTAAGCTTCGGAATCCCAATCGGTGTCATAGGTGGGGAATTCGATGCTTTCAAAGCCCTGTTTGGCATATTGCAGCACACGGTTGATGTAGGTTTCGGGAATACGGGCATTTTTGGCGGATTTGATCGCCTTTTTCAGCGCTCCGTTGGCTTTGGGGTCATAGGCCCCCGCGTCGGTCCCGTCCCATGCACGGATCGCGCCGAAAATCTCGTTCAGCTTGTCTTCGTGCATTTTCGAACCTGCCACCAACGAGGCAACTTTTTGTTCTTCGCGCACTTTCCAGTTGATGAAATCGCTGATGTCGGGGTGATCCATATCGCAGATCACCATCTTGGCGGCGCGCCGTGTTGTGCCGCCCGATTTAATGGCGCCGGCGGCTCTGTCCCCGATCTTAAGAAAAGACATAAGTCCCGAGGATTTACCGCCGCCGCCCAGTGGTTCTGCGGCACTTCGCAGGGAGGAGAAGTTTGTACCCGTGCCCGAACCGTACTTGAACAGTCTCGCTTCACGGACCCAAAGATCCATGATCCCGCCTTCATTCACCAGATCGTCAGAAACGGACTGGATGAAACAGGCATGGGGTTGCGGATGTTCATAGGCTGACTTCGACTTGGTCAGCTTGCCGGTCTTGTAATCTACGTAATGGTGCCCCTGGCTCGGACCATCGATGCCATAGGCCCAGTGCAGACCGGTGTTAAACCATTGCGGGCTGTTGGGGGCTGCCATTTGATTGGCCAACATGAACCGCATTTCATCAAAATAGGCCCGCGCGTCTGATTCTGTATCAAACATGCCGCCCTTCCAGCCCCAATAGGCCCAAGCCCCTGCCAGACGGTCGAAAACCTGCTTCGCCGAGATTTCACCATCATAACCGTCGGTTGCACCCTGATCCTGTTCTACAGGAACCGAGCGCCACAGGAATTCGGGGATGCCCTTTTCCTTCACCTTTTTCAGATTCGCCGATACACCAGCTTTGCGAAAATACTTCTGCGCGATCACATCCGCCGCCACTTGGCTCCAGCTTGCAGGGACTTCTACAGCGTCCAGAGAAAACACAACCGTCCCATCAGGGTTGCGAATTTCCGAGGTTGTCGTGTGGAATTCAATGTCTGCATACGCATCTTGATTTTCTTTGGTGAAACGGCGGTCGATCTTCATATCTGCCCCATAAGCTTGTTTTTTTATTTAAAGAAACCGGCACACCGCCCGAGCTGATCCAAGCGCCTGATTTACCGATTACCCCTACAATCCCTGCCTCTAGGCCAAACCACTAAATGTTGTGTTTGCAACCGAAGCCTCCACAAACTGTACGACACTCACGATACCGTCAACGAAATTTTTTTAAAAACTATTCGTTTTTTTTGTTGACCCGTCAGATATTTGAAACTTTTGAAATCCCCGCGGAATCCGGTCACATTGACTGCTTCCGGTAAGCAAGGCAGATTAAACAGAAAATTGAATCCGCCTGCCTCAGCGGTGTGAGTTATTCACAGAATCGGACCCGCCGATTAAAAAATCCCGCAGACTGCGAACCGTGGCAAACTTGTCGCGTGCAACCAGTGGTTGCCCAAAATCTGGTCACAACAGAAACGACGGGCAAACAATGGCCGGCACGGGTAGATGCACCAATTACACCCTGTCGCGGGCCCAACATATGGGCCCCCGAGGGGAAGTCAGTGTAGTGTACTTTGGAGGTTTTTACTGGTCGGGGCGGCGAGATTCGAACTCACGACCCCCTGTACCCAAAACAGGTGCGCTACCAGACTGCGCCACGCCCCGAACCAGTGAAAAGCGATCTACACCGCCCTATCCGAATTGAAAACCCCAAAAATGAAGTGTTTTGAATTAGAACCTAATTACAGGCCCAACTCGGGTCCGTCTTGGCAAAAGCAGAGTGGCGCATCTCTGCTCCGACGGGCAGGCCCAGCTTGCGTGTCAGCCCGCCGTTCACTTCAAGCACCGCCAGAATCTCGTCCCCGCCCGGAATACTTTCCAGACTGCCAGGGACCGCATTTTCGTGAATTGACTGAACAACCCCATGTTCGTCCAGAAACACCATATCCAGTGGAATCAATGTGTTCTTCATCCAGAAGGCCACACTTAAGGGCCATTCGTAGATGAACAACATACCATCATAACGCGGCAGGCTTTCACGAAACATCAATCCGCGTGCCCGTTCTTCAAAATCATCGGCGATTTCTACATTGATACGGGCAGAGCCCCCGTCCCAACGCAAATCAACCACATGATCCACACAGTCAGCCTGTGCGGATGTGGCAAAAACAGCAGCAATACTCGCGGCTTTAAGCGTCTTTGGTAACTTCGTAATCCCACGCGCGCACTTCAATCGCCATGCGTCCGCGAGGACCTTGGGCTGTGCGCACACAAATCGCTTCACCTTGGGCCAATTCTGCCAAACCGTAAGCACGTAACACCTCCATATGGACGAACACGTCGTCCGTGCTGCCAAAAAGGTTAACAAAGCCAAAGCCTTTGACTTTGTCAAACCACTTTACCCGTGATGGGGTCAAAGGTTCGTCAGATGTCAAAGTGGACAGGTCGATACCCAGTTCCGGCACGCCGCGCAGGATCACATCGCTTTCGGACTCCGGCAGGTCAAGTTTTACGATGTCGATCGCCTGCAAGCCCCGCGTGCTTTCGGCGGCTTCGACTTCGACACGGGTGCCTTCAACGATGGAACTGTGACCGAAATTACGCAAAACATTCGCATGTAGCAGAATATCGCGGCCACCTTCATCGTCTGTGATGAAGCCGAAGCCTTTTGTGCTGTCGAACCATTTTACGTTACCGGTTTTAATCACCATCGTTTACTCCACCTTCTGTTGAGCACTTTAAGTAGCCAAAGTGAAAACTCAAGAATTTACAGTGCCCTAAGGTCACTTTTCCCGAATTTACCACTCAACAGACACTTCCTTTCAATCTTTTACACCGGTGCACAGAACCAAATCTGCCCCCGTTAGGGGTTCAGCCTGCCAACTGTCCATTGCGCTTCATTTTGTTTACGCCGCCAGACAAACCTGTCGTGCAGACGGTCGGCGCCGTCGCACCAGAATTCTATTTCCACCGGAGTGATCCGAAATCCCCCCCAATGGGGCGGGCGTTTCGGGTTATCGCCCAACGATTGGGTCAGATTTGCTGCCCTATCCACCAATACGGCGCGGTTGTCCAGAGGCGATGACTGATCGCTGGCCCAGGCCCCCACACGGCTAAAGACGCTACGGCTGTTGAAATAGGCATCGGATTCAGCATCCGTCACGGTCGACACCACACCACGCACGCGGATTTGACGGCGCAGTGATTTCCAATGCATCACAAAAGCCGCCTTGCCAGTGGCCTGCAGCTCAGCAGCTTTGGCACTGGTATAATTGGTGAAAAACACAAATCCGTTGGCTTCTATGTCTTTCAACAGAACCATTCGGACATTCGGCAAACCGTCGTCGTCTACCGTTGCCAAAGCGACCGCATTGGGGTCATTTGCTTCGGTTTCATTGGCCTCTGCCAGCCAATTTCGCGCTATAACAAAGGGATCGTCCCCTTCGAATACACCACCTCTGTCCGACGACAATTCGTTCGGTTTCATATTAAAGCCTGCTTTTAAGCCGTTCCCGGTCGGCTGGTTCACACGACAATATTTTTTCCACCAAAGCAAGAGTCCTGACGCCCTAATCCTAGAATTGAGTCCCTAAATGTAACAAAATCCAAAAACATGCGGAAAATGCGCAACGCAAATTAATTGCCTTGGAAATCACAGTGCCCGCCAGAGCGCAAACCACAGACTTGCGGCCCCGCGTGCCATAGCTTAAACGTGAAGGACCGAAATACCTGCTAGGGACAAGGCAATGAATTCTGGAATAATGCACGGCAAACGCGGGCTCATCATGGGTGTCGCAAACGATAAATCAATTGCTTGGGGCATTGCCAAACACTGCCACGATCAGGGCGCGGAACTGGCGTTTTCGTTTCAGGGTGAGGCATTGGGCAAGCGGGTCAAACCTTTGGCTGAAAGTGTCGGCTCTGACATGGTGCTGGAATGTGACGTGACAAACAGCGCGTCCATGGATGCGCTATTCACCACGCTTCAGGATAAATGGGGCACGCTGGACTTTGTGGTCCACGCCATCGGCTTTTCTGATAAAAACGAATTGCGTGGCCGCTATGTGGACACCAGCGCAGAAAACTTCCGCATGACGATGGATGTTTCCGTCTATTCCTTTACCGCAGTGGCCCAGCGCGCCGAACAGTTGATGCCAAATGGTGGCGCCTTGTTGACGCTGACCTATTACGGTGCAGAAATGGTTATGCCCCATTACAACGTGATGGGCATTGCCAAGGCTGGGCTGGAAGCATCGGTCAAATACCTTGCAATGGACCTTGGCCCCAAGAATATCCGCGTCAACGCGCTGTCTGCGGGTCCGATCAAAACACTGGCCGCATCGGGTATCGGCGATTTCCGCTACATCCTGAAATGGAACGAGCTGAACTCTCCGCTGCGCCGCAATGTAACGACGGATGATGTGGGTAAATCGGGCATGTATCTGTGTTCCGATCTGGCCTCTGGCGTCACGGGTGAAAACCACCACGTGGACGCAGGCTATCACGTGGTCGGTATGAAAGCCGAAGACGCCCCTGATATTGATGTGGTCACAGGGCGGAAATAATCCGCCCCGCCCGTCCCCAAGCGATTGCGTTTCGATTGCAACCCGTTTTCAATCGAAACGCCTTACGGGGTCTATACTTCGGCAAATCCCTGATAAAACCGGTTCCATGTGGGCGAAAGCAGGATTTCGTTCACGCAGACATGGGCGGGCATTTCCGCCACATAGCGCACGGTTTCTGCCAGATCATCCACCTGCAACATACGATCCATATCCGCCTGTGACGGCGGTGTGGGGCGGGCTTTCAGAATATCGGTAGCGATTTCCCCCGGCATAATAACGGTAGAGCGGATGCCATTGCCGCCCTCTTCACAATTGATCGTTTCGCTAAGTGCGACTACCGCATGTTTGGTCGCCGTATAAGCCGCTCCGGTCAGACGCCCCACATGGCGACCCGCCCAACTGGACACGATCATCACCAGCCCATCGCCGCGCGTGCGCATCTGCGGCAGAACCGCGTGGATCGGGTAATACACCCCGTTCAGGTTCACATTCACCACAGTATCCCAATCCGCAGTCCCCAGCTTGTCCAGCGAGCGGTTCGGCACGTTCAATCCCGCACTGGCCAGCAGAATATCCACCTGCCCGATTTTGCCCGCAGCCTGTTCAACGGCAGCGGCATCAGCCATATCCACCGCAACAGCACTGGCCTTGCCACCCTTTGCGGTGATCTGTGCAACAACCGCGTCCAGCTTGTCTGCGCGGCGTCCGGATAAGATAACTTCGGCCCCGCGTTCAGCCAGCAACAGGGCTGATCCCGCGCCGACCCCTGTTCCCCCGCCGGTAATCCAGACCCGTTTTCCTGCTATTGATGACATGATGGTTCCTCCCGTTCGATTTCATACGCGCAGGATGGACAGCCCCCTGCCAAATGTAAAATTTTATTGCAGTGAACCCTGCGTCAGACAGGCGTGGCCAAAGTATCGCAGGCCGCGCGGGCCAGCGTGGTGATCTGCGCCCAGTCTCCCGCAGCCACTGCGTCTTTGGGGGCCACCCAACTGCCGCCGACACAAACAACATTGGGCAAAGCCAGATAGCTGCGCGCATTGGTCAGCGACACGCCGCCCGTGGGACAAAAGGTGATCTGCGGCAGCGGGGACGCCAGTGATCCCAGCGCCTTGGCCCCGCCTGCGGCTTCGGCAGGAAAGAATTTCTGCGTGGTATAGCCCCGTTCCAACAGGCGCATGGCCTCGGTCGCGGTGGCAGCCCCTGCCAGCAGCGGCAGGCCCTCGGCCTCGCAAGCGTCGATCAAAATATCCGTCGCACCGGGAGAAACCCCGAACTGCGCCCCAGCGGCTTTGGCGTTTTTCACATCCTGCGGGGTCAGCAAAGTTCCCGCCCCGACGATACCGCCTGCGACCTCGGCCATGGCAGCGATCACATCAAGGGCCGCTTTGGTGCGCAGCGTTACTTCCAGAACAGGCAAACCGCCGTCCACCAGCGCCTGCCCGAGCGCCGCTGCTGTATCCGCGCGCTCCACTAGCAGAACCGGAATGACCGGCGCAGTTTTACAAATGGTTAACGTCTGCGCACTGGCAGTTTTTGCGTCTATTTTCACGGCTTATGCCTCCTCAAAACTGAAAATCGTGGCGCCGTCACGGGCCGCCCCTACGTTATCCCGAAACGCTGCGAACAGCTCTCGTCCCAGCCCGACAGCGTTATCTTCCATGTCCGGATGGGTCATCGCGCGGTCAAACACGGTTGTGTCCGCAACATCCAGCGTCCCTGCCTCGGCGTCAACACACACAATGTCACCGTCTTGCAGATAGGCGAGCGGGCCGCCGTCCAGCGCCTCGGGGCTGACGTGGATCGCCGCTGGCACCTTGCCTGATGCCCCTGACATCCGCCCGTCACTGACCAGCGCCACCTTGATGCCGCGATCCTGCAACACCGACAGACAGGGCGTCAGACCGTGCAGTTCCGGCATCCCGTTGGCCTTTGGTCCCTGATAGCGCACCACCACAATCACATCGCTGATGAATTCACCCGCGCGAAACGCGGCAAGCACCGCCTCTTGCGTGTGAAACACCCGCACAGGGGCGGTCAGCACACGGCGTTCCGGCGCAACAGCAGAGGTTTTCATTACCCCGCGCCCCAGATTGCCGGACAGGTTAGACAGCCCGCCCGTGGCTTGAAACGGCGCCTTTGATGTGGCGATGATCTTGTCGTTGAGCGAGGCACTCGCCCCCTCCGACCAGCGCAATTCACCGTCCAGCAGCTTGGGTTCTTTGGTATAGCGTTCCAGCCCCTGCCCCATCACGGTCAGCGTGTCGTCATGCAACAACCCGGCACCCAGCAATTCGGAAATCACCAGCCCCAGACCGCCCGCCGCATGGAAATGGTTCACATCCGCCAGCCCGTTGGGATAAATCCGCGTCAGCAGCGGCACCACTTGGGACAGATCGGCAAAATCCGACCAGTCCAGCACAATCCCCGAAGCCCGCGCCATGGCGATCAGGTGGATCAGCAGATTGGTCGACCCGCCCGTGGCCATCAGCCCGACGATCCCGTTCACATAGGCTTTTTCATCCAGAACATAGGACACAGGGGTATAGGCATTACCCAAGTCGCTGATCCCCAAGGCGATTTTTGTGCCCTCAACGGTCAAGGCCTCTCGCAGCGGGGTGTTGGGTGCGACAAAGCTGGAGCCGGGCAAATGCAGCCCCATGAATTCCATCAACATCTGGTTTGTATTGGCCGTGCCGTAAAACGTACAGGTGCCTGCCCCGTGATAGCTGGCCATTTCAGCGGCCATCAAGGCCTCGCGGTCACATTTGCCTTCGGCGAAGTCTTTACGGACCTTGGTTTTTTCATCGTTGGACAGGCCGCTTGGCATCGGACCTGCGGGCAAAAACACCGCAGGCACATGGCCAAATCGGGCAGCGGCAATCACAAGGCCCGGCACGATCTTGTCGCAGACGCCAAGGTAAACCGAACTGTCAAACACATTGTGCGACAGCCCGATGGCCGCCGACATGGCAATGGCATCGCGCGAAAACAGCGACAGCTCCATCCCTGTCTGGCCCTGCGTGATGCCGTCACACATAGCAGGCACCCCCGCGGCAACCTGCGCCGTGCCGCCCTGCGCGCGGGCGGTCTGTTTGATCAGATCGGGATAGGCCTGAAACGGCTGGTGGGCGGACAGCATATCATTATAGGCGGTGACGATCCCGATATTCGGACCCGGCTTCACCGCCAGTGCTGATTGGTCCTGCCCCATGGCCGCATAGGCATGGGCCTGATTGCCACAGGACAGATGCGCCCGTTTGGGTCCCTCGGATCGGGCCTTTTCCATCTGCTTCAGATAGGCCGCACGGCTGCGTGCAGAACGCGCTGCGATACGTGAAGTGACTTCGGTCAATGTCTGAACAACGGTCATGGCGTTCTCCTGCTGGGAAAATATGTCTTGCGTAGATTACGTTATCGCTAACGTATCTGGAATTCCCCATCAAAACAAGCCCCGAAAACTCGGCCTTTCCATTTCACAGCCTGCCATAGTATCAATCTAACACACTAACGCAAAAACGAGACTCATACCCATGTCAGAAAACCGCCTCCCCCACGAAAAAGGCTTCCATATCTCTTGGGATCAAATCCACCGTGACAGCCGTGCTTTGGCGTGGCGGCTGGATGGCCACGGTCCTGATGACGGCGCATGGCGTGCGGTGGTAGCCATCACACGGGGCGGCATGGCACCAGCCATGATCGCAGCGCGGGAGCTGGACATCCGCACAGTGGATACGATTTCGATCAAATCCTACGATCATCAATCCCAATCCGCCGCATCCGTGCTGAAAAAGCCCGATGACGTCCTGATGGGCGACGGCACTGGTATTTTGATCATCGACGATCTGGTGGACAGCGGCAAAACCCTGGAAGTGGTGCGCGCCTTATACCCGAACGCCCATTTCGCCACCGTTTACGCCAAGCCCAAAGGCCGCCCGCAGGTGGACACATTCATCACCGAAGTGTCACAGGATACGTGGATTTTCTTCCCTTGGGACATGGCCCTGCAATATGTCGAACCCTACCGAGGCACCTGAATGACCCGCAAGTCCAACGCGCTGGCCCCTGAAACACAGGCAGCCCAGGCCCTGCGCCACATTGATCCCGCTTCGGGCAGTGTGGTTCCCCCGATGGTGGCCACGTCCACATTTGCGCGGGATGA
Source organism: Amylibacter sp. (assembly GCA_034670045.1). GTDB lineage: Bacteria > Pseudomonadota > Alphaproteobacteria > Rhodobacterales > Rhodobacteraceae > Amylibacter. Next base: position 29,383 of record JAXMOF010000007.1, on the reverse strand, counting down.
AAACTATGACCTGCGCGAAGGATTTATATACGCCCGATACGGAAGCCCGACCACAGCCCATGCCGAAGAGATCATCGCCACCCTTGAAGGGGCTGATGAAAGCCTGCTGCTGAATTCAGGCATGTCGGCCTCGGTTGCGGTGGTCGAAGCCCTGCCGCCCCAAGCCCATGTGATCGCCCAATCCATGATGTATCATGTGGGGCTGCAATGGCTGGACCGTCAGGCAGATCGCGGTGTGATCAGCGTGGATCATTTCCCCGCAGGTGATCTGGAGGCATTGAAAGCCGTGCTGAAACCCGGCCAGACCAAACTGGTCTGGATCGAAACTCCCGCCAATGGCGACTGGTCGATCACCGATATTGCCGCCGCCGCCGAACTGGCCCATGCTGCAGGGGCGATCCTGATGGTGGACAGCACCGCCGCCCCGCCCTGCACCACAAAACCGCTCGACCTTGGTGCGGATATTTCATTTCATTCCGCAACCAAATACATGGGCGGCCATTCCGATTTCACCGCAGGGGTTCTGTCTGCCCGAAAAGACATGCCGCTTTGGGATGAAATCCGCAACGTGCGCAGTTTTCAGGGCACCATCCTTCCCGCATTCGAAGCATGGCTGCTGATCCGCAGCCTTCGCACCATGCACATCCGCTACGCCCAAAGCAGCCGCAACGCGATGGCCTTTGCCAAACATTTCGATACCCACCCGGATATTCAATCCGTGCTTTATCCCGGTCTTCCAACCCATCCGGGTCACGATGTCGCCACGCGCCAGATGGCCAACGGTTTTGGCGGCATGATGTCGATACTGGTGAACGGCAGCGCAGGACGCGCCCTAGAAATGGCAAAGGCGACCAAAGTTTTCATTCCCGCCACCTCGCTTGGCGGGGTCGAAAGTCTGATCGAGCACCGCCGCACCATTTCCGGACCGGACAGCGGCATCCCCGAAAACCTGCTGCGGATTTCCATCGGGATCGAACACATCGACGATTTGATTGCCGATTTCCAACAGGCTCTGGTCGCCACTTCCTGACCCTGATATTGACATCCTACCAGCCAACATAGGCCGGGTCGCAATTCGACCCAAACGCCTCATTTAAAAGGACAAAACCCATGGCAGATATTCAACGCTCCCACTCCAACGGCCGCATGAGCCAAATCGTAACCCACGGCGACACCATCTATCTGGCAGGTCAGGTGGGCACTGCAGGCGCATCGGTGACCGTGCAAACCCAAGACATCCTGAACCAGATCGACACGCTGCTGGCCGAAGCAGGCTCTGACAAAACCAAAATTCTACAAGCCATCATCTGGATGGACGACATGGCAGATTTTGCTGAAATGAACGCTGTCTGGGACGGTTGGGTATCCAAAGGCAACGAGCCTGCCCGCGCAGCCGGGTCTGCCCATCTGGCGACATCGGATTATAAAGTCGAAATCATCATCACCGCTGCCAAGTAAGCGGTTTTTGCGCCATCCGATCCATTCGGGTGGCGCAGCTCAAGCGGATCACACCGCTTTTCGCGCCTTCAGGGCTGCGGAAATTGTGCCATCATCCAGATAGTCCAGCTCCCCGCCAATCGGGACGCCCTGCGCCAGCGAGGTCACGGCAACTCCCGCCTCTTCCAACTGCTCGGCGATGTAATGGGCGGTGGTTTGCCCGTCTACTGTGGCATTCAGCGCCAGAATAACCTCGGTGATTTCTTCGTCCAACACCCGCTGGATCAAGACCGGAATCCGCAGTTGCTCTGGCCCGATACCGTCCAGCGCCGACAAGGATCCGCCCAGAACGTGAAAGCGGCCTTTGAACACCCCCGAGCGATCCATCGCCCACAGATCCGCCACATCCTCGACCACACAAATCTGCCCGTTGGCGCGCCGTGTATCCTCGCAGATGTCACAGCGATCCCGCGTGCCGATATTGCCACAGACCAGACATTCCCGCGCGGTGGCCGCCACCGCAAACATAGCATCCGCAAGCGGGGTCAACAGCAAGGCGCGCTTCTTGATCAGATGCAACACCGCACGGCGCGCTGACCGCGGCCCCAGCCCCGGCAGCTTTGCCATCAAAGCAATCAGCCCGTCGATGTCCTGATTTTTACTGTTCAACCTCAACTCCATTTTCGTCAAATATCCCCCGCGGAGCGTTTCCCCGCCACCCAGCGGAGAAACAGCAGTGGATGAGGAAAACACCCGCTTAAAACGGCAGTTTCATCCCTTCGGGCAGGTTCAACCCTTCGGTGATCTTGCCCATTTCCTCTTTCGCGGTTTCAGCCGCGCGGGTCTGCCCGTCTTTGATGGCGGCAACGATCAGATCCTCGACCACTTCTTTGTCGTCAGGCACAAACAGGCTTGGGTCAATATTGATGCTTTTCACATCGCCCTTTGCGGTAACGGTCACTTTGACCATGCCGGCACCCGCTTCACCTTCAACAGTGATCTGGTCCAGCTTGGCCTGTGCATCGGCCATTTTGCCCTGCATTTCCTGCGCTTGTTTCATGATCTTGGCCATATCGCCAAGTCCGCCTAAACCCTTCAGCATAGCTGTTCTCCTGCAAGTTTGATCGCGCCCTAGATAGCCTGCATCGCCGCGCGGAACAAGCTATGCTGTTGTGCTTTGCCCGAGCCTACGCACAAATCGTGCGCCCCATAGCATCGCGCCCGTTCCCGCCAGAACCGCCGCCAGAGCCTGGCCGTAGACCACGCCCGGTGCCGCCAGCCACTGGCCCATCAAAACACAGCACGGAAAGATCAGAACACCGTCCCGCAGCCAGTTGCAAAAGGTCGAATAAATCGGCCGACCCAAATTGTTGAACGCCGCATTTGACACAAACAATGCCCCCGAAAACATATAGCCCCCCGCGCCGATCAGCATAAAGGCCATCAAAACTTCGGCGGCCACGCCCTCGAGCCCGAAAAGACTGGCGACGGGGCGGCGCACAAGAGCCAGTATGCCCCATGACACCACAGTATAAAGCGCACAAAACACCAAGGCATCGCGGTAGGTTTGTTTGACACGGTCCAATTGCCCCGCGCCGAAATTCTGCCCGATAATGCCGCCAATCGCCCCTGACAGGGAAAAAATGCCGCCAAAGGCCAGAACCGCCACGCGGCTGACAACCGCCCACCCCGCAACCGCCGCATCGCCGTAAGCGCTGATGACTTTGGTCAGGATGTAATTGCCAAAAGGCGTGGACAGTTGCGTCAGAACCGCAGGCACGGCGATCACCAGAAACGGGCGCAACAACTGGCGCATCACGGTGCGATTGACCGGACCGACCATGTCGTAGATCCGAACCACATACCAAATGGACAGAACCGCCGAAAAGCCACGGGAAATCACCACGCCCCAAGCCGCCCCTTCAAATCCCAATCCGAAATAGAGGATCAGTATCGGATCCACCACCATCGCCAGCAACCCTGCGGACATGGTGACAGACATGGACCGGAACGCATCCCCGATGGATCGCAACACCGCGGACCCGACCATGCCCAAAGCCATGAACGGCAGGCTTGGCACACTGATGGTCAGGAAACGTGCTGCATCTATTTGGGTCTGCCCCTCGGCCCCTGCAAAATCCAGAATTTCAAAACGGTAGACGATCACCAAAGTGGCCATAACCACCTGGAAGGCAAAGGTGAAAATCGCGGCACTTGTAGTTTGTTGGCGGGCCAGTTCGGTATTGCCCTGTCCGATGGATTTGGACACCAGCGCCATACTGGCAATCATCAGACCGATGCCGGTGGAAATGGTAAAGAACTGGATCGTCCAAGCGAACCCCAGTGCCGCCACCAGCCCCTGATCCCCAAGCGTGCTGACCCAGAATAATGTTGCCACATCCACCAGAAACATAAACACCAGACCCAGCGATCCGGTCAGTGTCATCACCACAACGTGGCGCATGATGGACCCTGTCAGGAACCGCGCCTTTTTATCCGTCACCGCTTTTTCCAGCTCGGGTGTTTCTGTCGCGATAGGATCCATTATTCCGCCGCCTCGGCCGGCAGCACGGTGCTGGCGAAAACCGTTTCATAGCCCATTCGGGGGTGGCGCGGGATCATCAGGGACAGGACTAAAGACAGCACCGCAACCGAGGCTGCAAAGATGAACACCGCCGCAGGGGACAGCAGCCACAGATAGCCTAGCACCGCAGGCAGCAGCACCGCGCCGATATGGTTGATCGTAAAGGCCACCGCCGCTGTGGGTGCAATATCAGACGGATGGGCGATCTTCTGGAAATAGGTCTTTTGTGCAAAAGCCAGCGCAAAGAACATATGGTCGATAACATACAGGCTCGCCGCGACGATCACGCCCCAGCCGAACATGTAAATCCCGCCATAGGCGCAGAACACGGCGATCAGTCCGACATATTCAAACACCAGCGCGTTGCGTTCCCCCACGCGGGCCACAAAGCCGCCCATCAAAGGGGCAAAGACCATATTGGCCACATAGTTGATCAGAAACAGGGCGGTGACTTCGTGCACTTCGAACCCGAAGCGTTCCACCATCATAAAGGCGGCGAAGACCATGAAAATCTGCCGCCGCGCGCCTGCCGCCGCTTGCAGGCTGTAATACAACCAATAGCGTTTGCGAAAGATCATCTGGGTGTGCTGTTTGTGGGGCGCTTCAAACGTCGGGTAAGCAAACCAGCAGAACGCCGTCAGCACCACCGCCACACCGCCGCCCACCATGTAGATTGAATTGTAATCCCAGCCCAGAACCTTCCAGACCAGCATGATCGCCCCATATGCAATCAACGAGGCCGCCGAGCCGATCGCCACCATCCAGCCCAGCACCTGGGGCGCACGCTCTTTGCTGATCCATTGTAATTCCAGCGACATTTTCACGGTTTCATAATAATGAAACCCGATAGAGCCGATCATCGTGGTGACCATCAGGCCCAGAAAACTGGGAAACCAAGCGGTGAGCGCAACCGCGATCCCAAGGGCCATCAGCGATACTACGGCCAACACCTGTTCCCGCACGAACCACAAAACATAGATCACGCCAATGGCCAGAAACCCCGGAATTTCGCGCAAGGAATGCAGCCAGCCGATCTTGCTGCCGTCGAAATGGGCCACCTCAATGACGAAATTATTCAGCAATGCCAGCCATGTGGAAAACGCCAGCGGCATCACAAAAGCCATCAGGCCTAGCAGGACATAAGGCCGTCTCCAGACTGGCAGGCTGGCAGCATCTACAATTCGAACAGTGTTTTTTTGCATGGGTGTCCCCTATCCCGGACCATTCACAATGCCGAGAGGAATTTGTCCATGCCAAAAGAGTTCAGCCTGTCCTATGATCCGAATTATGTGGCAATTCGCAAACTCAGGCGCGTGGCAACGGTCTAGACGGGTACAAAAACGCCCGCCTCCAGTCGCACCATCCGATCCATACGCGCGGCCAGTTCCAGATTATGCGTCGCAATTAACGCAGACATTCCGGATGCGCGCACCAGATCCATCAAAGCTGCAAACACAGTGTCAGATGTTCCGGGGTCAAGGTTGCCTGTCGGTTCATCCGCCAGCAAAATCCGTGGTTTGTTGGCCAAGGCCCGACAAAAGGCGACCCGCTGCTGCTCGCCGCCTGACAATTCTCCGGGGCGATGATTGGTGCGGTCCTTCAGGCCCACTTTGTCCAGCAATTCCTGCGCATAGCTTTGCGCGGCACCTTTGGGCACCCCATTGGCCAGTTGCGGCAGCACTACGTTTTCTAGGCCGGTAAATTCCTGCAACAGATGGTGGAACTGATAGACGAACCCCACGTCCTGACGGCGCAATCGCGTGCGCGCACGATCTCCGCCACCGACCACCGTTCCGCCGATATCAACCTGCCCCGTGTCAGGCGTATCCAACAGCCCTGCGATATGCAGCAGGGTCGATTTCCCCGCCCCTGACGGGGCAACCAACGCGACGACCTCGCCCGTTGCCATTTCAAAATCCACGCCATTCAGCACGCGCACTTCGGTGGGCTTTCCAAGGTTATACCCTTTGGTGATGCCAGTCAGTTTCAAAGCACTATTCATAACGCAACGCCTCAACAGGGTTCATGCGGGCAGCACGGCGCGCAGGGAAATAGGTGGCGCCAAAGGCCAGCCCCAGCGACAGAACAACCGCGCTAACAACATCGCCCATTTGCAATTCCGCAGGCAGGCTGGACAGCATCCGCACCGAAGGATCCCACACACCGCCCCCTGCAATCAGGTTCACAAAGTTGAAAATCGGGTCGATGTAGATGGAAAACAAACACCCAAGGATCACGCCAAGGATGGTCCCCACCACCCCGATTGACGCGCCGCAGATAAAGAACACCCGCAGGATTGATCCTTGCGTCAGGCCCATCGTGCGCAGAATTCCCACATCGCGGCCCTTGTTCTTAACCAGCATAATCAGCCCCGACACGATATTCATCGAGGCAATCAGCACCAGAATGGACAGGATAATAAACATGATATTATCCTCCATCTCCAAGGCCCGCAGAAATCCGCCGCTGGCGTTTTTCCACGTCCAGACCAAAGTGTTCGGCCCTGCGGCCAGCGTTAACGGGTCGATCATATCCTGCACCGCGTCAGGGTCTTCAACCTGAACTTCGAATTCATCCACCACGCCTTCGCGGTTGAAATACAACTGGGCTTCGGACATCGGCATATAGACGCGGGTGCGGTCGATATCATAGCGCCCCACCCCGAAAATATAGACCACCTCATAGGCGCTGACCCGTGGGCTGGTGCCAAAAGCGGTTTTGATGCCGTCGGGCGAAATCAGCGTGATCTTATCGCCCAGCGCCAAATCCAGTTCGCGGGCGATGCCGATGCCGATCGCCACGCCTTTGTTGAAATTCTCAAGATTGCCAAGCTGCGATTCGGGGTTCACCACCAAAGGGATTGTCTTGATATCGGCAAACCGTTCGCCGAACACTTCAACCCCTGTGTTGCGCCCGTTGGCCGAAGCCATCACCTGCCCCTTCACGATCGGGGCCACACGGACCACGCCATCCACATTGCGCAGGGCTTCGGCGATGGGGTCGAAATCCGAGAAGGTACGCACGGTGCGGTTTTCGTCATTCAAATGGGGCGAAACATAGACCGTAGCATGGGCGTTTGCGCCCAGAATAGTATTGGTGAATTCGGTACGAAAGCCACTGCGCACAGCCATTGTTGCGATCAGGGCAAACACCGCCAGCGTGATCCCGATCAACGAGATCCACGTCATCACAGATACGCCACCTTCGCGGCGTTTGGCCCGCAGATACCGCCAGGCGATCATCCACTCAAAACGGGCGAAGGGGGCTGTTGTGCTCATGCGTTTGCCTTTGACAAGGGGCGTTTGCGCCGTGAAAACAGCGCACCCAAACCGCGAAACAGGCCGAAACCTGCAAAAAATCCACCCATCGCGAATAAGAAACCGTCGATGGTCAAAGGCACCGCAGGGCGGAAATCCTGCCACGCACGGGCAGCGATCCCCTGATCCGACAGCCGCGTCACATTGGCCAGACGGTTGAACGGCCCCGCATCCCGCAGCGTCTGCAAGTCGCCTTCAAGCCGGTCCAGCCGCGTGAACGTGCGGATCATATCGTCCTGCCGCGCCTTTTGAAACGCATTGCCTGTCATGGAAGCCAGCGCCTGTTCGCGGGTCAGCCCCACCTTTTGCGCGCTTTTGTCGAAATCACCCGCCACAAGGCGCAATTCATCCACGGCACCGCCCAGACGCTGCACATATTGCTGCGAGTATTCAGGGAATTGCGACGCGGCCACCAATAGGATTGCCCCGCCGCCCAAGTTAAGTATCTGCCCCATGGGACCGCCTGTGTTAAGCGCCCGCGTAAATTTCCTTTACCCGTGCCACTGCCTCTGCCGGTGTCATCTCGATGCTTTCCCCCGTCTTACGCGAGGTGAGTTCGACAACACCATTTTTTAAACCTCTGGGGCCTACTGTAATACGCCAGGGCAATCCGATCAAATCCATTGTTGCGAATTTGCCGCCTGCCCGTTCATTGCGATCATCATAGAGTGGTTCCAGCCCTGCCGCAGTCAACTCTTTGTATAGGGATTCGCAGGCGCCGTCGGCTTCTTCGTCACCCTGTTTCAGGTTCACGATGCCCACATGATACGGCGTCACGCCTTCGGGCCAGATGATGCCTTTGTCGTCATGGCTGGCTTCGATAATCGCGCCCAGCAGTCGGGACACGCCGATGCCGTGGCTGCCCATATGGACTGCGACGGGTTTGCCGTCCGGTCCTTGAACCTTGGCATTCATCGCGTCGGAATATTTGGTGCCGAAATAGAAAATCTGCCCCACTTCGATGCCCCGCGCTGTTTTGCGGCGTTCTTCGGGGACTTCGTTGAACAAAGCCTCGTCGTGGGTTTCATCGGTGCGGGCGTATTTCGTGGTGAATTCTTCCATGATCGCCTGACATTCCGCCACATTATCAAAGTCGATCTCGCGGTCGCCAAAGGTCAGATCAGTGACGGCGCTGTCGTAGAACACCTCGGATTCACCGGTTTCTGCCAGCACCAGGAATTCATGGGTGTCATCGCCCCCAATCGGGCCGGAATCCGCACGCATCGGGATGGCTTGCAGCCCCATCCGTTCATAGGTACGCAGGTAGCTAACCAGATGGCGGTTATAGGCGTGCAGCGCGTCTTCTTTGGTCAAATCAAAGTTATAGCCGTCTTTCATCAGAAATTCACGGCCCCGCATCACCCCGAAACGGGGGCGGCGTTCGTCGCGGAATTTCCACTGAATCTGATACATGGTCAGCGGCAGGTCTTTGTAGCTGTTCACATGGGCGCGGAAGATGTCTGTGATCAGTTCTTCAGCCGTTGGCGTGAACAACATATCGCGGTCATGACGGTCCTTGATGCGCAGCATTTCTTCGCCGTAGTCATCATAGCGGCCACTTTCGCGCCACAGATCCGCAGATTGGATCGTTGGCATCAGCATGGGCATATGGCCCGCGCGCGCCTGTTCTTCATGCACGATGTTTTCGATCTTGCGCAGAACCTTGAACCCCATCGGCAGCCAGGAATAGATCCCCGCGCTCGATTGTTTGATCATACCCGCACGCAGCATCAAACGGTGGCTGACAATTGCGGCCTCGGCAGGGTCTTCTTTCAACACAGGCAGGAAATAACGGGACATACGCATGGGGTCGGCTCCAACTACTATTTGGCCTATGCTCTAGGCCAAACTGCTTTGGGGTGCAACATGTGCAAGCGGGCCAGCCCCCACAAGATCAGCCCACAACAGCTATCCAGAATTGAATCATTGCCACTCCCGCCGGTGGCAAATAGACTTTGCCCGAAAACAACCAGTTTTCTTGAGGAATTTATGCGGTTAACGACTCGATATGCCTGTTTATGCTTTGCATTGGTTTTAACCGCCTGTGCCGGAATTGACCGCGACCAATACGCTGCTCCACAAGCCAGCCACGCAGCGATGCACCCCATCGGCTTTCCCGACGTGCGCTACTTCGGCGATGAGGCCCCAAGCAGCCTAGACGACGAGGTCGCGACCTTTGCCCAACGTCTGCGCGCCGTGCACAAACACGGGGACGGGCTGAATATTCTGGCCCTGTCCGGAGGCGGGCAGAACGGTGCATTCGGGGCGGGTGTGCTGAACGGCTGGACCGAAACCGGCACGCGGCCGGAATTCGACATTGTCACGGGCATTTCCACAGGGTCGCTGATCGCGCCTTTCGCCTTTCTGGGGTCGAAATACGACGCGAACCTGAAACGGGTTTACACAACCACATCCACCAGACAGCTTGTGCGCAAACGCTTTCTTGCGGGGTTGATCCACGGCGGATCACTGTATTCCACAGCCCCCATGCAGGAGGTCATCGAAAATGAACTCACGGATGAGATGATCGACGAACTGGCCGTGCAATATGACCGTGGCCGCCTGCTGTTGGTGGGCACCACAAACATGGACGCCGAACGCCCCGTGATCTGGAATGTCACCGAAATCGCCAGCTATCGCACCCCTGCGGCCCGCGAACTGGTGCGCGATGTGATCCTTGCCTCGGCTTCGATTCCGATCCTGTTCACGCCTGTGCGTTTCAACGTCACCGACGGGGCCAACGGGACCGAGGAGTTTACCGAACTCCATGCAGATGGCGGTCTGACGCAGGAAATCTTTACCTATGCCCCGGAACTTCCCGTGCGCAAATATCTGGCGCAAGCAGGGTTAAGCCATCGGGACAACCGTGTCTGGGTGATCCACAACAACCTGATAAACCCTGTCTATCAACCGCAAAAAACCGGCTTGCGTGATATTGGCGGACGCACGCTGGCGACCTTGATCAAAAGCCAAAGCACCGGCGATCTGCTGCGTATAGCCGCTCTTGCGCGGCGCGACGGTTTTTCCCTGCGTGCGCTGATCATGCCCGCAAAATTCACCGAAAAACCCAAAGAGCTGTTTGAAACCGGCTATATGTCACGCTTGTTCGCTGTGGGGATGGCAATGGGACGGGATCCCAACAGTTGGGGGCGCCGTTTGGAAAGCCTGTTTGAAAAAGACAAACGTGAAGGCGAAGCGGCAATCGCAGCCGAAGCCTTGGTTTTGATGCAGGCCGAAAAACAATAATCAGCCCCGCCCGGATCCCCGCCCCAGCCCCCTGGCCTGTGCCCAGAGCACTGCGGCCAGAATAACCGCGCCGCCCAAAAGGGTCGCAGCAGGCGGGGTTTCCGACAGGATCACCAGCGCCAGAACAGGGGCCAGCGGCGTTTCAAGCGCCCCGATCAAAGCCACCTCTGCCGCTGGAATACGGCGTGCGCCTTCCAGCATCAAAACCGATGCGGCGGCAAAGACTGCGCCAAACCCCACCAATATCCACCGCTCGGACATAATCACCAGGGTCGGGTCTGAAAACAGGGCGGCAACAGGCACGAGTACCGCCGAAGACAGGGCGGCAGGCAAGGCTGCTGGCGTGTCGGGCCAGCGCCGGTAAATAATAAACGAGGCGGCCATCATCAGCGTCATCCAGAACGCCAGCACATCGCCAATACCTCCGCCACTTTGCACACTGCCCCCCGCCACAACGGCAACCCCCGCCGCTGTGGCCAGACTGGCAATCACCACCCGTTTCGACGGGCGCTCCCCCAGCAGAAGCCAGGCCAAACCTGCCGTCACAAATGGCGCGCTGGCCCAGATCAGCGCCACATTGGCCACGCTCGAAAGTTTGAAGGCGGGAATAAACGCTGCCGTGCCCGAAGCCATCAACAAGGTCGCCAACCATGCAGGGCCACGCATCTGCTGCCAGTCCTGCTGCAGGGTGCCGCGCAGCAGCAGATAGGTCAGCGAAAACCCTGTGGCCGCAATCCCGCGCCAGAAAATCACGCTCCACGCATCAGCATCGACGCCGCGGGTAAATACCCCCGCGCTCGACCAGATCAGCGCAGAGACCACCACCAAAACCACCCCGAATGTATACTGTCGTTCCATGCTGCACGCCTTTTTGCTTTTGCGTCATCTAGCAACAGACTGCTGACATGTATCTGTCAGGAGTGATGTGCTACCAAAAGAAAAAGACACGAGGATGCCATGGCCCGCTCCAGCCGAATGTTCGAAATTATCCAACTGCTGCGCTCGGCGAAAAATCCTCTGACCGCGCAACATCTGGCCGAGGCGTTAGAGGTCACGCCCCGCACGATCTACCGCGATATTACCACACTGCAATCCATGCGCGTCCCGATTGAGGGTGCGGCGGGGGTCGGCTATATCATGCGGGCGGGCTTTGACCTGCCACCGCTGAATTTTGACGTGGAAGAAGCCGAGGCAATCACCGTCGGTCTGTCGATGATTGCGCGGACAGGCGATAAATCACTGGGCCGCGCGGCGGCGCGGGCAGCGGCAAAAATCGCCCAAGCCACGCCACTGAGCGAAACACTGTTTTCCTCCTCATGGGGGGCAGACAGCCCTGCCGACATTGACCTTTCCGCCATTCGCCAAGCCATTCGAGAAGAAGAAAAACTGCGCATTGCCTATCTGGACAGCGGCAACGTGATCACGGAACGGGTGATCCTGCCCCTGTCGATCATCTATTACGCCGAAGCAATCGTACTGCCTGCATGGTGTGAACTACGACAGGATTTCAGACACTTCAGGGCGGACAGACTGCAAGGGCAGCCCGAACCCTGTGGCAGGTTCACCGGCCAATCCAAAGCCTTGCGCACCACATGGGCCGCCCGTCACGCGCAAAATCTGTGACGCTGTCAGATATGGGTGACGCGGCTGTCCCGACCCATGGATTCAGCCAGTTCCGCCAGCCGTGTGGTCACGATTTCACCGCCAAAGCGCACTACATCCGCAGGCAATTGCAGTTCCAGCAGGGTATCGGTCTGGACCAGTTTCGCACGGCGTAACACGCTGGCATCCCCCCCTGCCAGTGACGCGCCAAGCCGCATGGCCTGCCCGATCACCTGCGCTCCCAAATGCTGTTCGTCATTCAACAGCGGACGCAGGGCTTTGTAGCGATCCAGCTTGCCGCTTTTGCGATAGCGGTGCAGCAGCGCCATGGCCAGCAAGACGCGGCCCGAATGGTCAAGCCCGCCCAGATTGCCCCGTGACGCATTGTCAAAACATTCTTCCGCACGGGAACTGGGGTCGGATCGCCAACTGACATCATGCAGCAAAGCCGCAGCCAGTGTGATCCGCTCCCAGCGATCGGGATCGGGCAGCAAAGGCAAAATCCACTCTGCCAGTTCAAAGCCAAAACCCGGAAACCGTGCCGAAGTCCGCTCGCTGAACATGCAGGCTTCGATCAAAGGGTCGCGGGCCCGCAGTTCTTCGGGCATTTGTTCGTAAAGCAACCCTTCGCGCAGGCCATAGCTGGAAATCGCGGCGACTTTGGGATCGAACACATCAACCAGATGGCGCAGCACGCGGGCGGCCATCGGGACCAGCGTCAGGCGGTCCACGCTGGTGCTCGACAAGGCGCGGAATTCATCCATGGATGCCCCTTCGATCCAGTCGAGCGTTTCTATCAGTTTTGCGCGGCCCAGATTATATTCATGCAGCACCTGCAACGGATAATCCCGCCGCGCCATATCCAGTTTGGCAATGGCACGGTAAGATCCGCCCACCAGATACAGCGTCGAATACTGCCTTGGCAGAAGTTTGCGTAATTCGATCAGCGTTCCGCGAATATAGGCGTCCAGATCGCCCTTCACCCCCGCCAGACGCAACGGGGCCAGAGAAGAGGTCAGGCGTTCACCGATGGTGCCTTGGGACAGTTCCGCAAGTTCCATCGACGCGCCGCCGATGTCGCTGACCAGCCCGTTAGCCTCAGGCCAGCCCAACAATACCCCCTGCGCGGACAGCCGGGCTTCGTCTACGCCGCTGGCAACAGACACGGTGATGCCGGTCTTTTCCAAAACCTCGGCGCAAAATTCGGGGCCGTCACCAGCCTCACGCACGGCAGCGGTTGCCACGGCGGTCATGGACTGGACGCGAAAGCTTTCGGCGATGGCGGCAAAGCGGATCATCGCATCCAAGGCCCGCACGCGACCTTCGGGGTTCAGGCGGCCGGATTCAGCAATCCCGCGCCCCAGCCCGCACATGACCTTTTCGTTGTAAAAATACGCTGGCGAGCGGGCAGCACCGTCAAACACCACCATCCGCACCGAGTTCGAGCCCACGTCGATCACGCCGACCCGTTCCATTGCCGCAAATTTGGTTGTGATCTTCACAGAGTACCCTTTGCCTTATCCTTCATCACTGTGGGTCAGTTTGGGCACATCTTTCGCCCCCACCGATCCACGCCCCGACAATGACGGATTTTCCATAAAGAAGCGATGGCAATTGAACCGTTTTTCGCCGTCTTCATCCTGTTCGCGCACATAACGCCCGTCGGGCTGCAACACCCAAGAGTTCACCTGATCCGCCATATTCGCCGCCATGATCTGGCTGAGAATCTGGGCGTGGACAGTTTTATTGGTGATTTCCACCAGCGATTCCACCCGCCGTACCAGATTGCGCCCCATCCAGTCAGCCGAAGACATGAACACCCGTGCGCGGCGGTCTGGCAGGCCGAAACCGTTGCCAAAACACACAATCCGCGAATGTTCCAGAAAGCGGCCCACAATGGATTTGACGCGGATATTTTCAGACAGGCCTTTGATTCCGGGGCGTAGACCACAGATGCCACGCACCACCAGATCAATTTTAACCCCCGCCTGCCCCGCATCATACAGCGCGTCAATCACATCGCCGTCAATCAGCGCGTTCATCTTGGCCCAGATCATACCGGGTTTGCCTGCCTTGACGCATTCAGCCTCGTTGTGGATCATCGCCAGCAGATCGCGTTTCAGATACATGGGCGACACGGAAAGCCGCTCCAGCCCTTCGGGTTCCACATAGCCAGAGATGAAATTGAACACTTTCGTGGCGTCATGCCCCAGTTGTTTGTCGCAGGTGAAAAACGACAGATCGGTGTAAAACCGCGCTGTGATCGGGTGATAGTTGCCCGTGCCAAAATGGGTATAGGTGACCAGTTCCTCGCCTTCTCGGCGCACAACAGTGCTAAGTTTCGCGTGGGTTTTCAGGTCTAGAAAGCCGTAAACCACATGGGCACCAGCCCGTTCCAGTCGGCGGGACTGGCGAATGTTGGCGGCTTCGTCAAAGCGGGCTTTCAGCTCTACCAGTGCGGTAACCGATTTGCCTTCTTCCGCCGCTTCGCACAAAGCCTCGACGATCGAGCTTTCGTTCGATGTGCGATAGAGCGTCTGTTTGATTGCCACAACCGCAGGATCACGGGCGGCTTGGCGCAGGAATTCCACAACAATGTCAAAGGTTTCATAGGGGTGGTGCAGCAGCATATCCTTCTGGCGGATCGCCGCAAAAATATCACCGTCAAAATCCTGTACCCGCTCTGGCACGCGGGGTTTGAATTCCGGCCACTGCAAATCCTTGCGGCTGTCCAGAATCAGCGCCCCCAGATCGGACACACCTAGCAGGCCGTTTACTTCGATGGTTTCTTCAGGCTTCAGGCCCAGCGCCCCCAAAATCACCTCTCTTAACGCTAGCGGTGCATTTGCAGAGATGGTCATGCGGATCACCTCGCCACGGCGACGGCGTTTCAGCGCGGTTTCAAACTCGCGCAGCAGGTCTTCGGCTTCGTCTTCCAGTTCAAGGTCGCTGTCGCGCAACAGACGGAAGGAACAATGGCCGTCGATGGTATACCCTGGAAACAACTGATCCAGAAATTTAAGCAGAACCTCTTCCAGCATAATCAGCCGCTGGGTTCCGTTTTCCCCGTCGGGAAGCGGAATGAACCGTTGTACCTGCGCAGGAATGGGCAACAAAGATTGCAGAACCCGCTTGTCCCGTTTGCGTTTCAACTGCAATGCCAGTGTCAGGCCGGTATTGGGAATAAAGGGAAACGGATGCGCCGGATCAATTGCCAAAGGTGTAAGAATCGGGAAAATCTGGTCGACAAAAACCTGCTTTAGATAGTCGCGATCCGCCTCGTTCAGTTCCGAGCGCACCAGAATATCAATGCCGTCCTTTTCCATTTCCGCAATCAGATCGACCCAGCAATCCTGCTGCTTTTGCATCAGCAATCGTGCTTCGGCATCAATGGCCACCAGTTGCACTTGGGGCGTGCGCCCATCAAGGGCCGGTGTTTCTATGCCGTTGCGCTCCAACTCGCGCAGACCCGCGACGCGGACCGAATAAAACTCGTCCAGATTGGTGCCGGAAATCGACAGCATCCGGACCCGTTCCAACAGCGGCAAGCGGGGATTCTGCGCTTCTTCCAGCACCCGCCAGTTGAACTGCAACCAGCTTAATTCACGGTTGAAAAAACGGTCCGTGCTGGTTTGATCCAATTCGGGCATGTCAATCGGTGCAGGGGCGGAGTTATGCAGAAAGTCCGGCTGTACACCACGGTCTTCACCTAGCTCCGGCAGATTGCCATCCATTAGGGTGTCTCCTCTAATCGTCTTAAAGTTTCACTTACCATCCGTGGACCGACGGGCCGTTTGCGCTGCAACGACACGCGGTCCAATTCCGTCACCAAGGCGCGAATTCCCGCGAAAGAGCGTTCCACCCGCCGCAGGATCATATCCACAACGTCGGGTTCCATCAGCAACTGCCTGTCCGCACAAAGCTTTAGCAGCACTGCGGCCAAAAGCATGTCGTCAGGCGCGCCCAATTGAACCAATTGGCTGCCCTCGATCCGGCTGGCCAGATCGGGCAGCGTGATCCCCCAACTGCGCGGCACACCCTGCCCTGTCATCAACAGCGGGTGGCCTGCCTGTGCCATCAGGTTGTGCAGATGAAACAAGGCATCCTGCTGCGCGGCATTCCCTGAAACACCGTCCAGATTCTCCACACACAGCGGTCCTTGCGCCAGCCCCGAAGCATCGCGCACATCCCGTGCCATCACCACCTGAGCGCCAACAATATCCGCCCAGATCCGTGCCAGATGGGATTTTCCAGCACCCTCCGGCCCGACCAGAACCAGCTTGCCCAGCGGCCAGTCACGCCAGCCTTCAATGGCAGCCACGGCCAGACTATTGGCGGGCGAGGTGAAAAAATCATCCCGCCCGAAAGCTGTCACCACAGGCAGATCAAAGATAAGTTGCTCAGCCATCGGTGTTATGCTCCGTCAGCCCTTTGTACAGCCGCCCGTGCAAATACTGATCCACGCCAAAGCGAAAGAACACGCCCAGACAGGCCGCCACAGGTACCGCAATCAACATGCCGGTAAAGCCCATGAAACTACCAAAAGCCGACAGCGCGAACATCAGCCAGACCGGATGCAACCCGACAGACCGTCCCACCAGTTTGGGGGTCAGGAAATTGCCCTCCAGCATCTGGCCGATCACAAAGATCACCAGAACAACCGCGATCCAGATCGGGTTGTCCCAAAACTGGAACAGGGCCAGACCGATCGACAACACCCCGCCAATCACCGATCCAACATAGGGAATAAACGTCAGCAATCCCGCGATCAGACCAACGATCAGACCGAATTGCAGCCCCACAATCATCAAGGCCACCGCATAAAACGTACCAAGAATGGCGCAAACCGTCAGTTGCCCGCGCACAAATCCCGCCAGCACACTATCCACTTGCCGCGCCAGATAGCGCACCGTGTCCAGATGGTCGCGCGGCACCCAGGTATCAATTGTCGCGACCATACGGTCCCAGTCCAGCAACATGTAAAACGCCACAACGGGGGCGACGACGATGAACACCGCCACATCCACAATGGTAAAAGCCGAGGCCAGAACCGCATTCGCCAGTTCCCCGCCTTTAGAGCGGATAAATTCGACCAGAGAACTTAACCCCTGCCGCACGGCAGACCCTTCGTTAAAGGCATCCGGAAAACGCTCGGACATAAATTTCTGAAGCTGCGTCACATAGTCGGGCATCGCCACCACAAAAGCCGCCGTCTGCTTCACCAGCAACGGCCCCAGCACAATCACCAGCAACAGAATCACCAGAACGGCCACCAGTGTGATGATCGTGGTGGCCACAGACCGCGACGCCCCCGCCCGTTCAAGCCGGTCCGCGACTGGGTCCAGAAAATAAGCAATGGTCATTCCAGTGATAAACGGCAGCAAAACATTGCCCAATGACCACATCACCAGCAGCAAAACCACCAGTCCGATGCTCCAGTACCGCACCTGCTCATTCGCACTTAACGCCATGTAAGCTCCACCAATTTCCAAGTTCTTGTTCTATCGCAACAATGTAACAGAAACAATTCGCCCCCTACAGGTCTTGCGCAAGGCTAATCACACAGGGTAGGCCTGTTCTATCACAATAAAAGGCCGCCCCATGCCCAAAACTCGTGTTGCTCTGGAAATAGGTCACGGCACTTCGCTGCGCCGTGCGGATTACACTGCCGCCGCCCGTCGCGCTGTTCAAAACGCGCTGTGGCGCAACTCGCTCACCGTGGCCCCGGCCCTTGGATTTCCCAAAGAGGCCATGCTGGTAGACGTGGACATCGCTGTGCAACAGCCCGATCAAGTGGACACTGCGGCGCTGAAAGACATGTTCCCGTACGGGCAGATCAGCATCACTGCCTCCCACGGCGGGCTGGACATCGCCAAACCGGACGGATCCGGCATTACCGTCATCGCCAATGCGGCGATTGTGGTGTCTTTTGATATGGAGCCCGCATGAAACAGACCAGTCGCATCATCCTTGAAACAGGCATTGGCACCGATCTCTATGGCAAGGACTATACCAAGGCCGCCATCCGCGCCGTCAATGACGCAATCCGCCATTCATCCCTGACGCTTTTTTCGGAACTGGGACTGGACCATCAGGACATGACGGTGAAAGTCACCATCGGCGTGCAAGAACCTGACCAACTGGACACAGACCGCATCGCAGCCGAACTCCCCCGCGGCAAAGCCACTGTAACCGCCACAAAAGGCGGCCAGAACATCGACTCTCCTGATGGCACAACCGCCAGCGTCATCGCCACCGCCGCGATTGAGGCTTATTACCCGATTGACCAAACCCGCTGGAAACTCTCAGCCTCGTAAGGCTTTTTGTTTGCCAAATATCCCCCGCGCGGAGCGCATTTAAAGTTGTACGCGCCTCAAACAAACTGCTCGCGGATCAGCCGTTCTTCCAGCCCGTGGCCCGGATCGAACAGCAAACGGTGTGAAATTTCCGGTGCAATGGCGATTTCGACCCATTCAACCGTGCGCGCTTCATTGCCATCTGCCACAGCCTGAACCGGACGCTTTTCTGCCTCCAGCACTTCAAAGCGCACCTTTGCCCTGATCGGCAACAAAGCCCCGCGCCAACGGCGGGGGCGAAAGGCGGCCATGGCGGTCAGGGCCAAAAGCTCTGCGCCAATGGGCAGAATTGGCCCGTGGGCGGAATAGTTATAGGCGGTGGACCCCGCAGGCGTCGCCAAGAGCGCACCATCACAGACCAATTCGGGCAGGCGTTCCTTACCATCCACTAGAATCCGAAGTTTCGCGGCTTGTGGACCCTGCCGCAGCAATGACACCTCGTTGATCGCCAGAGCCTCTATTTCAGAGCCGTCCACACAATGGGCGCGCATGCGCAGCGGATGGATGATCGCCTCTTCTGATTCGGCCAGACGATCGGTCAAACCTTCGGGCGCAAAGGTGTTCATCAAGAAACCGACCGTGCCCCGATTCATCCCGTAGACCGGCGCGCGCAGACCTTGGGTCTGGTGCAACACCGACAGCATGAACCCGTCGCCCCCCAAGGCCACAATCAGATCCGCCTGCACAGGGGGCACATCGCCGTAGCGCTGCACCAGTCCGGCGCGGGCTTCTTGGGCG
Organism: Amylibacter sp.; assembly: GCA_034670045.1. Taxonomy (GTDB): domain Bacteria; phylum Pseudomonadota; class Alphaproteobacteria; order Rhodobacterales; family Rhodobacteraceae; genus Amylibacter. The sequence goes on along the minus strand of JAXMOF010000007.1, from coordinate 10,103 downwards.
GTTTCCACATGGCTCGCCAGAAAACAAATCTTTTTATACTTCATGCACCGCGTCCCGATTACTCTGTGGCCACATTTACTCTGGAACCACTTTCACGTTGTGCCCGACCCTGCGCAAGCGGAAAACCCCCGACCCTGCCAGTGTCGTGTTTGCGCAATGTTTGTACGTTCACCGGTAAAAAAGCCGAAAAACGACTATTGCGCGACAGAATGCGCCTTTTCATTCGTCCCGATTCCCCCTACTTGCGTCCGCAAAGCGCAGTGACACGTCGCATCTGGATCAGCCTGACCAAGCGGCGTAGCCTACCCGTTCCGCATCGGCAAGACCAACAGAGGATCAGAACCCATGACAACCGCCCGCGACGCAGGATTTTTCACCGAAGACCTTTCGACACGTGATCCAGAGCTGTTCAACTCTATCACCAGCGAGCTTGGCCGTCAGCGCGACGAGATCGAGCTGATTGCATCCGAAAACATCGTTTCCAAGGCCGTGATGCAGGCGCAAGGGTCAATCATGACCAATAAATACGCCGAAGGGTATCCGGGCCGTCGCTATTATGGCGGTTGCCAATATGTGGATGTGGCGGAAAACCTTGCCATTGATCGCGCCAAGCAGCTGTTCGGTTGTGACTTTGCCAATGTGCAACCCAACTCCGGCTCGCAAGCCAACCAAGGCGTGTTTCAGGCCCTGCTGCAACCCGGCGATACCATTCTGGGCATGTCGCTGGACGCAGGCGGCCACCTGACCCACGGTGCCAAGCCGAACCAGTCCGGCAAGTGGTTCAATGCCATCCAATACGGCGTACGCCAGCAGGACAATCTGCTGGACTATGACCAGGTGCAGGAACTGGCCTCTGAACATCAGCCCAAAATGGTCATCGCAGGCGGGTCAGCCATTCCGCGCCAGATCGACTTTGGCAAAATGCGGGATATTGCCGACAGTGTTGGCGCGTATCTGATGGTGGACATGGCCCATTTCGCGGGTCTGGTTGCTGCGGGTGAACACCCCTCGCCGTTCCCCCATGCCCATGTGGCCACAACAACCACACATAAAACCCTGCGCGGCCCGCGCGGTGGCATGATCCTGACCAATGATGAAACCATCGCCAAAAAGGTCAACTCGGCGATTTTCCCGGGCATTCAGGGCGGTCCGTTGATGCATGTGATCGCAGGTAAGGCCGTCGCCTTTGGCGAGGCCCTGCGTCCAGAGTTCAAAGCCTATCAAAAGCAGGTTGTGGCCAATGCCAAGGCACTGGCCGACCAGTTGATGAAGGGCGGGCTGGACATCGTCACAGGGGGCACCGACACCCATGTGATGCTGGTCGATCTACGTCCCAAAGGCGTGACAGGTAACATCACCGACAAGGCTTTGGGCCGCGCCCATATTACCACCAATAAAAACGGCATCCCGTTTGACCCTGAAAAACCGACTGTGACCTCGGGCATTCGTCTGGGCACACCTGCGGGCACTACACGGGGCTTTGGCGAAGCCGAATTCCGTGAAATCGGTGATATGATCATCGAGGTCGTGGACGGTCTGGCCGCCAATGGCGAAGACGGCAACGCCGCAATCGAAACCGCCGTGCGCGCCAAGGTTGCCGATCTGTGCAAACGCTTCCCGATCTACGACGACCTGTAAGGGTTTACCTGATCCGCAAGACATTCAGAAAGCCGCCCCCAACGGGCGGCTTTTTGCTTTACAGGCGATAGCCGCCGGAAACGGTCAGAACCTCACCCGTAATAAATCCGGCCGCGTCGCTTGCCAGAAACCGCACCGTTTGCGCGATATCTTCGGGGCGACCAATCCGCCCCAAGGCGGTTTCCTGTACAAAAGCCGCGGTCAGTTCTTTTGAACGGGGCGATTCCGGTGTGTTAATTGCGCCTGGGGCAACTGCATTCACGCGGATGCCTTTCGGCCCCAGTTCTTTGGCCATTGCTTTGGTCCACAGATTAAGTGCTGCTTTGCTCGCCCCGTAAAGCGCCGCCTCACGCGGGGGTAAAACCCCATTGATCGACGAAATATTCACAACCGCCGCACCGGACTTCAGGTAGGGCAGTGCCGCTGCCAGCAAATCGGCGGGCACCAAAAGGTTTACATCCAAAATCGCCTGTTGCTCTGCACGATCAAACGTTTCTTTCGGGGACATTCGGATCAGGCCCGCGTTGTTTACAACCACATCCAGCCCGCCAAACCGCTCAACAACCTGATCCACCACAGCTTTGCACTGGCCGGTTTGTGTCAAATCCGCCTGAATCCCAAGTACCGACTTGGGCATTTCAAACAGCGGTGTTGTGTTCCAGACAACGGCAACATTATGATCCGCCGCAAAGGCCAAAGCAATGGCACGCCCGATCCCGCGCGCGCCACCCGTTACCAGAACGGTGCGTTTCATTTCAAACGCACCGCAGTACCAAAGGCCAGGATTTCCGCTCCGCCCTGCGCGATGGTTGCAGTGGTGAATCGCGCCCCCAGAATGGCGTTTGCACCCATTTTATGCGCATCCTCGATCATGCGATCCAGCGCCTGTTCCCGCGCAGCGGCCATCAGTTGGGTGTATTCATGCACCTCGCCGCCGACCAGATTGCGCAGGGATGCGATAATATCCGAGCCGATGTGTTTGGCGCGGATCACATTGCCTTTGGCCAGCCCCAGAACCTGCTCGATCTCGCGGTTTGCAACTGTATCTGTTGTCACCACCAGCATTTATTTCTCCACTTTGTCATAATAATCGTCTTCTTTATTGTTTAGCCGCTGGGAGACCACACTGCCCCCGAAATACCCCACAACCAGCAGCGGGATAAGCGCCAGAAATCCAAGCGGGCCTGCGCTTAACAGGCCCAAAACCATCAACAACAGCCAAAGCCCTGCTGCCAGACACACACAAACCAACGCCAGAGTATCAAGTTTCACGATCCGCTCTCCTTTGTGCCAAGGCCATTCGACGCAGTCCTGCGCCAATGGGCCAAGTTTAGCTGGTCTTTGCGAAAAGGAAACAGGCGCGATTGCACAGGTTTCCCCCGCCAGCTTCTTGCACGACCGTCCGGTTTTGCCTATCGTCCCGCATATTCACGACAGGGTACAAAACGCCCCGACATTGACCCAAGGACTTGATTTTAATGCCAAACGAGCAATCAGAAGTCATCGTTGCCGTCATCTGCGCGGATATTTCGGGCAGTACGGCGTTATACGATCAGGTCGGCAATCTGGAGGCCCGCAGCCAGATTGATGCCTGCCTGCGGATTTTACAGCAGGTGATCCGTGAACATGGCGGCGACTTTATCCATTCGCGTGGCGATGATGTGCTGTGTACGTTTGACGACCCGCAAAACGCCTTTTCCACCGTCAAAGACATGCTGGACCGCACCAAAGACGGCGCTTTATCGGTGCATATCGGGTTGGATTTCGGCCCTGCGATCCGCACGCGGGACGATGTGTTTGGCGATTGTGTGAATGTGGCAGCGCGGCTGGCCAGTCTTGCCAACCCCAAAGAGGCGCTGTGCAGCCGCAGTGTATTCAAAGCCATCACACCAAAGACCAAAAACGAACTTCATTTCTTTGACAGCCGCAAAATTCGTGGCAAGTCCAAGGCTGAACACATCTACCGCTATGCGGGGGTGAATGTTGAAAGCAACACCCATGTGTCTTTCGGCGCGGCCCCCGTGACCAATTTTCCCCTGCCCGCCCGTGACGGGGACGATCAAATGTCGGCCCTGATCAGCTTTGAAGGGATTGTTGCCCATTGCACGCAGGACAAAGGTGTCACCATCGGTCGGGCGGACAGTTGCGATCTGGTTTTGCCGCGTCAATGGGTGTCTCGTCAGCATATTGTGATCGAAATGCGCAAGGATCACGCCTATTTGCGCGACATCAGCTCTAACGGGACCTATGTGTGTATGGACGGGCAATTGCCGATCCTGTTGCGCCGTGAAACCATGGCCCTGCCTGGAACCTGTACCCTGTCGCCCACGAAACACCCTGATGCCGAAGACGCTTTGTCAATCACCTGCCAATTGCACCAAGCGGCGCTGTTCAAACCCGCCTGACCCCGTTTGTGCTGATTAACCGACCAAAGGATGCCCATTTGATCCGTTTCATCACCGCCGCCTTTCTGACCCTGCTTCCCCATAACGCCACCGCGCAAGACGTGATCCCGCTGACCGACATCGGAGGTCTGCACTCTGCCTATGTTGTCCCGCGAGAGCAGTTTAACCGCGTGGATGTGCAGCTTCTGGTGCTGTCGGGAACTTATGATGATCCGGTGCCTTCGGGCACGGCGCATTTTCTGGAACATCTGGCGGCGTTTTCTGCCGACACCTATGTGTTGCGCCAACCCCGCGAACGGGATCTTTTCGCAAAAACCACCCAAGTTGCGACGATTTACACCAATTCAGGCACGCCGAATGAAATCGACCGCCTGATGAAACTGTCCCGCGCCCTGCTGGACACCCCAAAACTGCCCGAGGATTTTCTGAAAAGCGAAAAGAAGATCGTCGAGCGGGAAACCTATCTGCGCGAACGCCAGTTCCCGACCCGCTGGCTGCGCCGCAAGGCCTTGCAAAACCTGTACGGCTCGACCCGTGGCCGCGCCAATGACATCATCGCGGATGTGCCAAAACTCAGCCTTGAAACAGCGCTGGAGTTTCATGCCAAACACTATGTGGCGTCGAACATCATGATCATCATTTCGGGGAAAATCACCCCCGAACTGGCGACTGAAAAGGTGAAGGAGTATTTTGGCGATACGGTAAAAACCACGCCTCCGCCAAAATGGTGGCTGGATGAAAAGCCCGATCCGAAGCTGCACACGGTCGAAAGACTGTCATCCAACCGCCTGTATGAAGACACGCTGGTGTACACAAAATTCGTCGAATATCCCGTCGAAGACACCAGCATTGACCTGCAAGGAGAATTCTTTATCGGCGTGTCGATCTTTGAAAGCCGCATCCGCGAGCAGTTGATTTTCGACAGTGCCAACTTTCAATCCATCAGTACCAGTTTCTATCTGGCCAAAAACGGCGATATGGAAATGACCTCTTTCCTTGTGCCGATGCCGGGGGTGGATTTTGAGGCAGCCCTTGCAGAATTCGAAAGCACCATTGCTGGCTTGCTGGATACCCCACCGGATCACGTTGAAATCGAAACCGCCCGCAAACGCAATGCGGCCCATGCGATATCGGCTGCGCGGCGGACAGATGATTTTCTGGCGTTTCTGGAAAATGTCGGCTCTGACGGCTTGCCCCCCATTTCACCAGGCACATTTGCGCAGTTGATCAAAGACACCAGCGACGCAGAGGTGATTGATTTCCTCTCTTCACTGATTGCCCCTGCCGCCACGTCTTCGATTTTTGCCACAAAGGAAGACTGATATGATTTTCAAACGTCTTTTGATCCTGACCCTGCTGTTTACCCTGCCATTCAGCGCAAGGGCAGAGCTGATTGCCACAGATCAGGACCCGAAGGTTGCGCAACTGAACCCGCTGCGCAACGGTCTGTCAGCGATTACTTTTGTTTGGGGCATTTCCGATTTCGCCATGAACCGCATAGTGGCGCTGAATGCCGGGCTTTCGACCGCGATCAGCGGCGGCACCCCCGATATGACCCCGTTTGAAGCCGAAACCTACCGCGAAGTGAACGGCATCTCGCTGGGTATTTCCACCCAGAATAACGATCTGATGCTGACCCTGTCCGCCCCCCATGCGGTTTTTCCCACGGCCCTGACCCATCTGAATGCCCTGCTGCGCAATCCCGATTTTTCACGCCAGTGGTACAAGCGCCAGTCCCTGAACCTTGCTCCGGTCAAAGTCACCAAAAACCGCCGCCCTTCTCATGTGATCAACGTCTTGTCGGATTATGTGCGGTTTCCTGTGGCCAGTGACGGGGTGGATTCAACGGCTGCCAGCTTTACCTTTGGCATGCCCCGACAGGTCATTATCCGCACCACGGAACGGGACACTGCCCCGCTGATCCAATCCGCTGTGGATCACTTGCCCCTGCGCGATGTCCCGCTGCCTGTGACCAACAAGCCAGATCGCCCCATCGACCTGCCCAAAGGTATCATCTTTGCGCCTGATCCTGATGCCCATGAAACCCTGATCCTTGCCGTGCACCATTCCCTGTTTGACGACGCCGATCACCAGATTGCCGCCAATCTGCTGCTGGATTACATGGGCGCGTATCAAGGGTCCGAAATGTTCCGGATCATCCGTCAGGAAATGCGCGCCGCCTATGATCCGTCCACGGCGTTCGAACAAACCGCCCGCGATCAGGCGCTGATGTCGCTCAGCGCTACGGTTTCCGCCAATGACTGGCCGCAAATTCTGAAAACCATGCAGGATATTTACACCCGCACCCGCGACGGGGATGTGGGCGAACAGGGGTTTACCAACAACCAGCGTCGCCTGCTGCGCGGATATGAATACCAGTTCGCTACCAACCCAGCCTGGTCCGCCAGCCAATTCCTGTCACAATACCCCGACGGCACCACCGGAGAGATCAAAATCCCGCTGTTTAACGCTTTGGTCAAAAGCACATTGGAAACCGCAACCCAGCAGGCCGCAGACAGTCTGCCGCCATTTTCCGACTATCTGATTCTGTTGATCGGCGGCAGTGTGCCCCCTGAAGAAACGCAGAAACAGCGCGGCTATTGCGAACTTTCTCTGACACAGCCCCTGCGCCACTGTCTGGAACAGTTGCAGGCGGAACAGGATTAGACGCGCCTATTCCCCGACCACGCGGCGCACCATCGCCACATAGGTTTGCACCACGGCTTCCCGATCAAGGCGCCCGCCCTCTCGGTACCATGTGTTCACCCCTGTCAGCATGGCCAGCACCGCCAGTGTGGTCAGTTTGGCATCCCCCAGCCCTGCCCCGCCGCAGGCCACCAGAATATCCTCAAGTACCTTTTCGTACTTTGCACGCATACCCTCAATCTCGGCGAAATTCGCCTCGGTCAGGTTGCGCAATTCCATATAGGCAATGAAAACCGCATCGACGCGGTCAAGGTGGTGCAGAATGTGAAATCGCACAAAACGGTCCAACTGCTCTTGCGGAGAGCCCCCCGCATCCACCTGTTCCCAAGCCTGTAACAGGTCTTCCATATGCATCTGCATCAATTCAAACAGCAGGCTTTGTTTGTCAGGCGTGTACCGATACAGCGCACCCGCCTGCACCCCCACCTCGGCTGCGATCTGGCGCATGGACACGGCTGCAAACCCGTGGCGTGCAAACAATTTCAATGCCGCAGCCCGCACCAGAGGCCGCGTCTTTTCCGAACTAGAACCCGATGTGCGTGCCATGGTGCTTTCTCATTTCCCTGCTGCCAGTGTATTCCTCTTCCCAACAGAAATGAACGACCATTTAATTGCAACCCCTTTGCACCCCGACTGCCCCGCCCCATTGCCCTGCGCGTCGCATTTGAATAGACTTGAACCATCCTATCCCAGCGGAGCCGCCCCATGCGTCTGATCCTTGTTTTGACCACCGCACTGGCTTTGGCGGCCTGTTCGATCAAATCCAACCGTCCCGAGTATCAATACCCTGCCGGTTCCGATGCCAGCGGCAGTGACTGGCCGGACCTTGCGGTGACTGCAGAATTGGCCGCAGCAGGGGACGGCGTGCAGGAAGATGCCCGCCAAAACCAGATAGAGGCGGATCAACTGGCCGCCCGCGCCCGTGCCTTGCGGGCCCGTGCCCGACAATTGCAACGGAAGACAGGCAATTAGCCACGGGCTGCCCAGATCGGATTGCACCCTTTGCAGCCTTGGGATAACACATGGCCCGAGCCTCCGTAGTTCCCCTGCATTGCAAAGGTAAAACACATGTCCTCCACCCTTCGCCTCGGCATCGCCGGACTTGGAACCGTCGGTTCCGGCGTCATCAAAATCGTCCAACAAAACGCGGCCCTTCTGACGGCACGCAGTGGCTGTTCGATAGAGATCACGGCCGTCAGCGCCCGCTCGCGCAGCAAGGATCGCGGCGTGGACCTGTCCGGCTACGCCTGGGAAGACGACCCCACCGTTCTGGCACAGCGCGACGATGTGGATGTCTATGTGGAACTGATGGGCGGCGAAGACGGCCCTGCCAAAGCCTCGGTCGAGGCTGCGCTGGCCGCTGGCAAACACGTGGTCACAGCCAATAAGGCCCTGCTGGCCCACCACGGGCAAGCCCTAGCCGTTGCGGCAGAAACCAAAGGCGTGAACCTGCGTTTCGAAGCTGCAGTCGCTGGCGGCATTCCTGTAATCAAAACCCTGACCGAAGGACTGGCCGCCAATAAAATCACCCGCATCATGGGGGTGATGAACGGCACCTGTAATTATATCCTGACACGGATGGAAAACGCCGGCCTGCCCTATGATGTGGTCTTCGAAGAAGCCAACCAGCTGGGCTATCTGGAATCAGATCCCAACCTTGATGTTGGCGGGATTGATGCGGCCCATAAACTGGTGCTGCTGTCGTCCATCGCCTATGGCACGCAGGTGGATTTTCCGGCGGCGCAATTGCAAGGCATCGGTGAAATCTCAATCGACGACATTCACGCAGCCAGCGACATGGGCTACCGGATCAAACTTCTGGGCCTCAGCCAGATGACCGGCAACGGGCTGGAACAAACCATGCAACCCTGCCTTGTTCCCTATAACTCCCCGCTGGGTCAACTAGAAGGCGGCACCAATATGGTGGTGATAGAGGGCGACAGCGTGGGCCAGATCGTGTTGCGCGGTGCAGGTGCGGGCGAAGGCCCGACGGCAAGTGCTGTGATGGGGGATGTGATGGACATCGCCCGCGGCTTTACCCTGCCGGTCTTTGGCATTCCTGCCGATCAACTGGTGAACACACCCGCCGCCCAGTCCAAAGCACCCTTCGCCTATTACATCCGCACAAGCCTGCGCGACGCACCGGGCGTGCTGGCCAATATCGCCCGCGCCCTTGGGGATGCAGGTATCAGCATCGACCGTCTGCGCCAGCAAAACCACGATGGCGACAGCGCACCCATCCTGATTGTCACCCATCCCTGCACCCCTGCCGAAGTGGACAGGGCCATCACAGCCATCAAAGCCACTGGGGATGCCACCAGTGACCCGATCGCTTTGAAAATCGTCGAGGTCTAGGGCGCAAACCGCCCTCACCTCTTTCCATTTTCTACAAATATCCAAAGAAAAACCCCGCAGCCGAAACTGCGGGGTTTTTTGTATCAAACAGTGCTTTTGAAAGCGCCGGGGATCTTAGTGCAGCTTTTCGCCAACATCCTTGATCGCGTCATCAATCAATGCGCCCGCATCTTTTGCAGACATGCCCTTAGCGATCACTTCGCTTGCAGCCGCAATGGCGACGGACACAGCTGTGTCACGTACGTCTTTGATGGCTGCGGCCTGTGCAGATGCAATCTGATCTTCAGCCCCTTGCAACCGACGTGCGATAGAGACTTTGATGTCTTCTTTCGCTTCTTCGGCAGCGCGGTTTGCTTCGGATTTTGCTGTTGCGATAATGTGCTCTGCTTGTTCCGACACTTCTTTTTGCTTGCGCTCATAAGTGGCCAGAATGCTTTGGGCTTCTTCGCGCAACGCGCGTGCTTCGTCCAGTTCGGCCTGAATGTCATCAGCCCGCTGGTCCAGCATACCGGCAACCTTACCAGGCACCTTCAGGTAGATCAGAACACCGATAAAGATCACGAATGCGATAGTGACCACGAAGTTGGTGTTACCCAGGCTGAAGAACGGCCCGCTTGCAGCAAACGCAGGTGCGCTTGACAGAACGAGGGCCGCAAGAGTGTTGAATAATTTCATGTTCTTCACCCTTTCAACCGTGCTGTAACAGCCGCTTTTACCGCTTTGGCATCCGCTGCTGCTGGCATAACCGCATTCACGATTTCCACCGCTGTGTCGTTTGCCACTTCTTCAATGGCAGACAGCGCTGAATCACGGATCGCTTTGATTTCGGTTTCGGATTCCGCTGCTTTCACAGCAATTTCCGCATCCGCTTTTGCCATCGCCACATCCACTTCTTTTTGGATTTCGGCGCGGGCTGCATCTACAATCGACTGCGCTTCGGCACGGGCATCAACCAGTGCTTTATTATACGCAGCCTCTGCTTCAACAGCTTTGGCTTTC
>JAXMOF010000006.1:0-114896 GCA_034670045.1 Amylibacter sp. | reverse complement strand
GGTTCACCTTTAACTGGTTCAAAGTGCTGTGGGAAACCGAAGCGCTGCATGCTTCCGCCAAGAACAGCCTGATTATCGCGCTCAGCACCGCCGTGATTGCCACCACACTGGGCACATTGGCGGCGCGGGCGTCTGCGCGGTATAAATTTCCGGGGCAAAAGGGTGTCATGGGGTTCATCATGATTCCGCTGGTGCTGCCTGAAATCATCGTCGGTGTCTCGCTGCTGGTAGTGATCCTGCAACTGGGGTTTGATCTGTCGCTGTGGTCGATTGTGCTGGGCCATGTGCTGATCTGCACCCCGTTTTGCGTGGCGATCCTGTCCTCGGCCTTTCTGAACCTTGACCAAAGCCTTGAAGAAGCGTCTTTCGATCTGGGGCAAACCAAATTCGCCACCTTCTGGCTGGTGACCATGCCACTGGTGTTGCCGGGGATTGTGTCTTCTATGTTGATTTCCTTCACCATTTCACTGGATGAATTCATCATCGCCTTCTTCCTTGCGGGCACCGAGCCCACCCTGCCCGTCTATATCTGGGGGCAACTCCGCTTCCCGCAAAAACTGCCAAGCCTTATGGCCCTTGGTACGGTGCTGCTGGTCCTGTCGATGACCCTGCTCGCCACCGCCGAATATTTCCGCCGCCGCAGCGCACGTAAAACAGGCATCGAAGATGCCGGAGGATTTCTATGACCGCACCGATCATCCGCCTTTCCGGCATCGACAAATTCTACGGCGACTTCCAAGCCCTTTATGACGTGAATGCCGAAATCCAAACCGGCGAGTTCTTTTCCCTGCTTGGCCCCTCCGGCTGCGGCAAGACCACACTTTTGCGCACCATCGCAGGGTTTGAAGATGTCTCCAAAGGCACTGTCGAAATCGCGGGCCAGTCGATGGAGGACGTCCCCGCCAACAAACGCCCCACCAATATGGTGTTCCAAAGCTATGCAATCTTTCCCCATATGACGGTGGCCGAAAACGTAGCCTACGGGTTGAAGGCCCGTAAAATGCCCAAAGACCAGATCGCAACCGAAGTAGCCGCAGCGCTCAAGATGGTTGGTCTGGCAGGCTACGGTGATCGTGCCTCTCATGCCCTGTCAGGCGGCCAGCGCCAGCGTGTGGCACTGGCCCGTGCGCTGGTGTTAAAACCCAAGGTGCTGTTGCTGGACGAACCGCTGTCGGCGCTCGACAAAAAGATGCGCGAACAGATGCAATCCGAATTGCGCCATCTGCAGCGGGCCGTGGGCATTACCTTTATCCTTGTCACCCACGATCAGGAAGAAGCCCTGACCATGTCAGACCGCATTGCGGTGATGTTTGAAGGGCGGATCGGGCAACTGGCGTCTCCGCAGGAATTGTACCGCCGTCCGGTCAACCGCAAAGTTGCGGAATTTATCGGGGTAATGAACTTTCTGGATGTGTCTTACACCGCAGGCGCAAACGGCGCTTTTGATTGTGACATCAATGGCTTGGGTCAGGTTACCGTACCCGCCGAACAAGCCCCCGGCGGGGTGGATGCATCTGTGACCGCAGGCGTGCGCCCAGAGATGTTAACCATCCTGTCAGGCGAAAACACCCGCACCGAGCGCGAGGCCGCAGGCACGGTTTCGGATGTCTATTACTTTGGCGATATGACCTATTACGATGTGAAACTGGACGGCGTGGACAAACCCGTCACCATTTCCATGCGCAACACTGCAGGGCGTACTGTGCTGGGCCGCAACGACCGCGCACGGGTCGGCTGGGGCGCTGAATCCGTGCTGTTGCTGAAATAAGCGCCAACGCAGTTTTGCCGGCACTTATGCTTATTCAGGTCTTAAACTTATCGCCGGTTTAGAAACCAACGAACAAAGCTCTTAGTGGCAATGGTACGGCTTGGACCCAGCGTGACAGCCTGCGGCGTTGGTCCCGCCAGAATGAGCTGTTGCCACAACTGTTGAAAATCCAAATGCGACGACTGCAATGGCCAGAAAGTTCTTAAGCATATTTTTACCCTTAATTAATATTTGTTAATAAATCTTAACAAACACGGTTCGTGAACCAAGGCAATACGCCGTGTAAAAAGCAACAAAGGCGCGAGTCGATCGCGCCTTTGCAAGTATCGGTTGAATTGCTTCAGGATTAGAACCCTGCTTTGATCTTTTCAAATTCCGCGATCATCTTTTCGCGCAGTTGTTGATCCATCGGGATTTGCGCCAGAACCGGCACGTCCACATTGCCCAGACCAGCACCGTCCAGCGCCTCTGCGCCCAAGGCGGTCATCTGTGTCTGGTTACCGCTGCCATAGCCCCATTCGTTCACAATATACTGTGTGGACTCCGGTTCCATCCAAGCGTTGAAGAAGTCATACATGGCCGCTTCGTCGTTTGGTCCGTCTTTCAGGTTCACATAGCCACAAAACCAAGTGGACGATCCCTCTTTGGTCGACCGGTTCGCAGCAACAGGCACCTCTTCGGCGGCCAGTGTGGTCGGGGTTTCGTTCCATGCCCAAGCCACGATCACCTCGCCGCTGGTCATCAACTGACCCAGTTCCGCGCCATCAGCCCAATAGGCCCGCACGTATTGGTGGACTTCCCGCAGCCAAGTGTTGGCTTTGGCGAAATCTTCTTCGGTTGCCTTGGACCAATCAGTCACACCTGTGGCCAGATAGGCCAGCGCATACACGTCATCCACGTTGTCAGGCAGGGAAATGCGGCCCGCATATTTCGGGTCACGGAACACTTCGAGCGTGTTCATCGCCGCTTCATCCACCAGATCTGTGCGATAGGTCAGCGCAGTGGAGCCCCAGTCAGCAGGCAGCAGGTAATAGTCGTCACCAATCTTGAACGCCTCTTTCATGGTCGAGTTCACTTCGTCCCAGCGGCTAATCTTGCTGGTGTCGAGCGGTTCGATCAGCCCTGCTTCATGCCATTTAGACACGGACTGGCTGCAGGGGTGGGAAACGTCGGCCTTAAAGCCCGAGCGCAGCTTCTGGAAGGCTTCTTCTTCGTCACCAAAGAAAGCAAAGGTCGGTGGTCCGCCATGTTTCTGGATATAGGCTTGGAAAAAGCCCTCATCCTCATAGCCTGACCAGTCAAAGACAATCAGCTCGTCGCCAGCAAGTGCAGCAGAGGCGGCAAGAAATCCGGACAGAATGGTTCCGGTCAGTAGTGCGTTGATTTTCATAGTAACTCCCGATTGGTTAACGCAATCCAGATCGTTGGCTGAATTGCGATGAAATCCATTTAAACCTAGTGCAGGAATCGGATTGGGTCTAGGGATTCCAAGCAATTCAAGTGTTTTTCTGCCCCGATCCCACCCGCGAAAAATGCCCCTCGGGTTGAGTCGGAAAATGCGCAGTTGCACGTTTCCAACCCCAAAAACACAGGGCCGGACCATGACCCGAAGGCAAATTATTGCAGAAATCGGCGTTTGCCCAAGGCAACCTACGGTCCTTGTAGCCCACTGAAACCCTTTGGATTTGATTCGGAAAAAAGCGAGGATTCCGAAGAGATTAACCGATTCTCGGCCTATGACTGCACAAACCGAACAATTTCGTGGAAACAGCGGCTTTAAGCCTCCTTATTCTTCCCCAAACCCAAGTTAATCGTTAAAAATCAGTTACCTTTGTTGCCCTCTGAACTTCAATCCTGGCAAAACGTGGCAGATTTACATCGGATTTCCGCCTCAGACACAGTTTTTCCTTACATATTCTGACACTTAACAACTACACGCCACAAACACGCCATAATTTTCCAGAATACTACCAGAAGATGAAACCAATCCCAGGCGTCCCGTGGATGGACCAAATAATGGACGCCTTGTGAACAAGAATAACTGGTGGGGACTATGAAGATACTCGCGGTTGATGATGACGAAATCATCCTGGAGCTTTTGAAAGAGGTGGTTGCGGCCGCAGGCTTTCCGGACATCACATTGGTGGATTCCGGTGCTGCAGCCCTGAAGGCCATCGAGCAAAGCCCGACACGATTTGACTGCTTCCTTTTGGACATCCAGATGCCCGAAATGGACGGGATCCAGTTGTGTGAAAAAATTCGCAAAATTCCGGCCTACCGGTCAACACCGGTGCTGATGATCACGGCGATGGCCGACCGGCAATATATCGACCGCGCCTTTTCTGCCGGCGCGTCGGATTATGTCACAAAGCCGTTCGATGTTCTGGAACTGGGCACACGGGTGAAACTTGCCGCCCGTCTGATCAAAGAACAACACGCTGTCGAAGACAAAGATTTCGCGCTGGAAGCCCTGCGTGACCAGATCGAGACCGTCCATTCCATCCATGTCGCGGATGAGGTTCAGATCGAAGGCGTGGCTGGTGTAATCGGCAAACTGGCCTTTGAAAACTATCTGCTGCAATTGTCCCGCGGCGGCCTGTTCGGGTCCAGCCTTGTTGCGTTCCAGATCGCCAATATTTCGACCATCCACCAACACAGCTCTGCTGCAGATTTCACCAATACGATCATTGATGTGGCAGAAGCCATTTCCGATAATTTGCGCCGCACAGAGTTTTTCCTCGCCTACCGCGGCAATGGTGTCTTTGTAGCGATTTGCCATAAGGCAGTTGCGGATTCCTTCACCGATCTGCCTGCCGAAATCGCCCTGAGCATTCGGGATATGGAACTGGTCTATGACAATGGCGCGAAAATGGATGTGCGGATGGTTATGGGGCAGCCTGTAAAATGCGGCTTCTTTAACCCGACCAACACGCTGGAACCCCTGTGGAAAGCGGTTGATTCCGTGGAACTGCGGGCGCAATCCATGCAGCGTCGGCCTGCAAGCTCCGGCTGGTCTTCAAAGATCAATACAATCCGCAACCGTCTGAAACATCCGTCTGCCAAACACGTTCCTAAAATGGAATTGGGCTTCTAATGAGCGCGGGCCTCTCTGACAAACTTCGGGAAATCCGCGAAAAATTCGTGGCCAGCCTGCCTGAACGCAAGGAACGCCTGATCGTTCTGTCTGGAAAGCTGTCCAATGGCCAGTGTACAGCAGACGACATGGAAGACCTGCGGTTCATCGTCCATAAAATACATGGGCTGGCAGGCACTCTTGGCTTTGCCTCCCTTGGTCAGAATGCCGCTGTTCTGGAACTACAGATCGCAGATGCCATCCAAACCGGTGGTTATACCTCAACCATGTGCGAAGGCGTCGAGCAGCTGATTGAATTCATTCAGGACGCTATGGATACCTGAACCCGGTACACCCCCGTCAGCGGGGGTGTCCGTACCCGTGATGTTTATAGTATCCCGTTCCAGCCTGGCCAGCCACGGCCCTGCCAAGGGTTCAGCAACCGCTATTACGTCGTATGCTCATCCCAGATCGCCTGAATTTCTTCGGCCAAAGTGGTTGGATCAAACGGCTTCACGATCACAGCGATAGCCCCTGCTGCCAAAAGGGCCTGCTTTTCTCGATCATGGGCTTTGGCCGTCATAAAGATCGCAGGAACCGTTTCCAAACCTGGTATCTTGCGCAGTCCTTGCAATGTTTCTTCGCCACCGATGGCAGGCATCATCACGTCCAACAAAAACAGATCAGGCGCGTAACCTTCCGCTGCTGCAATAGCATCGTGGCCCAAAGAGAACTGGTTCACGTCAAAGCTGCCAATCACTTCTAAGGCGATCTTCGCAATTTCACGGATGTCGGCATCGTCTTCGACGTGGAGTATTTTATTCAGCACAATGATAACGTCACTTTATTACGAGAAGGTGAGTTTGTTTTTCATAGTATCCATGATCTCTGCAAGGATTTTCTCGTTTGTAACCCTTGATTTTAGCAACACAGACGAGACATTTTCATTCCGTAAATCTGCGCTTTCATCGCCCGAGAACACGATAATCGGCAGCGTTCTGGAAGTGTCTTGCCTGATATTGCGCAAAAGGTCCAGACCACTGCCGTCAGGTAGGTTCAAATCCAGCAACATAAGGTCATATGACCCGTTTTCCAGCAGCGCCCGTGCCGCTGTCAGGGTGGCCGCTGTGTCGATCACAGCCACATCCGCCACAATGTTTTTCACAACCTCACGGGTGCTGGCATCATCCTCAACATGCAAAATACGCGGTTTCGCCACACCGGTGTTGCTGACAACCGATTGTAATAACCCGATAAGTTCGCGGCTGTTTGGGGGCTTGCGGAACAGGCCCTTCAGATTGGTCGGGGCGGGGTCGTCGATCTGAATCTGGCTTCCGGTCACAATCACCACAGGCAGATTTCTGTGCTGCGGGGTGTTGCGCAATTCATAAAGCAGGTTCAGCCCGTCTTCGTCCGGCAAGCCGATATCAAGGGTCATCGCGTCGAAATTCATGTGTTCCAGCCGTTCGCGCGCGCTGCCCGCAGTGGCGGAAATAGACACATCAAACCCTTCGAATTCCAATGTATTTTTCAACGTCTGTGCAACATCCTTGTCATCTTCGCAGACCAGAATTTGCGGCAACGCAGGGCGCAATTGGGGTTCGGGCTTGGATTTGACCTCTTCAAGCAGGTCCAGTTCAAACCAGAAATCCGTGCCCACATCGGGAACACTGTGAAAATTCAACCGTCCGCCGTGGTTTTCCACGATCATTTTCGAGATGCTTAACCCCAAACCGGTGCCACCCTTTTTGCGCACATCCGATGAATCCGCTTGGGTGAACTTTTCAAAGATGGTGGCTTGCGCGGCTTCGGGAATTCCGGTGCCTTTGTCAGACACTGTGATGCGGACTTTTTGCCCGATAGGCTCCAACCGGATTTCCACCGTATTGCCGCTGGGCGAGAATTTGGCCGCATTGGACATCAGATTGGCCATAACCTGCAACAGGCGCCCCGCGTCGGCCTTGGCGTAGACAGGCCCGACCGGATGGACTGCCTTAAAGGTGATCCCCAAGTCTTCACCATAGGATTTATTGGCCTCTAGCGCGTCGTCCAACACACCGATCAGTTCCGTCCGCTCATACTGAAAGTCCATTTTGCCCGCTTCGATCTTTTCGATATCCAGAATATCGTTGATCAGGCGCACCAGACGTTCGCAGTTGTTGTAAGCGATTTCGATCATCGCCTTGGGCTTGTCCGGCAATTCGCCCATCGCCCCCGTGCGCACCAGACCAAGCGACCCTTTGATCGAGGTCAAAGGCGTGCGCAATTCATGGCTGACGGTCGCAACAAATTCCGACTTTGCCTTATCCGCAGCTTTTGAAAGGGTCAGATCACGGATCGTCGCCAGAAAGTAGGGGCGGTGGTATTTGGGTTCAATATACTGAAGGTTAACTTCTACCGGCAGAATGGAACCATCCGCCAGATAGTGTTCGGTTTCGTAAATGGTGGACTGGCTGTCGCCTAAAATCAGCTCGTTCAACCGCTTTTGAAAGATCTCTCTGGTCAGCGACGGGTTCGTATCAATCGGGCCGTGTTCCAGAAACTCCTCAAAGGTGTTGCCGGAGCGGCGCAACGCTTCTTCGTTGCCATAGAAATAGCGGTGGGTTTCAGGCCAGAACATATGCACCGCATCCGTGCTCAGATCGAGCGCGGTTTTAAAGCGGCGGATTTCCCGTTCGGCAGTGGCCCGTTCGGTAATGTCGCGCACGATCGCTACAAAATGGTCGCCCTGCTCGTTCATGCGCAACTTTTGAATGGTCACTTCGGTCGGGCGGCGGTGCAGGCTTCTGCGTTCAAAGCTCACCACATTCTTTTCGCCGGTGCGCAGCGGTTCCACACGTTTTTCAAACCGCGCACGATCGAAATTCTCGTCATCGTCCGCAGGTGTTTTGCCGCGATATTCGTTTTCTCTCCAGCCCACAGACCGCAGCGCAGCCTTGTTCAGATAGGTGTATTCCAGTGTTCCTTCTTTCATGATGAACACTTCATATTCTGCAAGATCCAAAACGGTGCGCATATTGGCCACTTCCCGTTTGGACCGGGAGGCCTCTGTCACATCGCGGATCACCGACACATAGCGCGGGTTTTCATTGGGCGGTGTCACATATTGCAGCGTCACATCAAGCACCCGATCCCCTGAGGGCATTTCAAAACTCGCCAACCCGCTTTTGCTGGATTTAAGAGACTTCAGCAGGCTTGGGAACCGTTTGCGATCAATGGGAATATTCGCGTCCAGAACGGTTTTGGAACGGTACCCCTGTTCGGACCAGTTGTTCGTTTCCCGCGCGGCCTTGTTCATATAAATAAATTGCAGCGTATCGGGCCAGAACATAGACACTTCGTCCTGCAACAAATCCAACGAAGACGTTAACTGCCGCTTGGCCTCGGCCATTTTATTGGCGGTGATGTCGGTGCGGATAGAGGTGGTGTTCACAAAAGTGCCGTTGGCATCATAAAACGGCACCATGGTGGCCTGCGCCCAAAAGAAATTACCGTTCTTCTTTTTCGTCGGGATTTCGCCAGACCAGGGTTCTTTATGGTCTACAGCGTATTGCAAATGGCCGATGGTATCGTCCAGAATCTTGCCCGCCCATAGAATTTTAACATCCTGCCCGATGACTTCTTCCGATGTATAGCCGGTCACTTTCTTAAAGTTATCATTCACATAAGTGATGATACCGTTGTGGTCAGAAATACTGACAATAGCGTGGTGATCCATCGCCAGTTTCTGGAATTGCAGTTCCGCGCCTTGTTCGATGATCGTGTGGCGACGGTGTTTCAGCAGATGGATATTGCGAAAGGTGACCGCAATCAGCGCGAACAGCAGCGATAGAAACAGCATGCCCCCTGACACGACAAACCAGTAATAGGTGTCAACAAACTGCGCAAAAACAGAATGGTCTGCACTGGTAAATGTACGGGCGAATGACGGAGAGGCCGTCACAGTCAATAATCCTGCCACACCGCCTGCGACCAGCATTTTCCCCCGCACAGCCGCGCTGTGAACCGTAGCTTTGACACACGCTTTGGCACACTCTTTGGCACAGTGTGCAAAGCGCAAATTAGCCGTGCAAAATAGAGTATGCCGGAGGAAATACTGGACCATTTAACGCCTGCTCGTTTATTAATTCGGCTTGTTATCAGCCTTTCGACTTAGAGTAGAAACGCCTAATCATCCGATTGGCCAGCAAATATCATAGTCACAGGCAACGCTAAACATTTTTGTGATTAATTTGGCAGTTTTTCATCCTGAAGTTGATTGATCTACGGGAAATACCTGTAATTGTGGTGTGCTCTACTCGGCTGACTCGGGTTTTTATTGTCTTAAACCAGCTAAAGCGGGTTGAAACAGGCAACTTGCGGGCCATCGTCCGGATTTGACAGGGTGGGCACCTGTTCAGCGCATATTCCTGTAGCATAGGCGCAGCGTGCGCGAAAAGCACAGCCCTTTGGCGGGTCAAGCGGGTTGGGCAATTCGGTTTCCCGACCCTCTGGCGCGGTGAGGGGGCGGCCAACCACAGGGGCGCTGTCAGCCAGAAGTTTGGTGTAAGGGTGGCGCGGATTGGCAAAAATATCCACTGCGCGCCCTACTTCGACCACCGCCCCGAAATAAAGCACGGCAACGCGGTCGCTGACCGCTTCAACCACCGCAAGATCGTGGCTGATGAACAGATATGTCAGCCCGAATTCTGCCTTTAAATCCGCCAACAGGTTCAAAACCTGCGCCTGCACCGAAACGTCAAGCGCCGACACGGGCTCATCAAGGATCAGGATTCGTGCTTCGGCAGCAAGGGCGCGGGCAATACCGATCCGCTGGGCCTGACCGCCTGAAAATTCATGGGGATAGCGATCCAGAAACGACTCGCGCAGGTTCACAGCGGCAAAGATTTCTGCGATCCGCGTGTCCCGCGCCGCCTTTGGCATTTTATGCAGTTGTTTCAGCGGGGCTTCCATCACCTGACGGATGGTTTTACGCGGGTTCAGGCTGCTGATCGGGTCTTGGA
This sequence comes from Amylibacter sp., assembly GCA_034670045.1. Lineage (GTDB taxonomy): Bacteria > Pseudomonadota > Alphaproteobacteria > Rhodobacterales > Rhodobacteraceae > Amylibacter. The sequence continues at coordinate 105,052 of JAXMOF010000006.1, read as the reverse complement.
ACACATACTGGATTTTACGCCCGAACAGGGCAGGATCGGCGGTATCAAGGGCGGCCCCTTCGATTTCGATGCTGCCTGTGGTGGCAGGCAGCAGCCCCACCAGCATCCGCGCCAATGTGGATTTTCCGCAACCGGATTCCCCGACAATACCAAGGGTTTCACCCTGCGCGACCGTCAAGGTCAGGGATTGCACCGCATGGACCTTGCCTTTGGCCGCCCCCAACAGGGATTTACCCACAAGGAACGTTTTGGACAGATCGGTCAGTTTCAAGGCCGTCGTCATAGCGCACTCCCTCGGGTTTCGGGATGGATACAGCGCACGGCCCGCACCCCGCTGCGATCAAACGCAATATCACCTGCGCGACAGGCGGCGGTGGATTTATCGCAGCGCGCGGCAAAGGCACATCCCGCAGGCAGATCGTCTACCATCGGTGGCAGCCCCGGTATAGCGGCCAGCCGCCGCCGACCGCCGCCCAGTTCCGGCACACAGTCGATCAACCGTTTGGTATAGGGATGGGCCGGCGTGTTCAGGATTGCGTCGGTCGGGCCTTCTTCGACGATACGGCCCGCATACATCACCGCCATACGGTCACATAACTGCGCGACCACACCGAAATCATGGGTGATAAAGATAATCGCCACCCCCCGTTCACGCCGCAGATCGTTCAACAATGCCAGGATTTGCGCCTGCACCGTCACATCCAGCGCGGTGGTCGGTTCATCCGCGATTATCACATCCGGATCATTGGCCAGTGCCATGGCGATCCCCACCCGCTGCCGCATTCCCCCCGACATTTCATGGGGATAGCTGTCAATCCTGCTTTCAGGATTGGGAATACGCACGGATTTCAACAGCTCGATTGCCTTGGCGCGACCGTCGGCTTTGGTAATGTTACGATGGGCGGAAATTGCCTCGATCAACTGATCACCGATTTTGTAAAGCGGGTGCAAAGTGGCCAATGGGTCCTGAAAAATATAGGCCACGCGGTTGCCGCGCAACTGGCGCAGGTCTTCATAGGGCGCGCCGATAATATCCTTGCTTTCAAACCGCACAGCGCCGCCCGTGATCACACCGGGCGGAGAGGCCACAAGTCCCATCACGCTCAGTGCCGTGACGGATTTTCCAGAGCCGCTTTCGCCGATAATTCCCAGACACTCGCCCTTGCGCACCGACAGGCTGACGCCGCCCACCGCTTTATAGACACGGTTTTTCAGGCGGAATTCGGTTTTTAAATCCTGCAATGCCAGCACCCCGTCGGTTTTGTCCGTCGGCACCCCGGCGCGGTTCACCAAGGTCGCCGCCATGGGCCGTGTCAGCGCGCCAGATTTCAAGCGGGGGTCCAGCGCATCGCGCACCCCGTCCCCCAAAAGGTTAATCGCCATCACGATAATCAGGATCATCACACCTGGCACAATTGATGTATGGGGGTTGGTGATCAAAGCCGACCGCGCCTCACCCAGCATCGACCCCAGATCCGCCTGTGGCGGTTGCGAGCCGAGCCCCAGAAACGACAGCCCTGCCGTTTCAAGGATCATCCAGCCGATGGTGGTGGACATGGCTATCACGATCACCGGAATAACGTTGGGCAGGATTTCCGTAAGAATAATCCGCCCGTCCTTCATACCCGCCAGCCGCGCCGCATCGACAAATTCCTTATGGGCTATCCCCGCCGTAATGCCGCGAATATTGCGGGCGAAAAACGGGATATTCACCGCTGCCACCGCAATCAGCGCGTTCATCAAACCGGGGCCAAGGGCGGCAACAATCGCCAGTGCCAGCAGAATGTAAGGAAAGGCCATCAGCATATCCACGCCGCGCATGATCAGGTTGTCCGTACGCCCGCCGTAATATCCCGCGATAATCCCGATCCCCGCACCGATAGTTGCCGCCGCAATCGCAGCGGCAAACCCCACAGCCAGCGACAGGCGGGTGCCCCAAAGCAGGCGGCTAAGCAGATCGCGCCCCAGATGATCGGTGCCCAGCCACCCGCCATCGCCAAAGGGCGGTTTGAAACGGTTACCAGTGTCGATCACATCCGGATCGGCCAGCGGCAGGATCGGGGTCAACAGGGCCAGCATTACCACAATCCCCAAGGCCACCCCGCCCCAAAGCGCCAATCTGTTTCGGGCCAGCAGCCGGAAAAACGCGGTCATGTCTTGATCCTCGGGTCCAACAGGCTTTGCGCCACATCGACGATGATGTTGAACATCACATAACAGGCCGCCACAAAGACCACGCCGCCCTGCACCAGTAGAATATCGCGCTTCAGAATGGCATCCACCAGCATCCGCCCTACGCCGGGCCATTGAAAGACCATTTCAATGTAAACCGCCCCTGACAGCACGAACCCCGCCTGAATCCCCAGCACCGGAATAATGCTGACCATTGCGGCGCGCAGGGCATGGCGCCAGATCACCCCCCGCTCTGCCACGCCTTTGGCCCGTGCCGTGCGGATGAAATCCTGACGCAGAACTTCCAACATGGCAGAGCGGGACAGCCGCGCAATCACCCCCGTGGCCACTACGGCCAGTGCAAAGGCAGGCATGGCCAGATGGTTCAGCAAATCAGGTAGGTCCCCACCGCCGTAAATCGCGTACATGCCAGACACAGGCAGCCAGCGAAGCTGCACTGCAAACAGCAGGATCATCATCATCCCCAGAAAGAACGACGGGATGGAAATTCCCAGCAGCACCACAAAAGTAATCGCCTTATCCGCGAACCCGTATTGCCGCGCCGCAGATACGACACCTGCCAAAATGCCCAGCAGCGAACACAGCACAAATGCCGTTCCCGCCAGAACCAGAGTGGCGCTGAACCGTTCCAGAACCTCGTCCAGAACGGGGCGGTTCAGGGCAAAACTTTGCCCGAAATCCCCTTGCAGCATATTGCCCAGCCAGATGAAATATTGCGCGACCAAGGGTTTATCCAACCCCAGATCGCGGTTCAGTTTTTCAACGTTTTCGGGTGTTGCGTAAGACCCCAAAATCGCCGTCGCCGGATCACCCGGGATCATCGCCATGATCAGGAACACAATAACGGTGATGCCCAGCAACACAGGCACCGCTGACACCAACCGTTTCAGGATATAACCAAGCATCGCATCCCACCCTTGATCTTATGGCAACATCAGCGGGCCGTTTGCCCGGCCCGCTGGTGCGGCTAGTTTTTCACGACGTCTTTTAACAGCAGGAAGAACGATGGTTGCAGGGCAAAGTTATCCACCTTGTCACTGGTGACAGCATTCTGCTTCCAGTTTGCCACAAACACCCAAGGCGCGTCCTCTTGCACGATGGTTTGCATTTCCTGATACAGCTTGGCCCGTTCGTCCTGATCGGTCGCTGCACGGGCGGCTTCCAGCAATTCATCCACTTTCGGATTGGAATAATAACCTGAATTAAAGCCCCCCTTGTCAGGCCAGGCCTCTGTGCGCAGCGCCAGATAAGGCAGCGTGTCAGGGTCGTTGGTCATCCAGGCCATTTCCGCCATATCCGCCTTGCCTTCCAGACCGGGGTTCACTTGGCCAAGGAAGGTGTTCCACTCATAGGTTTCGATTTTAACCTTCAGCCCGACCGCTTGCAAATCCGCCTGAATCGCGGTGCCCATGGCAATCGGGTCCAGCATGCCAGAGCCACCCTCGGTTACATAAAACGTCAGCTCGGCACCTTCGGCCCCGGCTTCAGCCAAAAGCGCTTTGGCTTTTTCGGGATCATAGGCATAGGGCTGCAATGTCTTGTTATAGGCCCAAGCAAAGGCGGGCGGGGTTGGCCCTGCGGCAACGGCTGCGGTGCCTTCCAGAACGTCATTCACCAAGGCTTCTTTGTTAATGGCGTAATTGGCGGCCTGGCGCACACGTTTATCCGCAAACGGGCCTTCTTTGGCGTTCAGGATCAGAAACCAGACGTGAGGGCCAGCCTGTTCCACCAGATGAAACGCATCGCCGTCAAATTTGGACAGGGCGACGGGGGGGACTTCGACCATCATGTCGATGCCACCTGCCAGCATTTCCGCCGTGCGGGTGTTGGCGTCGGTGATCGGGCGAAACACAACCGCTTGCAACTCTGTGGCGCCGTCCCAGTAATCAGGGTTTGCCTCAACCACCACGGCTTCATTGCTGCGCCATTCGGCGAATTTGAACGGACCTGTCCCAGACGGGTTGCGCCCGAACTCCGCGCCATGTTTTTCCACCGCAGCGGGCGAAACGATCAAACCCGTCGGATAGGCGAGGTTGGACAGAAACGGCGCATAGGGCGCGTTCAGGGTGAACTTCACCGTCAGCGGGTCGATGACTTCGACGTTTTGCACCGCAGAAAAGAAGAATGACAGCGGAAAGGGACCGGTGTTGTGATAGGGGTGATCCTCTTTCAACATGCGGTCAAAGTTGAACTTCACCGCATCTGCGTTGAAATCACTGCCATCGTGGAATTTCACGCCTTCGCGCAGCGTGAAGGTATAGACCGTGCCGTCTTCGCTGATGTCCCAACTGGTGGCAAGCGACGGTTCGGTTTCCAAAGTGCCGTCTTTATAGCGCACCAAACCGTCGTAAACATTCATCAATATCCGGAAATCATTCACCGCCGTAACTGCTGCAGGATCAAGCGCCTTTGGTTCGGCAATCTGACCCACAATCAACACACCCGGCGGGGTTTGGGCCACAGCGGGCGCTGTCATGTTCAAACCGAGTGCCGCCGCCGCCCCCGCGACCAGAAGGCTGCGTCGTGTCCAATCCAATAGTGTCATATCTGTTTACCTCTCCGTTGAAGACTGTCATTATTTATCATGATTAATTGCATGAGGCCAAATTTTCATGATAAATACAAGACCTATGTGCAAGGATGACTAAATGACGTTCTCGATTCTGGTTTATGACCAAAAAGCAGGCATTTATGGTGCGGCAGCCGCTACAGGCAGCCTGTGTGTAGGGGGCTGGGTACTGCGCGGGGATGCAGAATCAGGGCTCTCAGCGTCCCAAGGCACCGCGCCGAGCACCTTTTGGGGCAGTGATGTTCTGGCGTTGATGAAAGACGGGAAGTCCGCACAACAGGCTGTTGAAACGGTGACACAAGCGGATAAAGGACGCGACTTTCGCCAGTTAAGCGCCCTGTCCCCAAGGGGCGATGTGGCGTCATTCACGGGCGCGCAAAGCATAGAAGTAGCGGCGTCGGTTCATGGCACGCAGGCGGTGGTTGCAGGCAATATGCTGGACAATACCCGCGTGCTGCCAACGATCCTGTCGGCCTACGATGCCGCCAGTGGCGCGATGCCCTACAGGCTGTTGGCGGCGCTGAAGGCCGGACAATCTGCGGGTGGTGACAGTCGTGGTCTGCTGTCTGCCGCGCTGTTGGTGGTATCCCGCAAAGCCGCGCCTTTGACCCTGCGCATAGACTATGCAACCGACCCTTTGACCAGTCTTGGCGCACTGCTGGATCATTCCCAGTCAGAGCCGTATCATTCGTGGATCAAAATGGTCCCGACCCTTGATGACCCCTATCAGGACGGCACCACGGGTTAGGCCCGTGGTGCGGAAACAAGAGTCTTATTCCGCGAAAAACCGCGTTAAAACCTGTTCTTCCTGCCCTTCCATAAGGGTCTGCGCGGTTTCCATATGATCCGACATAATACGGCGCGCCTGCACATCGTCCCCCGCCCGCAAGGCCTTAACCAGATCCATCTGATAGCTGCGCCCGCGCCGCCAGAGTTCTATATTGGGCGGGCTGTACAACTGGCGATAGACTGTCAGATCGGACAGGATTTGCGCCATAAACCCGATCAGAAACCCCAACAGTTCATTTTCCGCATGATCCGCCAGTCGGGAATGGAATTTAAGCGAGGCGATATGCTGTTCCCGTTCCTCATCCGGCGTGGCGGCGGGTTCGGGGTATTGGTCGATCAGGGCTTCCAACTCTGCAAGCGCGACCTCGTCCAACTGGCCTGCCAAACTCGCCACCAGTTCGGGTTCCAGCGCACGGCGGATCTGGTAAATATCGCGGATGCTGAGGTTCTTGAAATAAAAGTAATTTCCCAGCAAGGCCCGCGCCCGCTCGACCGATACTTCACCGACAAAACTGCCGCCCCCCGGACCGGTGCGGGTTTCAATCAACCCCTGCGCTTCAAGGATTCGCATCGCTTCGCGGATGGTGCCTTTGGATCGGGCATAGCGGGCGATCATCTCGGTTTCACTGGGCAATCGCGCCCCTTTGCGCAACCCTTGGGACACCACCCAATCCTTGATCGCATCGGCAACCTGCACAGGACGGCTGCGGCGCGGCTCCCCTGATCTGGCTTTGATAGGGGCAGTTTCTGTTTTCCGAGATGTCATGATTTTCTTCTAGATTATGATACCCAAAAAGAGTAGCCCTCCATTTATCATGATAGTTCGGAGAGTTGAATGACAAACTGGGGGCAAGAAGCCCAGACCCGCCTGCACAGCATCGCGCAACTGTCCGAAACAGCCGCAGGGGTCACACGCTATCCGTTCACACCACAACATGCAGCGGCGATTGAAACCATCACCGGCTGGATGGAACAGGCAGGTATGACCGTTCATCTGGACGCCGCCTGTACACTGGTCGGACGTCTGGACGGACCAGCGGATGCGCCCACTTTCCTGATCGGATCACATCAGGATTCGGTACGCTCTGGCGGGGCTTATGACGGGATCATGGGCGTGGCTTTGGGCTGTCTGGCCCTGCAAAAGCTGCAACAAGACGGCGTGACCCTGCCCTTCGCGGTAGAGGTTCTGGCCTTTGCAGACGAAGAGGGCGTGCGCTTTCCCACAGCGCTGTTGGGGCCGCGCGCTTTGGCGGGCAGCTATGATCCTGCGGTTCTGTCGATGCGCGATGCGCAGGGCGTCACCCTTGCCGATGCCTTGAACGGTGCAGGCGGAAACGCGGCGGCTTTGCCCAGCCTGAAACGTTCGGGCAACGAGATTCTGGGCTATCTTGAGGCCCATATCGAACAAGGCCCCGTGTTGCAGGCCGCTGACGCCGCCGTCGGGATTGTGTCTGGCATTTGCGGGATCGAACGCAATACGATCCAGATCACCGGCACCACAGGACATGCGGGCACCGTGCCGATGGATATGCGCCGCGATGCGCTGGTTACGGCGGCCCATATCATCGCACAGGTCAACGCCGCAGCCATTGCCGCAACCGATATCCGCGCCACTGTCGGGCATATCACCTGCGCGCCGAATGTGGTGAATGCGATCCCGTCCGATGTAACCCTGACGCTGGAAATTCGCAGTGAAAACGACGCCCTGCGCCAGTCTTTTGCCGCCAATATCGAGGGTTTTGTGCAGGATCTGGCACAGGAACTGGAAACCCCCGCACGGTTCACCAAAACCTATGAACAAGCGGCCGTGGCCTGTGATCCTGATCTGGCCGCATCCCTGACACAGGCGGCGGAGCGGCTGGAAATTGCAGCGCCTGTTCTGGTGTCAGGCGCGACCCATGATGCCTCGGCCATGGCGGATTTGTGTCCGATCACCATGCTGTTTGTGCGCTGTAAAGATGGCATCAGCCATTCCCCTGAAGAACACACAGAAGACGCCGATATGGGGCAGGCCATTGCGGTAATGGCCGAGTTTTTAAAGGGCCTGTAAGCGGTTACAGCCCCACCAGATGATTGTCCCAATGCAGGTCGGGATAGGATTCCTGCCCCCCCAGCCAGCCGCCGATCACCTGCCCCATGCCGGTGGTCACAACCATGCCACCGCCGCCAAACACCACGCCGCAAACATCTGCCTGCGGGGTGACTTTGATCACGTCCCGCCGCACCAGATCGGCCGAAACCACAACGCTGCCACGGGGCGATGTGGCGGCGACCTGTGACCCGTCCGCGCTGATCGCAATGCTGCCCACATAGCCATTCATCCGGTCGTAGATCCCGTCGCCAAGGTCCAGAATTTCAGCATCCTGCCCCCGTTGATGGGTGCCGATCAGCGGTACAACCTGCCCTTTGTCCCCTTGCCACTGCATGCCAAAGGCCACCAGCCCGTTACCCGAAATCGCCAGATGACGGATAGAGTTTTTGTGCAGGTCAGCGCCCATGCCCACCTGCTCCAGCCGCTCGCCCGACAGGGTCAGATAGGTCAGATTGGGTTCCATCGTGGCAATATTCAGCTTGGCACGCCCTGATTCAGGATGGGTTTCAATCCCGCCATTGGCCACCACAAGATTACCAGAGGGCAGCAGTTTGATGTCATGCGGCCCAACCCCGCCCGAGGCAAATTCACCAATGCGCTTGTAGTCTTGCGCACTGTCCCAAACCCCGATCACACCCTGAGCGGTTTCAAAATCATTCTCGGATGTGTACAGATAGCGCCCGTCCGCGCCAAAGGCCCCGTGACCATAGAAATGCCGCCCCTTGGGGCTGGTCAGTTCCGCGCTAACATTGCCCGTGGCACAGTTCAGGATCAGGGCAAAGCGACCGGGCCTGCGGGCGAAAGCAACCGCTTCGGCGCGGTAGGGATGGGCGGCTGCCGCGTGGCCACGGGCAGGCAGCGGGATTTGAAACACGATCTGCCCCGCCCCCGAAAGCCCGCATAAAACATAATCGCCCGCCAGTGTTTTTGCAGCCGCCAGAAAAGACGGCCCCCCCGCGTTGGCCCAACTGGTGGTCGGGGTCAGCCCGGCACTCACCAATCCTGCCAGAAACAACCTGCGACTTGTCATATCAGTCTCCGTCTAACGCGTTAAAGCCTTCGGAGACGCCCAAATACGGACCAAGATCGCTTTGGCTGAATTCCATCAAGCGATCCACCGATTGCTGGATGACTTCAACCTTGATGCGGTGCTGCGGGTCGGCGACGCCTGCAAAAACAGGGTCATCTGCTTTGGCTACAGCTTTGGTGAAATAGTCTTCAAGCACGTCATAACGGTCCTGAAGGCCCTGATTTGATCCTGCCAGCAGGCGGGCCAGTTCCAGCGGCCCGTAGGTGGCCAGTTCAACATTGCGCAGGGATCGACCTGCGCGGCGGGCCTCGGCCCGTTTGGGGCGGGGTTTGTCAAAAGTCCCAAGAGGGCGTCCAAGGCGGATATCCTTGGTGAATTCAAACCCTGTGTTAACTGCTTTATACAGTTCCTGCAGAACCTCTTTTTCGGTCTGATAGCGGGTGTTTTGCCCTGCCGACAGCATCAAGGCGGCGTAATCCGGTTGCCAGTCATCCAGAATATCACGGCTTATTCTGGCGCTGTCTTTGGTCATCGCCCGAAACAAGGCACATTGATATTCGGGGTGGCCCAAATCCTGTGTCGGCCCGTCATAAAGCAGGAATTCCATCGCATAAAAGCCGCGCACCGCGATTGAGGCGTCTTTATAGCCGCCCTCCACCCCGACAATCGGGTCTTCTTCGGTGATCATCTGGCGCAAGGCCTTGGGGGTTTTCCCCCGCGTATCGGGCCAGAACGCCAGCGCAAAGGCGCGGTCTTCCTGTTCGGTCGGACCGAACCGCATGTGGCTAACCCCGACCCAAGCATCAAAAGCCGCGTTGTAATCCGTCAGCAGTTGACCGTTGTTCAAGTCACAGGTCTGCGCCGCCGTTTGCGCCAGTTGTTCCGTGGTGTCCGCCAGCTTTTGAAACCGCGGGATGATGTGATCGCTGACAATACGATCCACAAGCGCGGTATCGGCCACAGCCCCGAAGGGCAGGATCAGGGCAAACAAAAAGGCACAGGGGAAGGCGCGAAGTTTTATCATGGTTACAGACTTTCAAGGAAACGGATCAGGGCAGCCCTGTCGGCGGGGGGCATGGTGACAACTTTGGATTTGGCGGCGTCGGCTTCTCCGCCATGCCACAACACGGCTTCAAGCAGGGATCGCGCGCGGCCGTCGTGCAGGAAAAATGTGTGACCGCTGACCTGTTCGGTCATGCCGATCCCCCACAGGGGCGGGGTGCGCCATTCAGACCCACCGGCGCTGTATTCGGGGGCGTGATCGGCCAGACCTTCGCCCATGTCATGCAGCAACATATCGGTGTAAGGCCAGATCAACTGAAAGCTTTGCTCGGGTTGATCAACCAGCCGGTTGGTCACATAAGACGGCGTATGACAGGCGGTGCAGCCGGTTTCATAGAACACCTGTTTGCCCCGCAATACCTGCGGATCACCTACATCGCGGCGCTTCGGAACGCCAAGGTTGCGGCTGTAAAAAGTCACCAGATCAAGGGCTTCGTCGTCAATTTCAAAGACACGCTCGTCTTTGTCGCCGTGGGGGGCTGTGCGGCACGCGGCCTGCGCATCAGTGCAATCCCCAAAGGGCGCAGGATGCAGGGATGACGAAATGCCGATATCGCCGGAAAAGGCGGCTGCGGCCTGTTCATGCACACTGACTTTGCCAGCCTTCAATCCGAAACGTCCCAGCATCGGGCGGTCGAATTGCGCAGACCAGACAATGTTCGGCCGTCCCGAAATACCATCAGCATCGGCATCTTCAGGGTCTGCTTTTGCCAGAATATCCTGCGCAGGAATCGCTTCAAGCAGGCCAAGACCGATCATTTGCGGCGCCACACGGGGGCTGGTAACCGCGCGGGGGTCGATCGGCCCATAGCCAAGGTCTTCCAGTTTATAGGTCGGCATCCGAAGCGAAGCCGTTTCACCGCCCGACAGGGCGATTTCCGTTTCGGTATAGGCGACTTTGATCTTCACCTCGGCTTTGTGACCTGCCACGCCTTCGTCCTGCAACTGGCCCCCATAGACCGGATCGGGGATGCTGCTAAGATAGCTTTCCAGCTCTGATCTGGCCCGTTCCGGCGTGGGAATGGAAATGCGCATCAGGAAAGAAATCGCGTTATCCGTATCATTGGCAGGCGGATGCCCGCGCCCGTCTTTCAGATGGCAGCGCTGGCACGAGCGGGCGTTGTACAACGGCCCTAACCCGTCTGACGCAAGCGTGGAACTGGGCGAAGACACCCAAAGCTTGGTGAAAATACCGTTGCCCACGTTGAAATCCAGCTCTTTTTCGAAACTGATATTCCCTGACATGGACGAAAACGCATCACTGCTGTTGCGCACACGAACCGTCGCAGCACCCGCCGCGTTTTCTTCAAAGCGTTGGGGTTTTGTGAAATCTGTCGGGGCTTGTGTGACCGCTTTAATCCGTTTCGATTCGGCTTTGGTGCGGGGCACCACATTCAGGTGACGGTCATCGAAAGTTTCAGCCGTACCGAACGTGGGAAGCAGTGCAACAGCAAGCGACAGGCAGGACAAATGCCACGGATTATGTTTAAAGGTCATATAGTTACTCTCTGGCGGAGGCTTGAGAACCGGATGGGCAACATAAGACTGCTGCCCATTCCAAAAGATGTGTTACCCACCAAACGGAATGATGACAGACAGACCCAGATTATGCGATCCGACGCCGGCCTCTTTTGCATAGGCATAGCCCGATGACAGGGTGATATCATTTTCGAATGTGTAGTCCAGCCCAAGACCGATCAAATGATCGACAGGCGCGCCGGACACATCGCGGCGGGTAAAAGGGGCGGCATAGGAATGGGCACCTTGGCTATGCGCACCGCCCAATGTCAGGCAGCTTGCGCTGTCGGTTGTGCCGCCAAAGCCGTCAAAAGCCGCGATTTCACCGATCAGGGCGATTTGATCCTTCAGCGTGTGGACCACGCCGAAGGTCAGGTCTTTTTGATCCTCAACATCGCCCCGCCCCGCAGGTAACCGGCTGGCGCTGGCTGATGCAGCGCCCGACACATAGATGTTCATATCATTTCCAGTTACGTGTCGGGATTTTCTGGCGGTTGCTGGCGATCCGTTAAGGGTTTATTCGAAAACCGCGCTTGGGTTATCAAGGCTGTCAGAGCCTTCAAACGCGATGTCGTTCAGGCCCAATTCGGTCACGATCCGCTCGATTGTGCGGGTTTGGTCGATCAAGCCGTTGACGCCGCCCATAACCAAAGCCTCGCCTGCTGTGTTGCCTTGTTCCAGCATCTGGTCATAGGAAAATCCGGCCTCGGCCACGGATTTGATCCGCCCCATTGCCATCATGGTTGTCGACAGTTTGCCGCGCATTTCCGTATCCAGATCGGCGTTTTTAGCTGCGACCAGATCGGACAAGGACGCACCGCCCACCACTGTGCCATCTATGCGCACATATTCACCCAGATAGATATTCTGCACGCCAAGCGTATCGTAATAGTGGCTGTTGTGTGTGTTGTCGGAAAAGCAGTCATGCTCTTCTTCGGGATCGTTCAACATCAGACCAAGACGCATACGCTGGCCAGCCTGTTCGCCATAAGACAATGACCCCATGCCTGTCAGCATAGCGGAAATACCGGCGTTTTCGTCAGCCAGCAGGGATGTGCGGGCTTCACCGTCTGTCGCCCATTGTGCGGTGATCCATTCCAGATCGCTGACCATCAGGTCTGTCGCCGCTTGCAAATACGCGCCGCGACGGTCGCAGTTGCCACCTGTACAGGCATCGCCTTTGGCATAATCGGTCCAGGGACGATTGCCTGCACCCGGATTTGTGCCGTTCAAATCCTGACCCCACAGCAGGAATTCGATTGCGTGATAGCCGGTTGCTACGTTGGCTTCAACGCCATCGGCTTCTTGCAGGGTCTCTTCCAGCAGGGTCGGGGTGATGTTTGTGGCATCAACTTCGGTTCCACCCAACTGGAACTTTGGATTAGCGATAACGTTCAGCGCGGCTGATGCGTTTTCATCCGTCGCCCCACCATATGAGGCATCTACATAGTCGATAAGACCCTCATCCAGGGGCCAGGCGTTCACTTTGCCTTCCCAGTCATCCACAATCGCATTGCCAAAACGATAGACTTCGCTTTGCTGATAGGGAACACGCGACACCAGCCATGCCTGTCTGGCAGCTTGCAGGGCTTCTGCCGAAGGGTCTGCAATCAGCTTGGCAACTGCGGCTTGCAGGGCCTTGGCGGTCTGCAAGCTATCCCCGTAGGTGGCCTGTGCAATGTCAGCATAGGTGCCGATAACGGCTGTCTTTGTCGCCGTTTCATCGGCCTGCGCCGCGGTGCCAAGACCAGCAGCAACGGCCATAAGGCCTGCCATTCGCGTAAGGGATATCATTGTCGTGTCTTCCTTTTCAGTGAAGTGTTTTGGGTGAAGTCCGGGGCGTAGCACGCGGCTGTAACCCCATTTGTCTAAGGCCGAGGCCAAAGCTTTGTGCCGAATTTACCAAACACATGGCAATATCGGGACGCACAATATTGGAAGCAAAAAGGAAAGCGTCCTCACGCTCTCCGTCTGCTGCGGCGGCGATGAAATTGGCAAAACAGGCCTCGTCTCCGCCAAGGCATTTGCAATCCACATGGTGGCGCATCAGGGGGCGGCGCCCGTGCTGGACACAGGCCTCGCATATTTGGGCAAGCGCCGCTGCAACGCCGCCGCCGTATTCAGGGCCTAACATGGCCTCAAAATCATGGACGGCACGGGCTTGGGTTTCTGCGCTGTTGCACCAAAGGCGCAGATAGATCACGGCGGCGGCTTCAATCGGGCCCAGTTCCGAAACATAGCCCACAGGCGCACCGCCGCGATGTGGTTCCTGATCCGTCATTTTGTCAGGATCAACTTGCCAGCGCGGGTGATCCGCAGGGTATAGATCTGGTCCAGATGGCGGATATGCGCTGTTGGCCCGTCCTGTGTCAGTTGCGCTGCCAAATGAACCGGCGTGCGGTTTTCGGGGCTGATGTACTGGCTTGCATCCAGTTGCAAATCCGCCGCGGTGATTGTTTTATGTACTATACCCATGATGTCATCCGTTCGTCGCATTGGTAAAAGTCGATAAGCCAGTCGATATTGAACGTCAGTTCCTGTCCGGCAAAAGAATATGCTTCGGCCATAGTCAGGACGCGATGTCGGTCGGTGAGTGTTTTACGGTCAGCCATAGACAGCCTACTTTCCTGTTTCAGTTCCGTTCTGGCTGCCCGTTGATTCTACAGCGTGATTCTGCTGTCGGGTGGCTGCTCCTATTACCTGACAAAAATTGTCGGAGAAGTCAACACGGGCTCTGCACCCCGATTGAACCGCCCGATTACCCTGCCCGATTGCCCTAATTGTCGAGCCTGGCTTTCATAGGGCTTCACAGTCTTACAAGACCGCACGCGGCACGCTTACAAAACCGCGCGCAGCACGGCGCAAGGCCGCCTTTATAATCCGTTCCCGTGATCTACAGAAAAAGCAATTTTTACAAAACTTTTAGAAAACTGACAATCTTCTGAATCATACCCGCCCTATTCCCCGCCTTGACTGAACACGGGTGACTACATGTTATTAGAACTATCAGGGCTGACCAAAAAATTCGCAGCATCAACCGCTGTGGACAATGTCCATCTGGACGTAAAGGACAGCCAGTTCATCGGAATCATCGGCGCCTCGGGTGCGGGGAAATCCACCATGCTCCGTATGTTGAATCGCCTTAGCGATCCAACCAGCGGCAAAATCGTTTTCCAGGGGCGCGATATTTCAGCGCTGAAGGGTGCACAAAAACGCGCATGGCAATCCGAGTGCGCGATGATTTTCCAGCAGTTCAATCTGGTACCCCGAATGGATGTAGTGTCCAACGTGCTGCACGGCACGTTGAACCGGCGCAATACACTTGCCACCCTGTTCAACATCTACCCCGAAAAGGACATCCATCATGCGATTGATATTCTGGAACGTCTGGGCATTTCTGCGCACGCCTCCAAGCGCGCACAGGCCTTGTCGGGCGGACAACAACAGCGTGTGGCCATTGCTCGGGCCTTGATGCAAGACCCCAAGATCGTACTGGCCGATGAACCTATTGCCTCGCTTGATCCGATGAATGCGCAGATCGTGATGGACAGCTTGCGTTCAATCCACGACGAAGACGGCAAACTGGTCATCTGCAACCTGCACACCCTTGATACCGCGCGGCGCTATTGCGACCGGATCATCGGCATGCGCGCGGGCCGTGTGGTGTTTGACGGCACAGGTGACGAACTGACCCTGAGTGCTGCACGCGACATTTACGGCGCGGACAGTTCTTTTTCCGAAGCCGCCACATCCACCAGCGTCGATGTGCTGGACGACCACCGGATACCCGAACTGGCCATCGCCTGACAATTCAACCCGAACCCGCCAATACCGGCGGGTTTTTTCTACTGGAGAAAACCGATGAAAAAACTGATCGCAGCGATCCTAGCGACAAGCGCTTTGTGCGGTGCTGCACAGGCAGACGACATCACAGAATTCCGCATCGGGATTTTGGGGGGTGAAAACGCCCAAGACCGTATGAACAGCTATCAATGTCTGGCTGACAAAACCACCGCCTTGCTGGGTGTGGAAACCAAATTATTCGCCCCTGCCGATTACAACGGCGTGATCCAGGGCTTGCTGGGCGGCACCATCGACATGGCTTGGCTTGGCGCTTCTGGCTATGCCAAAACCTATTTGTCGGACCCGGATGCGGTTGAACCCGTTTTGGTGAAATACAATGAAGACGGCGGCTACGGCTATTTCTCCATCGGTTTTGCGCGCAAAGACAGCGGCATCACATCTTTGGAAGGTGTAAAAGACAAAACCTTCGGCTTTGGCGATCCGAATTCCACATCCGGCTTCCTGATCCCGTCCATCGAGATCCCCGAAGCAACCGGCGCATCCATGGAATCGGGTGACTACTTTGGTGAAGTGAAATTCACTGGTGGCCATGAACAAACTATCGTTGCGGTTGCCAATGGCGACATCGACGCGGGCGTAACCTGGGCCGATGGTCTGGGCGAATGGGAAGACGGCTATAACTCCGGCGCGCTGCGCAAGGCAGTGGATGCAGGTCTGGTCGACATGAACGACATGGTCAAAATCTGGCAGTCCAAAACCATCCCCGAAGGCCCGATTGTTCTGCGCAAATCCCTGCCGGCAGACGTCAAGATCAAGATGACAGGTCTGGTGGCGTCCTTGCACGCGATGGACCCTGAATGCGCCTACGGTGTGGCCAACGGCGAGGCTAAAGCCTTTGCTCCGATCACCCATGAAGCCTATGACGTGATCATCAAAGCCCGTCAGCTGAAATCCAACTAAATCCCTTTTCAAACCGCATCTGGCCGAGCCGAACTCTGTTCTGCTCGGCCAATTTTTGCAGGAAACCACATGACGCCCACCGCACTGGATACCCGCGCCACCTATCTGGCCCAAACCCATCGAAAACGCCTGTATAGCGGCCTGTTACTGGTGCTTTTGGTGGCCATGCTTTGCGGCGGATTTATCACCGCTGACGAGCGAAACGCAGGCGGGTTCTGGAATGGCCTGCCCCATGTTCTGGACTTCCCAGCAGAGGTGGTCACAGAGGCTGCCCAAAAGATTAACCTGTTGCCTGCCCATCTGGTGACCTTTTTCCCCAGCCTAATGGAAACCATCAACATCGCCGCCGCAGCCACCCTGTTCGGCGCGCTGATCGCCGTAGTCCTGGCGCTGCTATCCACACGCGGTCTGGCCCGTTGGCCCCGTATGATCCCCGTTTTCCGCCGCATGTCCGACATCATGCGCGCCATCCCCGAAATCGTCATCGCGCTGGTGCTGATCTTTGTGCTTGGCGGAGGCCCCGTCCCTGCCATGATCGCCATCGCCTTTCACACAGTGGGCGCCCTTGGCAAACTGTTTTCCGAAGTCACCGAAAACGCCGACCTGAAACCCGTCGAAGGACTGGCATCCGTTGGGGCTGGCTGGTTGCAACGGATGTGGCTGGGCGTGATCCCGCAAGTATCACCGAACTTTATCAGCTACGCGCTACTGCGGTTTGAAATCAATATCCGCGCCTCGGCCATTCTGGGGTTCGTGGGCGCTGGCGGCATTGGCTATGACCTGCGCAATGCGATCAGCTGGGGCCAGGGCAAATACGACGAGGCCGCCGCCATTTTCATCCTGCTGTTCCTCGCCATTGTCGCGGTGGATCAAATTTCAAGCCTGCTGCGCAACAAACTGGTGGGGACATCAAAATGACTACCGCAACCCTGAAAGCCGACACAGCAAGACTGGTCAATCGCAAGGCAACACTGTCTTTCGCCCTGCTGGGTGCTGTGGCACTGTATCTGATCTATATCTTCTTTTCCTTTGATATTATGGGGTTAAGCGAACGCGCAAGCCTGACCAATGCCAAAACACTGGTGGCTGACAGCTATTCCTACAAAACCCATATCACCAAATCGAACCGGGGCGCGGGCAATTTATCTGCCTCTATTGAGGGCGAAAAGAAGGGTCGTTATCCCGAAGGCACCTACCCCGATTGGGTCAGCGCAAACGGGTCAGACGCTTTGGTCACCCTTAGCGACGGCAGCATTGTGGAACTGAAGGGGAAGGTGGTCTATTTCGACATCCCCAACTACGGCCCCGTAAAAATCACCACGCACACCAGCGGCATCGACCTAGAACTGCCCACCAGCAGCGTGCCTGATTTCATCTCTGCATCGCGCAGCCGCGTGGCCATCACCACTGTAGGCGGGCGGGTTTCCGTCACCAAATCCAAGACTGAAATCTTCCGCTATTTCACCGGATGGGAGATGTTCTTCTTCACACTCGACAGCCCGTTCTACGGAAAGAGCGCCTCGCAACTGGCTTATCTGGCCACCTCTGCGCCGCGTTTGTCGCTTGATACCAGCAACTTTGCCGCCATGTGGGACGGGTTCTGGAACAACGCCATGTGGCGCCACGGCGATGTGGCCTGGGCGATTTTTGAAACCATCCTGATGGCGTTTCTGGGCACTGCAGGCGCGGCCTTGATCGCACTGCCGCTGGCGTTTTTATCGGCGCAGAATTTCACCAAAAACTGGATCGCGCGGTTTTCCATGCGCCGCACCTTTGACTTTCTGCGCGGTGTGGACGGGCTGATCTGGACCATCATCCTGTCCCGCGCTTTCGGGCCGGGACCGCTGACAGGGGCTTTGGCGATCCTGCTGACCGACACAGGCACCTTCGGCAAGATGTTTTCTGAAACGCTGGAGAATGTGGACGACAAACAGATTGAGGGTATCCGCTCCACAGGGGCGAAACCCATGCAGCGCTATCGCTTTGGTGTGATCCCGCAAATCACCCCCGTTTTCATCAGTCAGGTGTTGTATTATTTTGAATCCAACACCCGCAGCGCCACCATCATCGGGGCGATTGTGGGCGGCGGGATCGGGCTGTTGCTGACGCAGGCGATCATCACTGGCAAAGACTGGGAAGAGGTCACCTATTACATCATTCTGATCATCATAATGGTCATGATGATGGACACGCTGTCCGGCTGGCTGCGCAGCAAGCTGATCGGCAACAAAGACTCTTGATCCCTGATAAACAAGACCCGAAAGACCCTTGAAATGCCACGACTGACCCAAAAAGAGCCCTTCATCCACCCTGACTGTGACGTGTCGAATTGCACGCTCGGGGCCTATACGGAACTGGGCAAGGGCACGCGTCTGCTGAACACGACGTTCGGGGATTATTCCTATACGGACCGATACGCGGATGTGGCCAATGCAGAGATCGGTAAATTTGCCAATATCGCCGCGTTTTCACGGATCGGGCCGACCGCGCATCCGATGGAATTGGCGTCCATGCATCACATGTTGTATCGCTCTGACGACTATTGGGGCGACACAGCGCGCTGGGATGATTTCTTTGAAAAACGCGCGGCGCGGCGGGTGGTTCTGGGTCATGACACATGGATCGGCGCACAGGCCTGCGTGATGCCAGAGGTCACAATCGGCACCGGCGCTGTAGTGGCTGCAGGGGCTGTGGTTACCAAAGACGTGGCTCCTTACATGATCGTCGCGGGCGTGCCTGCAGTTCCGCTGCGCGAACGGTTCAGCAGTGACATCGCAGAGCGGATGATGGCGCTGGCGTGGTGGGATTGGGATCACGCGGCCCTATTCGCAGCCCTTGATGATTTCCGCAGCCTGCAAGGTGCCGCATTTCTGGAAAAATACGAAAACGCTTAGCCGTCAATCGTCAGTTCGATATGCCCGCCCGAAAACCACGTGCGACCGAATTCGATCGGCTTTCCAGTCAAATCCACATCAATATTGGTGCTGCGCAACAGCGCCGCCCCCGGTTTCAGGTTCAGTAACGACGCAGAGGTCGCATTGGCATTCACCGCCGCCAGCCGCGTTTCATGGCGGGTGTAATCCTGCACCCCGCAGGCGGCAAAAGCCTTGGTGACGGAATTCAACGACTCCAGCTGCGCCAGCAGGTCAGGAAACCGCGCCGCAGGAAAGACAGAGACAAAATGCGCCACAGGCATGTCATCCACCCGCGCCAGCCCTTCGACCACATGCACCAGAACGCCTTTGCGGGTGCCAAGCGCCTTTGCTTCAACCGCATCGGCGGGGCGGGTGGTCAGGGACAGGAACTGCTTTGATCCCTCATGCCCCGCATCCGCAACAGACTGGTGAAACCGCACCCGTTTGCCCACAGAATAGCGCACAGGATCAGCCGCAACAAAGGCCCCCGCGCCCCGTTTGGTATAGACCAGACCCTGTTCCACCAGCGCCGAAATCCCGTGGCGGATGGTGTGGCGGTTTACCCCGAAACGGGCGGCATAGGCGGCCTCGGTCGGCAGTTTTTCCCCCGGTTTATGGTGGCCCTTGGCGATATCAGCGGTGATCCGCGCTGCGATGTCTTTCCAGATTGCTTGTTTCACCACGTCACAAAACCTTCACAAAATTCATCTGGCAACAGGGCCGGAATCGGTCTAACACTTGTCTAGTTGTATAGTATAGTAGACACCTTGGGGATTTGTCTAGATGGATGATCAAACGAGACGCAAAAACTGGTTGGGGTTGCTGGCAAAATCCTGCCCGAACACCGTGAACCGGCTGTGTAAAGACCTGGACAAAACCCGCAGCTATGAATGGCTGCGCCAGCCCGAAGTGGGCGGCGTCATGGTGCGCGGACGCATGGGCGGCACCGGATCGGCCTTTAACATGGGCGAGATCACAGTGACCCGCTGTTCCCTGCGATTGGCCTATGGCGCAGTCGGCCACGGCTATGTTCAGGGGCGCGACAAGACCCATGCCACCAACGCCGCTTTGGTGGATGCCTTGATGCAGACCGACGGGGCCGACCGGATCGACACGGATATCCTGCAACCCCTGCGCGCCCAGCGCGCGCAGCAGCAGGCCAGCACCCAAGCCCGTGCAGACGCCACCAAAGTAGATTTCTTCACCATGGTCAGAGGAGACGACTGATGGAGCTTTCAGCCCTGTCCGGCGGATTTGACAACGCCGCCCACCAATCCGCCACCGCATTTCGCGCGATCATGAACGTGATGGCCCGTCCCGGCGTGATCGAAACCGTCACTGGCGCGGTGCCGCCGAAGGGTCTGTCCATAGCGGCGGGCAGTCTGTTGCTGACCCTGTGCGATCCGGAAACCAATCTGCATCTGGCAGGGGATTTAGACACGAAAACCATCCGCGACTGGCTAACCTTTCACACAGGTGCGCCGATTGTGCCCGCCGCGCAGGCCGATTTTGCCATAGGCGCATGGGAGGACCTGATGCCCCTGACGCAATATGCCATTGGCACCGATCAATACCCAGACCGATCCGCCACGCTGATTGTCGAAATGCCGGAACTGGCGCAATCATGCGTTACCCTGACGGGGCCGGGCATTCAGACCAGCACCGCGCTGTCCCTGCCCGCAATTGAACCCCTTCAACTGAACGCAGCACTCTTCCCGCTGGGCTGTGATTTCTTCTTTACCGCTGGCGATCAGATCGCCGCCCTGCCGCGCACCACAAAACTGGAGTCCACCCCATGTATGTAGCTGTAAAAGGCGGCGAAAAAGCCATAGATGCCGCCCATGACTGGCTGGCCGACGTGCGTCGCGGCGACCCTGCGGTGGCTGAACTGTCACTGGCGCAGATCCGTGAACAGATGTCTTTGGCGGTGGATCGGATCATGTCCGAAGGGTCTTTGTTCGACCCTGATCTGGCGGCACTGGCAATCAAGCAATCCCGTGGTGATCTGATAGAGGCGATCTTTCTGATCCGCGCCTATCGCACCACGCTGCCCCGTTTCGGTGCATCCCACCCGATTGAAACCGACACCATGCAATGCCAGCGACGGATTTCAGCCACCTTCAAGGATGTGCCGGGGGGACAGATACTCGGGCCGACCTTTGATTACACCCATCGCCTGCTGGATTTCAAACTGGCGGCCGAAGGCGGTGCGCCTGCGGAAACACCAACTCAGGACACCCCTGATTTGGCAGCAGAGCGCAAACCCCATGTGATGGAATTCCTGAACAAGGACGGTTTAATCGAAACCGCCGAAGCGACAGATGAAACACCCCCCGATCTGACGCGCGAACCCTTGGAACTGCCCGCCAACCGCGCCTTGCGCCTGCAAAACCTGACCCGCGCGGATGAAGGTTTCCTGCTGGGTCTCGCCTATTCCACCCAGCGCGGATATGCCCGCAACCACGCCTTTGTGGGCGAATTACGCATCGGAAAAGTGGCGATTGAAATGGACATTCCCGAGTTGGGATTTTCCATTGAAATCGGCGAAATGACGGTGACAGAATGTGAAACTGTGAACCAGTTCAAAGGCTCTAAAACCGAACCGCCGCAGTTTACACGGGGCTATGGTCTGGTGTTCGGCCAATGCGAACGCAAGGCGATTTCCATGGCGCTGGTAGACCGCGCCCTGCGCTGGAAAGAACTGGGCGAGGATTTCGCAGGTGCCCCCGCGCAGGACGAGGAATTCGTGCTTAGCCATTCCGACAATATTCAGGCCACCGGATTTCTGGAGCATATCAAACTGCCCCATTACGTGGATTTCCAGTCCGAACTGGAACTGATCCGATCCATCCGCACCGCCGCCACAGCGGCGCAGGCTGAAACCAAAATTGCGGCGGAATAACCATGAGCAGCCAAGACACAAGGACCAGTGACATGAGCGATTATAACTTCGCCTATCTGGACGAACAAACCAAACGCATGATCCGCCGCGCGATCCTCAAAGGGTTGGCGATACCGGGCTATCAGGTGCCTTTTGCCAGCCGAGAAATGCCCATGCCCTATGGCTGGGGCACTGGCGGCGTGCAGGTAACCGCCGCCTGTCTGACG
This sequence comes from Amylibacter sp., assembly GCA_034670045.1. Lineage (GTDB taxonomy): Bacteria > Pseudomonadota > Alphaproteobacteria > Rhodobacterales > Rhodobacteraceae > Amylibacter. The sequence goes on along the minus strand of JAXMOF010000006.1, from coordinate 83,012 downwards.
CCAAAAGATACGTTGAAAGTAATTGATCAGGGTGCGGATGACACCACCAACGCGGTGTCGATCCGCCGCTTCTTTGAAAAAACCGCCGCAATCAACGTGACCCAAGCCACGTCTGATGCAACCGTGATCCAGACCCGTCATCGCATTCCCGAAGAACCCCTGACCGCGGATCAGATACTGGTTTATCAAGTGCCGATCCCCGAACCGCTGCGCTTTCTGGAACCCCGCGAAACCGAAACCCGCAAGATGCACGCTTTGGAAGAATACGGGTTGATGCACGTGAAACTGTTCGAGGATATTTCCCAACACGGGCAAATCGCCACCGCTTATGCCTATCCGGTCAAGGTCGAAGGCCGCTATGTGATGGACCCTTCCCCGATCCCGCGCTTTGACAACCCCAAGATGGAGATGGCCGCGATCCAGCTGTTTGGCGCAGGACGCGAACAACGGATTTACGCGATCCCGCCCTATACGCAGGTGGTCAGCCTCGATTTCGACGACTACCCGTTTGAGGCCAGCAAGGCCGAAGGTGCCTGCGCCCTGTGCGCAGCGGATCACACCTATCTGGATGAAGTCATCGTGGATGATGACGGCGGGCGGATGTTCGTCTGCTCGGATACGGATTACTGCGAAAGCCGCCGTCAGGCGGGCCACATCGGGGCACAAGGCACCCCTTACGGAAAGGATGCGGCATGACCCCTTTACTGGACGTACAAAACCTGTCGAAAAACTATGGCCAACGGATCGGCTGCAAGGATGTGTCTTTTGACCTGTATCCCGGTGAAGTCATGGGCATCGTCGGGGAAAGCGGGTCGGGCAAGTCCACCCTGCTGAACTGCCTTGCAGGCCATCTGGAACCGGATCAAGGCAAGGTGCTGTTTGATACCAAGACGGACGGGCTGAAAGACACGGTCACCATGTCCGAACCCGAACGCCGTATGCTGGGGCGCACCGACTGGGCCTTTGTGCACCAGCACGCCCGCGACGGGCTGCGCATGGGCGTCAGTGCAGGGGGCAATGTGGGCGAACGGCTGATGGCTGTGGGCGCACGTCACTACGGAGACATCCGCGCCCAAGCCACAGACTGGCTGGGCCGCGTGGAAATCCGCGAGGACCGTATCGACGACCGCCCCACCGCTTTTTCGGGGGGTATGCAGCAACGGCTGCAAATCGCCCGCAATCTGGTGACAGGGCCGCGATTGGTGTTCATGGACGAACCCACAGGCGGTCTGGATGTATCCGTACAGGCCCGCCTGCTGGACATGATCCGCGAGCTGGTCCGTGATCTGGGCCTTTCCGCCATCATCGTCACCCATGACCTTGCGGTTGTGCGTCTGTTGGCTGATAGGCTGATGGTGATGAAAGACGGGCATGTGGTGGAAACCGGCCTGACGGATCAGGTGCTCGATGATCCGCAACACAGCTATAGCCAACTTCTCGTCTCTTCAGTCTTGCAGGTGTAACCATGATTACTGTGAAAAATGCGTCCAAATCCTTTGTGCTGCACAATCAGGGCGGCGCGGTGATCCCCGTGATGGCCGATGGCAATCTGACGGTAAAACCCGGTGAATGTGTCGGGCTGACGGGGGCGTCGGGATCAGGCAAATCCACCCTCATGCGGATGATTTATGGCAACTACCTGACCCAAAGCGGTGAAGTCCGCGTCGGTGATCTGAATGTGGCACAGGCCGAACCGCGCGAGATTTTGCAGATGCGCAAACACACCCTTGGCTATGTCAGCCAGTTCCTGCGGGTGGTGCCCCGCGTGCCGACCCTGAACGTAGTGGCCGAACCGCTGCTGCAACTGGGCAAACCCCGCGATCAGGCCCTGGAACGTGCCCGTGACTTGCTGTCGCTGCTGCGCATTCCCGAACGGCTGTGGGATCTGTCGCCCCTGACCTTTTCAGGGGGCGAACAACAGCGGGTGAATATCGCGCGCGGCTTTGCCTATGACTATCCCGCGCTGTTGCTGGATGAACCGACCGCCAGTCTGGACGGGCTGAACCGCGAAACAGTGCTGGGTCTGATCGAAAGCGCCAAACAGCGTGGCACCGCCATTGTGGGGATTTTCCACGACGAAGCCGCCCGCCAACAGGTGTGCACCCGCGAAATCGACGTGATCGAATTTGCACCGAAAGCTGCTGCCTGATGGCGGGACGGCTTTATACGGTGGTCGGCCCGTCAGGGGCAGGCAAGGACACGGTCCTGAACGCTGCTCTGCTGCGCTGCCCTGAAGTCTGCCGCCTGCGCCGTGTCATCACACGGCGCAGCGATGCGGGCGGCGAGGATATCGAGGGCGTCAGTGCAGCCGAATTTCAAAGCCAACTGGATCAGGGGGCTTTTGCCCTGCACTGGACAGCCCATGGCACGTCTTATGGCATCCCCAAACGGCTGGATAACCTGCTGGCGGCGGGGCAGTCGGTTGTGTTCAACGGGTCCCGCGCGGCGATGCCTGAAATCATCGCGAAATATCCCGATGTGCAGGTGCTTTCGATCACGGTTGATCCCGCAATCCTGCGCCAGCGCCTGTGTGCGCGGGGTCGCGAAACCCCGACAGAAATCGAAGCGCGACTGGCACGGGCCAATCTGGATTTTACAACCACGGCCTGCGTAATTGAAATTGAAAACTCCGGCCTGCTCGACACGGCTGTGCAGCAGATGGTGGATGTGTTTACCCGCCCAGCGGAGCCCGTTCTATGATCTTGAAACAACCGTTTTTCAACTGGCCACACAGCACCAGTTCGGTCAGATCAAATGGGGCGCGCAGGTGGTTTTCCAACAAGACATCAAGCACTTCGCGCGTTTGCGCCTGTTGCAGATCGCTTAGCCGTCCGGACAGGGTCACATGAAAACGGAACTCGTCAAAGACATAGGGATACCCCCAGTGCCGCAGCAGTTCATCCTGCCGCGGCGACAGATTGGACGCGCGGCGGCGTTGCAATTCCTGCGTGCTCATCGGGGCGCGAAACCGGTCCAGCGCCATAACGCAATCCGCCACCAACTCGGCAAATTCCGGGTTCGGTGTGGTCGGCGTCAGTGCCAGAAAACTGCCGATACTGTGCAAATGCAGCGGCCCGATCCCAATGGGTTCCTGCGCTTTGGCATAGCTGCGCACCCCCTGCACCAGATCGTCAAAACTGTGATCACTGTGCAGGAAAAACGGCGCTTTCAGCGTGCCGTGCAAACCGTATTTTCGCGGCGTTGCAGTGATTTCCTGAACCGACAGGGGCAACCCGTGGACAGTCGGATGGTCTACGGGCTGCCCAGTGGCCACATCCCACCCCAACCACGCGGCCCCGAAAGCCGCCAAAGAATGATCCGCCTGCGGCGTGAAATAAACGGCATATCGCTCATACATAGTGACGTGTGCTCCTTCAGTGCTGACGCAGGTTTAGACATGAAAATGTTACACCCTCATGACAATAACGCCCAAAATCGCAACATCTATCGGTGGTAAGACTATGAAAGACACAGACTGCGCGGCGCAAAGCCTGACCGCAATAACCTTCTCGAATGCCAGCATTGTCCTGAAGGACGAGGTAATCACCGGATCGCTGCGCGTGGAAAACGGTGTCATTGCCGCAATTGACCACGGCGCTTCGGCCGTCAGCGGCGCGATTGAATGTAACGGAGACTTCCTGTCCGCAGGGCTGGTGGAATTGCACACCGACAATCTGGAACGCCACATGCAGCCGCGTCCCGGGGTGCAATGGCCCACCAAAGCGGCGGCGATTGCCCATGATGCGGAACTGGCCTCGGTCGGGATCACAACCGTGTTTGATGCGCTGCGGGTCGGGTCATCTGCCAGCCGCGAGCGGGGGAAATACCGCAAATACGCCCGTGAACTGGCCAATAATATTCTGGAGCTGCAGGCCGCAGGGGCCATGCGGATCAGCCACTTTTTGCACCTGCGCGCCGAGATATGTTCCGAGACCCTGATCGAGGAAATGGAAGAATTCAGCGCCGCAGATCGCATCGGGATTGTCAGCCTGATGGACCATACCCCCGGGCAGCGCCAGTTCCGTGATATTTCCAAACTGGAAGAATACCTGCAGGGCAAATACGGCATGACCAGCCCCGAAATCGCCGCCCATTGCGAAGCTTTGTATGCGGTGCGTGAAAAATTCGGAGCCCTGCACGAAGAAGGCGCCGCGCGGATCGGCAAAAGCCTTGGCGCGGTGCTGGCCAGCCATGATGACACCACCGCATCTGACGTGGACATGTCGGTTGGCAAAGGCGTGCGTGTGGCGGAATTCCCCACAACACTAGAGGCGGCAAAGGCCTGTAGCGACGCAAACATCGGGGTGATGATGGGGGCCCCGAACCTGCTGCGCGGTGGCAGTCATTCGGGCAATGTTTCGGCCCATGAACTGGTGGAAAACGACGTGCTGGATATTCTCAGCTCGGATTACGCGCCGTCTTCCTTGTTGATGGGCGCGGTGCGCTTGGGGCTGGAACAGGGCAATATGGCCACGGGTCTGCGCACCGTTACCCACCACCCCGCCCGCGCGGTGGCTTTGTCGGATCGCGGCGAAATCGCTCTTGGCAAACGGGCCGATCTGCTGCGGTTCGGGCTGTGTGAACACCTGCCATCGGTCAAAGGTGTCTGGCGTCAGGGCGAACGGGTCGGATAAAAAATACTGCAGTGGCGGGCGCTTAGATGGCGCTCGCCTCTCGCAACTCGGATTGCAGGCGGGCTTCTTCGGCGGCTTTCGGGGTCGAAAACCGCGCCAGCATCAGATAGGCCACAGGGGTCAGATACAGGGTCGAAGCCGTGGCCAAACCCAGCCCGCCAACGATCACCCAGCCCAGCGCCTCGCGGGCTTCGGCCCCCGCGCCAGACGACAGGATCAGCGGCACGCCCCCGATCACGGTCGAGGTCATGGTCATCATCACAGGCCGCAGCCGCACGGTGGAGGCATCCAGAATCGCACTGTGAACATCCTGCCCGCGATCGCGCAACTGGTTGGCAAATTCCACAATCAGAATCCCGTTCTTGGCCATAATCCCGATCAACATGACCAGTCCGATCTGGCTATAGACGTTCAGGCTGAGCCCTGTCAGCAGCAGCGCAAACACTGCGCAGGCCAGACCGATTGGCACGGTAGACATCACCACCACAGCGGAAATAAAGCTTTCAAACTGGGCGGATAGCACCAGAAACACCACCAGAATGGCAAACCCGAAAGTCACAAACAGGCCGGAATTGGTCTGATCCAGAGTCGCGGCTTCCGCCAGCGGGACAATGTAGTTTTGTTCGGACAGAACCGCGTCCCCGATCAACTGCACCTGCGCCAGCGCATCCCCAAGGGACAGTTCCGGCGACAGACCCGCGGTGATTTCCACCGAACGTTTCTGCCCTTCGCGGTCCAGTTCGGGCGCAACGGCGCGTTCTTCCAAGGTCACAAAACTGGACATGGGCACCATCTGGCCATCGCCCGTCTGCACAAAGATGTTTTCCAGATCGCCCGGATCATTCACCGGATCGGCGGTGGACAGCATTTGCACGTCATAACTGGTGTCATCAATAAAGACAGAGCCCACCTTGCGCCCGTCCAGCACCGCCTGCAGCGCCTGCCCCAGACCAGTGATATCAATCCCCAGATCAGAGGCACGTGCCCGATCAATCTGGACAAACAACTGCGGCTGGGTGGTTTCATATTCCAACTGCACCTTACCCATGCCGGGAACCGTGTTCATCTGGTCCACCATCTCTTCGGCCACATCGGCAAGCTGGCCGTAATTATCACCGGTAATGGCAAACGCCAGCCCGCGCCCCGCGCCGCGAATGCCCAGCGAATTGGGCTGGATTGCAAAGGCACGCACCCCGACGATATCCCCTAACGCCCTGTTGATCTGCGACACGATTTCCTGCTGGCTGCGGCTGCGATCTTCCCATTTGGACAGGGTAAACACCATGAAACCGCGATTATCCGCGCCAAAGCCGCTGATGGAAAACACATTGGTGATTTCACCACTTTCGCGCAGGGGTGCTACAGCGTCTTCGATCTGTTGCATCTTGGATTGGGTATAGGCCAGCGACACCCCTTGAGAGGCAGTTACCCGCAACAGGGCCACCGCGCGGTCTTCGCGCGGGGTCAGTTCCTGACGGATCCCCCCCGCCAGAAAGGCGGCGGTGGCGGTGAACAGAACTGCCAGCAGGATAATCACAAATGGCACCGCCAGAACCGCACGTAATGTAGCGCCATAGCTGCGGGCCAGCACATCGCCCAGCCAGATCATCGGCCCGCGGGCATTGGCATTATAGGTCTTTCGGGTCAGCAAACGGCTGGCAAGAACAGGGCAAAAGGTCAGTGCCACAACGGATGACAACATCACCGAAATCGCAAGGGTAAAGCCGAATTCACGGAACAGGCCGCCCACTTGACCCGGCAAAAACGACAGCGGAATAAACACCGCCGCCAGCGTGGCCGTGGTGGTGACAACCGCAAAAAACACCTGCTGCGTGCCCAGCACCGCAGCGGCCCGCGGGCCCATCCCCTGACTGCGCAATCGCACGATGTTTTCCAGCACCACAATGGCGTCATCCACCACCATACCCGTGGCCAGAACCAGTGCCAGCAAGGTCAGGATATTGATTGAAAACCCCACCAGATAAATCGCCGCCAAAGCCCCGATCAGCGCCACAGGCAGGGTCAGGGCGGGGATCAGCGTGGCGCGGAAATCCCGCAGGAAGATAAAGATCACCACAACAACAATCGTCACGGCCATCAGCAGGGTTTTGACCACCTCTGTGATCGACCCTTCAATGAATACCGCATCATCAGAGGTGACAAAAATGCTGACGTCTTCGGGCAGGGACTGGCTCAGTTCTTCCACCACCGCGCGCACATTTTGTGAAATTTCCAGCGTGTTTGACGTGGCCTGCCGAATAATCCCGATGCCAAGCCCCGTCTGCCCGTTGGCCCGCAAAACGGTTTCCCCCGGCGCCGGCCCCAAAGTGACCCGCGCCACATCGCCCAGCAGCACGTCTTTGGTGATTTCCAAGGCTTCAAAGGCTTGCGTGGTGGCCACTGTGGCCGTGGTGCGTACGTTGATGGATTGATTGTCCCCCGCCAGATCGCCTGACGGTGAATCATAGGCAACATCCGCCAGATTGTTGCGCACATCCGCCAAAGTCAGGCCACGGCTGGCCAGTTCCACAGGGTCGATATCGACGCGGAAAATAGGCTCGCGGTCGCCGTAGATTTGCAAATCCGCCACCCCGTCCACCGAGATCAGACGATCCTCTACGCGGTCTTGAACAATGCGCGTCAGATCTTGCGGGGACCGCCCCGCCGAGGTCACGGCGATCCGCATCACCGCCTGCGCATTGGCATCCGCCTTTACGATCTGCGGCTGTTCGGCGGTGTCCGGCAACTGATTCAGAATCCGCGCCACAGCATCGCGCACATCGGTGGCGGCAATGTCGATATTCACCTTGTCATCAAATTCCAGCGTCACCCGACTGCGCCCGAACCGCGAGTTTGACGAGATGGATCGCACCCCGGCCACGCGGCCAACAGCACCTTCGATCCGGCCCGTGACCTCTTGATCGACGGTTTCCGGGGCCGCGCCTGAAAATTCTGTCGTGACGGTGACAACGGGGCGGTCAACATTGGGCAATTCGCGGATTTCAGCACCAAAGAACCCCGCCACCCCAGCCAAAACGATCAGGGCATTCAAAACAAAGGCAAGGATCGGGCGGCGCACAAACAGGGCTGTGCCGGATTTCAGACCTTCGGGGTCACCAACAGCCTGTGTGCTGTTCGCTTCGGTGGGGGTCATGTGTGGTCCCTATCGGGTTTTTCCGCCGCGGCGGCTTTTTGGGATAAGATAACCTCTGCCCCTTCGCGCAGGGTTTGCACGCCTTCGGTGACGATTTCATCCCCCGCTTTCAGCACATCGCTGTCCACCAGAACGCTGTCACTGTTGCGCTGGCGGATTTCGACGGCGACGCGGGTGACTTTGCCGTCGCGCACTACCCAGACAAACGGGCCTTCGCTGGACCATTGCAGCGCCAGCGGTTCGATGGACAAAAGCACCTCGCCCGGGAAATTCAGCCCGACGGAAAACGCCATGCCAGCCCGCAACAAATCCTGTGAATTATCCAGCGTCCCTTGCACCCGCAAGGTGCGGCTGGTGCGATCAACAATCGTGTCTATGGCGCTGATTTCACCGGTCAATTCGGTGTTTCGCAGCCCAAGGGGCGTTGCTTCGAACGGTTGCCCGATGGCGATTTTGCCAATCACCCGTTCCGGCACACGGAAGTCGATCAGAATGGTAGAGCGGTCGGTGATCGTCACCAAGACATCCTGTGCGCTGACGCGGTCTCCGACTTCGATATCCACAATCCCGACCCAGCCTGAAATCGGCGTTTCGATCTGGCGTTGATCCAGATTGAATTGCGCCTGACGGAGGGCCAGTTCGGCATTGCGCAAAGACAGTTGGGTTTCGCGCAAACGCACCTCGGTCACGGCACCGGTGTTTTCCAACCGCTGCACCCGTTCCGCCGCCGCAATCGCATCTTCCAGCCGGACCCGCGCCTGTTCCAGCGCGATGGATTCCGCCTCGTCTTCGAGCCGTGCAATCACGGTGCCTGCATCCACATGGCCGCCCGCATCAAGGGACAGTTTGGTGATCAGCCCCACAGCCTTGGCGCGCACCGCAATGGAATGACGCGCGCGCCCGTCGCCAATGGCGCTGATCCGATCCGCCAGGGCCTTTTCCTGCACAAGGGCCGTAACAACCTGCGCCGGACCCCGACTGAACCCGCCACCTTGTTGCGGGCCTTTTTCGGGAACCTCCAATTCGATCCCCACCATAGCCAGATAAGGCGCGGCCGAGGGCACATAAGTCGCCCAGACATAGACCGCAGCCACAACAGCCACAGCACAGAGAATGATTTGTTTCAAAGCATTCATGTGTCCGGTCCTTGCCCATTCAGCGTAATTCAACTGTGCAGAGTATTACACAAGTTTGCGTTAATACGCTATTGAACAGTGACAGGCCCTGTAAAGAACAAGTTTGGGAAATCCGGATGATTTACCGCAACCTTTACAGGAACATCTCTTTCAACTGCCGCTTCAGAACCTTGCCGTTGGCATTTCTGGGCAGCGGGGTATCGGAAAAGGAAAAGCTTTCGGGCACTTTGTAATCGCTCAGCTTTTCGTAACACAGGGCTTTTAACGCCTCGGCATCCGAACCGGCGGTTTTCAGGCAGACAACCGCATGCACCCTTTCGCCGAGCACGGGGCAAGGCTTGGCGATCACGGCGGCCTCGGCCACGTTATCGTGGGTCATCAGGATGTTTTCCACCTCGGAACTGAACACCTTATAGCCGCCGCGATTGACCACGTCTTTCTTGCGGTCGAATATCCGCATAAACCCGTCCGCGCCCATGCTGCCCATATCCCCCGAGCGCCAGAACCCGGCCACAAACTCCGATGCTGTGGCATCGGGGCGGTTGAAATAACCCGATACAACCATCGGCCCGCGAATCCAGATTTCGCCCACCTCGCCCGTGTTACATTCGACAAAATCCTCTGTCATGATCCGCACCTCGGCACAGGCGACAGGTTTGCCTATGGTGTCGAAATAGGATTGATCCGCCCCCAGCGGCATGATCGTCGTGGGCGACGTTGTCTCGGTCGCGCCATACGCATTGGCCAGTTGCAAATCAGGCAGCAGATCGGCCAGCTTTTCGATGGTCGCCACTGGCATCATCGCACCGCCATAGGCCCCGACCCGCCACGCAGACAGATCGAATTGGGTCAAATCCTCGCGCAGCAACAACAGGTTGTACATTGCAGGGACCATGATGGTGTAGCTGACCTTTTCCCGCTCCGCCACTTGCAGAACGGCGCGGGTTTTGAACTCTTCGACCATCACCAGCTTGGCACCCGCGCCCAGACTGACCATGACCAATCCGATCAGGCCCGTCACATGGGTGGCGGGAACCACCAGCAACGCGGCGTCGTTCGGCCCCACACCAAGGTGGTGTTCATAGTGCAACATGGAATGGATGATCCCCAGATGGGTCAGCATCGCGCCTTTGGGTTTGCCCGTGGTGCCAGAGGTGTAAAGGATACAAGCCATGTCATCCTCCGCCAGATCAAGCGGCGGGGCAGTAAAGGCAGTGTCTTGGGGCAGGCTCGGCGCAATCTGCCCGACTTCAAGGCGGAATTTCAGGTCAGGCACATCGGTTCCAGACGGAATCGCCCGATCATGGACGGGATCAAAGATCAGCCCCGCAGCACTGCAATCGTTCAGGATAAAGGCGGTTTCGGGTGCCGCTTCGCGCACGTTCATCGGCACGGGCACCGCCCCCAAACGCCAGACCGCCAACAGGGACACCACAAATTCCAGACGGTTGGACAGGATCAAGCCCACGCGCGCGCCACTAACCAGCCCAAGGGCCTGCAACTGATGCGCACAGGCATCCACGCGGGCGGACAGTTCATCGTAGGTCACACTTCGGGTTTCATCCACCACCGCTACAGACGCACCGAATTGGGCGATGATCCCGTCCAGTTTGTCCATCACAGACTTTGGGCGATCCGCAAAACACTGCAACATCCGATCTTTGAAATGAACCTCTGTGCGAAGAATGGCATTCGCTGTCATGACTGTCTGGCCTTGTGCTTGTTACGGGGTATTCTGGGGGATCAGGTCCGGCTTTGAACGCTAAAAGCCGGACCTGAAAGTTTCAACCATGGAAATCGCAGGCGGTCACTTGGACATATGCGGCGGCACGAAATGCGCCAGATTCTTGCCGGTATTGGCCTTGGCTTTCTTCAGTTCATTGCGTGCAATTACCTTTAGATGCACTTCATCCGGCCCGTCGAGAAACCGCATCGCACGGCCCCATGTCCACAAATAGCTAAGCGGCGTATCAGGGGTGATTCCCGCCGCGCCAAAGACCTGAATCGCGCGGTCCACCACCTGTGTTTGCAGGCGCGCGGCCATCACTTTAATCGCAGATACCTCTATCCGTGCGGCCTTGGCACCCTCTTGGTCCATCTTCCACGCGGTTTGCAGCATCAGCAATCGGGCCGCGTCGATTTCCATCCGTGACTGGGCTATCCAGTCCTGAATATTGGCGTTATCGGCAATTGGCTTGCCAAACGTCTGGCGTTCCAGCGCCCGTTCGCACAACAGTTCCAGAGCCAGTTCGCATTGGCCGATGGTGCGCATACAGTGATGAATACGTCCGGGGCCAAGCCGCGCCTGTGCCAGCATAAATCCGTCGCCTTCATTGCCCAGCATCGCGTCAACAGGCACACGCACATCGCGCATCATGATCTCGCAGTGGCCTTCGGGGGCGTGGTGATGCATGATCGCCACGTCGCGCACAACTTCGAACCCCGGAGTGTCCATCGGCACAAGAATGAAGGAATGTTTGTGGTGCGGATCGGCGTCGGGCGCACTGTCGGACACACCAAAAACAATGCACAGTTTTGCGTTGGGGTGTTTCGCCCCTGTGGAAAACCACTTGCGTCCGTTGATGACATATTCATCGCCGTCCCGCGTGATGGTCGTCGCCAGATTGGTCAGATCGGACGAGGCCGCATCGGGTTCCGTCAGCCCCACAACCGAGCGTAACTCCCCCCGCATCAACGGCTCCAGCCAGCGTTTTTTCTGCTCTGGCGTGCCGAATTGCTTGAGGATTTCCATGTTGCCGCTGTCAGGGGCGTTGCAGTTGAACACCTCGGGGCTCCAGGGGACGCGGCCCATACATTCGGCCAAAGGCGCATATTCCAGATTGGTCAGACGGGTGCCGGGGTCTGAATCCTCCAATTCGGGGGTGAACAGGTTCCACAATCCCGCCTCAAAGGCTTTGGCTTTCAGGGGTTCGATGACCTCTAGCGGATAGATGCCCTGATTGGCCAGTTCGTGAAAGCGGTGGTTAGCCGGAAGCACATGGGTGTCCATGAAATCCTGCAGTTTCGCCAGCATTTCACGGGATTTGGGAGAGTATTCAAAGTTCATAGGCTGTTCCTTTAAAGGTGCAAAGCTGTGTCGCTGGACAGCAGCGTTTCGGCGAGACAGGCAAACTGGGGTGCCAGCGCCCCAACCGCCTGCGCGTCATCATGGGCCGCCTGCCCCGATTGGACCCGCGATGTGATCCCTTCAAGGATCACAGCCATGCGAAACATCGCAAAAGCGCGGTGAAATGTGGTCAGCGGCGCGGCGCATCCGCCACTGGCGCGGTAATGATCCAGAAAGGCCGCAGCCGAGGGGATGCCAAGGTCTGCCAAATCCAGCCCCGCCAGCCCGCCCATCTGGTCGGGCGTCAGGTCATAAAACATCAGCCAGTGGGAGAGATCGGACAGGGGATCACCCAATGTAGACAGTTCCCAATCCAGAACACCGACGATCCCTGCAGGGGTCAAACCGTACATGACATTGCCGATCCGGTAGTCCCCATGCACGATAGTGGTGGGGCTTTCGGGTGGAATATTCGCACCGAACCATGCGGCCAGCGCGTCAATCCGTGCGGCATAATTCGGGTCCAATGTGGCGGTTTTGGCCGATTCCCATTGGCGGCACCAGCGGCGCACCTGACGGGCGTAATAATCTGACGGACGACCATAATCCGACAGGCCGACCTGTTGCCAGTCCACACTGTGTAACTGCGCCAGAACGCGGGCCGCATCCAGATAGATTGCGCCCCTGTCCTGTGCCGCCATATCCGGCAGGTCACTGGTTTCCGAGACTTGCCCGTACAACCGTTCCATCAGGTAAAACGGGGTGCCGATCACGGATGGGTCGTCCTCCATCATCACCATGCGGGGCACAGGCACGCCGCTGCCTGCAAGAGCCGACATGACCCGATGTTCTCGGTCCACCGCATGGGCGCTGGCGGCAGTGACGCCGTTCGGCTTTTTGCGCAGAACCAGTTCCCGATCACGGCAGGTGACAAACCACGTGGGATTGGACTGGCCGCTGGTCACAGGGGCAAGCTGCACAGCCCCCCCAAGTAGCTGTTCGAGTCGGTGCGGATCAAAGTCGGGTTGAATCGCCATCGGGCTCTTTCCTGGTTGGTTAACGCTTGGGGACGACTGTGCAATTCGCATTTAGTGTCCGACATTAGGACATAAAGACTTATAGATTGCGGTCAACAGTTTTTCAGGTCAGGTCAAAATAACCCTACGGATCATAGGCTGAATCAGGCTGGGAACTGTTGATTGAACAGGGTAATCAGGCCGAAAGCAGCGCTGGGGGGGCACCGCTCCGTAGCGTCAGATGACAATAATATTGACAGTTTGGGTAATCCCCACCAGTGTATTATTGTCAGACACTAATCAAAGAATTGCCGCAATGCCCCTAAAGCCGCTGTCTTACCGTGTAAAAACACCGAATCGCCCGCTGTGCGGCACGGTTCAGCCGTGCTGTGGCCTATTGTCAGCCGGGGCCGGGGCAAACCTATGAGTTTTCAAACCATCACAACCGATATCGCTGACAATGTGATGACCATCACGCTGAACCGTCCAGAAAAACTGAATGCGTTCAATGACACGATGATGGCCGAAATGATCTCTGCGCTGGATGTAGCCGACGCGAATGATGATGTGCGCGCGATTGTTGTCACAGGTGCCGGACGCGGGTTTTGCGCAGGCGCTGATCTGGATGATGCATCGGCGTTTTCCGTGGCCGAACTTGACCCCAAATCCACCGATGCCGCCACATGGGCCAACCCGCAAAACCGCGATTCCGGCGGTATGCTGGCGCTGCGTCTGTTCAAATGCCTTAAACCCGTTATTGCGGCAGTGAACGGCCCCTCTGTGGGTATCGGCAGCACAATGCAACTGCCTATGGACATCCGCCTTGCATCCACAAATGCCAAATTCGGTTTTGTTTTTGCCCGCCGTGGCATCGTGCCCGAAGCGGCCTCGTCCTGGTTCCTGTCCCGCGCTGTAGGCATGTCAAAAGCGCTGGAATGGTGCTTTTCGGGCCGCGTTTTCGGCCCTGAGGAGGCCTTGGAGGCAGGATTGATCCGATCCATCCACGCGCCCGAAGACCTGCTGCCCGCCGCCTATGAAATCGCCCGCGACATTGTGCAAAATGCAGCGCCCGTTTCGGTGGCCATGACCCGTCAGATGCTGTGGCAAATGGCAGGTGCGCCCCACCCGATGATGGCCCACCAGATTGACAGCCGCGCCGTGGCTGCCCGCAACGCACAGGCCGATGCAACCGAAGGCGTCGCCAGCTTTTTTGACAAACGAAACGCAGAATTCCCCGACCGTGTCAGCACGGATATGCCCGGGTTTTTCCCCTGGTGGAACGAGCCCCCCTGGGCCTGATCACCGATGTTCTGGGAGGAGACATTATGACAGATAAAATCTTAGTGGAACGCAAGGACGGGGTAAGCACCCTGCGTCTGAATGATCCTGGCGCGATGAATGCGCTGACACCGGATATGGCGCTGAAACTGCACCAGTTGCTGGAGGCGGAATCAAAAACCGCCCGCGCCATTATCATCGCAGGCAGCGAACGGGCGTTTTCCGCAGGGGCCAACCTGAACGCGGCCATGCCCGACGACATGACGGGCTTTGATGTGGGCCAGACGCTGGAAGCGGAATACAATCCCCTGATGACAGCGATCCGTGACCTGCCGGTGCCGGTGATTTCCGCCGTGCGTGGGGCTGCCGCAGGTGTAGGTGCATCCATCGCACTGGCCTGTGACATTATCGTGGCCGGAAAATCCGCGTATTTCCTAGAGGCTTTTGCCCGTATCGGCCTGATCCCCGACGGGGGTGCCACATGGCTGCTAACCAAAGCTGTCGGGCGGGTGCGTGCCATGGAAATGATGCTTTTGGCGGAAAAGATTTCGGCGGAACAGGCCTTTGACTGGGGTTTGATCACCCGCGTGGCCGAAGATGACGCTGTAGAAGACGCAGCCTTTGAAATCGCCGCCCGTCTGGCGCAAGGACCATCGCAAAGCTACAGCCTGATCCGCAAAGCCGCATGGAGCGCGGCGGATAGCGATTTTCAAACTGCGCTGTCCACCGAACGCCAGTTGCAAAAAGCTGCGGGCGAAACCCGTGATTTTGCCGAAGGACTGGCCGCTTTCAAGGAAAAGCGCCCGCCAAGGTTCCAGCAATAACCGCCACGGCCCGCGCGCCCTAGACCCTAAATACCGTTTTATTCGACATTCCAGTTTTCGGAATACCAACAGGAGGAGAAACCATGAGTACTTTAATCAAATCAATCCTAGCAGGCGCATCCCTGCTGGCACTGGCCCCCGCAGTAAACGCGGACCAGCTCAGCTATGCAGGCGGCTGGCCACCCAACTCCAAGCCGACAGCCGTGCTGGAAGCCTATGCCGAAGCCATCGAGGCAAACAGCGGCGGCGAATTGACAATGCGGGTATTCCCCTTGTCCCTGCTCAGCTTTGCCGAAGGCAACGCAGGCGTGCGTGATGGTCTGGCCGATGCGGCTGCGATCCTGACCCCGTATTTCCCGGCTGAATTCCCGAATCTGAACATGATTTCCGAATTCTCACAGCTTGTGGAACTGGAAGAGTTTTCCAGCGAAACCAGTTCTGCCGCTTTTGCCGGTGCGTTGAGCGAATACGTTATGCTGAACTGCCCTGATTGTATGGTTGAAACGGCTGCACAAAATCAGGTGTATCTGGGTGCGGGCATGACCACATCTTATGCGCTGCAATGTGTTGTACCGCTGAATTCCCCCGAAGACCTGAAGGGCAAACGCATTCGTACAGCAGGCGCTTACTGGTCCCGCTGGGCCGAAACCATGGGCGCGGTTCCTGTGTCTATGTCGGTGAACGAAACATTCGAGGCGTTGAATCAGGGCGTTCTGGATTGTACCGCTTCTAACACTGCGGACTATGTGAACTTCAGCTTCATCGACGCGGTGAAATATCTGTACACGGGTCTTCCGGGTGGCCAGTTCACCGTTCCTACAATGATGAACAAAGACCGCTGGAACGGCCTGTCCGAAAACGGCAAATCCGCAGTCATGAAAGCAAGCGCAAAGCTGGCAGCGGAAATGACTTGGGTGTATCTTGACGAAGCGCGCGCAGGTAAGGCAGCGTCACCAGAGCGTGGCATCGAATATGGCCCCGCTTCGGACAGTCTGGTTGCTATGAACCGCGAATTCATCGCATCCGATGTGAAAGCAGTTGCAAGCGTTTACTCCGAACGGTTCGGTCTGAAAAACGGTGACGAAGCCGCGACTACGCTGCGTGACTTGCTGGGACGTTGGACAAAGCTGACTGCAGATATTGACACCTCCGCAGCCTTGACCGAGGTGTACTGGAACGAGATCTATTCCAAGATCGACCTTAACAGCTACGGCAAATAATACAGCCACGGCATAAAATACCTGTCGGGTGCCAGTGACTTCGCTGGCGCCCGATTCATAGATTTCAGGGGGGAAACCAATGCTTCATGTTGGGAAATTCTTGTCAGGACTGACAAGAATTGCGTCGTTGCTCGGCACGATCAGTATCGTTTTGATGATGCTGCATGTGACCGCAGATGTGGTTGGCAGATACGTGTTCAACGCGCCGTTGACTGGGACAATTGTGATTGTCGGTCACTACTACATGATTATCGTGGTTTTCATTGCCCTTGGCGTTGCCGAAGAGAAAAACGCCCATATTTCCGTCGAGTTTCTGACCGATATGATGCCCCGCACGATTCAGGGCTGGCTGTCGGTTTTTTCCGGTGCGCTGACCGTCGCGGTGTTGGGTCTGCTGGCCTATAGCGGGTTTATCGAGGCGATGAAAAAGACCAAATCGGGCGCATCCATGGAACAGGGGTCCAGCCTGATCGCGATCTGGCCCAGCTATTGGGCGATCCCCATCGGCGCCGCGCTTTTCGCCCTTGTTGCAGGGTATAAAATACTGGTGAAGATTTTTAACACCCGCAACGGCCTTCACGAAACAATCGAAGATGCAGAGATAATTCATGACTGATGTTGCAATTGGCCTGACAGGGCTTGGTACCCTTATGGCTCTGATCGCTTTGCGTGTTCCAATCGGCGTGTCTTTGATCGGGGTGTCTTTTGTCGGTCTGTGGTCCCTGATGGGTTCACGGGTGGCTTGGGGTGCGCTTGGGGTTATTCCCTATCAGTTCACAGCAAACTGGGTGCTGAGTTCGATCCCGATGTTCCTGTTTCTGGGCTTTATCAGCTATCACACACAACTGACCAAAGGCATGTTCAACGCCGCGCGCATCTGGCTGTCTGCCATACCGGGCGGGCTGGCCATTGCGGCGATTTTCGGATCGGCCGGCTTTGCGGCTGTGTCAGGGTCTTCCATCGCCTGTTCCGCCGCAATGGGGCGCATCGCCATCCCTGAAATGATGAAGCACAAATACCACCCCGAACTGGCCACAGGGACTGTGGCGGTTGCGGGTACGATCGGGGCGTTGATCCCTCCGTCGATCATCCTGATCCTCTACGGTGTGATCGCGCAGGTTTCCATTGCCAAACTGTTTCTGGGCGGCATCAGCGCAGGTATCCTGACCACAATCGGCTATATCCTTGTGGTGCTGGTCCGCGTCAAACTGAACCCTGATCTTGCGCCCGAGCGGGACGAAAAAGTCGGTCTTGCGGAACGGATCATCGCGCTGAAAGACACATGGCCGATCTTCCTGATCATGATCGGTATCTTCGGCGGCTTGTTCGGCGGTGTTTTCACCCCGACCGAGGCAGGTGCAGTCGGTGCCTTCCTTGCCTGTATTGTTGCACTGATCAGTGGTGAACTGACCCTAAGCCGCTTTTTGCAAGCGGCCCGCGAAACCACAATGACCACGGCATCCCTGCTGATCATCGCCATCGGCGCCAGCCTGCTGACCCGTTTTCTGGCGCTATCCGGCGCGGGGGACTACCTGTCATCCGGCATTATGTCGATGGCCTCCAGTCCGGTTCTGCTGATGCTTGGCATTGTGCTGGTCTATCTGTTGATGGGCATGTTCCTTGAACCTATCGGGGCCATGTTGCTGACCCTGCCGATTATCCTGCCCGTGGTCGATGCTTCCGGCTGGAGCCTGCTGTGGTTCGGCATCGTGCTGACCAAACTGCTGGAAATCGGAATGATCACCCCACCCATCGGGATGAATGTTTTTGTGATCAAAAGCGTGGTGGGCGATCTGGTGAAAACCTCGGTTATTTTCCGCGGTGTGATGTGGTTCATCGTGATGGACCTTGCCATCGTAGCACTTCTGTATGCCTTCCCCATAGTGGTGCTGAAACTGCCGGAACTGCTGAACTGATCCGATCCTAACTATTAAGCCCGACTGAAACTGGGTGTCAGACCAAAGGTGCAAAAAATGGAAACCGAACCTGAAAATACGGCGCTTGTGCGTCGCGCACGCAGTCAACAACTGGGGGATTTGCTGCACAGATCCGCAGCCCGTGACCCGGAAAAAATCGCGCTGGTGTTTCGCGGTGCGTCAGACACATTTCGCGCGCTTAACACTGCGGTGAACCGTGCCGCCAACGCTTTGGCGGCGCAGGGGATCACCAAAGGCGACCGTGTGGCGCTGCTAAGCCATAACAACCGCACCTTTGTTGTGCTGCGCTTTGCCCTTGCACGGCTGGGCGCGGTGACAACGCCTGTCAACTTTATGCTGAACGCCGAAGACGTGGCCTATATCCTTGACCATTCGGGTGCCTGCGCCATTGCCGCCGAGGACGCCCTGTGCGGCATCGCCGACACAGCGCTTGCCGCCCTTGGCAAAGCGGATATGAAACGCTTTTACATCCCCCATGCAGGGGTCGATGTGGCCGCGCCCTGGCAGCCTGTCGACACGCTGCTCGATCATACTGACGACAGTGATGTCTGGGTTGATGTGGCCCCCGACGATCCGATCCAGATGATGTACACCAGCGGCACGGAATCCCGCCCCAAAGGGGCCTTGCTGACCTCAAGCGCACTTTACGCGCAATATGTAAGCTGCATCGTGGACGGCAAAATGACGGGCGATGCCGTGTCCCTGCACTGCCTGCCCCTGTTCCACTGCGCCCAACTGGATTGCTTCCTGTCGCCCGACCTCTACCTTGGCGCTACCAGCATTCTTCACGAAAAGGCCGACCCTGCGGATATGCTGGCTGCAATCGAATCCGAGCGGGTGACAAAACTGTTCTGCCCCCCCACTGTCTGGATCGCCCTGCTGCGCCACCCCGACTTTGACACACGCGACCTTAGCAGCCTGCAAGCGGGCTATTACGGTGCAGCAATCATGCCGACCGCCATCATCGAAGAACTGATGCAGCGGCTGCCCAACATCAAGCTGTGGAACTTTTACGGGCAAACCGAAATGGCCCCGATTGCCACCATCCTGCAACCCGAAGAACAGCTAAGCAAACTCGGGTCTGCGGGGCGTCCTGCCATCAACGTTGAAACACGCATTGTGGATGACAACGATCAACAAGTTGCCGTAGGCGAGGTCGGGGAAATCGTACACCGCAGCCCCCATCTGATCCTTGAATATTACAAAGACACCGCAAAAACCGCCGAGGCCTTTGCAAACGGCTGGTTCCACAGCGGGGATTTGGGCCGCTTTGACGAAGACGGCTATCTGTATGTGGTGGATCGCAAGAAGGATATGGTCAAAACCGGCGGCGAAAACGTGGCCAGCCGCGAAGTGGAAGAAATGATTTTCCACCACCCCGAAGTGGCCGAGGTCGCCGTTTTCGGCGTCCCCCACCCCACATGGATCGAGGCCGTGACCGCCATCGTCGTACCCAAGGCAGGATCAACGGTAACAGTGGATCAACTGATGGTCTATTGCCGCGAAAAACTGGCAGGATTCAAATCCCCCAAACACATCGCAATCGTCGATCAACTGCCCAAAAACGCCAGCGGCAAAATCCTGAAAAAGGATTTGCGGGTAGAATATCAGGGCGTATTTGACGCCGGGTGATCTGACCCGAACGCCAAAAGGGCCCCCTTAAACAGAGCGGGCTCCTACCGCTTTGCAAAAAAAACCGACAGTGAGACATCTCACCGTCGGTTTTTTATTGAGGGCAGAGATTGATGCCTAGTGTTGCGAAGGACGAATTCCTTTTATTGGACATGGATCGCCTTAGGTCCGGTTCAGCATCTTTTGATATTTGGTCACAAACAGGTCCTTGCCCTTCATGAGGCGTGTAATCATATCTCCCGCGGTGAACATAACGAGGTAAGAATTACCCTTCAGCGGCCCCAAAGGCACTAGGAAAGGCGCTTTGCCCCAGGGCTTGTATTTGGCCATATCCTCGACCTTTTTGCCATTGATCAGTGCTGTAAGTGTCTTTTCCAGCCAAGGTGTCTGGCGGCTGATTGCGACGATTGTCATCGCATCTCCTGCCTCTGCCACATCTCCGGCGGCAAAGACATTCGGCAGGTCAGAAGGGCGCAGCCACGGGTCTGTCTTGACCCTATTGGCGGCGCCCTTGGTGATGCCGGGCAGCGTGTCAAGAATGGTCGATTTGGCGCGAGACCCGATAACGGTGAAGATCAGATCGGCGGCAATACTATCGCCGTTACTCAAGCGAAGCTCACCTGCATAAGGTTCTGTCGTGCTTTCAAGGTTTTCAGCACGCGCACCAAAAATCGTCGTCACACCAGCAGTATTGAGTTTACCTTGTAGGGCTGTCCCCAGTTTTGAAGGCATCGTCGGGAACAGTGACGGTTCTGAAGAAATCAAAGTGACTTTCTTGTCCGGCATGAAATGCGCTATTTCGCCGGCCAGTTCTGTCCCGACCGCACCCGCGCCAACAATGGCCACGCTCTGCGCAGCTTCCAGCATTGTGTGAATACGCGCGTTGTCCGCGCGAAAGGACTCTATGCTATCTGTTGCAGGCTTGAACGGCATTGCATTGTCAGAACCTGTTGCCACAACGATGTAATCGCCAAGCACTTCAGTTCCGTCTTCAAGCGTGACGCCTGTGGCACTGATGCTTTTGGCACGAGCGCGCACGACCCTGCCGTTCTTAAGTAAATCATCATAGGGGATCAGCCCTTGATCCAGAACTTGCGGATCATTGCAGGGGCATGGACAAAATGGCTACGAGGTTCAATCAGCGTTACGTCTGCCTTGTTGTCCAATGCTTTGGCCAGTTGTACGCCAACATAGCCTCCACCGATGATAAGTATGCGTTTTGTCATATGCGATGTCCTGATGCCTAAAGTGATTGCAACTTGATGCCCTAGGTCGCATATAAACAGAAGGGAAACAAAAACAATAGACAATTGTCCACGGTTTGAGGTTTAGCAATGCGTATTGGCGAACTTGCACAAAAATCCGGCGTCAGCCGGGACACCATACGGTTTTACGAACGCAACGGTCTCATCACTTCAACCGTCGGTGACAGCGAGACGAATAGTTACCGCAACTACAAAGAAGACTGCCTCGTCTGGCTTCAGTTTTTCGCAGGCGCAAGAGAAGCAGGCATGTCAGTCGCTGACCTGCGCTCGATTGTGGAGGCTACTGCAGAGAGTTGCGACCGCGAGGTCGCGCGCGCCGTCGTCCAGCGAAAAATCGAAGAGTTAAGAGATCGGGCAGACCAGATTGGACATGTAGTCAGCTTTCTGGAGAACACTTTGTCTGGGTCTCGGTCTGAATGAACACCCCAAGGCAACGATGGAATTCTATAGCGAGCCTATGCTTGCTTTACGCCGTAGATCCAGCCTGAAAACAGCCGCCATTGATAGCGCCGCTGCAAAAAGTTCACTTTGTCCGCACAGCAGACATGAGCCGCGGTTTATTCAAAGTCGGTTATTCCTCAAACTGGCTTCATTGTGTCGGAATGACGCCTTCAAGATGAGGCTCGAAAACGCCACTTAGCCCCTACTTCAAGCGATTGGTTTTTGAAATCGACGGCTTGTCCTGAAGACCCGCAATCTGGATGCCGCGCCAGAAATCCTCGATGTGGCGGCGGGCCCATTCGCGGGCGCGGGCGGGGTTTTTGTCGCGGATCGCGTCCAGAATATGGCCGTGGGCTATGATCTGGCGATCAATCGCTTGGGGCACTTTCGGTGTGACCTGATAGAACCCCTGATACAGCAACAAAGCCAGCGGCTCACGGGCAAGGCTCAGCACGCGGTTTTCGCCCATTTCGGCCATTTGGGTGTGAAACAACGTATCCAGCCGCGTAGTTTCGATGACGTCATCTTTGGCCGCGATCAAACGGGCGTGGATGTCTTCCAGCACTTCGATGGATTCAGGTGTGGCCTGTTTTGCCGCCAGTTCCGACGCCAGAGGTTCGGTTTCCAGCGCCACCTGCCACAGTTCTCGGAAGGTGACATTCATCAGCACCATGGCGCGACTGGCGCGGGTGGCCAGTTTATCACTTTGGGGCAAAGCCACCTCCAGGCGGCGGGGCGAGGGGCGATGGACCAGCCCTTCGCTTTCCAACTGGCGCAACCCTTCGCGCACGGTGGACCGCGTGACGCCAAACATCTGCGCCAGTTCCACCTCGCCCGGCAGACGTTCGCCGGGTTTCAGGGTGCCTTGCATGATTTGCGCTTCGATTTCATCGGCAAACTGACGATAGGCGTAGTTCACCTTTAAATGCTGTCCGCGCAAACTCATATATTCATCTCCGTTGTGGGGGCCGCTTTTGCGACCCGAACCGCCAAATACCCGCCATATTCCCGCCGTGTGCCTGACGTGTGCCCGCCGTTGCCTAATGTCTAACAGCATGCCGTTCTGTTTACGAGAAAAAGACACGCGCCGAAGCAGGCAGGCGGGCAGGCTGTTCTATAGCGCTTCAAGGATGGTGACATTGGCGGTGCCACCACCTTCGCACATGGTCTGCAACCCGTAGCGTTTGCCGCTGGCCCGCAGCCCGTGGATCAGGGTCGACATCAGCCGCGTGCCACTGGCCCCCAGCGGATGTCCCAGCGCAATCGCCCCGCCAAATGCATTGGTGCGCGCAGGGTCGGCACCCAGTTCCTTCATCCAGGCAAGGGGAACGGGCGCGAATGCCTCGTTCACCTCGTAAAGGTCAATCTGGTCCAGCGTCATGCCCGATTTGGTTAAGGCGCGGCGTGTGCCGTCAATGGGCTCTTCCAGCATGATCACCGGATCGCCTGCCGTCACGGTCATATCCACAATCCGCGCGATGGGGGTCAGACCATGGGCCTTTAACGCAGCCTCGCTGACGATCAGAACACCCGATGCACCGTCACAAATCTGGCTGGCATTGGCCGCACTCAGCACGCCATCAGCAGATAAAAGATCAACGCCACCAATGCTATGCAGGGTTGCATCGGCGCGGATGCCTTCATCCCGACTGTGCAGCCCGCTGTCTATGGCCAGTGGCAGGATCTCGCGCTCGAACGCGCCAGCCTGCGTCGCTGCAGCCGCGCGGCGGTGGCTTTCCAGCGCATAGGCGTCCAGATCATCGCGCGAAAATCCGTATTTCTGCGCGATCATTTCCGCCCCGACAAACTGGCTGAAGCTCTTGACCCCGAAGCGCTCTTCAATGCGCGCGCTCACGGGGCTTGCGCCGATCCCTGCCTTTTCAAAGCTGCTCATATCCGCAAACATCGGCACCCGTGTCATGCTTTCAACACCCGCCGCAATCACCACATCCTGCACACCTGCCATCACCATGGCCGCCGCAAAATGCACGGCCTGTTGGGAACTGCCGCATTGACGGTCCACAGTGGTTGCGGGCACGCTTTGGGGCAGTTTTGACGCCAGTACAGCGTTGCGCCCGACGTTAAACGCCTGCTCGCCGCCTTTGGTGACGCAGCCCATCACCACGTCGTCGATTGCTGCGGGATCAATGCCGGTGCGATCCACCAGCGCGTTCAGGATTTCCGCGCCCAGATCAGCTGGATGCCACCCCGCCAACGCGCCTTTGCGGCGTCCCCCGGCGGTGCGCTGTGCCTCTACGATATATGCATGTGCCATGTTCTGTTCCTTGTTCCGCGCAGCCATGAAAAGGGTCGAAATACGCTTTGCACGAAAAGACCCCTGTGCTACATCATTAGTGTCTGACAATACGTCACTATATTGGCATTTTCAATGGGTCAATCACCCATGACCCTGCCAGCCGCCACGACCCAAAGAAACAAAGCGAGAGATTGATGATTCCTGAAAAATCCGAAAAAACCCGCCAGTTGGAAACCCGGCTTCGGGCCTTTATGGACACCCATATCTACCCCAACGAATCCCGCCACTACCGCGAATCCGAAGACCTAGGCCCCTGGGCTGTGCAACCCGTTGTGGAAGAATTGAAAGCCATCGCGCGGGACAGCGGATTGTGGAACCTGTTCCTGCCCCAATCGGATCGAGGCGCGGGACTGACCAATCTGGAATACGCCAGCCTGTGCGAAATCATGGGCCGCAGCCATCTCGCCCCCGAAGTGTTCAATTGTTCCGCCCCTGACACGGGCAATATGGAGGTTCTGGAACGCTATGGCACCGAGGAACACAAAAAGCTGTGGCTGGAACCTCTGTTGAAGGGTGAAATCCGCTCCTCATTCGCGATGACAGAACCTGCGGTGGCATCCTCAGACGCGCGCAATATCGAAAGCGCGATTGTGCGGGACGGCAACGACTATGTGATCAACGGCCATAAATGGTACACCACAGGGGCGACCGACCCGCGCTGCAAGATCATCATCTTCATGGGCAAATCCGACCCAAGTGCCGATACCTATCGCCAGCAATCCATGATCCTTGTGCCCAAAGACACCCCGGGCGTCACGGTCAAACGGTCCATCCCCGTGTTCGGCTTTTACGGCATGCCCGATCGCGCCTCCGAAGTTGTGTTTGAAAATGTGCGCGTGCCCGCATCAAACATGCTGCTGGGAGAAGGCTGCGGCTTTGAAATCGCCCAAGGGCGGCTTGGCCCCGGCCGTATCCACCACTGTATGCGCCTGATCGGGCTGGCCGAACGCACCCTTGAAAAGATGGTGGCCCGCGCAGGCGAACGCACCGCTTTTGGCAAGTTGCTGTCCGAGCAATCGGTCACCCGCGAACGGATCGCGGAATCGCGCATCATGATCGAACAATGCCGCCTGCTGACCCTGCGCGCCGCCCATATGATGGACACCGTCGGCAACAAAGAGGCCAAGGCAGAAATCGCCATGATCAAGGTCGCCGTGCCCAATATGGCCTGCAAAGTCATCGACTGGGCGATCCAGCTTTTCGGCGGCGGCGGCACCAGCAATGATTTCGGACTGGCCGCAGCCTATGCCACCGCCCGACTGTTGCGCCTTGCCGATGGACCGGATGAAGTCCACCGCGACCAGATTGCACGGCTGGAATTCAAGCGGCACGCAGGCAACCAGAACGAACGCCTGTCAGACCAGCCGCCTGCCGTCAGCAATCTGGCGCTTGGGATTAAAGGCTAGGGGGTTGCGGGTTAGCCTGTCTCGGCAATCCGAAGATCCAGCCCGCTGAACAGGCTGTCAAATTCGGGGCCGGGGCGGCTATCCGTCAGGACAATATCGCCCGATTTCAACGTAGGCTGGCGCACAGCCGGCCTGCGGTCTTGTTGGGTGAACTTGGAATGATCCACCGCCATAATCGCCCGCGCGGCGTTTTTCAGCATGGCGGTGGCGATTTCGACTTCGCATTGTTCATGCACCAGAAACCCCTTTACCGCATCCACCATAGACGCAGACAAAAGGGCGTAATCCACCTGCATCCGTTCAATCACATCAAAGGCAGAGCGATCAAAAGCCGCCCCGTCGTGATCGCGCAACTGCGTGCCCGCCATGAACACTTTGTTGCCCGGAATTATCGCCAGCGTACTGGCCACAAAAGCGGAATTGGTCACCACCGTCAGCTGTTTGCGCGCCCGCAGGGCCTGCGCGATAAAGCCTGAAGTTGACCCTGTATCAATCGCGATACTGGCCCCGTCCTCGATGATTTCAGCCGCCAGTTTGGCGATGCTGACCTTGGCTTCGCGGTTCAGATTCATCCGCGCCAGAAACGGCGGGTCGGTGGCAATGCGGTTGGACACCAAAGCGCCGTGCACCTTGCTGAGCCTGCCACCTTCAACCAGGGGCTGGGTCACGCGGCGAATGGTTTGATCCGAAACGCCAAGCATCTGGGACAGCTCCACCACAGAGACAGTGCCTCGCATATCAACAGCGTGTAAAATATGTGCTTCGTATTTCGACATTCCTCCACCCTATACCGCTAAATCCTGCGAGGAACAGCCCGCCCGTGTTGATTTTGAGATTTATATCAACACAAATCAACAAATTGATTGTCAAAATGTTGATTTTAATTACTGTGAGCGGTGAAAATGACCCTATGGACAGCATTATGGCACAGCACGCAGCGAAACATCTTATTGTTGGCGGGGGCATTTTGGGATGCTCTATCGCGTATCACCTGACCCGAATGGGCGAAAAAAACGTGGTTCTGCTGGAACGCGCCAGCCTGACGGAAGGGGCCACATGGCACGCGGCGGGTCTGGTCGGGCAGTTGCGATCCTCGCGTAATACAACGCGGATGCTGAAGAAATCCGTAGAAATGTATGACCGTCTGCAAAACGAAGAAGGCATGCAGTTTGACTGGAAAAAGACCGGATCGCTGCGTTTGGCCGCCACCAAGGAACGGATGCTCGAGGCAAAACGCCTTGCCACGATGGCCCGCAGTTTCGATCTGGACATGCAGATCATCAGCCCGTCCGAGGCCAAAGACCTGTTCCCCCTGATCGACGCAAAAGGGCTGGAAGGCGCGGCCTTTATCCCGTCCGACGGCTATGTAGACCCTGCATCCCTGTGTCAGGCTGTGGCAGGCGCTGCGCGCAAACAGGGTGCAGATATTCGCCAGAACGTAGAGGTTCTGGACTTTAACATCACGGACGGGCGGATCACATCCGTTGAAACAACCGAGGGCCGCTGGGAAGCGGATACCATCATCCTTGCCACAGGCATGTGGAGCCGTGAAATCGCTGCGAAACTGGGCATCAGGGTTCCTGCCTGCGCGGTGGAACACCAGTATATCATCACTGAATCCACTGGCAGCGACATCGGCCATTACCCCACCCTGCGCGACCCTGAACGTCTGGTCTATTACAAGCCCGACGTGGGCGGGCGGCTGGTTGTCGGGGGCTATGAAGAAGGCACCTTGCCCTTTGGCGATCATGGCATCCCCGGCAAGTTTATCCGCCAGCTTTTGCCTGAAAATCTGGACCGTTTCCTGCCTTTGGCAGAACTGGCAGGCAAGGTCACGCCCGTGATAAATCAAGTCGGCATCCGTCAGGTGATCAACGGCCCGATCCCCTATTCTGCCGACGGGGATTTTGTGATGGGCTGGCAGCCCGACTTTAAAAACCTGATGCTGGCCACGGGCTTTCTGTATGGCATTGCCGCTGGGGGCGGCGCGGGTGAAATGATCGCGGAGTGGGTTGTGGACGGGCAGCCCTCGCTCGATCTGTGGCCGCTGGATGTGCGCCGCTTCGGGCCGCATCACGGCACCCGCGCCTTTATGTATCCCCGCGCGGTGGAACATTACGCCCACCACTACAAAATGCGCTACCCTGGTCAGGAACATGAAACCGCCCGCCAGTTGCGCCTGTCCCCGCTTTATCAACGGCTGAAAGATCAGGGCGCGGTTTACGGGTCGAAAAACGGCTGGGAACGGCCGCTTTGGTTTGCACCTGAAGGCGTGCCTGCCGTTGACCAACTCGATTTTCTGAACCCTGGCTGGAAGGCCTTTGCAGCCCTTGAACATAAAGCCGTGCGCGAACGGGTGGCCCTGATCGACCAATCCAGCTTTGCCAAGTTCGAACTGATCGGTGCAGGCGCATTGGACCTGCTGCAACGCCTGTGTGTGTCAAATATGGACAAGCCAATCGGGTCGGTCATCTACACCCAGATGTGCAACCCCAAAGGCGGAACCGAAGCGGATGTGACCTTTATCCGACTGGCGGCTGACAGGTTTTATATGGTCACAGGATCAGGCTTTGGCGTGCATGACAGCGACTGGATCAAACGCCACCTGCCAAACGACGGCTCGGTTCATTTGATCGAGGTCACAAGCGGTGTCGCCGTGCTGAATATCGTCGGACCGAAAGCCCGCGATGTGCTGGCCGCCGCATCCGAAAGCGATGTGTCCAACGCCGCGATCCCGTTTTCCACCGCCTGTGAAATCATCATCGGCGCCGCCCCCGTGCGCGCCGCGCGGATCGGGTATGTGGGCGAATTGGGCTATGAATTGCACATCCCCACCGAATTCGCCGCCCATGTCTATGACACCCTGTGGCAAGCGGGCCAGACCCATGGCATCGCCGATGTGGGCTACCGCGCCATTGACAGTTTGCGGATGGAAAAGGGCTATGTCTATTGGTCGGGCGATGTAACACCGGATTATACCCCGATCGAAGCGGGCCTGGGGTTTCGGGTCCATCTGAAATCCAAAGGAGACTTTATCGGTCGCGAGGTTCTGGAAGCCCAAAAAGCGGGTCAACCGGATCGTAAGCTATGTACCTTTGTCACCGACAGGAATCTGCCCCTGACAGGAGGAGAAGCGATTTTGCTGGGGGACAGGCTTGTGTCCCTGACCACCTCTGTGGGCTTTGGCTATACCGTGGGGCAAACCATCATGCGGGGCTATCTGGCCCGCGAACATTGGGACACCACAGATTTCACCCTAGAGGTTTTTGGCGAAAACCATGCTATTCGTCAGGTGGAAGGCCCGCTCTATGATCCGCAAAACACTGCGTTGAAAGGATAACAACTTTATGACGGAACACGCCGAAAACGTCCTGACCGCCCTGCGCGAAGCAACCCAATTCGCCGATGTCACCAAAGCCGACAGCATCACCCGACTGGGCGGGCTGACCAATCTGGTGCACCGCGTCGATATCGGCGACACATCCGTCATCGTCCGAATCCCCGGGGATGGCACCGAAGATTACATCGACCGCGCAGTTGAGGCCCATAACGCACGGGCAGCGGCGCGCGCTGGGGTATCCCCCGAGGTGATTTTTGCCCGTCCCGAAACCGGCTTGATGATTTCCCGCACCGTGCCCGACATCGAAACCATGACGCCCGCCTTATTCGCCAGCCGCACAGGCGCGCCTGCGCGGGCGGGGCGGGCGCTGGCGAAACTGCACAACTCGGGCGAGGTGTTCGAATTCCGCTTCGAGCTGTTTGCGATGATCGACGACTACCTGAAAATCCTGTCCACCAAAGACGTGGAACTGCCCGAAGGCTATCACGACGTGGTCGCTGCCGCCGCACCCGTTAAACAGGTTCTGGCAGACGCCAACCTGCCGCTGGCCCCCTGCCACTGTGATCCCCTGTGCGAGAATTTTCTGGATGACGGCAGGATCATGTGGATCGTCGATTGGGAATATTCAGGCATGAATGATCCCTTGTGGGACGTAGGCGATCTGTCGGTTGAGGCGGGCATGACAGCCCAACAGGATGCAGAATTGATGCAAGCCTATTTCGGCCGTCCGCCAACCCCGTCAGAAACCGGACGCATGGTGATCTACAAGGCCATGTGTGATCTGCTGTGGACCCTATGGGGTCTGATCCAGCACGCGGATGACAATCCCGCCGAGGATTTCTGGGCCTATGCCACCGAACGGTTTGCGCGGTGCAAGCTGTTGATGCAAAGCCCCGAGTTCCAGCGCCATGTAGATGCGGTAAAAGCCGGTTAAACCTTCACCAGCGCCAACAGTTCAGCGTGTAGTTCAGGGGTCGCCGCCGTCAGGGTGCGCCCGTCCGAGTCCATTGTTAAGGGCCTGCCCTGCCAGTCCGTCATGATCCCGCCCGCCGCATGAACCACGGCAGACACAGGCAGATAGTCATAGGGTTGCAAATCGTAATCCACCACGGCGTCCACCAAACCCCGCGCCACGAGCGCATGGGGATAACAATCCGCCCCCATGCGGCGCAACTCTCCTGCGGCGATCAGGCGAGTGAAAACGTCAGGCTCTTGGTCTGCCAGCTTGTCGCCTTCGTTCAAAAACAGACGGGCGGTGGACAGGCTGGTGCACCCGCTGGCCGAAATCGGCGCGCCGTTGCAACTTGCGCCTTGCCCTACGGCACCTGCGTAAACCTCCCCCAATGCGGGCATGCGAATGATCCCCAACTGCGGCAGTCCCTCTTGCAAATAGCCCAGCAACATCCCGAACAGCGGTAGCCCCGTGATAAAGGACCGCGTGCCGTCAATCGGGTCGATGATCCAGATGTCTTTGCTGTCGCCAGAACGTCCGAATTCCTCACCAAAGATAGCTTCGCATGGAAAGGCGCGGGCCAGCCCTGCGCGGATCGCCTGCTCGGTTTCGGTATCCGCAACTGTCACAGGGCTTAGATCGGATTTGGTTTCAATCTTAGGGCTATTGCGAAAATGGGACATGGTCACATCGGCTGCAATGCCAGTGATCTCTATGGCCATGCGCAGCCTGTTTGCTAAATCTGTCATTGCACTTTCTTTAGGCGTTAGGGCTGGTTCACTGCTCGGTATTCCCCAATTTGTGACGTAAAGCTACATAAATTGAAACATTTTGTTGATTTTTGTTGATATTGATTTCGAATCCTATTGTATGGTTGCATCATTACCGGTGATCCAAGGGCTTTCGACCCACCTTTAAACTTGGACGCCTTATCAATCAGGGAGTTAAAGCATGAAGTATTTATCCGTGGCAGCCGCAGCATTTTTAGCGGTCACACCCGCGCTGGCCCAAGAATCCACCGATCCGATCAAGATGACATTGCACGACTGGTCAGGCCAGTTGATCACCACGACCCTGATGGGAGAGGTGCTGAAAGAGGCCGGATATAACGTCGAATACGTACAAGCCGATTACATCGCGCAATTTGCAGGGCTGAAAACCGGCGACCTGCATGTGGCGATGGAACTGTGGGAAACCACCGCCCGCGAAGCGATGGACGAGGCATTCGCCACAGGCAACGTTGTCAATCTGGGTGAAACCGGCATGCAGGCGATCGAGGAATGGTGGTATCCCGCTTATATGGAAGAACGCTGCCCCGGCCTGCCAAACTGGGAAGCCCTGAAAGACTGCGCCGATGCGTTTTCCACACCGGAAACAGCGCCGATGGGCCGGTATCTGGGCGGCCCTGTGACATGGGGCGGTTTTGACGAGGAACGGGTCGAAGCCCTGGGCCTTGATTTCGAAGTGGTTCACGCTGGCACCGACGCCGCCCTGTTTGCCGAACTGGAAGCCGCCTATCAGCGCGAAGACCCGATCATGCTGTGGGTTTATTCCCCCCATTGGGCGCCTGCGAAATTCAAAGGCAGCTACGTGCAATTCCCGCCTTATTCCGCTGAATGTTATAACGACCCATCCGTCGGGGTGAACCCAAATGCGGCCTATGACTGTGGCAAACCATCCGGCCCGATCTGGAAGGCGTCATGGGCAGGTTTGGCTGACAAATGGCCAAATGCCGAAAAGGCCATCAAGAACTTCAAAATCAGCAATGAAGACATGGGCGCTATGGTGGCCGATGTGGATTTGAACGGGAAATCCGTGGATGAAACTGTGGCCGCATGGATGGCAGATCACAAAGACACCTGGTCTGCCTGGATCGTCCAATAAGCCCCGAAGACCACGACCAAACCACAGGGGCGCGTCAGGCTTTGCCGCGCTCCGACCGCCCCTTCCCCCCTTCGCTTGCACAAGACTGCCCGCCTGCGTCACGCCGCCGGGTAACGCCCTATTGAGGACAGAATGACCCGATCCGTAATCCTAGAATGCCGCGATGTCTGGAAGTTGTACGGCCCCCATGCCGAAAGCTTTTTGCCAAACAATCCGGACCCGAAAAAAGGCGATCTTGGCAGGGCGGGCCTGATCGGTGCGGTGCGGGCGGCCAATGTACAAATCTATCAGGGAGAGATTTTTGTCATCATGGGTCTGTCGGGATCGGGCAAATCCACACTGGTGCGCTGTCTGTCGCGACTGGTGGAACCCACAGCGGGGGAAATTCACTTTGAAGGGGAAAACCTGCTGGCCAAATCCGACAAGGAATTGATCCGGATTCGCCGTACCAAAATGGGCATGGTCTTTCAGCAATTCGCCCTGCTGCCCCATCTGACCGTGTTGGAAAACGCCGCCTTTCCGCTGGATGTTCAAGGGGTTGGCAAAGCCGACCGCCTGAAACGCGCCCGTGAAGTGGTGGAACTGGTCGGCCTGAAAGGCCGTGAAGATTACTACCCCCGTGAACTGTCGGGCGGGCAACAGCAACGGGTCGGCATCGCGCGTTCTCTTGCGGTTGAACCCGACCTGTGGTTTCTGGATGAACCGTTTTCCGCGCTCGACCCGCTGATACGGCGTGAAATGCAGGACGAATTTATCCGGCTGCAAAACATGCTGCATAAAACCATCGTTTTCATCACCCATGATTTCGACGAGGCGATCCGCCTTGCCGACCGTATCGCCGTGATGAAAGACGGCGCAATCCAGCAGGTGGCACGGCCCGAAGAACTGGTGTTGAACCCCGCCACAGAATATGTCGCCGAATTCACCCGCCATGTGAATCGCGCCAAGGTGATCACCGCAGGGTCGTTGATCGAACCCGTGTCAGGCGACAGCTTTGCAGGCACCGTGGCCCATAACGCAACCATCGAAAGCATCGGTGATCAGGTCGAGGCAACAGACCTGCCCCACCGCGTAGAACAGGACGGCGCAGTGATCGGCCAGATCACCCGCGCCGCCGTCATTGACGTGCTGGTGGGGCGGCGCTGAATGGGACGTTTGTTCACATCAGGCAGGGTGTTCTGGCTGGGATTGTTTGCGGTCACCTGGGCTTTGTCCCAATTCTCGTTCCAACTGTACAAAGCCTTTGACGCCCGCTGGATCATCCGCTTTCCCAAGCAATGGGAACTGCCGCTAGAAGATAGCATCAGCCGTTTTCTGAACTGGCTGGTGGAAAGCGCCAACTTTTACTTCTTTACCTTCAAAGACCTGACCCGTGGCATCGCTGCCGTCATCGAGACCCCCTATCAATTCCTGCGTAACCTGCTGATCGAAGGCTTTACCACAGGCTACGGCGACACGGCGGTCCAGTTTGCCCCGTCGCTCGGCTGGGTCGCGGTGGTGGTCTGTGTCATCGCCATCGGCCATTACGCCCGTAACTGGGGGCTGGCGGCATTGGTGGGTGGCTGCTTTCTGTATCTGGCGGTGTTCGGCCAATGGCACAGCGCGATGATCACCCTTGCATCGGTGCTGATTGCGGTGCCGATCGGTGCAATTGGCGGGCTGTTTCTGGGGATCGCGGCTTATCGGTCGATCTGGGTCAACCGCGCGCTGCAACCTGTTCTGGATCTGATGCAGACCGTGCCGGTTTTTGCCTATCTGGTCCCGATCCTGATCCTGTTCGGCTTTGGCCCTGTGGCCGCCCTTGTGGCCACGGTGATCTATGCCATGCCGCCCATGGTGCGGATCACCATCCTTGCCCTGCACTCTGTCCCCGAAGAAATCGTCGAAGCGGGTCGCATGGCGGGCTGCACCAAGGCGCAGATCATGTGGAAAGTGCTGGTGCCTTCGGCCACGCCTTCATTGATGGTGGGGGTTAATCAGGTGATCATGCTGTCACTGAACATGGTGATTATCGCCTCGATGATCGGCGCGGGCGGGCTAGGCTTTGACGTTCTGGCGGCCCTGCGCCGACTGGATATCGGCGGCGGCATAGAGGCAGGTCTGGCCATCGTGGTCATGGCCATTGCGCTGGATCGCGCCAGTCAGGCCTTTGGCGAACGGCGCCAGCGCACCCGCCGCACCGGCACCCTGTTGCAGCGTCATCCCTGGTCCAGCACTGTGGTTCTGGTGATCCTTGCCAATCTGGTTCTGGGCATGATGATCCCCGCCTTGCAAACCTATCCCGACAGTCTGACCCTGACGACAGGACCGTTCTGGGCGGATGCGATGAAATGGGTGAACATCAATTTTTACGACACATTCGAAGCGATCAAAGTCTTCGTCCTGCAAGGCCTTCTGCTACCTGTCAAAAAATTCTTCAGCGGCATCCCGTGGGCATGGGGCATCTGTGCCATGGGTCTGATGGCGTGGCGCATTGGCGGCTGGAAACTGGGCGTCATGGCCGCGCTGATGATGGGGTTTATTGCCGCCAGCGGGCTGTGGCCCAAGGCGATGATCACCATATACCTGTGCGGCGTTTCGGTTCTGATTGCCACGGTGATCGGCATTCCGCTAGGCATCTGGGCCGCTGAAAAACCAAATGCGGGGCGGGTGATCCTTGGCCTGATGGACACGCTGCAAACCCTGCCCAGCTTTGTCTATCTGATCCCCGTGGTGATGCTGTTCCGCGTCGGCGATTTCAGCGCGATGATCGCGGTGGTGCTATACGCGCTGGCCCCCGCTGTGCGCTACGCCGCCCACGGGCTGCGCGATGTGCCCGAACAAATGATTGAAGCGGGCGTTATGGCAGGCTGCACAAAGCGCCAGTTGTTATGGCGGATCAGACTGCCTCTGGCCACGCCACAACTGCTGCTGGGTCTGAACCAGACCATCATGCTGGCGATTTCCATGCTGGTGATTACAGCACTCGTCGGCACGCGGGATCTGGGGCAGGAGGTTTATATCGCGCTGACCAAAGCCAACGCAGGGCAGGGGATCGTCGCGGGTCTGTCCGTTGCCTTTATCGCCATCGTCGCAGACCGGATCGTCAACGCTTTGGCAGACGCACAACGCAAAAGGCTGGGCCTATGATCAACGACGCAATCAAACGCACCGCAGGGCTTGCCTGTTTCACCGACCCGCAGACCATCGAACCACTGGGCGGCGGGATCACCAACGTCAATCTGACGGTGACGGACGGGGGCAAAAAATACGTGGTCCGGCTGGGTGATGATATTCCCGAACACGGAGTGATGCGCTGGAACGAACTGGCCCTGTCTCAGGCCGCCGCACAAGCAGGCTTTGCCCCCGAGGTGATCCACCATGAACCGGGTGTGCTGGTGCTGGAGTTTCTGACAGCCGCCACCCTGACCGAAGCCGATGTGTGCAACCCTGCCACGCTGCCCCGCATCATAGAGCTGATATCCCGCGTCCATCGCGATCTGGGCAGCAGCCTGACACAACCCGTTCTGGCCTTCTGGCCCTATCAGATCAATCGCAGCTATATCACGCGGCTTACGGCGGCTGGATCGTCCCATCAAGCCATCCTGCCCGATATGCTAACCCAGACAGAGATGCTCGAAACCGCAACAGGCCCCGTTGATCTGGTGATCGGTCACAATGACCTTCTGGCCGCCAATATTCTGGATGACGGCACCCGCTTGTGGCTGATCGACTGGGAATACGGCGGCTATAATTCACCGCTGTTCGATCTGGCGGGGCTGGCATCGAACAACGGTCTGAGCGAACCTCAGGAACGCGCCATGCTGGAACAGTATTTCAATACATCACCCGACCCGTACTGGCGGCCCTATCAGGCCATGAAATGCGCCTCGCTGATGCGCGAGACTTTGTGGTCGATGACATCGGAAATCCATTCGGAACTGGATTTCGACTACGCCCGATACACAACCGAAAACTTGGGCAGGCTGACAGCAGCCCTGTCAGACTTTGCAAACACGTAAGGCAGAATATGAAACTCCCATCCTCTTCAAAAATCATCATTGTCGGCGGCGGCATCATCGGGTGTTCCACCGCCTACCACCTTGCGCAAATGGGCCAAGAGGTTCTGCTGCTGGAAAAAGCCCAGCTTACATCAGGGTCCACATGGCATGCGGCAGGACTGGTCGGGCAATTGCGATCCAACGCCAATATCACGCGGCTTCTGGGCTATTCCATCGACCTTTATAACAAACTGGAAGCAGAAACAGGGCTGGCAACGGGGTGGAAAATGAACGGCGGGTTGCGGCTGGCCTGTAATCAGGAACGCTGGACCGAGGTGAAACGGCAGGCCACCACCGCCCATAGCTTCGGGCTGGACATGCAATTGCTGACCCCGCAAGAGGCACAGGATCTGTGGCCGCTGATGGATATCGGCGATGTGGTTGGTGCCGCATTCTTGCCCACAGACGGTCAGGCCAACCCTGCCGATATTACCCAAGCCCTTGCCAAAGGGGCACGGGCCAAAGGGGCCAAACTGGTCGAACAT
This sequence comes from Amylibacter sp., assembly GCA_034670045.1. Classification (GTDB taxonomy): domain Bacteria; phylum Pseudomonadota; class Alphaproteobacteria; order Rhodobacterales; family Rhodobacteraceae; genus Amylibacter. The sequence continues at coordinate 46,984 of JAXMOF010000006.1, read as the reverse complement.
ACTCCTGTGGCCGAGATTCTGTCCGAAAAGGGCAAGATCATCGGCGTGCGCACCCCGCAGGGCGATGTCATGTGCGAAAAACTGGTGCTGTGTTGTGGCCAATGGACCCGCGAGCTGGCCAAAACCATCGGCGTTACCGTGCCGCTGGTGTCGGTGGAACACCAGTATATGGTCACCGAACCCTTTGACGTGCCCTCCGATCTGCCCACCCTGCGCGATCCTGATCGTCTGACCTATTATAAGGAAGAAGTCGGCGGGCTGGTCATGGGCGGTTATGAACCGAACGGCATCCCTTGGGCAAAGAACGGTATCCCCGATCCGTTTGATTTCCAACTGCTGGAGTCGAATTTCGACCATTTCGAACAACTGGTCGAACTGGCCCTGCCCCGCGTTCCCGCCCTGCAAACTGCGGGCATCAAACAACTGATCAACGGGCCTGAAAGCTTCACACCGGATGGCAATTTCATCCTTGGTGAAGCCCCCGAAATGGCCAATGTCTTTATCGGCGCAGGGTTCAACGCCTTTGGCATTGCATCGGGTGGCGGGGCTGGCATGGCGCTGGCGGAATGGGTGGCCAACGGCGCGCCGCCTTATGACATGTGGCCTGTAGACATCCGCCGCTTTGGCCGCCCCCACGGGGATGAAGACTGGGTCCGCACCCGCACGCTGGAGGCGTATGGCAAACATTACACCATGGCCTGGCCATCAGAAGAACACGACAGCGGCCGCCCCTGCCGCCGCTCCCCGCTTTATGACACATTGCTGGCGGGCGGCGCTGTCTTTGGCGAAAAACTGGGCTGGGAACGCCCCAACTGGTTTGCCCAAGACGGCGAGGAAGCCCGCGATATTTACACCTTTGAAAGCCCGAACTGGCACAAGGCTGTAGCGCGCGAACATAAGGCCGCACGGGAAGCTGCGGTGCTGTTTGACCAGACATCCTTCGCGAAATTTATCCTCAAAGGCCCAGATGCCGAAGCCGCGTTGAACTGGATCGCCGCCAACCGCGTGGACAAACCTGTGGGGGCGATTATCTATACCCAGATGCTGAACGACAAGGGCGGTATTGAATGCGATCTGACCTGCGTGCGTATCGCGCAGGATGAATATTACATCGTCACGGGCACAGGCTATGCCACCCATGATTTCGACTGGATCGCCCGCAATATTCCCGCAGAAATGAACGCGCAACTGGTGGATGTGACATCATCCAACGCGGTTCTGTCCCTGTTCGGCCCCAAAGCCCGCGACATCCTCGCCGCTTGCACCCGCGATGACATCAGCCATGACGGTTTCCCCTTCGGCCAGTCCCGCAAGATCGGCATTGCTGGCTGCCCCGTGCTGGCCCTGCGGATCACCTATGTGGGGGAATTGGGCTGGGAATTGCACCTGCCTGTAGAATACGCGCTGACGGTTTATCAGGCCCTGCACGCGGCGGGCGCACCGCTTGGTCTGCGCAACGCAGGCTACCGCGCCATCGAAACCCTGCGGCTGGAAAAAGGTTACCGCGCGTGGAGTTCGGACATCGGGCCGGATCACACCCCCGATGAAGCCGGTCTTGGCTGGGCGGTAAAGCTGAAGTCCAACATCCCGTTCAGGGGCCGCGCAGCAGTTCAGGCCCAGCGCGAGAGCGGCGTCAAAAAGATCATGGCCACCTTCACCTGCGACGGCGATGTAATCCTGTCAGGGCGCGAAACCATCTACCGCAACGGTGTCAGTTGTGGCTGGTTATCCTCGGCTGGGTTCGGGCATACGCTGGGGCAAAGCATTGGCATGGGCTATGTGCGCAGCGCGGATGTGATCGACAAAGACTACGTTATGGCGGGCGACTATGAACTAGAGGTCGCAACCGTGCGCGTACCCGCCAAAATAACCCTCGCCCCGCTGTATGATCCCAAGATGGACAGGGTAAAATCCTAAGTCAGCCGCGCGGCAGAACGATTGCCGCGCGCAAACCCGGATTGTTCGCAGATAAAACCACATCGCCGCCGTGTTGTTTGGCAATTGCCCGTGCAATCGACAGGCCAAGCCCGACCCCGCCTGTTTCCAGATTGCGCGAGTGTTCCAGTCGGTAAAACGGCGAGAACACACGCTCGGTCTCGGCTTGTGGAATGCCCGGACCGTGATCTTCTACCAGAATTGTCACCGTCTCGTCAGAGGCATCCAAGGTTACGGTGGCACTGCCAGCATAGCGCACGGCATTTTCCACCAGATTGCGCACCGCACGGCGCAGCGCATCCGGTCGACAGCGGAAACCGGATTTTCCGGTGTCCACATAGGACACATCAAACCCCAATTCGGAAAGATCGTCACACAGGCTTTCCAACAGGGCGCTCAACTCGACATTGCGGGTGGGTTCTGTGGTGGCCTCGCCTTTGGCAAAAGCCAAAGTTGCCTCTGTCATCCGCTGCATTTCATCCAGCGTTTCTGTCATCTTACGGCGCAAGTCCGCGTCTTGGATAAATTCCACCCGCAGCCTTAACGTGGTTAACGGCGTGCGCAGGTCATGGCCAATCGCCGCCAGCATCCGCGTGCGATCATCCACGAAACGGTGCAGCCGGTCTTGCATGGTGTTAAAGGCCATTTGCAGGTTTCGAATATCATCCGGCCCGCTGTCTGGCATCGCAGGAAGGGTTTCACCACGGCCCAGCAACTCTGCCGATGTGGTTAACATCCGCAAGGGTCGCGCAATGCGCTGGGCAGCAAAAAAACCGATCAAACACAGGGCAACCCCGGTAATAAGGGTCGTTAGTAAGGACTGCATCAGGCCGGTATCCGACAGATGCCGCTTGTAAAAAACCGCGTTCAGCCACGCCCCATCCGGCAACTGCATGACAAGCCCCAGACCGATCTGATTTTCAAACGGCAGAACACTGGCAGGGGTTTCAGAAATCCACAGCGGTGACTGCAACGGTTGCCATCCCAAAAAGGGCTTGGTCTGGATGAACGCGTCCTGATCCTTATCCAGCGCCAGAGACTCCGGAGTTGAGCGGTAATGAATGATGTCGGAAAGGGGTTCCAGAAGATAGGCCCGCGATCCCACATACCAGTTACGCCCTTGGGTTTTCGGGTCCGTATCAGATGTCCAGAACCGCGTATAGGTGGTGGCACTGGCCAGCAGAACATCGCGGCGCAGATCATCCGGCATGCCTGCAACCACTTTGCTGAGAGTCGCTGTGCGGCTGATAAACTCGCTTTGTGCGGCCTCTTTCAAAGCGTTTTTACGGCTGCTCCAGGACAGGGCAAACCCGATGCTTTGACCGATGATCAACGCCACCAACATCAGGCTGACAACCTGCCCGCCCAGACTTCTGCGCCACCGCGCGGTCATTTGGGCGCAACCTCGGCCACAAGACTATAACCGCCGCCCCAGTGGGTTTGAATGATGGTCGGATTTTTCGGGTCGGTTTCGATTTTCTTGCGCAAGCGGCTGACCTGATTGTCAATGCTGCGGTCAAACGGATCGGCTGTGCGCCCCACCGTCAGATCAAGCAATGTTTCACGGGTCAGAACCCGCCGTGGATGATCAAGGAAAACCTGCAACAGGCGGAATTCGGCAGTGCTCAGCGCAACGCTCAGACCGTCGCGGTTTTCCAGTTCCCGCCGCCCTACATCCAGCCTCCACTGATCAAACTGCACCACAGCCGCGGTGCTGTGATCTGGCAGCGCTTGTTGCACCATCTTTACACGGCGCAGAACCGCCCTGATCCGCGCCAGCAATTCACGCGGGTTGAACGGTTTTACCAGATAGTCATCCGCGCCCAGTTCCAGCCCGATTATCCTGTCGGTTTCATCAGCCAAAGCAGTCAGAAAGATGATCGGCACTTGAGTTTCCGCGCGGATTTTGCGGCAAATATCCAGCCCGTCTTCATCGGGCATCATGATGTCCAGCACAATAAGATCCGCCGCACCTTGGTCCAGAACAGACCGCAGCGCCGGCCCGCCATCGGCAAGGCTGACACGAAAATCGTGCTGGGACAGATAGGCACCGACAAGATCGCGGATGTCGCGGTGATCGTCGACGACAACGATATGGGGCTTGGCAGGCATGATCGTCTTTGCGCTTGGGTCGGCCAAGGATAGTACACCCCCGTCATCCATGCACATCAAAAAGTGTAATAAAGTTTCACAGGATATCCTGCCTGGGCTAAAGACTGATACACTTTGATACAGTTTTCACTGTTCCGGACACAGCTCTGCGACAGATCACTGCTAATTCTGGGGCAGCAAAGCAAGCCGTTGATACGAACGGCTGACTTACAATCATCAGAAGGAGTGGCGCATTGGCTATCAATTTCCACCTAAATGGCGCAGCCGTCAGTTTTGACGGCGACCCCGAAACGCCTTTGCTTTGGGTGATCCGCGATCACTTCGGGCTGACGGGCACAAAATACGGCTGTGGCGTAGCCCAATGCGGGGCCTGCACCGTTCATGTGGACGGTAAAAACCGCCGCGCCTGTGTTGCCCCTGTTGCCAGCGTCGCAGACCGGTCCGTCGCCACAATAGAGGGTCTGGAGGGCCGGATCGCCGCGGCTGTTCAACAGGCATGGGCAAGTATCAATGTCCCGCAATGCGGCTATTGCCAATCCGGTCAGGTGATGTCGGCAATTGGCCTGCTCTCGATGACCCCCAACCCGACAGACGCCGAAATAGACGGGGCCATGGCAGGCAACATCTGCCGCTGCTCAACCTATCTGCGCATTCGCAAAGCCATTCACCAAGCAGCCAATACAGCCGCAAAAGGAACCCCGTGATATGACCCGCAGTATCTCTCGCCGCTCTTTTCTGGCGTCATCCGCTGGCGCACTTGTCATTTCAATGTTTCTGCCCACGTTGGCGCGGGCACAGGCGATCCGCCGGATGCGCCCCGAAGAAATGCGCGATGTCCCCGCAACACCAAATGCGTTTTTGCGCATTGGCGCGGATGACCGCGTGACTGTTATTTCCAAACACATCGAATTCGGCCAAGGCACTTTTACCGGTCTGGCCACCCTTGCCGCCGAAGAACTGGACGCCGATTGGGCGCAGATGCGGGTCGAAATGTCCCCTGCGGATGTGACGCTTTATGCCAACCTGAACATGGGTCAACAAGGCACTGGCGGCTCCTCTTCTATGGCCAACAGTTTTTACCAGATGCGCAAGGCGGGCGCTGCGGCGCGTGCGATGCTGGTGACGGCAGCAGCGCAGGCCTGGGATGTTCCCGAGGACGAAATCACCGTTAACCAAGGCGTGATAGCCCATGCCTCGAGCAAGCGGAAATCCGGGTTTGGTGCCTTTGCACAGGCCGCATCCCGCCTGCCTGCCCCGATTGATCCCCCCTTGAAAGACCCTGAAGTCTTCCGACTGATCGGAACCGATCTGACGCGGGTGGATACGGTGGCAAAATCCAGCGGCCAGACCGTGTACAGCATTGATCTGGACCGCCCCGATATGGTGCAAAGCGCCATCCTGCATCCCCCTGCGTTCGGGGCCACTGTGGCCCGTCTGGATCCATCAGACGCGCTGGCCATTTCCGATGTTCTGGAAGTACATCAACTGACCCGCGGTATCGCAGTCTACGCAAAGACCCGCTATGCAGCCCAACAAGGGGTCGCGGCCCTAAAGGTGGATTGGGACACCAGCAAAGCCGAAATGCGCGACAGCGCAGAGATGTTCCAGACCTATGCACAGGCCGCACGCACCCCTGGAACACAGGCTGAACGCCGCGGGGACGGCAGCGCCGCGCTGGAAACAGCCGCCAAACAGATCACCGCAGAGTATCACTTCCCCTTTCTGCCCCATGCCCCGATGGAACCCATGGGTGCTGTGGCCGAGGTCGGCCCCGAGTTTGCGGAAATCTGGATGGGCAGCCAGTTGGTCACCCGCGACCAGTCCCAACTAGAGACCGTCCTTGGCCTGCCGCCGGAAAAAATCCGGTTGCATCCGATGGTCGCCGGCGGGAGTTTCGGGCGGCTTGGCACGCCAGATGCCGAATTCGCCGAAGAAGTGGCCTTGGTGGCACGAAACTGGGGCAAAGGGCCTGTCAAACATTTGTGGAGCCGCGAAAACGATCTTCGCGGTGGCCGCTATCGCCCCATGTCGGTACACCGCTTGCGTGGCGGCATTGACGCACAGGGCAATATCACCGCATGGGATCAGGTGATCGCCATCCAGTCCTTTTTGCAAGGCACTGCCTTTGGCGGCGCTGTGCGCGACGGCATCGACGGTTCCGCAGTCGAGGGCGCGCGCGGAATGCCCTATAACATTCCCAACCTCAACATCGGCCTGCATCTGATGGAAAACGGGGTTCTGTCAAATTTCTGGCGCTCTGTGGGCAGCAGCCATACCTGTTATTCCATCGAAACCTTTCTCGATGACCTTTTTGCGCTTGGGGGCCAAGACCCCATAGCGGGGCGGCTTGCCCTGATCGGGGATGAAAACGCACGGTTGCGCAATGTGCTGTTGCGGGTGGCGGATATGGTCAATTGGTCCGGTGCCAAAACCAAACCCAACCGCGCCTTGGGGGTTGCGGTGGTGAAATGCTTCCGCAGCTATGTGGCCGAAATCGCCGAAGTTTCGGTGGGCGGGGATGGTTTGCCAAAGGTGCATAAAATCTGGTGCGCCGTGGATTGCGGAGTTGCGATCAACCCCGATCAAATCCGCGCCCAGCTTGAAGGCGGCATCGGCTTTGCCCTTGGTGCTGCCTTGTACGGCGAAATCACCATAGGCAAGGACGGCAGACCGCAACAAGGCAACTTTGACAGCTTCCGCTCGCTGCGCATGTCTGAAATGCCGGAAGTGGAGGTCTCTATCGTGAAATCTGCCGCAGACCCCACGGGTGTCGGGGAACCGGGCGTGCCCCCGGCAGCCCCTGCGGTGGCCAATGCCTGGCGCGCACTGACCCAGACCAACCTGCGTGTTCTACCGTTTAGCAAAGGGGTTTTGGCATGACCGTCCGCCTGAAAGACTTTTCCAAACCCGCCTTTGGCCTGCTGGTCGCAATCGCAACCGTATCGTTTGTGCGGCCGAGTATTGCAGATACCGGTGCGGATACCCTGCGCAACCCTGCGGATTTTGCGCATATCACAGCCGAAGAGGACCGCTCCAAGGCGTTGTTCACTGAAATGGGCAAGGTGATAGAAAGCCCGCGCTGCATGAACTGCCATCCGCGCGGTGACAGTCCGACCCAATTCCTCGGACAGTTGCACGTCCCGCCTGTGTCACGCGGTCCTGCGGGGCATGGTGTTGCGGGTCTGGAATGTTCTACCTGCCACGGCGACACAAATGTAACCTTTCCCGATGGCACCCGCAGCATTCCGGGCAATCCGGACTGGCATCTTGCCCCTGCAACCATGGCGTGGCAGGGCAGCAGCCTTGGCGAAATCTGCGCCCAGTTGAAAGATCCAGAACGCAACGGTGGCAAAACGCTGGCTGAAATCCATCACCACACCGCAGAAGACCCTTTGGTCGGCTGGGGCTGGACTCCGGGCGTGGGACGGGCCCCTGCGCCGGGATCACAGGAAATCTTTAGCGCGCTGACACTGGCATGGATCGAAACAGGCGCGGCCTGCCCCGATCTGTAACCGCCCCTCCCTGACAGAGGATTACCATTCTGTCAGGGAGGGCCTGCCGCCGCCCTCTTTTACAGATCACGGCCCCAGACCTGCCCGATCAAATCCTTGCCAAAGCCGTGATGGGGGGATTCCTCGATCAGGGCGAAACCTGTCGACTGATAGATTTTGCGGGCGGCGACCAGCACGTCATTGGTCCAGAGTTCAATCCGCCGATAGCCTTTGGCCTGCGCAAAACGGATACATTCCTCAACCAGACGGCGGCCCAAACCCAGCCCGCGCGCTTTGGCATCCACGTACAGCAGACGCAATTTGGCAGTTTCCCCGTCCTGCTGCACCAGAAAAACCGAGCCGATAACCTCGCCCTCCCGCTCTGCGATCCAGCATTTTTCCCTGTCGGGATCAAAGTTTTTGACGAATTGGCCGACGATATCTGCCACCAGGGCTTCAAACGTCCAGTCCCAGCCGTATTCTTTGGTATACAGACGCGCCTGCTGGCAGGTGATCCAGCCCAAATCGCCCGGTTCAGGATCGCGCAGGATGAAGGTGGCGGGTTTTGGCGCGTCGTCCAGCAAGCGGCGGATTTTGGTCATGGCGCCGATCAGTTCACGCCGCTCCCCCCCTGACAACGGCTCCAACAGGGCTGCGGCTTCTTGGGCCGAGGCGGCATTTAACCCTTCGTAGATTGATCTGCCCTTGTCGGTCAGCGTCAGCGCCAGCCGTTTGGCGTTGCCTTTGGACGGCAGACGATCCACCAGACCGTCATCCGCCAAGGCGGATATCAACCGGCTAAGATAGCCTGAATCCATTCGCAATACCGCCGCCAGATCCCGCGCCGAAGGCGGATTGTCTGCAGGCGCTGTTGCGATTTCGTATAAGACCCGCACCTGTGGCAGGGCGTAATCCGAAGCGAGCAAATGTTCGTTCAACGCCCCGACAAGGCGGGTGTGGAACCGGTTGAAATCCCGAAACGCGGCGACATCCTGTGACAGCATGTTGACAGAATCCTCATATATGATGACTTTAGCAACATACATGAGGATTGATCAAAAACAAGACCGGACAGAACCGCCAGCCGCGCCCCGTTTAGCGGCGGAAAACGACGGTTCGATTACCGTTCAGCAAAACCCGATCTTCAAGGTGGTTGCTGACCGCACGGGCCAGAACACGGCGTTCGATATCACGGCCGATGCGGATCAGATCTTCGGGGGTGTCGGAATGGCAAACCCGCTCTACGTCTTGGGAAATAATCGGGCCCTCGTCCAGATCACCTGTCACATAATGGGCCGTTGCGCCGATCATTTTGGCGCCCAAAGCATGGGCTTGGTGATAGGGTTTTGCGCCTTTGAACCCGGGCAGGAAACTGTGGTGGATGTTGATACAGCGCCCCGAAAGATAGGTTGAAAATTCGCTCGACAGAACCTGCATATAGCGGGCAAGGATCACCAGCTCGGCGCCGCTTTCTTCAATCAATGCCTGCACTTGGGCTTCTTGCGCGGCTTTGGTTTCGCGGGTTATGGGCAGGTGGTGGAACGGAATCGAAGGGTCCTCGCTCAGGCCGATCGCCTCTAGCGGATGGTTCGACACAATGCCGACGACCTCGATGTTCAACTCGCCGATGCGGGCGCGATACAGCAGGTCCACCAGACAGTGATCGAACTTGGACACCATGATCAGAACGCGGCGTTTTTCGCTGGCGGCCCGCAGGCTCCATTCCATACCGAAGCGGGTGGCGATGGCCTGAAAACTGCTTTCAAATCCGGCAACCCCCGCATCACCGTCAAATTCGACCCGCATGAAAAAATTCTCTGTGGTGCTGTCGTCGAACTGCTGGGCGTCTACGATATTGCAACCGGCATCGGCCAGCGCTTGCGCCGCTGCGGCGACAATACCGATACGGTTCTTACAGGTAAGGGTAAGGACATGGCGGGACATTTTATTTTCCTTCAAGGTGGTGTTGTGCGTTATGGGACAGCCACTCTGCGCTGGCGGGGATACCCCCGAGAGGAAACAGATGGGCTTGTTGGATTCCGGGTGTGTGTGCTGCGTGCTCTGCTAAATCTGTTGCAAGGTCGGTTGGCGCATATGGCGTCATCAGTTTTGTGACATCCGCCGCCCGTTTCCGCAAGACGCCAAGGGATGGCCCAACGCCGCAGGCAATGGCGTATTTTATCAGAGTTTGCAGCTTCGCCGGACCCGCCAGTCCGACATGGATCGGCAGATCAATGCCCGCCGCCCTGATCCGCCCGGCCCAAGCCACCACAGGATCGGCGGCAAAGACAAATTGGGTGACAATGGCCATTTGCGCATCGCTGCGTTCGGACAGGGCCTGTTTCCACGCCAGTGCTTGCATCACCTGTGCTTCGCCGCCATCCCTGTCGATATCAATATTGCCCTCGGGGTGGCCCGCCACATGCAATCGGGTAAAGCCTGCACGGTCAAATGCCCCTGTGTCCAACAGTTGCATAGAGCTGTGGAATGCCCCCGTAGGTTCTGCCACGCCGCCTGCCAGAACCAGCGCCTGTGTCACGCCTGCTTCCGTTCGATAGGCGTCAAGCCACTGTTCAAACGTCTTTACATCCGGCACCAGACGGGCGGGAATATGCGGCATCGGGGTATAGCCCGCGTCCTGCAGACGTTTTGCAGTTGCAACCATTTCTGCAATCGGCGTGCCTGCAATATGCGCGATGTAAACCCGCGTGCCTTTGGGGAACAGCCCGTCAATGTCAGGCAGCTTGGCCAAAGTCTTTGGCATCACTTCGACCGAGCAGCCCTGCAGAAATGTCGTCAGGGTAGCCGGAGGCGCCAGCGCAACGGCCGGTTTGCGTTTCAGAAAGGAAATCATCAATCTGTCCTTACCCGTGAACTCGGGCGTTATGTGGTTAAAGGGCCGGTCGGCCTGACGGGGATGTCAGGCCTCTTCAGGCGTGAGGGTTGTTTCACCGGCAGCATCCGGCACGCCAGCGCGCCGTCTGCTCCAATCCAGTACAATCAAACCACCGCCCAGCGCCAAACCCACAAGGTTCAGCAGATGCGACCCGCCAAACAGGTTTACCGGAATGATCAGGCAAATCCCCGCGACCCCGTATCCGATCCGTTGAAGGATCGGGATCAGGCGCAGCGAATATCCGGTGAACCCCGCCGCAATCAGCCAGACAGCAATAAGCGCGGTGGCCACGTCGATGCAGGTTTCCACAACTCCGCCACGGAACAAAAGCGTATCCGAAAAGATGAACAGGAAGGGGATCACAAAAGCCGCCCAGCCAAATCGCACCGCAGCAAATCCGGTGCGCATCGGTCTGGAGCCGCTGATCGACGCAGCAGCAAAAGCCCCGATGGCCACAGGCGGGGTGATCATCGACAGCATTCCGTAGTAAAAGATGAACAAATGCGCTGCCAGCGGATCAAGGCCGATTTCGATCAAAGCCGGTGCCACAAGGGTGGCCAGCAGGATATAGACCCCCACTGTCGGCATCCCCATGCCCAGCACAATGCTCACTCCGCCCGTCAGCAACAACAGCGCAATCACGCTGCCACCCGCCAAGGCGACCAGTGACAAAGCCAGCGAAAAGCTCAGCCCTGTGACGTTCAAAACCCCGATCACGATCCCCGCCAGAGGCGCGATCATAAAGATGTCGAGAACACCCAGACCTGTGGTGCGAAACACACCAAGCAGGCTTTGGACGTTCAACCGCTGGCCGCGATAGCCCAGCACCAGCCCGCTGACCAATACTGCCACCAGCGCATAGATCGCCGCCAGATCAAGCGAGAAGTTCAGCCAGAAAATTCCGGCAATCAGGATGATAAACGGAATGGGGATGAACCAGCCCGCTTTCATAACCTCGGCTGTTTTGGGAATATCGCTTTCGGGAACCCGCTTGATGCCGTGGCGCGCGGCCTCCAGATCGACCTGAATGAACAAGGCAGCAAAATAGATAACCGCAGGAAGCAGCGCAGCAATGGTGATTGTGGCGTAAGACACCTGCAGGAATTCCGCCATCAGAAAGGCAGCAACCCCCATCACAGGCGGCATCAATTGCCCCCCGGTAGAAGCCACCGCCTCAACCGCGGCGGCCACATGAGGGCGATAGCCAGCGCGTTTCATCATCGGAATCGTCACCACACCGGTAGACACGACGTTTGCCACAACACTGCCTGAAATCGTGCCGAACAATGCCGAGGCAATGATCGCAATTTTGGCTTGGCCGCCCCGATACCGCCCCATCAGCGCCATGGCAATATCGGTGAAAAACATCGACCCGCCCGACAGGAACAACCCCTGTCCGAACAGAACAAAGGCCACAACCACTGTCACAACAATCATCGTCGGCGTGCCCAGAATCGCACTGGTGTTCCACGTCAGATAATAGGTCAGGCTGTTCATCGAAACCTGACGGCCCATCAATTCACCCGGCAACATATAAGCGGTCAGGCCCAGCACCAGAAATCCTGCCGCAACCAGCATGATCGGCAAGCCCGCCGTGCGCCGCGCGCCTTCCAGCAGAAGCGGGATCAGCACAAAACCCGCCGCCAGACTTTGCGGGGATTTCAACGACGAGGTGGAAAATTCGGGAAATTTCAGTGCCACAAACACACAGGCCGCAAAGCCGAGTGCGGCCAGCACCATATCGTACCACGGCACTGGACCCTTGCGCTCGCGGCCAGCCCCAGCGGGCGTATGCAGATAGACCAGCGCAATCGCCAGCCCCAACATCACAGCGCCGAATTGCTCGGGGTAAATCAACACACCCACGCGGCGCAGCAGGTCAAAGGCCCAGACAATCGTGCCAATCGGCAAGGCAGAGGCAAGGCAGGCAATCAGAACGGACATCGCTCTGGATGCACGATATTCGGATTCAGGAAGGCTATCGGTATTTTCCATGGAAACGGTCTCCATACGCGGGGTGCGGCCCGCAAGGCAGCAAATGCCGGATGGCCCCGCAAAACGGGCCATCCGGTCCAGAGATTTAGGATTTAGGCGCAGTCATGCCAAGCGCATCATAGGCGCTGATCGCACCCGGATGATAAGACACACCGGGAATTTCCGGAGCCATATTCGCAGGCTCGAACCGTGCCATCGCCTTATAGGTTTCCGCCAGCATGTCTTTGTTATCATGCACGGCCTTGGTGATTTTAGCCACGGTTTCATCCGCAACAGAATCGTTACAGAACATCACCACATCAAAGGTAATCACATTGGTCGGCTCTACGATTTGGGGCGCGCGCTCGCTGGGTTCCACCAGCGAAAAATAGGCCCCCGGCAGGCTTTTGCTCATGATGGCGCGGGTGGCTTCGGTGTCATCCGCCTGCAAGGCTTTCAGGCCACCCACAGAGCTGTCCACCTCCAAAACTTTGGCTGTGCCGATGGAAAACGCAAAGGTATCATTGCGCCCTGTCGAAAAATCCTCGGCCGCTTGTACGATGCTTTGCGCAGGGATGGATGTGACGTCATCACGGGTCAGTCCGCCCACAGCAAGGAAGGTTTCATAAACCGCCCCGATCGCAAGCTGGGCGTTTAGTTCACTTGGCACCCGTTTGCCTTTCAGATCGGCAACCGAGTTGATTTCTGAATCCTTGCGCACATACATGGCAAGCTGCGACGGCAGCACAGCGGCAACCATGCGCAGGGACGGATGAGCCCCGTCTTTTTCGTAATAGGCCGCGCCGTTGACGTAATAGGCCAGATCAAAGGCAACGTTGATGCCACATTCGGCCTCGCCCCCTGCAACGGCTGGCATCGGAGACCCGCCAGCAGGCACAACCACCATCCGCAGATCTGTGGTCTGGGTCACCGATTTGGCAACCGCAGAACCGATTGAATGGGCCAGCCCCCCCGGATTGGTGGTGGAAAGGGTAATCACCTGCGCGTCGACAGATGCCGCACCCAGTGTCATCGCTGCGGCGACTGCCGCTGTTGTAATCCTGTTCATTTAAGACTCCTCCCTGGATTAAAATTAGGATCGTGGTTGGGGCCCGTCCGCTGTGTCCAGCGCGGGCTGACCTCAGGCAGCGGTTTTACCGATACCCGAGCGTTTCATTTGCTGCACAGCCAAAGCATAAGGCGCTTGCGCAACAGTGGCGCGCACCTTGAACTGACGGTGTTTTTCCACCTGTGCCTTGGCGGTTCCTCCGTCTGGTTCCCCCCAAACAATAGTGACTTGCGTGCCTGTTTCAGCATGCGCCGCATCCAGTACCGCAATAGACAGTTGCTCTGCCTCATTGCCGCTGTAGCCGGTGAAACCGGACATACCCACCAGATTTCCATTCAGGTCGCGCACTTCGTCTGCCTGTGGAAACCCGTAGGATGCCACGGGCATTTCCAGATATTTGTACGGCGTTTCGGTCTGGTACAAAGACCCTTGGATCGTCGCAACGTCGGCTTTGTTCCACACCAGCGTGACCTTGCGCCGCTGTGGCGCATCGGCCAGCGCTTCAAGGGCTTCGCGACCAATGAAATCATGGTCGAACTTGATCAGACGCCCAAGACCCATGTCATAGGGGGTCAGATAATAATCCTCGATGGATTGCGCGACGAAACTGCCGCTCAACTGTGCCTTACCCGCCCAGGACTCCGCAGACACCCATTCGCGAAAACCGCGCAATTCCGGCGATGTATAGACCGCAGGCACCGGATAGGCCAACCAGCCGCCCTCGCTTGGGGTGCTGAAATACGCCAGACGCCCTGCCTGCTTCAGCCCGTGATCCCGACCCGCTTCCAACAGGGCCGCACGGACTTTTTCACCGTCAGCATAAGGGCCGGACAGTTCCACCCCTTTATGACCCGCCATACCGTGGCGCAGGGCCATAACCTCGCAACCTGCGATGCGTACTTTGGCGGTGTTGAAGAATTTGATGTCAGGCGCTGCGCCTTCGACAACCGATTGGAAAATGGTTTCCGCATTCGGCCCGTCCATGCCAAACCGAAAGAAGGTACGCCCCTCTGTATTGGCCGAGGTTTGAAAATCCCGCGTCACAGTCACGTCATATCCGCCCGTGACCGCATTATAATGAACCCAGTCCTGCAGGTGCATCCCAGAAACCAGTTCAAAGCTGTCTTCCGCCAGATATTGCAGAACGGATTCGCCAATGACCTGCCCCTGCGGATTGCAGGCAATATACTGTTTTGCCTTGCCCGGACCAAAGTTTGAAAATCCGTTGATCCCCAGTTTCATCAGCAGCTTCAGCGCATCAGGACCTTTCAGGAACAGTTCTGGCATGTGGTGGGACTGGTCAAACAACACAGCCGTTTCGCGCCATGCTTTTTGTTCGTCACGCCAGTTGGTAAATTCAGCAGGGACAGGCGACGGACCCGGACGGTTGCGGCTGTGCGGCGCTTGAGTTTCGTTTCTGAAATAAGTGATCAGGTCAGGATTTGCATCGATCAGGTCTTGCAAAGAACGTGTTGTGTCCAGCGTCATTGTGGTCTCTCCCATTGTCCGCCCTGTCCGGAATTTACATCCGGGCGTGTCGGTTTCTTGCGTCTGGGACTATATCTGCACAGTGAGGGATGGACTGAATAGATGGCATTTATCCGAGTGTGATACAGTTTGTGCATCACCCGATAGCCAAGGTATCATCAGGAAGTTTCGGCCTGAAAACTGATTGCGGCCCGCTTGACCATATCGGCAAAATACTCTGCCAGCGGTGTCAGCGGCATGTCTTTGCGGCGCACCAGACATATCTGCGTGCCCTGCATGGTTTCCTCCAGATCGAACACATCAAACAACGCTTTATCAATGGGCGACCCAAGCATGGTACGCGGTAGGATCGTCAGCAAGTCACTGCTGGCAACCACAACCAGCGTTGTCGTCGCCGAGGCGGTGTTCAGCACCACATTCGGACGGATCAACCCCTGGGACAGAAACGGTTTGGCAATGTAAGCTTCATTCCCCCGGTCCGAAAGCGTGGGGCGCACCCATTTTGCATCAACCAATTCGGTCAGGCTTTTGCTTTTGGCCAGCGGATGCCCTTTGCGTGCCACCACAACCCAATTGTGATCAAACAGTTTTTCAACAATGTAACGGGAGTCATTGCCCACCTCGCGGTAGGGCGCCACACAGAAATCTATCTGTCCGCTTAAAATCTGCGGCTCCACGGCGTGAAAGAACCCCTCACCCACCTTCAGATTAGCCTTGGGGTATTTGGCATGAAAACTGCGAAACGCACGCGGCACCAAGGCAAGCGACGAGACCCCCGACATGGCAACAGACACATCGCCAATCATCTGGCCATTCATCTGGTCGATTTCCTCACGCGCGCGGCGCAATTCCGATTGCACCGCAATCGCCCGTTTCAAAAAGGCATTCCCGATCGCCGTCAGACGCACACCCTGCTGGTGACGTTCAAAAACCGGCACACCCAATTCCCGTTCAACCTCTCGAATGCTGCGGGTGATAGACGGTTGCGACACCCCCAAATGCCGCGCCGCCGCCCGCAAACTACCCAATTCAGCCGCAGCGACGATATCTCTGAGATGTGTCAATTTCATAAACGTTTTGCCCGGTCTGATCCTACCAAAGAAACCAACCCTTAGCGCATATTCCCATAGCGATCCATCAGATCAAACACAAAAGGGAGCAGGTAAAACCACAGCACCGAAAGCCCATTCACACCGGGCAGACAGCCCGGAACCAAAAATAAGGAATGCCGGAAAACAAGACGTGACGCTATTTGAACCAAGCTAAAACGCTGTAAAGCGAGACCGAAAAGCATGTGCCGCCGCCCCCCTTCGCGGTTAAACCGAAGTCAAAGGTACAGGGTCAATTTTTTTGGGGGGGTAGTGGCGGAGACGAAGTCCGCCAAGAACATACATGATAACATGTAAGTTATTGATTTATAATGTTTAAATCTATAGAAGGTTTGAAAATTGTATAGCAGTTTGTATAGCAATTTCGAAAAACGAAACACTCTTTACCGGCGCCGCTCAGATACCAATAGCACGGATTGAATCACTAAATACCCATGCCGATATATGTTTTAGGATCCGAACTATCTGAAATCGAAACCGAGAAACCGTGGGTCGCGGCTCAGGTGACCGTTTTGACCAATGCCATCAAATCTGAATAATTGGTAACCACATCGTATTTCACCCGATCTTCATTAACCCGTCTTCCAATTTCATCAAAGAATTTACGAGCACATTTGATCTTAGTGCGCTCCAACTCCCGCATTTTCATCGACGGTTGGTCAGATTTCGTTTCGGCAACAAAATAAAGATGTTTGACACCACCCTCCCTGAAGGCAATGGCCCAGTCTGGGTTGTAATCGCCGACCGGAGTTGGGATCAGAAAGCCGCGCGGTAATTTTGAATACACTATAACTTCCGTGCTGGTGTCGAGATCCCTGACAAATTCACGCTCAACCTTAGAATCAACGATAGCGTAATCGTAGACGTGGTTTTTCAGTTTGTCGGTCGCCTTCTTGAAGTCATTGCCGGCCTCTCCCCTAGTAAACAGTTCGGAATCATACCGGTCCTCCAGCGCATCATAGGTCAGCTTTTCAATGATCGCCGTCGCCTTTTGTTCTTGGATCATGTGCGATGCATCGGCGATGAACTGTTCTGGGTTCTTTGTGAACTCTCCAAACTTGGCGGCCTGAATGCCAACCAAGATCTCGCCCACAGTTCTACGAGTCAGATCAGTGCTCTCTGCAATTGCACCAATAACATCATATGACACTTGGGAATGGGCGCTTGACCCGCTTTCAGCACGCAGCTTTCCCTGAATGAAAGCAACACCTGCACGCAAACTCTCATCGGTGACCCCGTCGGATAGCGTTCCTTCGGTCACCAAATATTGCAGCGGTGCAACTTGCAAATCGCGCTCTAACCGGTCAATACAGCTTTTCACCAAAGCAGTGCTGTCGAACTCGACTTGATAAACAGCCTTGCGATTGATCCGCTGCCAAAGCTCTTGAAACTCTTTTCGGTCAAAATTGTCGTTCAATTTGTTTTTCTTGGGTGCCCGGCCGTCGTTGAGCATGTCATTGATAGCCGCGCTGTTAAATACAGTGTCAATCAGAGCAAACGTTGCATCACGATGCGCTTCCAACTCCTCAGGCAGCGACGCCAACTCCTCGGCCTTACGGGCCGCGTGGTAGGCTTCCGCAATATGACCGTCATCATCTACATAATCATTTTTGATCAAGAAACGTTCGAGCTTCTTCGCCAGAGGTTTGTCCAGCACCAGTTCCAGCTCACCTGTCAGAAGCGTCTTTCCTTCAAAATATTCAGCATCTGCCAATTGAGGCCGTGCGGAAAGATTTTCGGAAATTTCCTTTTGAAGTCCAGTAACGAAACCCTTGTAGCTCTCTGATGCCACAACGGTTAGCACGTTGATGTCATGCACTGTTGCAGGATGATCCATCCTATCACCGCTGCGATTAACCGCAATCCTCAGGCCTCGGCCAACCTCCTGACGTCTCGAAATCGTATTTTGACTCTCGTTGTGCTTGAGCATGCACATTACAAAAACGTTCGGATTGTCCCAGCCTTCGCGCAGGGCAGAATGAGAAAATATAAAGCGCGTTGGTTCCTCGAAAGACAGAAGGGTTTCTTTCTGCTTAAGGATCAGGTCGTAATCGCTTGGTTCAGTAGATTGTCCTACGAGCTCTCCGCGAGCGGCAGCTTTCGGGTTTGTCATATGCCCCTTTTTATCAATTGAAAAATATCCCCGGTGGGTTTTGCTAACCTCAATCCCTTCTAGATGAGCGCGATATTCCGCATTTTCTAATGGCAACTCCCCCAACAACTGTGCAACTGCCTCCGCGTATTCCTCTTCAAATACACGGGCATACTCGCCTCTCTCATCCTCCTGCCCGTAGTCGCGATACTTCACAACCTCATCAATGAAAAACAGGGACAGAACCTTGACACCCCGTTGGAACAGCATCTGCTCACGCTCTAGGTGCGCTGAAATCGTTTCCCGAATCTGGATACGACGGATGTCGCGCTCGGTTACATCGCCAGAAGCCTCACCCGCGTGCAGGACATCGCCGTTAGTGAAATGCACCGTGTCATCACGTGCATCTATATTGCTGACAATAAACCCGCTATAAACCTCTAGGCCTTTAGACAAGTCGAACAAATTCCGTCCCTGTTCCAACTTGCGAGCAACACGTTTGATGCCAGTTTTGGTTTTTACTTCAATATCAACGGAAGCAACAGGTGCAGCGCTAGATGTATCAATCCGATGTAAGAAAAGATACGGATTGGTTCCACTCAACCCTTTTGTTTCAATTCCACGAACACTGATTTTTTTCACCAATTTTTGATTAAACGCATCCACTGCATCCAAACGATGCACCTTGTTGTGAACCGTCTTGTGGGTCGCCGAATAGCGTAGAATGAACAGAGGGTTGAAACGTGGTATGGCCTTGGTTGTCGCATCACCTTCCATTTTTTGCGGCTCATCCAAAATCAGGATCGGTCGATTTTTTGCGATAACATCAATTGGCTTACGCGACTGGAAATCATCCAACTCATCGTAAATACGGAGATTATCCTTACTTTTCGCGGCAAACGCGTGATAGTTGATCACCATCACATTGATCCCGGAGTCCGACGAAAAACTCTCCAACTCATGCAATCGCTTCGAATTGTAGACGAACGAACGAACCTTTTTGCCGTATTCCTGCTGAAAATGCTCGGCGGTCATCTCGATAGACTTAGCAACACCTTCACGGATCGCCACACTTGGCACCATTATTATAAACTTCGACCAACCATAACGCTTGTGCAGCTCGAACATTGTTTTGATGTAGACATAGGTTTTTCCCGTGCCGGTCTCCATCTCGACATCCAGATTAACCCGCGCACCGGGCTTGTAGCTGCCTGGTTTCTTCTTACCTTTGTCATCCGTAAAGTAGGTTAAGTTATCAGAGATCGGCAGCATCGCAAGACGTTGAACCTTGGTGATGTTATCTAACAAACCGTCGTCAGTCAGCTTGATATCCCCATTGCCAAATCCCTCAACCTCCATCTGAGATTGAGCTGCAGCGCCCGGATCAACGGTATATTTCAACGAATCCTGACGGGGCTGTCCCGCAAAGCATTCAACAACCGCATCCACGGCCTGCGTCTGATAGAGCTGCGACTTAAACTTGATCTTCATGGCAATCTCTTTCTTACGCCCAACGCTTCTTTCTTAGTTTCTTTCTTAGAATGTTCGCGTTTCATTCGCATTTTTTCCATTCCGGTGCCGTTCGGGAGGCGGCATTAAAAATGGCTCCACTAACGCGCAACCCTGTGAGAATGTTGCCAATTTTGCTTTTCTTCTGCGCATCATCAAGCGCATCGCTCAGCTTGTCCCACAACAGCTTATCTATTTCCTTTCTTGAGGCACTGCCGAACTTACTTAGATATTGCAGCACCAAATCGGCGTAATGCTGATCATCGAAAGCACGGGTTTTGATGTATTCCGCCTTCTTCGACGAGGCCGCAGCAACAACTGCCGAGACACGGAAACGTGGTTTTCGCCCTTCCACCAACCCCTTACGCTTCAGAGCTTGAATAGCGCCGTCTGGCACTTCTACCCCCTTTTGGACACGGTCCAGCGCTAGGACGTCAATCAGTTGTAGCCCACCGTTTTCCATCAACACCCGCGTATAGGCGGGATCGACCACACCACCATAGATGGTCATCACCACCGCATCGTCGGACACTTCATAGTCCGGCATTGGCAGATAGCGCCGCCGCTGCGTTTCATACATCTGCTGAATGCCGTAGCCCATCTGGTCGATCATGTTCAGCTCGACCATCGCCTGCACCAGATAGGGGTTGCGATAGCCACGGGGCGATTTATCGGCGCGCACATAATCCTCTGGGACACCCTCGAAAAACCGGCCTGCATTCTCGAATACCAGCCGGTCGGGCTGCTCGGTCACAATGATCCGCTGATGCTGGCGATAATCCTGATGGGCGATGCAATTGTGCAGCGCCTCCAACACGACCTTCTGGTCGTATTTCGATACCTCATGCGGCAACAGCTCATCATCTGGCAGAAGGCGCAGCTGGATATTGCGGATGCGTTGATACAACTGAGATGTCGCCAATAGGAAGGGCGGGCCGAAATGCTCATAGGCATTTTCTTGGCCAACCAGCTTCCATGTGATCTGTGCGGGATGGGGCGACAGAAGATAGGCGCTTTCAGTCCGTCCCAGCAGCAGCAACGCGGCGCGGGTGACTTTTCCGCGTTGGGTTACCTTGGCGCGGTCCAGCAGGGTGGCTACGGACCAGCCGCGCACTTCCTCGGGGGGGATACGGTTCTGGTGCTTCAGGGCAAAATCACTACGCGCGCGCGCGATAGCAGCAGGGTCCAGATCATCCAACGTCGCGCCTTCGACCAACTGCGCGCTCCAATCCGTTATAATCGTCTGGGTGCGGATTTCGTCCAGCTTGGCAAGGTTCAGCGGGGCAAGGCTTTCGCCGGAGCGTGCATAGTAATGCCCCTGCCATGCAATCGGGATACCGCGCGGTGCCGGTGGGATTTCCATCATCACCACGCGTTTACCGTCCACCTCCAGTTCATGGATTTGACCGAATGTCGTAGTGGGGTCCGCCCCTTCCGCAATCTGGTGCTTGAGACTTTGCAGCCGTTCCGCTTCGGAACGGTAGGTCGTGCCGACAACCGTTCTATCGGCATCGCGCACACCAAAGATCAGCCAACCAACATCGACGTCCTTCAAATTCGCCTCGTTCGACAGGGCCGAGAAATACTTGCCTATTGTGCTGGTCGAATAATTGTCAGTCGCCTCTTTGAATTCGACCACCTCGTTTTCCCAGGTGTCGATCAGCTCGGTCAGTTTCTGGCGCAGCGCACTATGAGAGTCGGGGGGGGGCATCAGATAGCTTTTACGTCTGTGTCGGGCGAGAGGGATTTGAAAATCTGTTTCACGTTGATCTTGGTGGCATCGTCCTTAAACCCTGTGTCCCTAAACACCACACGCATAGGCGCACGCGCGGCGAGATCTTTGACCAGTGTTTCATCCACGCCTGTATCAAAACAAGCTGCAAGGGCGGTGCCGGCGACGAAGAAAACAGTTTTGCCGTGCAGCGTTTCGCGGGTGATGGGCAGGGTCAGGTCCACGCCCCAGTCCAGCAGCACCTGAAACAGCAGGTCTTCGGGGGAGCGGTCGGGCTTGATGTTGTCCACGCGGGCCAGCAGGTCGGCCTGTGTTGTGGCGTCGGGGGTGTAATAGACATCGGCCATGTTGGAGCTGTCGATTTTCAGCACGCGAAAGCCCACGTCCTTGTTCCAGTCGGGGTGGGTATCCCCTTCGAGGATCTTCGCCCCTGCGCGGCGGATGCGCTCTTTGGATATCTCAGCGATGGTTGAATAGCCATTTTTTTTCGCCTCAGACTTTTCGGAGACTGGTTCTGCCATTTGAATCATAACAAACTTTCTGTTTCCGCCATCAGCCGCATTTGCTTCTATCACTGCATGTGAGGTGGAAGATGAGCCTGCAAAGAAATCTAAAATTATGCCATCCGGGTTTTTCGAGGCGCCTATTTCTATCAGTCGCCTTATCAGCTTTGTCGGCTTTGGTGTGTCAAAGAGCTTAGGAATTCCGAATAATTCAAGTATTTCGTCGGAAGCGTCTTCATTACTGCCAACTTCATCGTAACCCCAGTAAGTGGGGACAGTTTGGCCATCAACCTCACTCAAAAAACGTTTGATTCGCGGAACGTTATCTCCGTTTGTGCCAAACCAAACTCTGTCGTCTGCAAGAAGCTCATTAAAGGTCCGCTCCACAAGCCCCCAAGAGCGACCCTGTGGGGGAGAAAGTGCTCGGCCACTTGGTAGTATCACCTCAAAAAACTGATCCTTGGTAGCCCTTCCAATCATGCCTGTCATATCAACCGATGCCCAAGGGCCTCTCGGGTCTTTATCGGGATTTGTGAATGACGCCTTTCGTTTAGCACTTAGTGCCATCTTTCCCACCGCGGCTTTTGGATTGCCGCCATCTCTTACATAGCAGAGAACGTAGTCGTGAACGCTACCTATTGTTGATCGCGCATCCGGCGAAGCTTTTTTCCTCCAAATGATCGCAGCAAGAAAATTCCCTTCTCCAAAAACCTCATCGGAGACTTTCTTTAGATTGTCGCGTTCGCTGTCGTCGATCGAAATGAATATAACGCCGTCATCTGCCAAAAGGTTTCGTGCTAGACGGAGGCGCGCTGTGACCATCGACATCCAATCAGAATGAAACCGTCCATTGCTGGTCGTATTCGCAATCAGCTTGTTCCCCACTTCATCCTTCTGGTTTGACCGCTCCAAAAACTCTGCCATGCTTTCAGAAAAATCATCGTCATAGACGAAATCATTCCCCGTATTATACGGCGGGTCGATATAGATCATCTTAACCTTACCAAGGTAGGTCTCTTGCAGCAGCTTGAGCGCCTCAAGATTGTCGCCCTCGATGAACAGGTTTTGCGTGGTATCGAAATCCACGCTCTCCTCGCGCACGGGGCGCAGGGTTTTGGCAATCGGCGCGTTGGCGGTGATCAGCGCCTGTCGCTTGCCCGGCCAGTCCAAATGATACCGCTCCTGCGGCCCCTCCACGATGCTGTCCGACAATTCCTGCCGCAACTGGTCAAAATCCACCTTAAGCGTCGGTGCGCCATCCTCTCCCGCCGCCTCGGTCACGCAGCCGGGGAACAGGGCGCGGATCTTGGCGATATTGTCTTGGGTCAGGTCGGGGCTGTGCATTTTCAGCTTTTCAATCTCGTCTGTCATGGTGTCCCCTTAGCGCCGCCTTTTGGCGTCTTCATAAGCTCAAATTCCGCCTGCGCCTCGGCCAGTTGGCCATGCAGGGTCACTTTGATGTTAAACTGGTTTTCGCGTTTCAGCTTTGATTGAAGCTGCGCAATCTCCCGCTCTTTTGCCTTGATTTGCGCAGCGCGTGCAAGGCTGGTTTCCACATCTTCCCCCGCGACAGGCGCCACAGGCATCAGCGGGGATAACATCCCGTCATAGAGCGCCCCAAGGGTCACTGCCACAGGTAGCGGCACACGCGCAGAATCTCGCGACTGCCATGCACCGCGCATATGGTCGGACACCACCCATTTGCCCTGTGCGGCATCAGAGGGGCGTTTGAACGCAGCCACCGCTTGTGTCTGCGTCCCTGCAATCAGCTCAAACATCACCGGAAAGGGAATGGCGCGATCAATCGCGCGCAGGATATCATCATGCAGACTGTCCCCTTTGAGGGTCAGGCGAAAGACTTGAATTTCAGGGACAACCTTCGTGGAAGGCAGGTTCATCGTTTCAGGTGCCAGCTTGTGGGCCCAAACGATTTGGTCCACCTCTCGCACAAACCGATCTTTCAATGCGGTGCTTGCCCTGACCCCGTCATAGATGCGGGATTTCGGGATGACCCGTTTCAGCGCGGTTTGGGCGGGATATTGAAACAGCGCGGTCATTCAGCACGGATCACAATGAAGGCGATCAGTTCAAAGTCCTCAAGCCCCGCTATTGTTTGGGTAAGCGCCGTGGTGTGCCCGCCAGAGAACAGACTGTCTATGTCGCGCTCTTCCTTAACTTCGATCATGGACCGGATGGCACTGTTCAGCAGGTCCGAATAGGTTCCCATGTTGCGCCCATCCTGCGTTTCCGCGTTGAAGGCGGCACTGAGGTCGCGGAACGGCACGGTGTGCCCCTTGCAGCCGGTGCGGATCAAATCCAGTAGGCGTTTGACCTGCGTCTGGTCGGCGACAATCTCGCCGTCCTCGCCGATGTAGATCAGGTAATAGGGGTGTAAGCGGTTTTGTTGGTTAAGGTTGACGCTGTCATGAATGTTGCGCAACGCAAAGATCACACCAGGGACAAGCCCGCGTTTGGGGTCGGCAGGAACAACGGTATGCAAACCATGCGGCATGCGCGGCAGATCATCATGGGTCTTCAGGTAATTCAAAAGATCCATTCTAAAGTCGTTGAGCCCCAGATCAGTGATGGAAATTCCCGTTTTGACATCCTCAAGCTCAATCACCTCATTTTGGAGGCGCTGAAGCTGGTCTTTCCGATATGCCACATCCGAGCTTTTGGAAGTCAGCACGTTATCTTCACCAGTCCCAGCCATGTCGACGATGTGCATCCGGTTCTCAACCCGTTCTTTAAGATTGATATATTCATCCAAAGAGATATCAGGCCAGTAGTTTGACAATTGGATCTGTGTGTTCGGAGAACCGATCCTATCAATCCGCCCAAAGCGTTGCACGATGCGAACTGGGTTCCAGTGGATATCGTAATTGATCAGATAGTCGCAATCCTGAAGGTTTTGGCCTTCTGAAATACAATCCGTGCCAATGAGAATATCCAGCTCTGCCGGATCATCTGGCATGATCTTATCCTTCTCTTTCGCGCGCGGTGCGAAGAGGGTCAGAACAGACTGAAAGTCATAGGTCTTGTCGAGCGTCGTCTTAGGGCCACCAGACCCTGTTACGAGACCAGAGTGGACGTGCTGTGTATTGGAGAAATGCGGTGCAAGCTGATCGAAAAGGTAGTTTGCGGTATCCGCATAGGCCGTAAACACGACAACCTTCCGATTGCCAGGGTTCAACGGATTTGCCATCTTCTTGGAAATCTCGACGATCAAATGCTGCAACTTGGCATCATCTTCAGGAGCCACGCGCTCCATTTCTGTAATGAGACCATCAATAATGATCTTATCGGCCTCAAGTTCATGCCTCCATGCTTTAATGTCCATGTCGGCTAGATCGATTTTGACCTTCTTACCAACCGAGAAGTCTGCGAAATCGTCATCTTCCTCTGCAACATCCTCGAAATCGACGTCTAAATCTTCAACTTTCCCACGCCCGCCGGATGCTTCGAACTGGTCAATCGCTTCCAAGGTGCGTCCAATATTTCCAGAAAGAGCACCGAGAGTTTTACGAAATGCATGGACAGAACTTTCGAGCCGCTTGAGCAGATTGGTCGTCATCAGAGCCTGAAGGCTCTTCTCTCGGTCTGCCTGCTTTAGTGTGCCCTTACCGCCTTCAGTCTTGGTATCATAAAGGTCTTCATATTTTTTCAGCCTGCTTGGCTGAATGTAATTGACCGGAGCGTAGACGGCCATCTTAAGCACACTCAACTGTGCGAAAATCTCATTGAACCCGATTACATCCGCACGATTGGTTATTGGCAAATGATGCGACAGCGGTTTCAGACGGGTCGGAAATGTGCCGATATCGGCGGTATCGTAAAAGGTCTCGATATGCTTACGCGACCGTGCGATCGTTACGGCATCCAATAGTTCAAAAAAGTCGAAGTCAAGTGCACGTAAAATCGAGGCAGCGGTTCTTTGTTCTGGGGGAAGGTCCGACCAAACGTTAAATGCCGCCTGGGCTCGTCGAAATATCTCTTCCACACTTGTTTTAGTCTTGAGCTTTTTGCTGAGAGCGTCTGAGTGCCCCTCGTATGCAAGTGCCAGTTGATTTCTCAAGTCGGTGAACCGGTTATTCACAGGAGTAGCCGATAACATCAAAACCTTGGTTTTCACCCCCGCTTTCACGACTCTCTCCATCAATCTCTGGTAGCGGGTTTCACGATCTTTATAGACATCATTATTCCGGAAGTTATGAGATTCATCGATTACAACAAGGTCGTAATTACCCCAGTTTACCCGATCCAGTCGCATCCCGAAAGATTCACCAGACGTTCGCGATAAGTCGGTATGGGACAAGACGTCATAGCGAAACCTGTCGTCGCTAAAAATGTTTGTCGTCAGGTTTGCGTTATAATTTCGCCAGTTGTCAGCCAATTTCTTCGGACATAGGACAAGAACATCCTTGTTTCGAAGTTCATAATACTTGACCACAGCCAAAGCTGTAAAAGTTTTGCCAAGCCCAACACTGTCAGCCAGAATGCACCCATTGTAGGTTTCAAGCTTGTTGATGATCCCAACGGCAGCATCTCGTTGATAATTGAAGAGCTTTTGCCAGACAAGGCTTTCTTGATATCCAGTGCGGTCCTTTGGAAGCACGTCTTCATCGATATCACTCAAGAAATCGCTGAAAAGATTGAAAAGGATCATGAAGTAAACCCGTTCTGCAGGGTTTTCCTGATACACAGCCTCGATATGTTCCAGCACCTCTTCGGTCACATCGTCTAGCTTTTCCTTATCATTCCATATTTGATCAAACAAACTAAGATACCGTTGTGCAAACTCAGGTTCGTCCATTGCTTGCGTATAACTCGAAATAGCATCGCCTTGCTGATATCCTAAATCAACGGCAGTAAAACCAGATAAGGGCATATAGGCAGTATTCACATCACCCTTCTGAATATGTGCAAATTGCTGCATAGGGCCGGAAGTTACGTTTGACTTGAACCGCGCCCTTTTCCGTATCCATTCGGCACATTCACGCGCGACTGCGCGTTGCGTCATCTGGTTACGCAGTTGGATTTCGAACTCACTGCCGGACAAAACACTTTCACTCTGTCCGTTGGGAATGAAAAATTGACGCTTTTCCTTTCGGATCCGATCAATCGATCCATTAGGCACAAACGTCGGATCAGTAAAAAGGAACTCAAATTCGCTCAATTGTCCCAATTCGGATTTCAGCGCTTCAAAAGCGTAGATAGAAAAACACCCCGCGGCGACCTGAAACTTAGTTGCTCCTACTAGTTCGCGCTTCAGGTCGTCCCCCAGAAGAGTCGTCGTATTGTCGATGATCCGCAAGCATATCTCCCAGCCAATCTATGGCACTTTTTCACAACCAGGCGTTTGAGGCGCCTATTTACCTGTTCGCAATACTTTCTCCACCTTTGAGCGGAGCTCTGGCCCAACGCGAAGATAACCAAATACCCGACACACAGCCTTTACCTGCTCTTCAAGCTCTAATTGACCGCATTCTTTAGACACCAACTTGCCAGCAGCTAATATTTCACTCGGCGGAAGCGCTTGAGCTTTGATCAGCGAACCCGTTTCATCAGAACGATCGCGAACAGTGGGTTCCAATATCTGGCTATCGGTCATCCAGAAATCACCTTCCTGCACGAGACTGGGCATTCCGTTCGACTTCGCAAATTGCAAAGCAGTTTGGACGGCATCTTGAATGCGGTTTCCAACACGTTGCTTACCAAAGCCATTCGCTATGCGACGAGCGATCTCTTCTGTGTGAACCGGCCCCTCAGTAATGACAACATTACGTGTAAAATCGGCTAGGATTGGCGTCATAACCTCATGTGGTTCCAAAGCTGTTGAAACATTTAGTTTGGCCTTTCGATAGAGGGGAACTTTAATCTCCAAGGCTCCTAGTTCTATTGCAGGCACTTCAACTTCTGGTTCTTCAACGACTGAAGGCCGTTCGGTATTTGCACCTTTTACCAATACCCCGCTATCAGTTTTGGCTCGCGCTGCGATCAACGTATCCCTAAGCCGCGAAATTTCTTGTTCGCGCCGATGAAACCAGTCCGTGCTCCAAATCCTATGAAAGGACCAGCCAAGCCCTTCCAACACATCCTGGCGCAACCTATCTCTTTCTCGCGCCCAAAGAGCCGAATGATAGGTCGCACCATCGCACTCGACTGCCAGCAGATACTGACCGCTATGATCTGGGTTTCGCACCGCCATGTCGATACGGAATCCTGCGCTTCCCACTTGTAAATCGCACTCATAACCAAGACGTCTAATCACACTTGCCACATCTTCTTCGAATGGGCTGTCTGCGCCGAGTCCCGTAACAACTGGTTGCTCAAGAGTTCCATTCTTTGCGTATTCAAGGAATCTCTTGAGCACACGGGGACCTTCTTTAGTCGTCCGACTCGTATCAATGTCCCCAGGTTGGAACGAAGCGAAAATCTCGCATCGAATCCTAGAACGACTAAAGAGAACGTTCAGACGCCGCTCACCACCGTCGCCATTAACAGGGCCAAAGCTCATGCTGGCTAGACGTCCGTTCGGCTCGTTCGGCCCATAGCCCACTGAAATCAAAATGACATCCCGCTCATCACCTTGAACGTTTTCGATGTTTTTCACAAAAACATCTTCTGATTGCCCTTCACGTAAAAAATCATCTAAAACTGGATCTAAGCGTCTGGCATGTTCCAGAATTTCGGTCATCATATCCGCTTGCCGTTTAGAAAATGTCACGATCCCGAGTGACAAAGTAGGCCATTTCCGAGCATGCTCTGCCGCCGCCTTAACGACCGCCTCAGCTTCGATTTTGTTTGTCCCAGCCCGCCCAAGTCCTTTTGATGCACTGGAGTATGTTCCAGGCACAAAAGTAAATTGCAGACCGTAATCATCATCTAACTCTAAAGGAGAAGGTGGAAGAACCAGTTTTCCTTCATAAAATTCAGTGTTCGAAACGCGGATCAAGCTAGGATCACGGGATCGATAGTGCCATTCAAGCATCCGGGACCTTAAACCACGTGCTTCGCAAAGTGTCAGAATGCTTTCCATATCGGCCGCTGATGCAGCCATCGGTTCATCTTTATCATCACTCGAACTCTCAGCAAGCCGATCAAAAAATGAAGTAGGCGGCAGCTGTTTCTGGTCTCCGACGACGACGATCTGGCCTGCTCGAGCGACCACTCCAAACGCATCCTCCGGTTTGATTTGACTAGCCTCGTCGATAACCAAAAGATCGAACTTGATGGCGCCCGGTGGTAAGAACTGGGCTACAGATAAGGGGCTCATTAAAAACACTGGTTTAATGCGTTGGATCATGTTTCCAGCATTTTTCATAAGCCACCGAATAGGTTTGTGACCTCGTTTCCTAGCAATCTCGCCACGAATTGTAGCCATTTCGCCCATGCTGCCTTTAGGCATTTGATCATAATGTCGCGCCAGAACTTGATCACGCATCTCTTCAAAACGCCCTTTGTCTAAAGAGCGGAAAGTAGAGACCAACTCGTGCCGATCTAAATGTGCAAGCTCGTCCAAGTTACCCCTTGTTTTCCTCGCCTCTTGCCAAGTGGCCTCGGCACACGCGTATCTGAATTCCGTGACGACGCGATTTGGAGCGAGTTCTCCAGACATAACCGCCTTTACAACGTTTTCTCCACCCGAGGCGATAGCCCGTGTTTTCTGATGTATCAGGTTCGACCATTCAGGATAGCGATCGAGATTTTCATTCATGGACCGAGCTTTTTCCGCGAAGGATCCGAGAGGAACTTCGGAAGTAGCCGGTTCAGTTCCGAAAAAATCTAGCTCCAATTCGAACCGAGCAACGACAACATCAACGTAAGCCCTAACTTCTTCTATGGCGTTCTCTAGATTGCCTACCAAAACGGTTGGTGATTCATCTTTGTTTAGAACTTTTTTCCAAGCTGAGTCCGATGAAAGGCCAATCACAGGCTGCGCACTTTTTATCCATCTGAAATCATTTAATAAAGTAAAGAAATCAGTGCGTTCACCACGCCATTCTTCACCCAACCGATCCTTTAGGAAACCTTCTTCGTCCGACAGGTTTTGGCGACACTTTTGAACTGCCGAGATTCGATCAACTAGCATTCGTCGCTCACTGGCTTTTCGAGGCAATGGGGATGAAACAACACTAGAAAGTTCAGCAGAAGCTCTTCTATAGCTACCGCCAAGCCGTGCAAAAAAGGACGTTTCGCCCCGCAAGATCGCTGCCCGTATTGTGCTCGAATTGATTTCCCAAGCGGCATCGGCGAAATGCTCACCCTCTTGCTTGATGAGTTCCGCCCAATCTGCACCGACCTGCAACGCCTCGTCAAACCTAGCGTTCCCAACATGCGGAAACAGGGTTCCAACAGTCGCCGCTAATCCTGACGGCGCTTTTGACACCACCTTAAGGGCATCGACTATCTTCAACATTTCGGAAAGTGTGTTTGGTGCATCCCGTTCTAGAAATGAACTTGCTTCCAATCCAACTGAAGTCCGCACCATTTCAATGGCGTCAGTGGCTCTTGCCAGTTCAGCTTTGGCTCTTTCGAGATCAAGCGGCTGTAAATTTACCGCCGCTACACCGCAAAAAGGGTGAAGACTTGGGTCACCAGTGGAATCTAGGGCATCCGCGAACCGTTGCAAAGCCTCGGCGCAATTGTTCTGACTGGATTTAGTAAGTCGACCGAGCCCTGCCAACGAAACCATAGGTGGTGCTTCCTGTTCACCAATAAAGTTAGCGATCAGTGTCATAACCTCGTAGGGACTGTGACGATCATGACCCAATGGTTCGTGCAGTGATTGAGCGATTTTGTTTAAACTGTCACGACTTTCTCTCAATCGATCCGTCGTCTGCGCCGCCGATATTGCCGACAAACTTGCATTTAAAGTGCGTCCAAGCTCTTGTGATATTGATTTCTTGTTGGCCTGTCGTGAATGCAACTCTATGCAAATGTCACGCAGGCCTGTCTTAACCAAGCGCTCATGAACCACTGAAAGCGCGGCCATTTTCTCAGCGACGAACAGCACAGTTTTTTGATCATGAACCGCGGCAGCGATGAGGTTCGTGATGGTTTGGGATTTTCCGGTTCCTGGAGGTCCCTGAACAACCAGACTTGTTCCTTTCCGAACCTCCTCGATCACTTTCGTCTGCGAAGCATCCGCATCAACAACTTGAACTATATCTGCGGGGTCCAGCAAGATATCCAACTTGTCTTCTGGTCCAAATAGCGAAGTGCCTTCGTCAAACCCGCGATCTAAGAGCCCATTTATTAGGTCGCCCGCCGTCAGTTCTCCTTCCGGCCAATTCTCTGGCGCGAGGTCACGGTGCATAAGAAGCTTCGCAAAGGAAAAGAACCCCAGCTGCATTCCGTTTACATCAAGCTTCCAACCAGCTTGCGCAGAAATCGCCTCTTCTACTTGGTGAAAATAGTCCGTCGGCTTCCAATCGTCTCCCTCCGGGATGTCTGGAAGAGACAGGCCGAAATCCTGCAATAACCTCGCAGCCAGTGGCAAATTTGTGGTGATCTCATCACCTCGGAACTTAATATCATATGTCGAAGTCCGCTCATTCCGAACCAGTTCAACCGGAAGCAATACCAACGGGGACTCTCTGTCGATTGAGGACGCTTTATCTTCTCTCCATGTTAAAAAGCCTAACGCCAGATAAAGAATATTCAGGCCTTGCTCCTGTTCGGCTACTCTTGCGTCGGTCGCCAGACGCAAGAGTCGTTTCTGAAGAGCATTGGGGCCGAGTGGCGTTTCCAAGAATTGATCTGTTTGCCTGCCTTCTGAAATCTCGTCTTCAATCAGCTCCTCGTCGCCGAAGAGCTGTTCGTCCTCAACGTCTTCTTTATCCCGCCCCATCGCTTTGAACCGCATAGAACGTCCAGCCTCATGAAGCTGTCGGAAAACTTCATCGCTGATTTCATTAATGATATTAAGTATATTGCCGCGCTGGTTTTTCCGATTAACATGGACCAGCCGATTTCGCGTGCCCGTATCCAAGAGCTTCTCACGAGCTTCGTCCAATACCCGACCAATACTTCCAGACATACTTAACTGCTCCAACTTTCTAATTTCATTTACTTTTCAATAGGGCAACTGAATATCAATGAATGCAAATTATCAAGCCCAGGTTGAGGAGCCGTCCAATTTCCTCCCAACGGATTTCGAGAAGCGCCCGTTTTCCTCCGAAATGGTATCGTTGCATCAGAAAAAATCTACTTCAGCGCTTTTCCAACAGTCTGCCTAGACCACTTTTTACCTTGTGAAGTTCTCATTCCGCGAGAGTTGGCCTCATCTGCAACCATTTGTAGAGTGGCACTGCCATGTTTGTCTAGCAGTTCACGTTGTAACATGTTGATTTCCTGAATAATCTTTTTCGAACGATCCGAACGGGATATTATCGATGCCAAGCGCGCCTTCTCTGTATCACCATGATAAGATCGTTTTGCTGATGGCTTCGACTTTTCCGCATGTAAAAGTAGCAAATTGATCTCCGCAGGTGTGAAATCCTGTAGTTTTTTTCGATGTCTAATCGAATACAAATACTTACCATACACTTGCAATTCATCAAACAGAGCAACCCTCGTTGCCAATGGCGCTATCCGGAATATCCTCGCCACATCATCCATAAAAACAACACCCAAATCCCCAATGAGGCATTTTTGAAGAACGGCATTCAACTTAGGAAGAGCAGCCATGTTGCTGACCTTCCGAGTATATTCACCAAAATACCGAGGTTTTGCATTTGGCGTGAAACCGCAAAATTGTCTACACAACTGTATCTGAGCCACAGCCGCAGGATGGTCCAAAAACGAACCTCTTGGCTTCGCACCATGCGTCATTAAAATGTAGAAATTCATAGAACCTCACTCTTGTCACGTTTGAGTAGCCCTACACAAACGTGACAAACAATTAGTATTTCAAAAGATTGGATATTTTGGCTGAAGAACAGTCAAAGCCTATCTGGAAACATAGATCACTGAGATATCCAGCCTTCGTTCTTCCCGAGCCGTGTCTCTACATTATGTAATTTTATGTATCATACTTACTTGTATTATCAGACAGTAGGAAAGCCTCTCTTTTCCCGAATTTATAGACTCATCCGGTCCGGAATCACCCACCTCGGAACAAACCATGGGACATCTTATACGCTGATCGCACCCATTTTAATGGCTGCAGAATTTACCAGCAGACACCACGCAAAACTCGCTAAAGCGCAGAGATACGCATTCATCGTTGCTCAAACACAATAGCACGCACGACCAGCCTGGCCAGGATGTATCAGGGCTGCGACCGCAGACAAAAACGATGGTGTCTGCGCATAAGAGCTACCGCGACTCCTGAGCGCTTACAGAGCGACTGGCGGCACCACGTGTTAAATGAGATCCACAAACGCATTCCGGAACACGAAGCCATTGCTCATAGAGATCAGAACATTCCGAAAGTAATTTTGGAACCTGAAGTCACTTCCTCCTTTTCCCAGAGGAGCTTGCGTGCCCGCAGAACCGGGTTGCGAACGCGGCTTTTAGTCCATTGCTTACCTTGGAGAGTCACAAGTCCCTTCGCCTTCAACAGATCCGCAACGGCTGTGTAGCTAAGGCCAAATGGGTCAGAAGTGGCCGAGAGAATTTCCGCTATCCTCTGATCTTGATTTTTGACAATTTCAGTCCATTTCGCAGCCCCAAAAGGTTGCACATTTTTCACGATATCCGGATTGCCGAAGACAGCTCCTTCGTCGCGCTTTTTTTGCATACCTTCCTTAGTGCGCTGCGAAATTTCTTTCGCCACGGTTTCGCTATGCTTAAAGACAGCCTTAGTAGAAGCTTTATGCAAACGGTTTCCGTCTTTTACGCAAACGATCCGGTTTCTGTCTGGAATGCGTTTCAGGATCTGTTTCTCAAAACTGCCATGACGGGACAAACGATCCCAATCCCAAACCAGTAAATCAGCATCACTGCGAATAACCAAATCAATAGCAGCTTGAATATTCTTACGACCGTCAAAGCTTTTTTCACCAACGCCGGAAGCGACATCTTCAAAGGTCTCGATGAGGGAGTAATCAGCAAGAGACGCAAACTCCTGAACAGCTGTGCGTTGTGCTTCTAAGCTGATCCCGTTCTTCCCTTGCTCCACGGTGGAGACGCGCACATATCCGACGGCCAACTTTTGCAGTTTTCCCCTACGTTTCGTGGCTTGTAATCCTTCGCTGTGTTCTGTTCTCGCAACCATGGTATTTCCTTTCTTTAGTATTTAGCTAGGTAACTTTGCAGCTGTGTGCGTGTGTGTTAAGCCCTATCCGATACCCCATAGGCTTCGAGCACAGCTCGAAGGTATGTGAATCCCTAAAGGCACTGCTTGTTTTGCGACCGAGCAACCCAACAGGGCACACAAGGCTCGCATTGGGCAGCCACTATGAAAACTCGAAACAGTTCTGTCTTAACACTGGTAGAAATTGGTCGGGCAGTCGGACAGACGGATCTGTGCTATGTTTGTCCGACCATCCGACCTTACCACGCAATAATTCTAATGCGCTTTGAGAATATCCGCCCTAACCTTGAAGGCGCGTGGGCGACCATCCACCCAACTCGGTGTTTTACACTTCAGGTTTTTGCCGTCGCCCCTAATCAACATGTTTCCGGCCCACATATGCTTTGCCTGATCGGTTGGGGAATATCCTGCATGAATCTTTGCCCAAGTGTCACCCAGTATGTAGAACCACCTATCATCGCAATAACCTGCGCAGTTCGGTATTGGCTGACCACCGGCCTTTTCAAATCTACCGTTTCCATGCGTATGCAGATAGGCACGCGTTCTTTCGACAGCGGCCTCAATCTGCCACCTCTCAGATTGGTCCTGTGCGTCACGCCAATCTTTAACTATTTCACTAACCGCCTTGTGCGCCCCACCCTTTTCCCATCCAGTGATACCAAAAAATGTAGCGAGCTCTCCGGCGAATGCGATCAAAGCGAAATGCCCCAACACCCGTTCTGATGGCCCGCTTCTTGAGCAATCGAGCGCTTCACTCCAGCGCGAGCTGGAATTGGAAATTGCTTTTAGCAACCACTGCTTGATGCCTTTTTTGGCAATCAGCTTAGCAACAAACGCCTCACCCGCCACGCCAAAGTAATTTGCTGTTGCTTTTTTCATCTCATTCGCAAATGCTGCGCTATCCGCCACGCCATGCAGTTCGTCGAAAACCCCAAACCGACGCGTATCAGCAGCTATATCTATAAGCCGAACATCTTGGCCTTTCATCGGAGTTTTGCCGACCTCTGCCATTTTGTCAGCGAGTGAGATTTCTCCGGTGGACAACAACATCATCCGCCACATCCCTTTGGCCTGTAATCTTCCTGTAGAAGATGACCGGGCTTTCCCTTGCCCGTTTGCTAAAGTGTAAACCGCATCGCCGACTTCCTTGCCCGATATCTGCCCCAGTTCATCAAGCGCAAGCAATGAACCGTTACGCGTCGCCGCAACTCCTTCCAGAACGTTTGCCGTCGCCCGCCAGCTTTGCATGAATTTTGGACCACCCCAAACAGATACAGCCGCCCCCAAAGCAGTCGTTTTACCGCTTGATGAGCCCCCACGCAGATGCAGTCCTGCGGACTCTCTTTCCAAGAGCCCCAATAATGGTCCGGCAAAAGCGAGGGAAACCGAAGCCATCAAAACGGGGTTACCCACACAGCGCGCGGACACTTCATCACGCCATTCTGTCAAAGTGCCCTGCTTATTCATCTCAGGTGCACCATTTGGTGCTAACTCGTTTATAAAGACGGTATTGCTTGACCCTATCACGCGCTTGCTTCCCAAAACAAACTCAGCACATCTATCATCAGTCCAGCCAAGGCGGTCTGTTGTTATATACCGCCCGCTAGGCTCCCATCTTGCTATAAGGTCTTTAAGGCGTTGATGAGAAACATTACCACCAGCGACGCGAAGACCCAGATCGGTTAAATCCGCTAGGACCTTTCTGAATGAGACGGTCAGCTCTTTTTCCTGA
The DNA here is from genome assembly GCA_034670045.1 of Amylibacter sp. GTDB lineage: Bacteria > Pseudomonadota > Alphaproteobacteria > Rhodobacterales > Rhodobacteraceae > Amylibacter. Next base: position 11,080 of record JAXMOF010000006.1, on the reverse strand, counting down.
ACAAACCGGCTGTGAACAGCCCCGTCAGGATCTGTAAGTTCCACACGCCGGCTCCAGCCAGTTTGTTTCGCATTTGAGCCGATTGCAACCACGGCGATTGGGGAGCACAACCAAGTCATTTCCACCTCCCCATCTTTTTGCGTAGTTTCTAAGTAAATGCCATCAGCTGCGGTCGAAAAACCAACAGGCGGAGCATAGGCCATTAAGGGCCGTTGTGCTTCGTCCGTTGTGAAAAAATTGCCATCCATGAGAGTTTTCCCTTCTAAAAATCGTGATGGTGCTTTCTGGCAGGCAACTGCCAACAGGCACGTCACATCTATTGCTGGAGGCGAAGAGCCGCCTGCCAACCTGAGATACGAGACATTTTTGTTATGAATATTGGCCGAGCAATGCACCCGAACCGTGAAGCTTTTAGAAAACCGTCATAACGCCGACGCATCTATTCGTTAATATTCTCATCCCCGAGAGGAGAAACTGCCCTTTTATAGAAAGGAGCATCTTGGATTCCTTTCAAAAAGTTACTTCTGGGTAAGAATTGCGTCGATTGGGGTAGTCATTGTATCGTTGTCCATGGTGTTCGGCCTTTTTGTTGAACATTTCAAAAATGCGGAGTGGTTCCGGCGTCCAAACAGGGCCACTCCGCGACTTCAGGCATCAACTGCCTGTTACGTTCCACTGAGCGAAGCTTCTGCGGACCTGGGTATTGAGCTGGTCCAGCATTTTGTTGAGCTTTACAGCCTCTTTCATGGCAGTCGCTCTATCTGCCACTTCTGGACTTTCCAATTCAGATAGCCTGGCTTGGATTTCCGCCTTTTTGTAGGCATTCACAATTAACGACAGTTCCATTGCCGCATCTAACAAACAACCAATTATTACATCTGCGCGCCCGATTGCGCTCTCTGCTCCTTGAAACGGGTTCTCAACCCCTTGCATCGCATCCTCTAGAACAAAATCTGCAGGGCCTCGCTCATCAAAAAAAGTTGGTGCCTCGATTCCGGCGATCCACAGGGGCAGCTCGAACGAAGTGAACCCAGCACTGTTCTCTGCAATTTCGCTGAACTTTTGCTTGAGGTATGGGTAAGAAACATCTCGAGCAGCGAATTGACGTTTTTCCTCTTGCTCTCGTTGGCGCTCTAGCTCGCGCTGCCGTCGCTTTCTTTCTGCTGGTGTCATTGCCATTTATTAATCCTCCATTGTGACTGTGACATTCTTATAGTCACGGTCACAATAGGGTGTCAACAAATTTCTTTCGAAGAACGCACGCCCTGAGCGTCTGAAGCACGCAAATACGCAAATCTCGACCGAGTTCCTTTCGTGCTTGCCGCTCGAAAACGTCCGGATATAGTTGCCCCTCTATCCAAATTCGTGGTCAAATTGTGAAAATTCTCTTAAGTGCTAGTATAGCAACCTGTTTGATTGGGTTGCCATTGTATCTCTGGCGGGTCGCCTTTGCTTTCAGCGACTGGGCCATTTTAGCGCTAATTCTATTGGTAGTTCTCTTTATATCGGATTTTAGCCTTTGACCCTGGCCCCTTGGACAGCAAAGCTGCGGCTGTCGCTACGCGAGGAATCGCCGCTCAGTCACATTTTGATCGGTAGAATTAGGGCGAACTTGGGGGAGTCAGTGCGAGCCTGATCGCAAACAGAACGCCTTTTAGGAACGCTATGACTACAGGAGGTTTCAACCTACGGATCGTCTCGGCGCCAGAATGCATCCCCTTCGCATTTGTTCAGTTTTTCTAGGACTTCGCATCGAGTATGGGAGAACTGGTTGGCATTTACCGGAACGTTGAGCCATTCCTAATCGGTGGGTGAGTGACAGCAGTCTTTTAAAGATTTTCAATTAACAACGTGGATAGCTTTATGGCTGTGCTTAGCTATACCTTGAACATCAGGCCCCATCTCGAAATCTCTACTGACCGCCGGGTAGCGGAGCTAAGGATTTCGGCAAATGAACTAGCAATATATCGGTTGACGCACCTTAATCCTCCTGCGGACGAAAATAGACACTACCGCAGAGAGCAGGCGTTTCTTCTCTGAATACAACATAATCGCCGCCTGCTCCCACCCTGTTTGGCGTCCAACTGTGCTTTCTCATACTTAAAATCGGTGGAAAATGTATCCATGCGCGTGCGTGAACAGAGCCCTATCACTTGTTTCATTGGGCATTTCAGTTCGCGATGTTTACATTTTTCAGGAAAACGCCTGTTTTACGGCTAATTCTGTCAACATAAGGGAAACATAGGGTAAACATTACCACCAGAAATCGGGCACATTTGCGTGATTTTTCACGTGAAATGTTTCCTTTCAAATCCGGAACGTAAACATATGTAAACATTGGCGGCCCGCTTATTCACCGGCTGTCTTTTCAATACTTTATTTGTTCTGCCCTCTTACATGGTTACATGGCTACTGATCGCATTTCTCCAAATCAGGTTATAGATTTCCTACAATACTGCAGGACGTCCATGCACCTTGCTTGTGTTGTGCCACAAGAACGGCCCTAAGCCGCCGCTCGCTCCATCGGTCAGCGCTGCGGTGCAGCTTCACCAAACCCGCCATTCGTGCCCCGCGCAGCATTTTGACAGACCAAATGACGGCGTGCGGACAAAGCGGCAATAGATGATTGCCGCGCCAATGGCCGCTGTCAAAGAATGACTTCAGCATTTGGTGAAAGTTGATTTTGCAAAGCAACCACTCTTCTGCGCTTGTATTGCAATGCTAGGCCAACATACAAATTTTGAGGCAGTAACAGGCCAAAAACTGTCGGCCGCATCTGTCCTCGTCAAATTTCAAAATAAAGAAACGACGGAAAACCTCAAATGCAGCGTATAATCCATTAGACCTTCACCAATCCTTATCAAAGGCATCCACATGCGTGATTTGCTTCTTCCGCCCAGTTTAGCCGTCCTTGCCTGCCTTTACGCCACCACAGGGCAAGCCCATGAAGACTCCATTCACTGCGAGGCGGTGACGGAATCTGTCGCAGATGCGGGCTTTGGCGATGTGGTCACAGTCACCTGCACGGATAACCAAGCCCTGATTGCAGGCGATACCTATCCAAACCACGAGATGATGACGGGTATCATCGGCACGAACGAACAGGTGCCGGTGCCTGCGGTGAATTACGCCTCACCCATCACATTGGCCCCGGTCAGCGGGACCGAGCCGCATACCCGCGATGCGGCCCTTGGCGTCGCAGTGAACGGCGTGCCTATCTATGACTACACCGCTGGCGGAGAGATGTCGCAAGCGGATCTGGCGACCTATCAGGCCAATTTGGACACCGTCGCGACAGGTCAGCTTGATGCCTGCGGCGGTCATGCGGGGCGCGGTGACGATTACCACTATCATGCCGCACCGACTTGCATGATTGACCAGATGGCGAACAAGGGCCCCGATGCAATTATCGGCTGGGCGTTTGACGGTTTTCCGATCTACGCAGATACCAATCCCGACGGCAGCGTTATCGCAGAAGGCGTTCTGGATGTGTGCAACGGGCAGGCCGACGATGTTTTTGGCTATCGTTACCACACGTCCGAAGGAGCGCCCTACATCATCCAATGCCTGATGGGTGAAGTGCCCGACATCGACGCCTTGCCGCGCGTGCGCCCCTTGGGTGCAGCAGACGGCGGTCGCGGGCCAGAGGCAGGTCAGCCACCGCGCGGCGGGGTTGATAATCTGGTGTTCGTGCAGAACGAGGACGGCAGCCGGACCATGACCTACAGTTATCATGAGGGCGACTACTACATCAAATACGCCCCGTCCGAGACCGAGAATTGCTACTACTTCGAGACCCGCACCGTGACCAACGGCGGCGAATTGTTCGAGCAGGAGCTGTGCCGCGAATGACCCGTTTTCCCGTCCTAACCCTTGCGCTGCTGTGCTGCACAGCCGCATTACCAGCAGTTGCGCAGCAAACACCGCCGCCAAAGCCCGGCGAAGAGGCCACCGCCCATGCAGTGGGGCCAAAGTTCACCGTCACGAGCTCCGCGCTGCTGGACGGAGCTGCCTTGCCTGATGATCTGCGCTGCACCCGCAGCGGCGGGGATGGTGTGTCGCCGCCGCTGTCATGGGAAAACGTGCCCGCAGACACTCAGTCCTATGCCATCGTCATGCAACATTACCCCAATGGCACCTATCCGGGCGTAAACGAGCCGAGCCATTATTGGCTGGTCTGGAATATTCCGGCCGATGCAGATGGCGTGGCGCGCGGCAATCCGAACTCATTGGGCGTAGAGGGCAGCGATAAGGACCTGCGTGCGACCGGCTATACGCCGCCCTGTTCGCCAGCCGGTGCGGGCACCCATGAATACACGATCTGGGTCTATGCCCTTGATGCGCCGCTGGCTAATTTGCCGAAACAAGACGACATCGGCACCGGTTGGACTGACGTGATGGCCGCGCTCAAGGGTCATATCCTTGCAGGCGACTCCATCTCTTTCCTGAACTAAACCACGACACCTTTTACACGATTGGACACGATATGCGCTTTATTCTTGCAACAGTGGCAGCCCTGACAGCCTGTGCCGCTCAGGCCGAAACCCGCGACATCACCGCCGATGTCTGGGTCGACAACTGGTTCTCTATGTCTGCCAACGGCGAAATGGTCATAGAAGACTCCGTCCCGATTACGACAGAGCGGTCCTTTAACAAAGAAACTGCGATCTTTTCAGTCAATCTGCCAGCAGTGATCGCGATTGAAGCAAAGGATTTCAAGGAAAACGACACCGGTCTGGAATATATTGGCACAAATCGCCAGCAAATGGGCGACGGCGGTATGATTGCCCAGTTCAGAGATGCGATGTCGGGTGAAACGCTCGCCGTGACCGACGGGGATATGAAATGTTTAGTTGTGCACTTTGCTCCGGTTGAGCCGTCTTGCGCAGAAGAAGCGAACCCCGTTGCAGGCGAAGGCGTCTGCGGTTTTGTCGCCACTGACATACCTGCCGACTGGACCACGCCCGATTTTGATGACAGCGACTGGCCCGCCGCAATCGTCCATTCCACAGCCACCGTCGGCCCGAAGGACGGCTATGACGAGGTTAAATGGGACGACAGCGCAGAGCTGGTCTGGGGTGAAAGCCTGAAGCAAGACAACACGTTGCTGTGCCGTTTGACGATCAGAGAATAGGTAAATCAATATCTGAAGGATGTGGCAATTTACGCGCCATGCCCTTCAGAACTGCCTTTCGGCATCTTGAGGAAGAAACTGGTAGAACGCGGTCGGATCTGCCTTCCGCACTGCAGCGATAAACTCAAAATCGTGCCCGTCGGAATGTCCACTTCGACCGATGGCGCGTTCTTGGCTCGCAGATGCAGTGAAGGTCGGCAATCCGCCAGACTAACGCATTGGCGCCGACCTGCTACCTTCCGCCTTTTGCAAGTCTTGAAGACGCCATCAAGCCTTCCTAACAATATAGCGCCGCGGCATTAGCCGCACGGGACATCGCAGCCGTTTCTGTTAGTGCACTCCTCAGCCTCACCCCAAAAGCGCTATCTCCCAAACATCGAATGAACCGCGGCACGGGATCTTGCGCTCATCCGTGGATCGCTATTGCCGGACGCTTTCCTTATCTCTTGCAGCCACCCCAGTTCATTCGCCGTCACCGGTGTTCCGAATATCTCGGTGATCGCTTTTGCACCGGTCTCTCCTACCGCCTGTGCCAAAGCCAATCCCATGAGGAATGCTGGATCACACTCAAGGCCACGAGCCATGCTTGGAACGCGATCAAGTGCCAGCTTACTTGCCCCATTCTTGATCATCGTAACCATATTCGGGTTTGGAAATCCGGCCTCTTTAGCAATCTGTGATTGGGATTTTTTCGATCTCAATTCGAGCACCCGACGCGCAATATATTTTGCCAGGTCAGTGTCTTCGTGTGGTTTCTTAGTCATCGCTATCCTCATGATGTTTCGCAGCACATACTGCTCAACATTATTATAGCGTCGGTGTGATTGGGGTTTGTGGCGGGAGAAATAATATCAGTGATCTCCTCCCTTGAAATCATTGTTGGTAATGACACAACTAAAAATATTGCATTTCAGCAACACTTCAGCGGATTCTCAAAAATCTGGAGAGACCGACACGCTCGCCGCTATAGAATACGCATGAAAGTTCACCTGAAAAACTTGCAAGCGGCTCACAAAATAGCAGCACTTCTCGTGATCGAAGACCCGGCTTATCTGCCAATCTTCGAAAGGGTTGATCGTGAGATTTTGGAACTCGCGAAAAAAGACGATATCATTCAGCGTGCAAAAGAGGTGGCGGAGCGTTACAATGCGATAGCTTGAAGGATTTTCTGTAGGTGCTCTAGGCTCGCACCTTTCCCATACCGCTCGCGATCTAGTGCGTGCCCCATCAAATCCCGCCGAATTCGCTCGTCTACATTCGCCTCCAACATTCGATCCTCAAATCTATGTCGCAATCCATAAAGAGTATGCTTAGATGTTTCCATCAAGCCATTTTCTCTCAAATACTTATTCACGGTTGCCGACAAACTCGCTGCACTATCCCGATATCGTTCAAATCCATCCGGACGAGCGCGCATGGCCTCAAGACTGATGCCACATAAGGGGATAATTCGCCTCGCGTTAACGCTCTTGAGTTGCCGATCTATCGGTTCAATGGATATATGTGGCGTCTTCGCGTCCAATTTTATCTGTTCCGACGTGAGTGCCGCGATCTCACTAGGTCGCGCACCAGTGTTTATCATCGCCAGTAGAATACAACGGGCGTCGGTATTTAGACCCGCCAACACGCCAGGCGCCAATATCTTCTCTTTTATCCATGCATCCGAAAATGGTGGACGCGGGACTTGCTCGCCCTCTTTGAAGCTTAGATCCGAGAGAGGAAGGATCAAATTCAGTCGCTTCATTTTGTTAACAGTTTTGAGAACATCGCCAAGATGTATCAAGTCTTTGTTCGCGCTTCCTGGCGACAGGCCTTCGTTCTCGATCCGGTCCAGCCACCAGGCCCGGAAATCCAACATATCATCTCCCGTTATGTCAGCAATTGACTTGTCACCCACCACATCAACAAATGTCCTGACAGCTTTCTTGCGAGGATTTCTCCATTTGCGAAGCTGATCCTCACTTTTGCCAAAGGTTTTTTCTCTTGCTAAGTCCCAATAGAGTTCCAGCGAGCGCGTGATGGTGATGACTGGCTTCTTCATTCCACCTAACAATGCAGCGGCTTCTTTGTGATCAACCTTGTTTCTCTTAACGGAAATTGCGGCAATCCGATCAAGCAACTCTTCAGTTGGCAGTTTAGCGACCTGATCCACGTGCATGTATCGAAAACCCTTGGCCTCAGCCAATTCGCGGGAAGCATCGAAACGTTTTTCTGCTTCTGAGGTATCACCTGCCAGCTTTGCCTCCCAAGCGGCAAGCATCTGCTCCCAGGCTGTGCCAGCTTTAGCCTCTGCCTCTGTCATACTGTCGGTGTGCAAGGACAACCAAATAAATTTGCGCGGCTCTATTGCCTCATACTTCTTTGGAACCCTCTTGTAGAGAGATACCTTTTTCCCTCTGCGCTTCAAAGCCATGCTCACCTCACTGATTTAAGTGGAGTGTAAAGCAAAATGTATAGCAATTTGTATAGCAAATTTTCCAATTTCACCTCACCAAAGCCCTAATGAGGGTGATATTATCACTTAATATCAATTAGTTAAGAAAATTTTTTAGTCGGTCTTTTGGCGGAGACGAAGGGATTCGAACCCTCGAACGCTTGCACGTTACTCCCTTAGCAGGGGAGCGCCTTCGACCACTCGGCCACGTCTCCGTTGGCGTGTTTATTTGGAATAGGCCAGCGATACAAGACGTTTATTGCCTGTTCTGGAAACCTTTATGCGGGGGCTGATTTTAGGGGAATTTCAGGCAACTTCCCCGACGCACCGGCCCTTAAACAGCGTATTTGACAGGAATTCAGGCCAGACTTAGGCTGGAACCACATTTTTCATGTCACTCTTTTCCGCGGGAGTTTCCGATGACTTATAAACTGGATTTCACAAACAGCACCACTGCAATGGATTTATTCCCCTCGTTAACCAACGGATTGCCGGTGATTTCGCCGACCACTCTGTCTTTCTCTTTTAACGAGGGTTCTGGTCATGTTGATCTTGTTGACGGCTTTTTTGGTGTTTTATGGCAGTTGTCCTATCCGGGTGCGAACAGCACGACGGCTTTGGGTGTGGCGGCCCTCGGGGATGTGCCCTTGCTGGACGCGCGCGGAATTTTGGCGCTGTCTTCCGGAGATATCAACGTGCTGATCGACGGGATTGTCACCAGCGCCGACGGCACCCATCCGGACCTGACGCTGAACACCCTGCTGAACCTGACATGGCCCGAATTTCTGGCAGGACATGACCGGATCAAAATGGGTCAATACAGTGACAGTATGTCGGGGCTCGACGGAAATGACAGGATTTTCGGTCTGAACGGCGATGATCTGCTGAAAGGCGGTGCGGGCAAGGATTACCTGTCCGGGGGACGCGGAGATGACTCGCTCTTTGGTGAAACCGGCAATGACCGGATTGAAGGCGATGGGGGCAATGACATTATTCAGGGGAACGGTGGCAGGGATTCTATGAACGGCGGTTCCGGCCATGATGCGATTTCGGGCGGCGGCGGCGATGACTTTATCAAGGGCGCTGGCGGGCGGGATCTGTTGGGCGGGGACGCTGGCAATGACACGCTTCGCGGTGGGGCGGGGGCAGATTCCCTGCTGGGCGGCGCGGGCAACGACCTGCTTTATGCAGAGGGTGGCAGCGACACAATTGCAGCAGGGGCAGGCAAGGATCTGGTGCAGGGCGGCGGCGGCGCGGATCACATATCCGGAGACAGCGGCAACGACCTTTTGCAAGGTGGAACGGGGCATGACACAGTGCAGGGCGGCGCGGGCAATGACAGGTTGTTTGGCGGTGGTGGCAATGACGTTTTGAACGGGGGCAGCGGAACCAATCTGCTAGTGGGCGGTGCTGGGGTCGATATGTTTGTCTTTGACAACGACAGCTATACCACCACGATCCGGGACTTGGATATTTTGCAGGAAACCCTTGTGGTTCCGGGCATTACCAGTCTGGATGATTTCACATCCGTCACGGATTTTTCAGGCGGTGTGCAGCTAGAGGTGACGGACAGCAGCATCATCGTCTTGCTGGGGTATAGCGCGGCCGATCTGGCCAGCGCGGGGATTTGGGGCAGTTGAACAGCCCCTTCACAAAGGCAAAAGGGCCCCGAAACGGGACCCTTTCTTAATACGTCAGACGGTTTTGACTTAGGCGCCGGCTTGCGGGCGCATGTCGTCTTTGCTGATACCAGCCACGGACACAGGCTTTTTCATCGCATCGCGACGGAAGGGTTCGCCCAGTTCCTGATTCAGCAGAACCTCGATGAAGGTGGTTTTCCCTTCGCTCATCTGTGCCTTGATTGCGGCGTCCAGCTTGTCTGTCAGGTCTTCCATCGACGTGGCTTGTACACCGACCAGACCACAGGCCTGTGCAATTGCAGCGTAGGATACGTTTGTGTCCAGTTCCGTGCCGACAAAGTTATCGTCGAACCACAGGGTGGTGTTGCGCTTTTCAGCGCCCCATTGGTAGTTGCGGAAAATAATCATGGTGATCGGGGGCCAGTCGTCACGGCCACAAGACACCATTTCATTCATGGAAATCCCGAAAGCACCGTCACCGGCAAAACCCACAACAGGCACGTCAGGCTGGGCCACTTTGGCGCCGCAAATCGCGGGGAAGCCATAGCCACAAGGACCGAACAGGCCCGGAGCCAGATATTTGCGACCGTCTTCAAAGGTCGGATAGGCATTGCCGATGGCGCAGTTGTTGCCGATGTCAGACGAGATAATCGCCTCTTTCGGCAAGGCAGACTGGATCGCACGCCACGCCATACGCGGAGACATTTTGCCCGGTTCACGGTCGCGGGCACGTTCGTTCCATGTGGTGCCCGGATCGTCGTCCTCGTGGTCCATAGAGGTCAGTTCCTGCGCCCATGCGGATTTGGTTTTCGCGATGGTGGCTTTGCGTTCTGCGCGGTTCGTATCGCCTGCGCCATCGGCCAGACGGGCCAGCAATTCCTGCGCAACCTTTTTGGCATCGCCCTGAATTGCAACGGTCACATCTTTGGTCAGGCCGATGCGGTCCGAATTGATATCAACCTGAATGATCGCCGCGTCTTTGGGCCAGTAATCAATGCCATAGCCCGGCAGTGTGGAAAACGGGTTCAACCGTGTGCCCAGCGCTAGAACAACGTCGGCCTGGGAAATCAGCTCCATCGCGGCTTTCGAACCGTTATAGCCCAGCGGACCCGCTGCCAGAGGATGCGACCCCGGGAAGGCATCGTTGTGCTGGTAGCCGGAACAGACAGGAGCGTCCAAAGCCTCGGCCAGTTTGGCACTGTCACCGATGGCACCGGCCAGAATAACGCCAGCGCCGTTCAGGATCACGGGGAACTTGGCCGAAGACAGCAGCTTTGCCGCCTCGCCCAGCGCGTCAGCGCCGCCCGCAGGGCGTTCAAGACGCACGATCTTGGGCAGTTCGATATCAACCACCTGGGTCCAGTAGTCGCGCGGAATGTTGATCTGTGCAGGGGCAGAGGCGCGGAAGGCATTTTCAATCACTCGGTTCAGCACTTCGGCAATCCGTGACGGATCGCGCACTTCTTCCTGATAGGCCACCATGTCTTCGAACAGTTTCATCTGCTCGACCTCTTGGAAGCCACCCTGACCGATGGTTTTATTGGCAGCCTGTGGCGTGACCAGCAGCAGCGGGGTGTGGTTCCAATAGGCGGTTTTCACTGGGGTTACAAAGTTGGTAATACCCGGCCCGTTTTGCGCAACCATCATAGACATTTTGCCCGAGGCGCGGGTGTAACCGTCAGACATCATGCCCGCATTACATTCATGGGCGCAGTCCCAGAATTTAATGCCAGCCTGCGGGAACAGATCGGAAATCGGCATCATAGCCGAACCGATAATGCCGAAGGCATGTTCGATCCCGTGCATTTGCAGCACTTTTACAAAGGCTTCTTCGGTGGTCATTTTCATGGGGCGGTTCCTTGAGTTGTCGCG
>JAXMOF010000005.1:0-120842 GCA_034670045.1 Amylibacter sp. | reverse complement strand
CAAATTCAGTGTCATGTTCTATCCGCCTGTAATTTTTTGTTTCGCCGTCTGATCAACGGTCGCATTAGCCCTGATTCGCTATGCTAAACGACTGATTCGCTCAGGTCACGAAAAATCGTCGGAATCATCTGGTATATTGTACAGTTTTTGGGCAAATCCGCAAGATTTCGCCACCTGAACCATATCTCGTTTACCAGTTATCTTTGAACCACCGCATGGCGCGTTTCAAGGGTTGTCTGCCATGCCCTGCAACAGGAAGGTGGAAATCCCAGCATTCATCTTGGGGATGGGCTGCGTGCAGCGCCAACCCGACACTTGCCGCAAAGGCCGGTCCTGTGGCCGCCTGTGGCAATCCTTGAATCCGCAGCGGTTTACCAAGGCGCACCTGTTGGCCAAGGATGCGGCTGGCCAACCCTTCCAGACCCGGAATCTGGCTGCCTCCGCCTGTCAGCACAATGCGCTGCCCCGGAAGATGATCAAAGCCTGCAGCATCCAGACGGGCGCGGACTTCTTCAAGGATTTCCTCAACCCGAGGCCGCATCACCCCGATCAATTCGCTGCGACTGATACGGCGGCGGTCGTGATCGAAATCACCCGTGTCACCGCCGATTTCGATAATGTCGCGGTCATCCATCCCCGTGGCCATAACGCCGCCGTGAAAGGTCTTGATCCGCTCTGCCGTGGTCGTGGCCACCTGCAGGCCCTGACTGATGTCAGAGGTCACAAGATCGCCGCCCATCCGCACGGAATCTGCAAAAATCATGTGTTTTTTCAAAAAGATAGAAACAGAGGTCGCACCGCCGCCAAAGTCGATACAAGCGCCGCCAAGTTCTTGTTCATCTTCTACCAATGCCGACACCCCCGACACATAGGACGACGAGGCAAAGCCCGCCAGTTCCAGATCGCAGCGTTTGATACATTTCAAAAGGTTCTCTATCGCGCCTGTGTCGATGGTCAGCAGGTGCATATCCACCGACAGGCGATTGCCGATCTGCCCGCGCGGATCAGACAGGCCAGAGCGATGATCCAGCGCAAAATTCACCGGCATGGCATGGATGGCTTCGCGCCCCATGCCATAATCCGGCACATCACATTCCGCCAGAACCCGCCCGATATCGTAATCCATAACCGAGCCGTTTTCCAACTGCACCGCGCCCGTCACCCCGTAGGATCGCGGATCAGCGCCAGACATACAGGCAATCACATGATCAACCCGTGTGTTGGCCATTTTCTGTGCCGCTTGAACGGCTGTACGAATGGCCCGTTCGGTTTCTTCCATGGTGCTGACTTCACCAAAGCGCACCCCGCGCGAACGGGTTGTCGCCACCCCGATCACCCGAAAGGCACCGTGGTTGGCCATGGCGGTCATACCCTCTTGGGCGTTCATTTGTACGGATGGATCAAACTGCAAAATCATACAGGCGATCTTGGATGTGCCCACGTCCAGAATAGCCACCACCCCCCGTTGCAGGGCGGCCCGGCGGCGTTGTCTCATAGCGCGTTGTGTTTCATATAAATGTGTCATGTCAGGTCTTATCTTCCCCATCGGCTATGGCCCGCAGCCGGTGCAGTTCTTCGACTGCTGCTACGGACAAACGTAGAACCGGGCGGCGCCCGTCTCTCATATCTACAACTGTTACATCCCGCCCCAGCAGGTCGCGTGCGCTTTGTAATGCAATGACACGCTCGAATGCAGGAACAGGGTTTTCCACTGGTAATTGAATGATTTGACCCCGATCCAGCATCACATCCCAGCGCCGCTCTCCCATACGGCGCAGGCCCCGGATACGATCCGAAATCGGCCCCGCAGCGGCCAGTATCTTCAAAGCCTCGGCTGCTTTTTTCTGCGCGCCCTTGCCCAGAATAAGCGGCAGATCGAAATAGCCGTCCCGCGCCAGCAGAACCCCTGCGCGCGCGCCCACTTCGTCAACCAGTTCCAGATAATTCGCACCGCGCCACACCAATGCTGGCACACGCTCGACGATTTCAACGTCCAGAACGCCGCCCCGAAGGAAGATATCTGCGGATTTCACCGCATCTACGGCTTCGATTTTTTCCTTCAGCGTGGCCAGATCCAGTTGCAGGGAACTGACGGGGAATTCCATTGGAATAGCTTCGCGAACCTGTTTTGACACAACAGGGCTACCGCCTTGAATTTGCATCAGGTTGACGGCGAATTCGGGGCGCTCCTCGATCATGGTGCGCGCATTTGTAATGCTTTGCGCCAGTCGGGCCTGGGTTTCGGGATCAGAAAAATGATTGGCAACCAGCCCGACCACAATGGCAATCGGCAGACCTGTGCGGATCAACGAGCGGTAGAGCGGCGTCAGCCAAATCCGTTCCAGACGGTATTTGATCCGACTTGGACTGGGGTCGCGCCGTGCTGTTTCCAAGGTCTGATCGGCAACGCCGTCCATACGTTCCAGCCTGTGGCCGTGGCCAACCGGATCGCGGTACACAAGGCGGGGGCGCGGGGCGTCTATCGCTGACATGATGCATCCTCGACCAGCCAGGACACCAAAGCGCCAAAATCAATTCCGCAGATTGCTGCCTGTTCAGGGGCCAGCGATGTGGGGGTCATTCCGGGTTGGGTGTTGGTTTCCAGCAGGATCAATCCGTCCAGACCTTTGGTGTCATCCCAACGGAAATCCGTGCGGCTTAACCCGCGACACCCCAAAGCATTATGGGCGCGCAGGGCGTATTCCAGACAGGCCTCGAACACTTCCGCAGGTACATTTGCCGGCACCTCATGGCGCGATCCGCCAACCGTGTATTTCGCGTCGTAATCATACCAGCCTTCGGTGATGATATCCGTCACAGTCAACGGCTTATCCCCCATCACAGTGGTGGTCAGTTCGCGTCCGGGAACAAATTTCTCGACCATCAAAAGGTCGGGCATGTCATCGCTGATCTGTGCAGGGCCGTTGGCGGATTCATGTACCAGATAGACGCCAACCGACGAGCCCTCGTTATATGGTTTCACCACATAAGGGGGCTGCATCGGATGGCTTTTTGAAACGTCGGCCTTGGGAACCAGACGTCCCTCTACAATTGGCAGGCCTGCGGCGACAAAGGCTTGTTTGGACTTTTCCTTATCCATTGCAAGCGCCGAGGCAAACACGCCGGAATGGGTATAGGGCAGCCGCATCCATTCCAGAATGCCCTGCACACACCCGTCTTCGCCCCACCGACCGTGGAGCGCATTAAAAACCGCATCAGGATTGGTTGCACGCAGATCAGCCACCAGATTTGGACCCGCGTCCAGTTCGGTGACTTCATATCCTTCGGTGCGCAACGCCTTGGCGACTTCGTGACCGGAGGATAAAGACACCTCACGTTCAGCCGAAGGGCCGCCTTGTAGAACTGTTACGCGGTGAAATGCCCTGCTCGACATGACCGCCTCGTCTTTTGCCCTTGGCCATTTTCGGCTCTAACGGGCTACCGCTTATTGTGCGGCCGGTTTCCCGACACGCATGATTTCCCATACTAGGGATATTCCACTGTTTTCGAAAACCCTTTTTCGCACCAATTCACCTAAATTTTCCAAATCTGCGGCAGAAGCGCCACCTTTGTTGATCAGAAAATTCGAATGCATCTCGCTCATTTGGGCACCCCCCAGTGATGCACCGCGCAGACCCGCATCGTCAATCACTTTCCACGCTTTCAGGTCATGAACATCATCTGCCTGTCCGGTGGACGAAAATCCGGCGGGATTGCGAAAGGTTGACCCGCAGGAGCGTTCCTTTGTGGGCTGAGTGGCTTCGCGTTTGGCCAAAGCCCCGGTCATTTTTGCGTCCAGTGCTTCGGGAACCCCTGTCCCGCCTTTCAACAGGACCGAAGTCAGGATCAGGCCGTCGGGCAAATCCGTAGCACGGTAGCTGAACCCCATATCCTGCGCCGTCAGCGTGACCAGTTCGCCTTGGCGGGTCACGGCTTGGGCTTCGACAAAGACATCGGCGGTATAGGTGCCATAGCAGCCTGCGTTCATTTTGGCCGCGCCGCCTATTGCGCCCGGGATCGTGCGCAGAAAGGTCAGATCAATCCCCGCCTGCGCCGCCTTGCGCGCCACATGGGCATCCAGCGCCCCGACGCCTGCCCGCACATGGCTGTCATCCAGAATTTCAATGCCATTGAAACCGCGCCCAAAGCGGATAACCACCCCGTCCAGCCCGCCATCGCGGATGATCAGGTTTGAACAGACCCCGATGGGAAACACAGGAATTTCGGGATCAAGCGCGGCCAGAAACCCTTGCAAATCGGCCAGATCGGCGGGTTGGAACAGAACTTCGGCAGGGCCACCCACCCGCAGCCAGCTTAACCCGTCCATGGGCTTGTCAAAGGTCAGCGTGCCGCGCACGGGCGGCAGGGTGTCAATATTCAGGCTCATTCGGGTTCGCCTCGCCTTCTTGTAATTTATGTTCTTCGAGCCAGACAAACGGCTGCCCCGTGATCCGTGCCCATGTGAACCGTCCGATATAATACAGCGGCCAACGCATGATCGAGCCGACGCCCAGAACAAACATCACCGCAATAAACGGGTTTCCTGCGATCCACAGATAAGGGATCAGCGGCACCAGCAACAGCAGCAATAAAAACGCGCCGGGCGGATGATAGGGGCGACGGCATAACGCCACCACAGTGCCCATGCCCACCCAACAGGCGGCATAGACAATGGCAGAATTCAAACCGACTTCAAGCATATGACAATCCGGAAAATATCTTAATAAAAGTCAAACTTCGGCCCCTGAAACGGTTCACCTTTGAATTTCGCGCGGATAAAGCGCCCCAGATAGACGATCGGCCAGCGCAGTAACGACCCAACGCCCGCCAGAAACAGCAGCGCCAGAAACGGATTGCCCGCGATCCACAGATACGGCACCAGCGGCACCAACAACAGCATCAGCAAAAAGGCTCCGGGCGGAATATAGCGGGCGGGCAGCAGGGCCACAACGGTTCCGATCCCTATCCAACAGGCAGCAAAGACAATTGCGGAATTTAGCCCGACGCCCAACACGCCGCCAAGAATCTCTCCAGACACTACCCCAAGGCTTTCGGCAGGTTATTGGCCCAGGCACTGATCGTCCCAGCACCCAGACAGACCAGCAAATCACCGGACTGACAGTGTTCCAGAACAAAGGCTTGCAGCGCGGCTTCGTCTGCCACCGCCACAGCCTTGCGATGTCCGTGCGCGGTCAATCCGGCCACCAACCCGTCACGGTCCGCCCCTTCGATGGGGGCTTCGCCTGCGGAATAGACATCGGAAATGCCAACCACATCGGCGTTGTTGAAACAGGAGCAGAATTCTTCGAACAGATCATGCAGACGGGAAAAGCGGTGCGGTTGGTGCACGGCGATCACGCGGCCTTTGGTGGCTTGTTTCGCGGCTGACAGAACGGCGGTGATTTCAACGGGGTGATGGGCGTAATCGTCAATGATAGTGACGCCATTGACTTCACCCACACGGGTAAAGCGGCGGTTCACGCCTTTGAAATTCTTCAACGCCTCGCGGATTTCAGCCCGCTTCAGACCCAGATGACGGGACACCGCAATGGCCGCCAGTGCATTGGATACATTGTGATCCCCCGGCATCGGAAGAACCACGTTCTGAATGAATGTATCTTCGGATTGCAGGTAAACATCGAAATAGGCCTGACCGTCCTCATAGCGCAGATTGTCCGCGCGCACGTCGGCCTGTTTGTTAAAGCCATAGGTGATCACGCGGCGATCCCCCACACGCCCGACCAGCGCCTGAACCTCGGGGTGGTCGGTGTTGCAGATGGCCACGCCGTAAAACGGGATGTTGGACACAAAGGTGTAAAACGCCTCGCGCAGGTTATCAAATGTGCCGTAATGTTCCATGTGTTCAGGGTCGATATTGGTGACCACGGCGATTGTAGCGGGCAGACGGTTAAAGGTGCCGTCGCTTTCATCGGCTTCAACCACCATCCATTCGCCCTGCCCCATCCGCGCGTTGGACCCATAGGCGTGAATGATCCCGCCGTTCACCACGGTCGGATCAATCCCGCCAGCGTCCAGCAAGGTCGCAACCATGGTCGTCGTGGTGGTTTTGCCATGCGTTCCCGCAATCGCCACATTGGATTTCAGGCGCATCAGTTCGGCCAGCATTTCCGCGCGGCGCACAATAGGCAGGCCACGGGCGCGGGCGGAATCCAGTTCGGGATTGCCGGGTTTGATGGCACTTGAAATCACCACAACTTCGGCGTCTTCCAGATTTTCCGCCATCTGCGGAAAAGAAATCCGCGCGCCCATATCCGCCAGACGATCCGTGATCTTGGAGGGCCGCAGGTCAGAGCCTTGCACCGTATAGCCGTGATTGATCAGAACCTCGGCAATGCCAGACATGCCAATGCCGCCGATACCGACAAAATGGATCGGACCAAGCTGCGTTGGCAATTTCGTTGCTGCGTTCATCTTACTCTCCTGCCAGTTGGGCCACCAGATTTGCCAGATCGTTTGCGGCCTCCGGTCTGCCCTGCGTCAGGGCGGCATTGGCCATTTGGGTTGCCCCGCTTGCGTCCGTCAGGACGGTGTAGATATGATCGGCCAGTACCTCGGGGGTGAGCTGGGATTCAGGGATCACAATCGCTGCCCCCGCTGCGGCCAGACCTTTGGCATTGGCGGATTGTTCATCCCGTATGGCAATTGCCAAAGGGATCAGAATTGAAGGCCGCCCGATGATGGAAATATCCGCAACACTGGACGCGCCCGAACGGCTGATCACCAGTTGGCATTCAGACATGCGCGCGGGAATATCGTCAAAGAAAGGGCTGACATCGGCATCCACCCCAGCCGCAGCATAGGCGGCAACCGTGTCGTTGTAATCTTCGTCGCGGGCCTGTTGTGCCACGCGCACCCGTGTTTTCAGGTTTTCCGGCAGCAAAGCCATAGCCTGCGGGATGGTTTGTGACAGGATACGGCTGCCCTGGCTGCCACCAATCGCCAACACGGACATAGGCCAGTCACCCGGCGCAATATAGCCCGCCCCCGCCCGTTCCAGAACCGAAGCGCGCACAGGATTGCCGGTAAAAACGCCTTCTACCCCGTCGGGCAGTTCGGTGGGCCAGGTGCCACAGGCCACAGCATCCACCCGCTTGGCAAACACCTGATTGACCCGCCCCAGAACACCGTTCTGTTCATGGATCAGCCGTGGCGTTTTCGTCATCATCGCCGCGATCATCGCAGGCAGCGCCGGGTAACCGCCAAAGCCGGCCACCACCGCTGGCGGGTCTTTGCGCATCTGTTGCCACGCCGATAAAGCGCCTCCCAGAATGCGGAACGGCACGCCGAGTTTGGCCGCCAGACCGCCCCGCGCAAAGGTGCCGGAATTCACCACTTCGACCTGCACCGCTTCTGGAAAGCCGCCCGTATACCGTGCGCCCCGCGGGTCGGTGCTCAGCTTTACACGCCAGCCACGCGCCAACATTTCTTCGGCCAGAGCCTGGGCAGGGAACATATGCCCGCCCGTACCACCTGCTGCAATAACCAGTAATTTATCTGCCATAATACCCCTTATCCGCCTCGGTTTTCGTTACCGAAAACGTCGCTGATATCCCCTTGGGGTCGGGTCCGTGTAAAGGCCAAAAGAAATCCTAGGCCGATTCCTGCCGCCACCAGCGACGAGCCACCGTAAGATACAAATGGCAGCGTCATGCCCTTGGCGGGCAGCAAACGCACAGCCACGCCCATGTTGATCAGGGCTTGCATGCCGAACAATGCGGCCAGCCCTGTGCCTGCAAAGCGGATGAACGGATCCCGTTCGTGGATCAAGCGCAGGAAGGATCGCACGGTGACGACCATGAACAGGCCGATAATTACCAGAACAAGGATCAGTCCGTATTCTTCGGCGGCAACTGCGATGATGAAATCTGTATGAGCGTCGGGCAGTGACCATTTCACCCGTCCCTCGCCGACACCGACACCGAAAAAGCCACCCTCTTGAATGGCGTTTGTGGCATAGCCGATCTGGGTGCGCGGGTCGATTTCTGGGTTTAGATACCCGTCGATCCGACGGGCAAAGTGTTCCGAGGAATTATAGGCCACAAAGCCCGCCCCCACCACACCGCCTGCCATGCCCAACAGCAAAACCATCGGCGCACCAGCCACGAAATACATCAGGCCCCAGCTGGCCAAAATCAGGCAGGCCTGACCGAAATCGGGTTGCAGCGCCAAAAGAAAGGCCACCAGAACCGCTACTGCAAAAGACATGCGTTTGCCGGGGGGGCCTCCGACCTCAAAGCTGGCGGCCATCAGCCAAGCAGAGAACACCACAAAGCCGGGTTTCAAAAACTCGGACGGCTGGACCGAGGCAAAGCCCAGTGAAATCCAGCGTGTCGCCCCTTTGCCGAAATCAGTGCCGATGAACGGCAGCGCACAAATTGCCAGCAAACAGCAGACAAAGCCGAAAACACCCAGACGGCGGACCATTTTGGGGGACATCATTGATACAAGGATCATCGTTACAATGGCAATCGAGCCAAAGAACAACTGCTTGTACACATAATAAAACTGGGTCAGCCCGTTGCGTTCTGCCAGCGGAACCGAGGCCGCAAGCCCCAGCAAAATCCCCACTAAAAACAGCATCAATATGGCTGACAAAGCCCATTTATCCACTGTGCGCCACCACTTTGGCAGCACAGGTTCACCGGGCCTAGAAGCCACAGTGCCAAACACCATTTCCGTCATGCTAAACGCCTGTCCTTGCCGCTACTCTTGCCATGTCCCGCGGCCTCGTTATTCGGGCCTGCGTGGACGTATGCTGACTTTAGTTAGGATTGGATTAAAAAGCTAGTGGCGATTCGTACGGGACGTGCTGACTGTGTTGTTTGCCCCCAATCGCAGCGGACCACAGGTGTTGCCCTATGAGAAAGGCCGCTGGTGAACCCACCAACGGCCTGAAAATCCGACAGGATTTGTTTGTTATGCAGCCGCTGCCGCACGCCCGACGAGAACTTCGCCAATGCGGGCCTGCGCCTTCATTTCGTCAGCACCGTCAACCGCTGCCACTTCACGGGTCAACCGCTCAAGCGCAGCTTCGTAAAGCTGGCGTTCGGAATAGGACTGTTCGCGCTGGTCATCGTTGCGGTGCAAATCGCGTACCACTTCCGCGATGGAAATCAGATCGCCGGAGTTGATCTTTTGTTCATATTCCTGCGCACGTCGGGACCACATGGCGCGTTTCACACGGGCGCGGCCTTTCAGTGTTGTCATACATTTGGCCACAACCTCTGGGCTGGACAAGCCACGCATACCAACAGCAATCGCTTTGGCAGTGGGCACCCGAAGGGTCATCTTGTCTTTTTCAAAGGCAATCACAAACAGCTCCATATGGATGCCGGCGATTTCCTGTTCTTCGATGCTGACAACTTTACCCACGCCGTGGGACGGATAAACGACAAAATCGTCTGGATTAAAGTCTAGATTCTTTTTCTTAGCCATAAAAACCATGGTCCTTTGTTCGTGGCCGTATGCTTTGACACGACGAAATCTGCTACCTTGGCGGAACGGATTCGCCAATGTATCAGAGCATCCAAGCGGCAAATAGTGCGGGTGCGGGGCAGCCCCGGCACAGTACGGGCCTATTTCAGATAAGTATCATATCACAAAAACAGCCCCTTTCCTAGAGGCTGTTAAATTTGCAGATATTTGGCGGTTTTACTCGCCTTTACCAGGGTTTTCAGAGAAATATTTCTCCATCTTTCCCTCTTCACCGTCACGGGCTTCGGCATCCGGCAGGGCGTCGATCTTGGTGATCAGCACAGGCCATTTTTCCGAATATTCACGGTTGAATTCAACCCATTTTTCCATGTCCGGCTCGGTGTCCGGACGAATGGCATCCACGGGGCATTCCGGCTCGCAGACACCGCAGTCGATGCATTCATCCGGATGGATGACCAACATGTTTTCACCCTCGTAGAAGCAATCCACGGGGCACACTTCGACGCAATCGGTGTGTTTGCAGGCGATGCAGTTTTCGATAACCACATAAGTCATTAGTATACTCTCGAACTTTGGGCGTTACTCGCGTTATATGCCCGTTTTGACCCCGCGGCCAGAGCGAATTTTTTACTGCGAATGCCCGATTTGGGGGATCAAACGGCTGGAATTTACCGCTTAGACAACATCCTTGTCCTTGAAGCGTTCCATCGCCGCCCGTTCACTGCGATTTGGCCGCCCGCTGCGCAGGGCTTCGGGATTCGGCGGATGATAGATTTTGTCCTTGGGCTGCGGTGGCGACAGATCGGAATAGAGCGTCTGCGCTTCGGGGGCGGGACCACGGCGTTCCCCCAAGGCAACCACCTCAATGACCCGCACATGATCCCCTTGGGGAAAGGTCAGAACATCCCCGACCCCAACACCGAAACTGCCTTTGACAACCCGTTCGGAATTGATCCGCATATGGCCGCCCGTAACCAGTTTGGCACTAAGGCTGCGCGATTTGAAAAAACGCGCAAACCACAGCCATTTGTCAATCCGGATTGTCGGGCGGGATGCTGTCAAAGGCGGCGACTCAGCTTTTGTTTTTCAGCGCCATCAAGGCTGCAAACGGGTTGTCCGGATCAATCGGCTTTTCCTTTTTCGGTGCAGGCTTGTTGCTGCGCGGCTTGCCTTTGTGATCAGGTTTCTTGCCCTGCCCGCGCGCTTGCCCCTGCGGCTTGCCCTTGGATCCAGCATTGCGCGGACGGGACTGTTCGGCGGGCCGTTTTTTCGGAACCCAACGGAAGGTATAGAACACTTCCATTTCAACGGGTTCAGCCGGTGTAGCCTCAGCAACAGGGGTATCCTCGGCCACTGCCGCCTCTGGTGCCGCTGGCGCAACCGTTTCGGCTTCCGGCTCTGCGGCGGCTTCGCCCTCTGGCGCAGCAGCCTCAGCCTCTGGCGCTTTGGCAGGCGCAGCTTCGACAGCTTTCACCTTAGCCCGCTCGCCTTTTTCAGCGCCATAGCCCAAACCGCCCATAAGATCGGCGAATTGATCCAGCGTCATACCTGTGATCGACAGCATATCACCCGTGGCTTCAAATCCGCCCCGTGTATCCACACCGCGCAGCATATCGGCCAGCCGTTCCAGCATATCAATCCGAATGGCCCGCTCCCCCGCCAGACGATAGCCCGCACGCGGGTAATAGCCTTTAGGCGCGTCAATCACCGCCGGAATAGTTACCAGACCAGCAGGAGGGGATTCGGGGAACTCTCCCAGACCTTCCTGCAAGGACCACAGCACCAGACGCAAACGGGTCGGAGCAGGTTTCAGCATTAAATGCTGGAAAATCGTGAACTGGCCAAAGCGGATACCATGTTTGCGCAGCAAGCCGCGTGCATCCTGATCCAGTGACTTCACATCATCGGCAATCACCGAACGCGGAATAACCCCAAGGGATTCGACCAAACGGAACGCCACACCACGGGCCAGCCCGGTGACGGCCTCGTCGTTTTTAAGGGCGATCAGCGGCTCGAATGCGGCTTCGATCTTGCGGTTGATAAAATGGCTCAGACGGCGGCGCAGCTTTTCTGCAACCTCGGCACCGGCTTCTTCATCCACAAAAGGTTCCACTGCGGGGGACAGCGCATCCCCGCCGGCAACCAGCTTGCCCACGGCAAATTCGCCCCACATCAACCCACCTTGCTCGGTGAAATCGAATTCGGTGTCCGGCGCGTTATAAAAACGGTCCGACATCAGTTTGAACTGTGGCTGCAATGCCTGCAACGCTGCGGAGCGCAGGGTCTTTGCCTCTTCACCGGTGGCTTTTGGATCCAACTGGAACCGGAATCCTGTCAATTTACCGGCGAATTGGCCTTCGACGGTCACTTCACCCTTGTCGTTCACTTCAGCCACAAGGCTCTCCTTCTGCTTCAACCGCCGCATCAAAACACTGGTGCGCCGATCGACAAATCTCTGTGTTAATGCCCCATGCAGCGCATCTGATAGGCGATCTTCTACTGCACGGGTTTCCTCGCGCCAATAGTTTTCGTCCTGAACCCAGCCCTTTCGTTGGGCCACATAGGTCCATGTGCGGATATATGCCAGTCTTTTGGACAAAGCGTCGATGTCACCAGCGGGTTTGTCAATCCGCGCAACACGATCCTGCAGCCAGCCCTGACTGATCTGCCCGTCCTGATGCAGGAATTCGAAAATCTGCTGCACAATGGAATTATGTTCGTTGAACGACACCTGACGGAAATCCGGTATTTGGCACACGTCCCACAACAAACGCACCGCCGCAGGGTCGCGCACGCGCGCTGAAATTTCGGGGATCTGGCTTAGGGCCTGCAAGGTGCGGTGGTCATCCGCATCCCGCGAACGGGACAGGATCGGCTCTCCTGACGGGGCCGACAAAGATGCAAGCAGCGTATCAAGCGAGCCGAATTCCAAACGGTTGTTGCGCCATTGCAGTTTCCTGATCGGGGTAAAGCGGTGGTTCTCGATCGCCTCAACCACCTCGGGTTCAAGCGGAGGCGCCTCCCCCGTCACACCAAAGGTGCCGTCATTGGTATGACGCCCGGCCCGACCCGCGATCTGGCTCAACTCGTTCGGCATCAAATGCCGCATCTTGCGGCCGTCAAATTTGGTCAGACTGGAAAACGCCACATGCTTCACATCCAGATTAAGCCCCATGCCAATGGCATCGGTGGCCACCAGATATTCCACATCGCCGTTTTGATACATCTCAACCTGCGCATTGCGCGTGCGCGGCGACAAAGCCCCCATCACCACAGCCGCACCGCCCTTTTGACGGCGCAACAATTCGGCAATGGCATATACATTTTCAACCGAGAACCCGACAATCGCCGACCGCGCAGGCATCCGGCTGGTCTTTTTCGGCCCCGTGTAGCTGAGCTGCGAAAACCGCTCACGGCGCATGAATTCAGCCTTGGGTACCAATTGCGCAATGACAGACCGCATGGTCTCTGCCCCCAGAAACAACGTCTCATGGGTGCCGCGCATATGGAGCAACCGATCGGTGAACACATGGCCCCGCTCTGGATCGGCACAAAGCTGCACCTCGTCAATGGCCACAAAATCAGCACCGATTCCCTGCGGCATCGCCTCAACCGTACAGACCCAATAAGCGGCCCGGGGCGGTACGATCCGCTCCTCGCCCGTGACCAAAGCCACAACCGAAGGGCCGCGCAAAGCGACGATCTTGTCATAGACCTCGCGTGCCAAAAGACGCAGCGGCAAGCCGATCACACCTGTGCGATGGGCCAGCATGCGTTCAATCGCATAATGGGTTTTACCCGTATTGGTCGGCCCCAGAACCGCACAAACGCGCGCAGGCAAATTGCTCATGATTAACGGCTCTCAAAGTCTCGGGCGTCACCCCTATACCAAAACACCGACCAGCCTCAACCACAGACCACGCCACCGCTTCAATGTTCTAAAAATACTCGATTAACGCCCCCGCAAAACGAAAGCGGCGCAATCCTGCTACAACTCCACACCCTCTACAGTGTCGCTCAGCTGCAGGATTCCCTGCTGCACTTCGGGGCGGTTCGGATGGATGTCTTGCACCTGCTGATAGATTTTCAACGCATCTTTGGGGCGATCCAACTGCATAAGAATCGTCGCCAGACCCGACAGTGCCCCGAAATGGCGGGGTTCCAGCAATAAAGTCTGGCGAATATCCACCATGGACAGGCCGTAGCGTTCCAGGGCGAACCAAGCCGAGGCACGGGCGTTCCAACCCTCGGCAAATTCCGGCGCATGGTCAATCAACGCGGAAAAATGGTTCACGGCCTCTTTATAGTTGCCTTTTTCCATTTCCGCCTTGCCCCGCTCCAACAGCAAATCCATCGCTTTGGAACCGGATTTCGACCATTCCACCCAGATTTTCTTTTCCACAGACTGCCAATCGTCGGGAGAGGCGACCTTCAGCTCGGCAAACAGCGCATCCAAACTTTCAGTTTGCGCCGCAGCCGAAGTTGCGGCAAGCTGCAACCCAAGCGCGATTGCCCCCAAAGCCATTATGCCTAAACCCATTATGCCTAAACCCATTAGGAATCTATTGATTAACGCCACGGCACGGTTTGCAGTTTTCATCAAGTGTCACCATGTTTACTCTCGACTCTCAAACTAGGTCAAAATCAGAAAAATGAAACCCGAAAGGATCAAACATGAGTGATGTTATCAATCAGGCCGTGGACGCGTTGAATGCAAAATTGGGCGACGACGGCTTTGACGGCTCTGTCAAAGTGGAAATCACGGGCGAGGGTTCGCTGATTGTGGATTCCAAAGGCGCGCGCGTCGGCGATGAAGAAACAGAATGCACCCTGACCGCAGATGCCGAAACGTTTATTGGCATGATGGAGGGCGACGTGAACCCGACTTCTGCCTTTATGACGGGCAAACTGGCTGTGGACGGCGACATGGGCGCGGCTATGAAACTGGGCACATTGCTGTCTTGAACCAAGACAATGATCCTGACACCACAAACCTGCACAGCGCTGGTTTGTGGTGGGGAAACCGATGAAAGTGGAACCGCCAAGATGAAACCTGCACCGCTTCATTCCCATCTGGAAGGCATGCCCGACGGAGGACAGGCCTTTTGGCGTGTCTGTTCCGATGGTACGCGGATTCGTGTGGCTGTGTGGCAGGGAAGTGGTGAAAAAACGGTGCTGGTCTTTCCGGGACGCACCGAATTCATTGAAAAATACGGCGATGTAATCTCTCGGCTGCTGGATCGTGGCTATAGTGTAGCCGTGGTAGACTGGCGCGGTCAGGGCATGGCGGATCGCCACCCGACGCGGCCCAAAATGGGCTGGGTCAAAGAATTTGACGACTATCAATTGGACGTGGCCGAACTGCTGGCCACCGTCCAAGAGGCAGGCCTGCCCGACCCCTTTGCCATGATCGGCCATTCTATGGGCGGCGGCATCGGGTTGCGCAGCCTGTTGAACGGATTAAAGGTGGAAAAAGCCATTTTCAGCGCGCCCATGTGGGGCATCTATGTGGAACCCCATATGCGCTTGCTGGCTTGGGTGGTGGCCAATTTCGGGCCTCTGTTCGGCTTTGGGCAGAAATTCATCCCCACGGGTGGACCAGCCAATTATGTGCAGGAACAACCTTTCGAAGGCAACGCCCTGACCAATGACAAGCCCAGCTATAAAATCATGCAAAGCCACATGAACCAACATCCCGAACTGGGGCTTGGCGGGCCGTCAATCCATTGGCTGAACCGCGCGCGCCGCGAAACCAGCGCTTTGGTCGATGCCGCCCCTGCCCCCCATGATTGTCTGTGTTTTTTGGGCAGCAATGAGTCTATAGTGTCAAAACAGGCGGTGCGCCGTGTGATGGGGAAATGGCCCAACGGTCTGCTGGTGGATATCGACGGGGCCCAACATGAGGTTCTGATGGAAGAGCCCCACGTCATAGAGCAACTTTGGCTAGAAATAGACGCACATCTGGCCGAATAACCCTTTCCAACCGCGCCATTTCACACTAGAGCGGCGTCTTGAACTTTGCTGATCCAAGGAGGATCTGTTATGCCTACTTTGAAACCTGGCGATTTGGCCGCACTGATTTCCGGCTCCCCCCGTATGGCGGTTGAAGCTGTTGACGGGGATAATGTCTCTCTGGTGTGGTGCAATGAGGGCGTGGTGTACCGCGATACTTTTGCAAACCTGCTGCTGAAAAAATGGGAAACCCGTGACGGTGGTTTTGACGACCGTCCCAAACGCCCCTTTGACAAAGGCGGACGCGATGGCGGCCGTGGCTTTGGCGGCGGTGGTGATCGCGGCGGCGACCGTGGTGGTGATCGTGGTGGAGACCGCGGCGGGGATCGTGGTGGCGACAAGGGTAAAACCGGCTGGCACGGCAAACCCCGTGAGAAATCACACTTCCGTAAAGACTAAACCGTCTGAATTACCCGCGCCGGATTAAGGTTTAATGCCTCCGGCGGGGATATTTTCAGAAAGAAGAAAGCCGGGCTTGTTGGGTCCGGCTTTTGTCTGTCTGCCGGACCGGTTCAGTTTTTGGAATTCACGCGGTGAAACAGATGGGTGAATGTGGCAACACCCAGCACAGGGATAACCAGATTAAGGATCGGCACAGTCAGCGGGATCGCCATCAAGGCACCTGCAAGCCAGATTTGCCCCCGATTGCGCGCGCGCAACTGTTTGGCCCCTGCCCGCCCGAGTCGGCGCATGGCCACCATTTGAAAATACTCCCGCCCCAGCAGCATACCGTTCACCGCCCAGAACACCAAAGGGGCTGCCAGAGTGGACAAAAGATAGACGATCAGCGCCAACAGGTTGACCACCACAAGCACCCCGAGGAACCCCAGTGCGTCGATCAGGGTTTCGCCAAAGGACACTGAATTTGCAGGTTCCAGACCAGGGTAATGTTTGGTTTCAACCGCATCCATCACCTGATCGAGGAAAAACCCCGTAAACAGGGAGGCAACAGGCACCATCAGGATCACCGACAGGCCGATCATAGCCACCAGAACAAAGCCTGACAGAAGCGTCGACAGCCAGACAATTTCACCGAACCAAGGCAGGCTGACACTATCGGGCAGCAGGAATTGCACGCCCCATGTGACCCCTGCCAGCAACAGAACTGTCAGGCCGATGCCCCGCAGCAAAACGCTGCGAAACTTCGGGTCTCCCATTTGGCCCATTGCCTTGAAGAAATCGTCAAAGATCATTCGCTAACCCAAGTTGTGATCGCATCAAGGTCAGGGCGCTTGCGATCTGTGGGGTCTGTATTGGCTGTGCCGATAAAAATGAAACCAGCCACATATTCCTCTGCGCCTAGCCCCATGTTTTCCTGCAAAAACGCCCTGTCAAACGCGGCCCAGCCGGTGATCCAGTTTGCGCCCCAACCACTGGCCAGTGCTGCATTCAGCACACTCAGACAGCAAGCCCCAACGGCAAGGGTCTGTTCCACCTCGGGGATCATATCGGTGCGTTTCAGGCTGGCCACCACCGCAATACACAGCGGCGCGTTGGTGAAATTGAACACGGCTTTTGCGGTTTTATCAGGGTCTTGCCCGATATGATCCGCATAGGCTTGCACTGCATCCCCCAAACGGGTCAGCGCGGCGTCCTCCATCACGATAAAGCGGAAGGGTTCCAGCATCTTATGGTCGGGAACCCGCGCACCTGCGGTCAGGATCGCGTTGATGCCTGCGCGATCCGGCACAGGCAGGGACAGGGTTTTATGGGACACAGAGCGCCGTTCCAGCAGGAATTTCAACGCATCGGGATTGGCCTGTGGCATTAACGCTCCAGTGTTGGGTCAGAGGCCACCCGCACCAAAGCGGTCAGATTGCCCAGCGAGTCGATCTGCTGGCCTGTTTCGGTGAAATTATTTGGATGAAGCCAGGCCTGAAACGCCGCTTCCAGGGCGGGCCATTCCTTGTCGATGGCGGCAAACCAAGCGGTATCGCGGTTGCGGCCTTTGTACATTGTGGCCTGACGGAAGGTGCCTTCATAGGATAGCCCCAAACGCTGGGCTGC
The DNA here is from genome assembly GCA_034670045.1 of Amylibacter sp. GTDB lineage: Bacteria > Pseudomonadota > Alphaproteobacteria > Rhodobacterales > Rhodobacteraceae > Amylibacter. Next base: position 103,367 of record JAXMOF010000005.1, on the reverse strand, counting down.
GCGGCGCGATCCGTAATTCAGCGCGTCGCATTTCCATTCATAGCGGCGATAGCCAGCTTCAAAGGCCCATTTCATCATCAGATACATGGCTTCGGTGGCGGCGCGGGTGCGCTGCAGGGCGGGGGCGAAATTGATATGGCCCACTTCGATCGAGCCAGCATTCACGTCGATCCGCAGATAGGACGCGACACCACAGAACCGGCCCAACTCCTTGTTCTTGATCGCATAGAAATACGGGTCATCCAGTGCCGCCATTTCGCGCAGCCATTTATGATAGGTGGCCTGCGCGTGATAGGGGCCGTAGGGCAGGTAATCCCAGATGCCTTCAGTGCTGTCTTCGGAATTGGCTTTGAACAAATCACCGCTGTGATCCTCGGCGTTGATCCGTTCCAGCCGCGCGTAACGTCCCTCCAGCGGTTCGCTTTGGGGCGCAGGCGGCGCAACCCAGTCTTTTACTTCAAAACCAACCGGTTTCGCCATCACTTCACACCCTGTCTTAAGTAATCCTCTGCCATTTCACATAAACACGCCTGCGAAAATGTCCATAACCAGCGGTAAAAATCATCTCAGCGGATGAAACGGGGATTGTCGAGCATGTCTACCCCGGGAAATACCGAGCTTTCGATTTGCGCCACGGACAGGCCGAACAGATCATGGGCCGCCCAGCCCGCATAGCGACGCAAATCGGCGGTGGGCATCAGGTCACGGCGTTCATAAAGCTGGGCTTCATTCAGGCCCGGCCAATCGCCATAGACCTTGCGTCCCTTGATCGCGCCCCCTGCCATAATCATCGCGCCCCCCGTGCCGTGATCCGTCCCGCCAGAGCCGTTTTCCTGCACGGTGCGGCCAAATTCGGTCACACACAACACACAGGTTTTATCCCAGACAGGGCCAAGTTCGCGGTACAGGGTCAACAGGGCGGCTTGCAATTCCTGCGAGGCATTGCGAATGCTGCGCTCTTGTCGCTGGTGGGTATCCCAGCCGCCAATGGAAAACGTGGCAAAGCGGGTGTCTTCTTTCAGACGCGCGGCAGAAAACGCCGCCAGACCACTGGCATTTTGCGCGGCCTGCGCTTCTTTCATGCTTTTAAGCATCTCGGCCATCATTTCGGTGTCTTCTTCATCCGCGCTGTCCAGCGCCAGCATGGACAGTTGGGCGGCCAGCGTCAGCGCGGTCTGGCCTGCTTGGGAAAACAGCGGGTCTTTGGCATAGATCGCATCCAGCAACAGCCGCCCTTGCGGGGACATATCCACACGGCTTTCAGGCGCCCAACTGGTCACAGGGAAATCCCCGCGCAGGATCAGCATGTTTTCACGCCCCACCGAAAAGGCGCTGTCCTGTTCCGCGCCCGGAATAAGTGACAGCATTCGGTTCATCCAACCCGTGTCCCGCACAGACCTGCCTACGTCCATCAGCCCTGCCTCTAGCAAGTCCTGCCCGTCAAAATGGCTGCGCTTGTCACGGTAGGGCGTAGAAACCGCCTGAACGAACCCCAACTGCCCTGCTTTCCACAGGGGCATCAGTTCGCCAAGGTTTTCATTCAGGCCGAAGAAACCGTCCAGATCGGTGAATTTGCGTTTGGTCAGGCTGGGGCGGTATTGGCGGAACATCGGTTCGGCCAGAGGCGCACAAATGTCCAGACCGTCCATCGCCCCGCGCAACACGATCACCACCAGCCGGTTGTCCGACGGGATCGAAGCAAAGGTGACAGGGGTAACAAACGGGCTGGCCGCGGCAGAACAGCCAAGGGCCAGCGTTTGTGCCAGAAACTTACGTCGGGAATGATCCATCGCGCCTATCTCCTGTTGAACTCGGGGGACGCCAGAACCAGCGTCAAACCCTCTTCGCGCCGTTCTGCCCCAGAAACGGCGAATTGCAACGTCTGCCCCGCCAGTTCCCGCAACGAGGACTGGATAAACTGGCGCGGATCTGTGTCTTCACCCCAGCGAATGGCCGAAGTCAGCGCCCATTGCAGCCGCCCCGCCAGTCCTTGCGGGGTGATCCATGCCTCGGCCTCTTCGGGCCAGCCGTTGGGGCCGGGTGCTTCGCGCAGGGGTTGGCCCATAAACTGGATCGGCAGGCTCAACTGTTTGGTGATCTGCCCGTTCGGTGGCTTGTTAAACGCTTCGGGCGGCACGCCAAGCGCGCGGTAGCTGGAGACCATGAAATCAAACGGCTGTTTGGCCTTTTGTCCCAAATCGCCCCAAGAGGACGGATGTTCCAGCAAGGCCCAATACACCCGCAGCAAATCCCCGCCCGTCTGGCTGAAAGTCTGGGCCACATGGGACACCAGCTGTTCATCCGGCGTATCAGACACGAAATGTGTCGCCAGTTTGCGCGCCACATGACGGGCTGTGTCAGGATGGAGCGCCACATCGCGCAAGAAACTTTCGATATCCGCCTGTTGCGCAGGATCACTGCCATAGGTTTTCCCCAAGACCGTTTCCGCCCCCGGTTCAGCCTTGTTCTTGTTGAAATACGCACCGCTGCGGTTGAAATCCAACCCCGTCAGCAATTCTGCAAACTGGCGCACGTCAGATTGTTTATAGGCCCCGCCCACACCCATGGTGTGCAGTTCCAAAATCTCGCGGGCGAGGTTTTCGTTCAGGCCCATTTTCTTGCGTTTGCCCACTTTGGAATTGGGGCCTGTGGATTTTACCTGATCCAGATACAACAGCATCGAAGGGTGGGTCACCGCAGAAACCAGCAGGTCGGCAAAGGTGCTTGTGATATGGGGGCGGATGGCTTGTTCCAGATAGTTGCCCCACAGCGCATTGGCATTCAGACCTTTGGGGATGATGGTGAAATGATCGCTCCAGAAAAAGGCCAGTCGTTCGCGAAAACCCTGATTGTTCATCATCGCGCGCTGGAACAAATGGCGCATGTCATCGCCGCGCATCCAGTTGCGCTTTTTGATGGCGGCCCGATATTCGGTTTTGACCGAAGTATCGCCACTTTTCATGATCTTGCGCAACTCCCGAAAGGTCTGCATCTCTGCAAGGCGATCCGCAAGCGGCAGCCCTGCATAAGTGGCTGCGCCCAGATCAGGCCCCTGCACCTGCTGCAAAATCTGTTCAATTCCGCCCGGGTCCTGTTCGCCCGCGCCAAAACCGTACCCAAACCGAAACGCTGCCTTGGTTGCAAAACTCTGTGTCATCTCTGGCCTGACCCTTCCCTGACGGCAGATGTGCCCCTGCCGCGAAACGCAATTCCGTCCCATATATCTAGGCTTATACGGTGCTTTTACAATTCTCCGTTCAAATTTTCGACATCTCTGGTTTTTAGGCGGAATTCAGGTCATCGTGGGGCAAAACCCAACCACAGGAGTCCCCCTTGGAACTGTTCCATTCACTCGGCACTGTTGCCGTCGCCAGCCTGATCGCCCTACACGAGGCCGATCTGCCCTTCACCGCCACCGCAGTGGATTTCTCCAAGGCCGAGCAGCGCGCTGCGCCCTATCTGCGCACCAACCCCAAAGGCCGCGTGCCAGCGCTTGTTTGCGACCATGGTATCCTGACCGAAACACCCGCAATTCTGGCCTATATCGCCACCATTGCTCCGGCCCGCAATCTGGCCCCAAGCGATCCGTTTGAATATGCCAAAATGCAGGAATTCCACAGTTATTTGGCCTCGACCGTGCATGTGAACCATGCCCACCGCTTGCGGGGATCCCGCTGGGCCAGCGCACAATCCAGCTTTGACGATATGGCGGCAAAAGTGGCGCAAAACATGACCGAATGTTTTGAATTGATCCAGACCGAATACCTGCAAGGGCCTTGGGTGATGGGCGATCAATACACTGTGGCGGATGCCTATCTGTTCACGGTGACCAACTGGCTGGAGGGCGACGGGGTGGCTGTGAACACCCTGCCCCGTATCGCCGAACATTTTGCCGCCATGCAGGCGCGACCCGCCGTGCAAAAAGCCCTATCCTACTGAAGCACGGGCTTACCAACCTGCGGGCCTACTGAAGCGCAATGCCATTGCGCGCCAGCCAGGCCCGCCACACATCGGGCGAGCCGTCAAAGACGTTCAAATCAATGTTCCCGGGCGATCCGGGAACGCGGCCCGTGCCGGAATACTGCCAGAACAACCAACGCTCGCCCGGATAGGTCTTGGACGGATGATCCGCAACCGACCGCAGCCAGAACCCATAACCGTTCAGTTTTGACAGATCGTTTTCGTGATAGAAGTCCAGCGTGGTATAAACCAACGGAGTTTTGCCATAGTAGGCCCCAACGATCCGCAAGAACGTCCGCATGTCATTGCGCACGGTTTCCCCGTCAGGACGCAAACGACAGGTCCGCGACTGGTGGTTCCATTCGATATCCAGAACAGGCGGCAAAGCGCCCGGCTCGTTCGGGACATGTTTGATAAACCATTCGGCCTGTTCCTGCGGCGTGCGGCAGAAGTAATAGAAATGATACGCCCCGCGCGGAATTCCTGCGCGGGCAGCCTCCCTCCAGTGGGTGCGGAAATGAGGGTCCGAATGATCGCCCCCCTCGGTTGCCTTGATAAAGCCAAAAGAAATGTGATGGGCGCGTAATTTCGCCCAATCCAGCCCTTCCTGATAGCGCGAGACATCGACCCCGTGCACAGGATAATGCCACGGCTTGGAACCGGTCCATTCCACCGGATCACTGTCGGCATATTTAGGATTGCCCGCCACCATTGTTGGCGCTGGCTGAACCTTTTGGGTCTTTGGCACCTTTTGCTGGCGATTACTGCCGCAACTGATCAATCCCAAAACCATAAGACACACTAAAAAATACCGCACAAATTCCCCCACGCCCGATTTTACCCCACAATCTAGTGCAACCGTGCAAAAAGCCAGATGAAAATCTGGTCCAATTCCGGCTTAGGCGGGAAAGCCCCACGGCTCTTTTTGGGAAAAATATCCAAATCCCACCCTTAACAGACACGCAACCGCCGCCACGCAAGCCCGGACCCCGTCGCGCGTGCCTTGAAAACCTCAAGGCTCGTCGGGGATCGGTTTTGGCGGCCCGCTTGGCCCTTGAACCGCATCTTGTGCCGCCCCTGCTACCGCTTGTCTGGTCTCCTCGCTCAGATGCTCTCCCCCTGCGATTTCCACCTTCACGTTACGCTCTGCCATGCGGATGCCATTGGCCTCGAAGATGTCGCGCACCTTTTGATAGGCATCGCGGCGCACCAGCCATTGTTCCCCCGGTTTGGTCATGAATTTCACGCCCACAACCATATTGAACTCCTCCATCCGCCGCACCCCTTGGGATTTCAGCGTGGACAGGATGCTCGGCCCGTAGTGTTCATTGGCGGCCAGTTCGGCCCCGACCTTTTTCACCAGCTTCTTGACCAGCATCAAATCGGTGTCAAAGGGCACACGGAATTCCAGCTTCATGATCACCCAGTCGCGGGAATGGTTGGTCAGGGATTTCAGTTCTCCGTAGGGCACTGTATGCACTTTGCCCCGATGGTGCCTGATCCGCATGGAGCGGATTGAAATTCCCTCAACCGTACCGACCAATTCGCCGATTTCGATGTATTCCCCAAGCCGGAACGCATCATCAATCAAAAAGAATATCCCTGCCACAATATCACGCACCAGCGATTGGGTGCCAAAGCCGATGGCAATGCCCAAGATGCCCGCCCCCGCCAGAATCGGCGCGATATTCACCCCGAGCGACGTCAGAACACTAAGCGAAACCATGGTCAAAAGCGTGATCAGCAGAATGGTACGCAACAATGGCAGCAGCGTGATCATCCGCGCCTCGGGACCGGGTGCCTGCCCATCCACGGGCGGTTCGTAATCCGCAAGCCGCTTGTCGATCACGGTTTTGGCCCAGGTCCAGACCAGATCGGCAAACAACAGAGCGACAAAACTGTCCACCAGAACTTCGAGTGCGCGCCCCCCTAGCGAGCGGTCTTCGCTAAGCGCAAAAATATTCACGCCCCAAGCGGCAGCCAAAGCAAAAACCGCGCCCAGCAACACCACAAACCGCGCCGCCCGCTGCACAATCGGGCGGGTGGTGGCATAGGGGTCATGGAATTCGGGTTCAATAGGCGCAAGGGCAGCCGTTTCAACCACAGCCCCCGCTTCATCGCCTTCAACAGGATCAGCATCCCGTTCTGCTGCTTTGGCTTCTTCGGCGGCCATAAAGGCATCCAGCTCGGCCTGTGCCTTTGCTTTATGGGCCTCATAAAGTGCGGTTGTGGATTGATCAAAGAAATGGTCGATCCAGACCACCAGCAGCTTGATCCCCGGCACCGTGATCCCGATCACCAGAATGGCCCACATCAGGCCAAAGGCACCGATCAGCCATGTGCCAAAGACCGCCGCCACCAACAGGGTCAGATAGTTGCGCCAGAACCGCATCAAACGCGGCTCGCACCCGCCTTGCGCCAGGATTTGCGTCCGCCGGAACCCGATCCAGATACAGCCCCAACTGACCAGAACAACCACAAGGGCCAGCGCCACAGTCTGCGCCAGAAACACCGCAGGCAAATCGCCTGCCATATCCTGAACTGCGGTCATCCGTGCCAACACAAAAGACAGCGCCACTGCCAGAACCACCGTCAGCGCCAGCACCCGCGCCAGCCAGTGCAGGTGTTTGGCCACAGGCGTCGAATAGGGCACCAGCCGCAGTTCGGGCGCATAGGGGGCCTGAAAGAACAAAGACACCGCCAGAATGATCCGCAGCATCAACACCATGGTCAGAAAATCCAGCACCAGCCCCTCGACCAACGGGTGCCATTCAAAACTTTGAAACGCGCCGATACTGCCGATAGCAAACACCAAAAGCCCGCCAAAGATTATCACCGCACGGGTGGCCGCCCCCGTCAGCTTTTCCAGCGGCGCATCTTTTGGCGACTGTTCGATCCGCAACAACGGCAGGTCCATAAAGCGGCGGTACAACCACTCCAGCCCGAATCCGATCAGCAGAAAGGTCAGAATATAGGTCAGCGAGCGCACTTTTTGCGAGGTGGACAACTCGCTTTCCCATTGATCCGCCAGAACCTGCGGGATGTCGGGCACAATGTTCCACGCCAAAGCCAGTGATCGTGCCCGTTTGCCGAACTTCGCCAACTGGCCCTCGATCTGGTCACGAAAGGACACATCCGCACTGGCATCGCTTGTATTCTGGCTGGTCGCACTTTCGCGCAGCCAGTCCTGAATTCCGGGGTCTCCCAACAGGCGCAGGAACTCTTTGACATCATTGGGGGACGGTGCAGGAACAGGTGCCGTTTCTTGCGCATTCCCGGTTGAGGGGACCATCTGCGCCATGCTTGGTGCAGCACCGGACAGAACCATCGCAACGGCGACGACCAACGCCAGAAGCCCTCCGCGCAACCGCCCCATCACGCCACACTCTTTTGCGTCGTGTCACCGGCCTTGCCGGTTTGCTGATAATCCAGATCGGAATAATCCGCCTGTAGCACCCGCTCGACCTGCAACTTTCCCGCAACGGGATGCAACTGACAGGCCAAACGTTCATTCGGGCCTGCATTCCAATGCTCCAGCACCTTGCGTTCCATGGCATCGGGTGGCGGCAAATGATCGGCCCCCTGCATTACCCGCACACGACAGGTGCCACAGCGCCCGCGCCCGCGGCAGATATTGGCATGGGGCACATCATTGATCCGCGCCATTTCCAGCAGGGTCAGCCCTGTCTCGGTTGAAAACTGCGCAGGCCGCCGCCCCAGATAGGACACATGCACCTGCCCCCGTTTCCAGCGCGACACCCGTATCCAGCGCGCCAGAAATGCCAAGGCCACCAGCGCCAAGGACATCTGCCCCACCCTGCGCCCGTTTTCTTTTGCACTGGTGAGGATCTGCACAGACTCGTCCACGTCCACAGACATGCCGCCCGCATTGGGATCGTTTTGCATCACATAGCCCGTGCCACCCTCGGCAATCGGGATCACCTGACGGCCTGCTTCCACATAGCCGAGCATGGCGAGGATCGGCACAAGCACCACAAAGGGATAGAAAAACCGCATGGTCCGCGCCGATCCGTCACGGGACCGCAGCCACGTGTAAATCCCGATCGCCCCGTGCAACCACGCCACCACCAGCAAAACCACCTGCCGCAAGCCGTCGAAGGGCGACAGGTTCCAGAAAAACCGCAGCACCAGATCGTAGGTCGCCACCAGCCCCAGATCATCATAGGCCATGATCCCGAACACATGGGGTGCCAGCAGCGGAATGATCAAAACCCCCGCCACCATCTGCGCCAGATCATAGGCGGGCAACCGCAGCGTATTGCGGTAATACAGCGAAACCAGCGCAGTCAGGAAATGCAACGTAAGCGCCGTGACCAAAAGCTGGCGAAACCCCGGCCCCGTCCATAAACCACTTAAAGCCCAGCGCCATTTGTCCATCAAGGCAACCGAATGCAGCCCCAGAATAAGATTGGTCAAATGGCAGGTGATAAAAGCAAACAGGATCAATCCGGTGCCGATCATAATGGCACGGCGATAGGCAACAGCAGGATGTCCGGGTGCAGTCGCGTCTGGCATTCAGTTCAATCCCTTAAAGAAAAAGCGTGCCTGTCACGGCAGGCGAACAGGTTGCGGAACAGCTTTCCACACCCCATCCCGCTCTGCAAGGTTTTGATCAGCCCTTAAAGGCCGCCGCAGTCTTGCGCAGCCCCGTCGCCAGCGTCAGCGCATCCACCGCAACAGCAGCGAAATTCGCGCCCCAACCGATGGCTTTGCGGGCGAAGGCAGGGTCTACACACATGATGCCCGCCGCTTTGCCCGAGGCGCGAATACGCTTGATCGCATCCTCCATCGCCGCTTGAACCGCAGGCGCATCCGCATCCCCCAGATACCCCATATCCGCTGCCAGATCGGCAGGCCCGATAAACACCGCATCCACGCCTTCGACTGCCAGAATATCATCAAGGTTATCCAGCCCCCGCTGGGCCTCGACCTGCACAATCAGACACATCTGGCTGTTGGCCGTCGTGGTGTAATCCGCAATGCCCATCCAGCCGGATGCCCGCCCAAGAGCAGCCCCGACACCGCGCACACCTTCGGGGGCATAGCGCGTCGCCCGCACCATCGCTTGCGCCTGCGCGCCGGTTTCCACCATGGGCACCATGACTGTCTGCGCGCCCGCATCCAGAACCTGTTTGATAATCCAGTCCTCGCCCACAGGCACCCGCACGATCACCTGCGAGTCCGAGTTTTGCAGCGCCCCGATCTGGTTCGAAATCTGGGTGATCCCATTGGGGCCGTGTTCGCCGTCGATCAAAAGCCAGTCAAACCCCGCCGTGCCCGCAATTTCAGCCGCATAGGGATCAACCAGCCCCAGCCAGCATCCGGTTTGCAACTGACCCGCCGCCAGTTTCTGCTTTAACGTGTTCACAGGTGCCGCCATGGGACTATTCCTTATCCAAATGAAATTTCAACCCGCCCGAAATCGGCGTAATCGGCGACAAAGTGACTTCCCGCAGGGGCTTCGATAGGACGAATGAACGATCCGGACAAGACCACATCGCCAGCGCGCAAGCCACGCCCATACTCTGCCAGACGCTGCACCAGCCAAACCATACCCATGACAGGATCGTTCAAAACACCTGCCCCCAAGCCGGTTTCCTCTACCGTGTCATTGCGCGACACAATTGCACCAACCCAACCCAGATCGAAATCTTCAGGCGCATGGCGCTCATTTCCTAGCACTATTCCCGCATTCGCTGCATTATCCGCGATTGTATCAAATACCTTACGGGCCACGCCGGTTTCAGGGTCTTTGCGCAAAATTCGCGTGTCCAGAATTTCCAGCGCAGGGGCCACATATGCGGTGGCCGCCAAAACATCAGCGCGAGTCACGTCCTTGCCGGACAGATCATCCCGCAGGATAAAGGCAATCTCGGCTTCGATCCGCGGCTCGATAAAACGCCCCTTGGGAACCGTGCTACCGCTGTCAAAAAACATATCCTCAAACAGCACACCGCTGTCTGGAATATCAATGCCCAGCGCCATCTGCATCGCCCGACTGGTCAGACCGATTTTCCAGCCCTTAACACAACCACCTGCGGCAAGTTTTGCCCCGACAAAAGCGTCCTGAACCGCATAGGCATCTTCCATGGAAATATCAGGATGTGCCACCGACAGAACACCCGTCTGCACGCGGGAATTCTCTGCCTCCACCAGTGCCGCAGCGGCAGCTTTGATCTGATCCGGTGTCATTCGTCCACCACGCCATTGCGCAAAATGCCGATGCCTTCCACTTCCACTTCGATCACATCGCCGGGCTTCAGGAATTTGGGCGGATCAAACCGCGCACCCGCACCCGTGGGCGTTCCCGTCACAATCACATCGCCCGGCACCAAAGTGGTGAAGGTAGAGATATAGGCGATTTGTTCCGCATGGGGAAACATCATCCGGCTGGTACGATCGCTTTGGCGCACTTCACCGTTCACCCGTGTTTCCAACTTGATATCCAGCAACTGCGACGGGTCTTTGAATGGGACCAACCAAGGGCCAATCGCCCCCGAGCCGTCAAAATTCTTACCCTGCGTTACGTTGAACTTGGCATGACGCACCCAATCGCGCAGCGTACCTTCGTTGCAAATCGACAGCGCGGCAATGTGATCCAGCGCATCCTCTTGCGCAATATGCCGTCCGCCTTTGCCGATGACAATTACCACCTCGCCCTCATAATCCAGCTGATCCGAGGCTTTGGGCCGCGTCAAAGCCACATCATGCCCGACAAAGGACCGTGCAAACCGTGGAAACAACGACATATGTTTGGGCGCTTCCTGCCCGTCTTTGTATTCCGCATTGCGATCCGGATAATTCACCCCGACACACAGAATTTTCTCTGGTCGTGGAATGGGAATCTCATAGATGAATGAACCGTCGGCATGGGTAACATCCCGCCCCTCTGCGGCACTCTCCAAGGTCTCAAACCCGTCGTTCTCAATCACTTCGCGCAGGCTTGGCCAATCGGGAAAGTCAGGTGACAAGGCGATCATCCCGCCCGCCCCGACCGCGCCGTAAAAGGCCACGCCATCAACAGAATAACTTGCAAATTTCATAGCTTCATCCCCGCCAGTCTGATTTCGCCAGCAGAATAGTCGATAACACGTTAACTATCAACCCAAAACAAAACCTTCCCCGACACAGGTTTCAATGTTCCCTAAATACTCATATCCCAGACAGAAAATCCAAAATCGGCGCCGTAAAGGCATCAGGCGCTTCCATCAGCCCCAAATGTTTCAACTCAGGTACAATCAAAGCCGCACCACCACCTGCCCCCGCTGCAATGGCACGGCTCATGGCAGGCGTACTGCCCACATCGTTTTCGCAAGTGATCACAAGGGTCGGCACGCCCGTTTGTTCTTTAATAGATGTTTCTTCCGTAACAGACGTCAGCTCGACCACACCATTGGCCAGCACCCAAGCTGCCTGCGCGTAGCTTTCGGGGTCCACCCCCATCCGCCAGTGGCGCACCTGATCCACCAGACGAGGCTGATCTGCCAGAAAAGCGGGGGTAAACCACCGCTCCAGCGCCGCATCAAGCGTGGATGCAGCGCCCTGTTCGCGCGCCAGCAAGGCGCGACGCTCCACCTCGGCCTGCGCCTTAGCGCCACGATCATGGGGGGAATTCAGGATCACCAGCGCAGACACCCGATCCCGATAATCCAGCGCGAACCGGCGATTGATCATCCCTCCGATGGAAAACCCGATCACAGCGGCCCTGCGCGCGCCGATGTGATCCAGCAGCCCCGCAAGCTGGTCCGAATAGGTGGCCAGCGCGGCTTTCCCTGACAGCGGCGCACTGTCCCCGTGGCCATAAAGATCATAACTCAGCACCCGAAACGATTGCGACAGCGCATAGAGATGCTGCGCCCAAAGCCCGCGACACAGCCCCATACCGTGGATCAGCACAACCAGCGGCGCACCACTTGGCCCATGCAGGTCATAGGCCGTTCCATCCGGTGCCCGATCAGCCACTGGAGCGGGTTTTCGCATCAGGGCCGTTTCGCGCGGCGGTTTTTAAGGGCCGCGCCATGCGGCAGTTTCTTGCGGGCATGATGGTATCCTTAACTGAATTCGGGCATGACTTCGTCGATAAACAACTGCAAGGACCGTTTCTGGTTTTCCATCCCCAACCCCATAGAAGCATAATACAAAAACCCGTCCACCCCCAGCGCTTCGTAGGATTTCAGCTTGGCGACAACCTGTTCAGGGCTGCCAAACATCAGGTTTTCTTCCAGCATGGCGGGATCTACCCGCGCGTTGCCGTCCAGTTCTGCCAGTGGAACGGGATCAGGGAAGCCGTTTTCCACCTCGCCGCGTTTCATCATAAGGTTACCGAACTGGCCAAGCACGCCGCGGACCGCGCTAAGCGCGGCCTGACGATCCGCTTCGGTCTTATAAACAGCCGTATGGCGCATGGTGGTGAATTTACCGGAATAATGCGGGTTCAACCGCGCCTTTGAATCCTCCAGCCGATCCTTATACGCCTCTAGCTCGCTGATCGGCATGGTCAGAGGCCAAGACATTATGTTGTGGTTGTGCTCCACCGCATAATCATAGGTGATTGGCGCACGCGCAGCCACCCAAACTGGCACATCCTGTTGCACGGGCTTGGGGCAGGACGTGGCTTTGGGGAATTGCCAGTAAGTACCATTGTGTTCTACATCCCCCTTCCACAGCGCCTGCACCACAGGCAACATTTCCTGCACGTATTTATAGCTGTCTTTCTGATCCAGTCCCGGTTTCATCCGATCAAACTCGCGCTGGTAAGCACCTGACCCGATGCCGAACTCCAGCCGCCCGCCTGACAGTAAATCCAGCATCGCTGCCTCGCCTGCCAGATTGATCGGATGCCAGTAGGCGGCATTCACAACCCCTGCCCCAAGGCGGATGTTTTCTGTGTGATCCGCCCACCAGGTCATTAACTGAAACGGGTTCGGCGCGATGGTCATTTCCAGCGCGTGGTGTTCAGCGGCCCAAGCCACCTCAAACCCGGCGCGATCGGCCATTTTAACCATTTCAAGCGTATGATCCCGCACCTCTGCCATAGAGGTCTGCGGGGCCATCCGCTCCAGATTGATTGCAAGGTGAAATTTCATAACCCGCTCCTATCGTGGGACATATCGGTTTTTTGGGGGTGTAGATCACTCATCTGCTTGCCCTTGCCTGTGACCTTGGTTGAATGCGCCGAATTTGCCGTCAAAATAGACCAGAGGCGGCGCGGCATTCGTTCCCGCCCATGTCACCTGCCCGAAAAAGGCAATATGGCTGCCGCTTTGCACGGCCTGATCCACGTCACAGGAAAAGCTGGTACAGTCTTCGATATGGGGCGCGGCCCAGTCGGAATGGGCGACCTGTTCGAACCGGTCGGCGACCTGCAAGTCATCGCTGCCCGCAAAGCGCAGGGCGGTTTCCACCCCGTCGCAGGGCAGCACACACACCGCAAAACACCCGTTTTTCGCCACCGCCTGCGCGATCCGGCTGTCACTGCGCAGACAGACCATCACCGTTGGCGGGTCTGCCGAAACGGATGTGAAGGCACTGACCGTTGCACCGTGTTTCCCCGCAGGCCCGTTTGTTGTTACAACCGTCACCGTGGCCGCCACGTGTCGCATGGACGAGATAAATACATCTCGCTCAACCGCTTTCGAAGAGGATGGTTCAACAGGTTTCAACATGACCGCGCCCTTGCCTTGAATGCTTCTGATCCTGTTATCCCGCGATTCTTTCTATTTGAAAAACGAATTTATCCGCATATAAAGTTCGAAAAAATCGAATGATCAAGCCATGAACCTGATAAACCTGCAAAATTTCCTGTCGATTGTGGAAACCGGCAGCCTGATCCGCACATCCGAGCGGATGAACGTAACCCAATCCACCGTCACCGCGCGTCTGAAAACCCTAGAGGATGAACTGGGCCAGACCCTGTTCCTGCGCCATAAAACCGGCGCGACCCTGACAGCCAGCGGTGTGAAACTGCGCCGCTATGCACAGGTGATGGTCGAACTGTGGAATCAGGCCCGACAGGAAACTGCCATGCCCGACGGGATGGATGCAGTCTGTAACTTTGGCTGTCAGTCCGATCTGCGGGGCGGATTGGGGCAGCAGTTTCTGGACAGCATTCGCCGCAGCGGCCCCCGTGTGGCGGTGACCGCTTGGGCCGGATCAGGGGCTGATCTGGAACGCTGGCTGGATGCGGGTCTGGTGGATATCGCGATCACCTACCAGCCTGCTACGCAGTTGGGGTATCGCCTGTACAGCCTGCCTGACGACGTGCTGACCCTTGTCAGTACCATCCCCGACAGCCCGCTGCGTTTTGATCCGAACTATATTTTTGTTGAGGGAGGCGAGGAATTCGGCCGCGATCATGCCGCCTTTTATGCTGATGCGGATGTGGCGCGGCTGTCTTTTGGCAATGCCGACTGGGCGCTTGATCACATTCTGGCCCATGGCGGCACGGCCTATCTGCCCCTGCGACTGGCCCAGCCCCATGTGCAATCGGGGCAACTGCATATCATTGCAAACGCACCGCAGTTCAATCGCAAAACCTATCTGATTGTAAACGAAAAAGCTGCCGCCGGTTGGGACTGGCTGCCGCCTTTGATCGATTCTTTGCAGTGAAATCCGCCCAAACCGATCGGGTCATGTCTGGTAATTCTGGATCAGAGGTTTAAGGGAGAGAGGGAGATTTCACAGCCCCAGGGACGCCTTATGAACACCATCGACATCCTCGAAAAACTGATTGCTTTTGACACAACCTCGGCCAATCCAAATCTGGAGCTGATTGAATGGTGCGCCGATCTGTTGCGGGACGTCGGGGCGGAGGTGACGCTGATACCCGATGACACAGGGCACAAGGCCAATCTGTTCGCCACAATCGGCCCCGCAGGAAAGCCCGGCGTGCTGTTGTCCGGTCACACCGATGTGGTGCCTGTTGCGGGGCAGGACTGGACCAAGCCTCCGTTCCAGTTGACCCACGCGGATGATCGCTATTACGGGCGGGGCACTTGCGACATGAAAGGGTTTGTGGCCAGCGCCCTGGCGGCAGCCCTGAAGGCCAGCACGCAAGACCTGACCACACCGCTGCACCTTGCCCTGTCCTATGACGAGGAAATCGGCTGTATCGGTGTGCGCAGCCTGATCGAGATGTTGGAAACTGCCCCGTTCCGCCCCGCCATGTGCATCGTGGGGGAGCCGACCAATATGCAGGTCGCTGTCGGGCATAAGGGCAAGACCGCAGCCAAAGCGATCTGTCTGGGACGCGAGGGCCATTCAGCACTGGCCCCCCAAGCCGTCAACGCGATCTATCTGGCCACCGATCTGATCACCGAAATCCGCCGCATTCAGGACCGTCTGGCCGCTACAGGCGCGCAAGATTTTGACTATGACGTGCCCTATACCACCCTGCATGTGGGGTTGATCAACGCGGGTGTCGCGCTGAACATCGTACCGAACCGCTGCGAAGTGACCTTTGAGGTGCGCAATCTGGCCGAAAACGATCCGGTTGCCCTGATGGATGAAATCAAGGAACGCGCCGAAGAGATCGCCGAACGGGCGCGGGTCATCGCCCCCGAAGCGGCTATCGAAATCGAAATGACTGCAAATACCTACCCCGGTCTTGCCACCCCCGAGGACGGGGCGGTCGTGGCGTTTGTGAAATCCCTGCTGGGCGCCAATGACACAATGAAAGTGGCCTTTGGCACCGAAGGCGGGCTGTTTTCATCCCGCGTTGGCATTCCCACAGTGGTGTGTGGGCCCGGCAGCATGGCGCAGGGGCATAAACCCGATGAATTCGTCAGCGCCGATCAACTGGCCAAATGCGATCAGATGCTGTCGGCCTTGGTGGATCGGCTGGTCGAAGGGCTGCCCGTTTCAGACTAACGTCTTGTAAGCGGCAGGTTTATTCATCCCCCGGTACCCCGTAAGACGGGGCCGCCAAAGGATCGACCGCACGGTTGGTGTAATCCTGCATTTGTGGTTCATATTCTGTCCACAGGCGACGCAATTCTGTGATTGGGGCGGTTTCGTGCCAATCCACCCGCAAATCCACCAATGGCCAAGGGTGTATATGGGCCACCAACAGCGCAGCGGAATGGACGGGGCCTTCCTCGCCTCCGCTGGCAAGACCGGCTTCAAGGGCAGACAACAGCCGCTCGGGCAAAGACAGGTCAGGATGGGCGGTGAAGTGATCCACCATAATCTGCGGCAGTTCGGCTGATTTCAGCAGATTGCCCGCAGCGACAACCCCCTGCCCGATGGCGGTTCCATTGGTGCCCAGCGTATTGCCCCCAGAAAACAGCGCCGTGTTGCCTTTGGTGTCGACCACAGCGACCTGACGAAATTCAGGATGGGGTTCGCGGTCCATCACAGAAGTAAGCGCCGTATCAGGCGCATCCCCCGATTGCACCCAATCCAGCACATCCGGCCCGATTTGCGGGTTGGTCACATTCTGGCTGGAAACCGCCCCCACGCCCGCACGCACATGCGGGCATCTGGACCCCACCGCAATCGAAGAGGTGGTGATCGCAACGCCGACCATATTGCTACGCGGGCAAAACGCCGTAATGGAAAAAGTCATGGGCACTCCGTCAGGGATGGAAAACGAGGGTATTGGTATTAACGAGAGTATTGGTATTAGGGTGATAAACTGTTGCAGGTTTTCTTGGCAGTTTGCGACAATCCGTTGGAATTTGGTGTTTCAGTGGCGAAAGACTGCCTGTTTTTGCGGGCAGCTACGATCTGCGGCGGCTGTGTCTTTGGCGGGTGTCAGGTTTTGGATATTTGTCCCAAAAAGAGCCTGCCTGCGCTTCGGGATTAACCCGCCTGTTCAAAGCTGGCGCGAAAGGCCGCTTCGCCGTTTGGCGTGAACTGGATGATCCGTGTGTCCGGCAACCGGCTGGCCCAGCCCATGTCTGTGATATAGGTCAGAAGTGCAGTGCCCAGACTGCCTGCAAGATGTGATCTGCGGGCCGACCAGTCCAGACAGGATTTGCACATGGGGCGGCGGGGGCGTTCGATAGCCGCAAGATCGAGCCCCATGCCAGTGAAATGCGCGATCCCTGTCGGGCTAAGGTGCAAATCCTCGGGTGCGCCGGTGATCCAGCCGTTGGCACGCAGGCCGTCGTAAAGGGCTACGCCCAGATCCCCTGCAAGATGGTTGTAACAGATGCGGGCTTTGCGCAGGGCGGGGTCTTTGGGGCCGGTGCGGGTGCGGGTTAATCCCCGTTTGGCGGCCAGTGCCATGATGTTTTCCAGCAGTGCGCCCACATCATCGTCGGCCAGTGTAAAGTATTTATGGCGGCCTTGTTTGCGCGGTGAAATCAGCCGTGCGGCATCCAGCTTAGCCAGATGGGCGCTGGCTGTTTGCAGGGTTATGCCCGCCTCGGACGCCAGTTCGGACGCGGTTAAGGCCTTGCCCGACATCAATGCGGTCAACATATTCGCGCGCGCAGGATCACCGATCAACGCGCCGATCAGGGAAATGTCGGGGCCTTCTTTCATAGTTCGATCCTAGGCGAAGCATTGACCCCGATCAAGGGGTTATAGACGGGGGATCAGCCAAAGGAGCCGACTATGATCACCTGTTTTATCCGCTATCACATCGACCCGACCAAGAAAGAACAGTTCACCCAATATGCCCGCAATTGGGGGGAAGCCATCCCGCGTTGCGGCGCTGACCTGATCGGATATTTCGCGCCCCATGAAGGGTCAAGCACCTTGGCCTACGGGGTTTATTCTGTTGAAAACCTTGCAGAATACGAAGCATACCGCGCCCGACTAAGCGCTGATCCTTTGGGGCGGGAAAGTTATGAATTTGCCCAGAAAGAGAAATTTCTATTGCGCGAGGATCGGACTTTCCTGAAGCTGGCCTCTGCACCACATGGGGAGGGGGTCTGAATGATCGCGGTTATTTTTGAAGTTGTTCCAGCAGAGGGGCGCAAGGCTGAATATCTGGGCATTGCCGCAGCGATGCGCCCGCTTCTGGAGGAAGTTGAGGGGTTTATCTCGGTCGAGCGGTTCCAAAGCCTGACCGACCCGGACAAGCTGTTATCCCTGTCGTTTTTCGAAGATGAAGCCGCGGTTGAACGCTGGCGTGCGCTAACTGCGCACCGCGGCGCGCAAGCCAAGGGGCGCGGCGGTGTGTTTTCGGATTATCGCCTGCGGGTGGCCCATGTGCTGCGCGATTACGGGATGACGGATCGCGAGGAAGCCCCGCAGGACAGCCGCGCAGCCCATGGTTAAACCACCCGTAAAGGTGGTATCGTGGCCCGGCACAGATCAGGAAAACAGCTCTTTGCAGACTGAAATAAAAGGTTGCGCAGCAACAGGCAGTTGCGCACCCCGTTTTGTGGCCAGCACAGAGCGGGACGGCTTTGTCGAAGCGGGCAACGGACGGGTCACCAAGGCGTGCCCGTCATAGCTGAGGTTGCTGGCAGGTTTGGTGGCAAGGATGGAATACCCAAGCCCCTGCCCCACCATTCCGCGCACCATTTCATACGACGGACAGTGATATTTCACCTGTGGCGTCAGATGTTGGGCAGCAAAAATCGACAGGAAATAATCGGCCGAGGGCGGTGCATCCAATAGCACCATCGGATGTTTGGTCAGGGTTTCCAGCGTCAGGTTCGGCTCGCTTGCCAGAGGGTGGTTTTCTGCCAGCAGAATATAGGGGTTCATGGTGGCCAGCGGCGTGGTGTCGATATCGTCAGGCAGGTCGATGTCATACATCAGGGCAAGGTCGATATCGCCTGCGCGCAGCCCTTCGATCAGGCGGCGGTGGTCGCCGTCCATCAGGCGCAGATCGGTGCTGTCATCCTTGGCGAATTCCCCGATAATACGGGGCACGACAAAGGGACCGAACGTGTGAAAACACCCGATCCGCAATGCTGTATCCGATTGCGAAGTGGCAAATGTGGTGACAGGATCAATGCGAATGGTCCGCCCGTAGGCGCGGTTGGCATAGATCAGCGGGGTCCCGCGATTTGCGGTGAAAATATCCTGCACCTCGCCGACAAAAACATGGTGGGTGCCGATGCGTTCCGCGCTGACCACCTTGCAATCAAAAGCCACCAGCGGGTCCACCACACGGGGCGCGCCTGTGTCCATCGGCGCCCAATCGGCACATTCGAATTTATCGGCGAATTCCTTGCGAAACCGCCCTGCGAATGTGTCGGAAATAAACGACTGGTCATCACGCAGCAGGTTCACGCAGAAATTGCCGTTTTCAAGGATCAACGGAGCCGCGCTGGCCTCGTGATGGACACAGACCAGCAGTGTGGGTTTGGGCGAATCCGCCGACACCGAGGTCATCGCCGACACCGTCACCCCGCCCCTGCCTGCCGTGCCGTCTGTCGTGACGATATTAACCGTGCAGGCAGCGTGGGACATTCCGCCCAGAAAGGCTTCGCGCAGCAGTGGGTCGGGGGTGTATTCGGTCACGTGTCACCTGTTTTGGTTTGGGCTTGTATTCGGGTATTCAGATAGGTCGCGAAATCATAGTTCGGTCTTTCCAGATGGGAAAGATGCCCAGGTGCGGCCATTTGGGAACAGAGCCCGCGGTACACTTTTTCGGTGCAGCCGCGGTCTTCCACGTTGACAGCATCCAGCAGGGTTTTCAGAGCGGCAAAATGCTGTTGGGCATCCGCATCATTCACCCAATCCTGCGACATGCCACCGCCAAAGTTGATCCGGACCTTATCCACCCCTTCGGGATGCAGCGACAGATACCAGAAATACCCTGGCGTCAGGGTGATCAGCAGACTGGGATAGATCGCCAGCAACCAAGTGGTGCGGCGCATATCCCCTTGCAGTTTGGTGTTGTCAGGATGGGCCAGCGCGATTTTCAGCCCGTCGTCTTTCAGGATCGTATGATAGTTGAAAGTCGGCAATCCGGGCGGGCAGATCATGTCTTCCAGCTTGGACAGCCCCCCGATGGTGCCTGCGTGACAGACGGGCAGATGATAGCTTTCCATAAAGTTTTCGGCCAGCACCTTCCAGTTTGTGTCCCAGATGTGGGTTTCAAAAAACGTTTCGGTGTAGCTTGCCATGTCATAATCAGCGATCATCTTCGCCACTTGTGACAGTTGGTCTGCCACATCGGGTGCGGCGTTGTTCAGTGTGACAAACACCCAGCCAAGCCATTCCTGACAGCGCACCTGCGGCAGCGTGTAATGCTCCTTGCAGAAGCCTTCATTCAGGGTCATGGCAGGTGCCCCGCGCAGCGATCCGTCAAGGTTATAGGTCCAGGCATGATAGGGGCAGACAATGGCACGGGTATTGCCGCGCCCCTGCAACAGCGTGGACATTCGGTGCAAACAGACGTTGGATTGGGCGCGCAACACCCCGTCGCGGTCGCGGATCACCATGATCGGCTGGCCTGCCAAATCCTGCGTGACGTAATCCCCTGCATTGGGCAGCGCATCGGCCCGCCCCACACAAAACCAGTCTTTCGAAAAGATATCAGAAAGTTCGCGCTGTAAAAAACTGTCTGACGTATACACAGACGGCGGCATGGCGCGGGCCTGTTCAAACGGTTGGCTGACATTTTCATTTAAGGCAGTGATCGGATCGCTTGATCTGTCCAACACGGTTTTCCTTTGCTCCGAGACCCTGACGGTCCGTTTGTGTACCTAATGATCCGGGGTCTCACCAGCTTAAAGGCAGCGTTTGCGGCCATGTCGGATTTGGATATTTGCACCAAAAAGAGAGGCTGGCGAGTCTGATCACCCCGACAAAGTTCCATTTTCTCCATACATCCCCGCCGGAGGCATCTGCCGCTTCGGCCATTGACTGCGGTCAGAAATCTAGGGGGCGTTTTGATGGTCTTTGCGGGCCTGCGCGGTTTCTCGGGTATCGGCCACATTGTTGTACCACAGGTTCGCGCCCGTCAGGAACCAGGGCTTGCCCCCCAGATGAAACGGACGGGTTTGAAAGCGGGTCAAACCATAGGCCGTCTCGCCGCGTGGATCGCCCAAGACGCGGTAGGCGGCTTTCATGCCCAGATAGGGTGCAAGCACGACACCTCCGCCGCAATAGCCAAGCGCATAGTGGATGCCATCTTTTTCCCCCACATGGGGCGCTTGATTAAAGGCGAAACCGGTGTTGCCGGTCCAGGAATGGGTGATTTTGGCATCGGCCAGTTCGGGCCAGACCTGCACCATAGACTCGCGCAATTTTGCAGCCGCGTTTTCAGGGCTGGTTGGCGTCATAGAGGCCCGTCCGCCCCACAAGATACGGGTGCCATCCGGTGAAATCCGGAAATACGAATGGCGCGCCCGACTTTCCACCATCATCCTGCGGCCCGGTGCAAGGCTGGCAATCTGCGCCGCGGGCAACGGCTCGGTTGCAATAATGAAACTGGGCAGTGGAAATACGCGGCGTTTCAGGTGGGCGAAAATACCCTTGCCGCTGGTATAGCCATTGGTGGCGAGGATCACCTTATCCGCTGTGATCGCCCCCCCTTTGTGGCGGGCGGTGAAACTGCCTTTATAGGGGGACACATCCCAAACAGGGCAGTTCTGGACGATCTGCACCCCCAGTTTCAGGGCCGTTGCCATCAAACCGTCATGCAGTTTGCGCGGGTGCAAACCGCCGTGGGTGGGATAGTAAAGCGCGCCGAAATATTGATCAGACCCGATGTGATCGCGTATCTGCGCCTTACTGACCAGTTCCACCGGGAAATCCGTATGTTCCTGCATATCCGCCGCCAGTTTGCGCTGGTTTTCTGCGTGCTGTCTGGTCCAGGCTAGTTGGACGCGGCCGCAGTGTTGATAATCGCAATCAATTTGGCCGAATGCGATCAGTTCATGCAGGTTCTCATAGGCAGCGTTTGCTTCGTTAAACAGGGCAACCGCGGTATCCCAACCCCAGGTTTTCGCGGTTGCCGCCAGCGACAATCGCGGATGCGCCCCCGCCATCCCGCCATTGCGGGTCGAGGCACCCTGCCCGGGAACCCCTGCATCCACCAGCGTAACCGACACCCCTTCCCGCGCCGCAGTAATCGCCGCTGACAGGCCGGTAAACCCTGCCCCCACAACCAAGAAATCCGTGGTTTTCGGCGGTGTTTCGGGCAGCACGGGCAGCGGCGCGCCGCTGTCCCACCAATAGGGTGTGGTGATCAGGCTCACGAGAGGCTCCTTTTGCGGGCGGTTGAGGGTTTGACCACACCTAAGCGGGAAAATCGCGGAATGACCATGGGGATTTTTCCTTTTGGCTACAGGTCTTTGGCCAACCGCAACCCGTCATAAATTGCCGCGTGGGTGTTGCGGGCGGAGACCGCATCACCAATACGAAACAGCTGGAACCGGCCTGCAGGGTTGCGTGTTATAGCCTGTGTGCGACCCTTTATGAACGCATCGTGATCCATTTCGCCCAGATTGCGGGAAAGGGACAGCAGGTCAAAATACAGATCATCCAACGGCACCGTGCCATAGTTCACAACGATCTGGTCATGCAGTTGAGTGTGGCTGTGATCACTGTAATCCGTGCCGATGGTCGCCTCTAGCTGGTTGCCCTTGACCACCACCGCGTCAAGCTTGCGCGTTACCGTAAAGCGCACGTCCTTATCCTGAAGCGCACGCATATACGGCACCAGATTCATCGCCATCACTTCGGGGGAAAAACTGCGATCGCGGGTCATGATTTCCACGCGCGCGCCAGAATTCGCGGCAACTTCAGCGGCTTGCAGGGCCGCATGATCCCCCGCATCATCATAGATCAGAATATCCTGCGCAGGCTTCACATCGCCTGAAAGAATATCCCATGTGGAAACGGTATGTTCATTTCCGCTTGCCAGAATATCCTTTTCGGCCATGCCGCCTGTGGCAATGATCACCACATCCGGTTCGGTGGCCAGAACATCTGCGGTTTCGGCGTAACTGTTAAATCGAAAGGTCACATCACGGGCGGCGCATTGGGCCATGCGCCAATCAACAATGCCGATCATCTCGCGGCGGCGCGGGGTTTGTACGGTCAGACGGATCTGGCCACCCGGATCGGCAGCGGCTTCAAACACGGTGACGCTGTGCCCCCGCTCTGCGGACACGCGCGCGGCCTCCAGCCCTGCGGGTCCGGCACCGATGATGGTGATACGGCGCTGTTTTGGTGCGGGCGCAATGCTATGGGGCATGGACAGTTCGCGCCCCGTGGCCGCGTTGTGGATGCACAGGGCCTCACCCGCGCCATAGATGCGGTCCAGACAATAGGTCGCGCCGACACAGGGGCGGATATCATCCTCGCGTCCTTCAACAATCTTTTGAACAATATGCGGGTCAGCCATATGCGCCCGCGTCATGCCCACCATATCAAGCAGCCCCGAACCGACAGCATGGCGTGCCGTCGCCACATCGGGAATGCGGCTGGCGTGAAAGGTCGGCATGCCCGTCACGCGGCGCACTTCGCCAGCGAAATCCAGATGGGGCGCGGATTTCATCCCCTGAACCGGAATAAGTTTTGTCATCGCGGCATCCGTATGAATGCGGCTGCGGTTCACATTTAGAAAATCCACCAGACCCGAGTCTTTCAACTGTCTGGCAATATCCAGCCCCTCTGCAGGGTCAATGCCACCTTTTTGCATTTCATCCACCCCGAAGCGCACGCCGACCAGAAAATCCTCGCCCACGCGCTGGCGGACCTGCGTTAGAACCTCTAGCGGGAAACGCATGCGATTGTTCAGATCTCCGCCCCATGGTGCGTCCATGTGATTGGTCAGCGGAGACATGAATTGGTCCCCCAAATGGCCGTGCATCATGATTTCAACGCCGTCCAAGCCCGCCGCCTGCATACGTTCCGCCGCATCGGCAAAATCAGACACAACCCGTGTGATGTCCCATGACTCCATCTTTTTCGGGAACGCCCGATGGGCGGGTTCGCGCAGATGGGCGGGGGCCACCGCAGGCAACCAGTCGCCCTTGTCCCAACGGGTGCGCCGCCCCAGATGGGTCAGTTGAATCATCACCGCGCAGCCGTGCCCGTGACATTCATCGGCCAGCTTGGCCATCCAGCCCACAACTTCATCCTTGTAAGCCAGCACATTGTTAAAAACCGGCGGGCTGTCGCGGGAAACAGCAGCAGAGCCTGCAGTCATGGCCAGCGCAACACCCGCTTTGGCCCGCTCTACATGATAGGCGCGATACCGGTCCTTGGGCATCCCGTCTTCGGGGTAGGCCGGTTCATGGGACGTGGTCATGATCCGGTTTTTCAGGGTCAGGTGTTTCAGGCGATAAGGCTGGAGAAGCGGATCTGTGGACATGGCTGGCTTTCGCTATGCAGAGTGGTCCCCGCAATTCCGACAGCATCCCGCCAGCCCTGTCAAGCGACGGGCGTCATCTATCCCACACAGAGCCGGATTTCCGATGCGTGGCACCGAAACGGCTATTCTGTAACTGTTTTTTCCGACAGGACTGTACCGATCTGGTTGCCCACATCCGTTGTGCCATCCACCGTCAGGGCGACAACGATGCCGCCGATAACCGCCAGTGTGGCTGTCAAAACAACCCAGTCCACTGTCACCGCACCGTCTTCGTCGATGATCCAGCGCTTAACTTGATCATACAGGCACACCTCTTGCGGCCACGGGCAAGCGTTGCTGTGTTTTACCATTTTTCTGCCTCTCAATATGCCCCCGAAAGCTCGTCCAGATCGGAGGCAGTGCAAAGCATAATATGGAACGCCTAAGGTATTTCTGCGGCGAAATATGGCAAAACTAAGGTATTCGCAGATCTCACCCTATAAAACCGTGCGCACGGACCATAATTCAGGGAATAATTCCACCTTCAGCATGTTTTGCAAATAGGTGACGCCCCCCGTGCCCCCAGTGCCTTTCTTATTGCCGATAATCCGCTCGACGGTTGTCACATGGTTAAACCGCCACCGTCGGAAGTAATCCTCGAAGTCCACCAGTTTTTCGGCCAGTTCATAAGCCTGCCAGTATTTTTGCGGATGCTGGTAGATTTCCTTCCAGACCGCCTGCACCCCGTCCGAATGGGGCAGTTTCAGAGACACGTCCCGTGCAAGCACTTCTTCGGGCACATTGAACCCCTGCTCTGACAGATGGCGCAGAACCACGTCATAAAGGCTTGGCTTTTGCAGTTCTGCCACCAAAGCTTCGTGTAAATCCACCCGATGGGCATGGGGTTTAAGCATGGTGTGATTGCGGTTGCCCACGATGTATTCCACCAACCGGTACTGATGGGATTGAAAGCCCGACGACTGCCCCAAAGCATCGCGAAACGCGGTGTATTCCGACGGTGTCATTGTGCGCAGAACATCCCAGGCAGAATTCAACTGCTCAAAAATCCGCGCCACACGGGTCAGCATCTTGAAGGCAGGTCGGGTTTCATTGCGCGCAATCAGATCCCGCGCTGCATTCAATTCATAAATTGCCAGCCGCAACCAGATCTCCGAGGCTTGGTGCTGTACGATAAACAACATCTCGTCATGGGCGTCCGACAATGGGTGCTGGGCGGTCAGAATTGCATCCAACCCCAGATAATCCGTGTAAGACATTTTATCCGCAAACGACAAAGTCGCCCCCTCGGTGGGATTTTTCGGATCAGACGACATAACGATACCTCTTTCAAATCTTCATCACTTTTGTATCGCCTAAGCAAAACTTTGCAACGCAAACACGGTAGATTGCGTTGAATAACACACAGAATCCAACGACATACCCCGGTAAAATCCGAACGCAGCCTCCGCCGCCCCGACCTGCTCTTTTTGTTTGAAAAATATCCACGGGGGGAACGGCAGCGCCGCGAGGGGTGGAAAGCCCCTATTTGCTTGGCTGAATCGAAAGTTAAACCTAGCCATTCCCGAATAAACCCTGTAATGCCGCGCCAAACCCCTTATTTTCCGACACAGGCGCTTCTTAATGGAACTTAGAAATATCGCGATCATCGCGCACGTTGACCATGGTAAAACAACCCTCGTTGACGAGCTGCTGAAACAGTCAGGTGCATTCCGCGCCAATCAGGCTGTGGCCGAGCGGGCTATGGACAGCAACGATCTGGAACGCGAGCGTGGTATCACCATTCTGGCGAAAGCCACATCCGTTGAATGGAAAGGCACCCGCATCAATATCGTGGACACCCCCGGCCACGCCGATTTCGGTGGCGAGGTAGAGCGGATTCTTTCCATGGTAGACGGTGTTGTGCTGCTGGTGGATGCCGCCGAAGGCCCGATGCCCCAAACAAAATTCGTGACCTCCAAAGCGCTGGCCCTTGGATTGCGTCCGATTGTTGTGCTGAACAAAGTCGACAAACAGGACGCCGAACCGGACCGCGCGCTGGACGAATGTTTCGACCTTTTCGCCAGCCTTGGCGCAGATGACGACCAGCTGGATTTCCCTTCCATGTACGCATCTGGCCGTTCCGGCTGGGCCGACATGGAACTGGACGGCCCCCGTCAGGACCTGTCTGCCCTGTTCGACCTGATCCTGAAACACGTTCCAACGCCAAAACAGCTGGCGAAAATGGAAGAACCGTTCAAAATGCTGGCCGTGACTTTGGGCGCTGACCCGTTCATCGGTCGTGTTCTGACGGGCCGTGTTGAAAGCGGTACGCTGAAAACAGGCGAAACCATCAAAGCCCTGAGCCGCGACGGCACACAAATCGAAAGCTTTCGCGCCACCAAGATCATGGCGTTCCGTGGCCTTGCCCAACAGCCGATTGACATGGCCGAAGCCGGTGACATTGTGACCCTTGCAGGCATGACCAAAGCCACCGTGGCCGACACGATCTGCGCTTTGTCCGTGACCGAAGCGATCGAAGCCCAACCTATCGACCCGCCCACGATTTCTGTAACTTTTGGCATCAATGATAGCCCGCTGGCTGGTCGTGATGGTAAAAAAGTGCAATCTCGGGTGATCCGTGACCGTCTGCTGAAAGAGGCAGAAACCAACGTTGCGATCCGCGTGACCGACACTCCGGGCGGCGAAGCCTTTGATGTGGCTGGTCGCGGCGAATTGCAAATGGGTGTTCTGATCGAGAACATGCGTCGCGAAGGGTTTGAACTGTCGATATCACGTCCGAAAGTTCTGTTCCAAGAAATTGACGGCGTACGTTGCGAACCGATCGAAGAAGTCACCATTGATGTGGACGACGAATATTCCGGTGCGGTGATCGAAAAAATCACTGGCGCGCGCAAAGGCGAAATGACCGAGATGAAACCGGCAGGTGCTGGTAAAACACGGATCATCGCCCATGTGCCATCCCGCGGTCTGATCGGCTATCACGGCGAATTCCTGACAGACACCCGCGGCACGGGCGTTTTGAACCGCGTGTTCCATGAATGGGCACCTCACAAAGGCCCGATCCCGGGTCGTCGTGCGGGGGTTCTGATCTCTATGGAAAACGGCACTTCGGTTGCCTTCGCACTGTGGAAACTGGAAGACCGTGGCAAGTTCTTTATCGGCGCACAGGAAGCCGTTTACACGGGTATGATCATTGGCGAGCATTCGCGCGAAAACGATCTGGAAGTGAACCCGCTGAAAGGCAAGCAGCTGACCAACGTTCGGGCCTCTGGCACAGACGAAGCGGTGCGCCTGACAACGCCTGTGACCCTGTCTCTGGAGCAAGCGATTGCCTATATCGACACAGACGAGCTGGTTGAAGTAACGCCAAACGCGATCCGGTTGCGCAAAATCCATCTGGACCCCCATGAGCGGAAACGCGCAGCGAAATCCTACAACGGGTAACGCTCGGCTGTGTAACGCTTGGGTGGGTTAGACCCGAGCGGATAAAGCTCGGGCGGATAAGGTTCAGACCTTTCTGTTAAACGTGATCAAGAGGCGGGTTTTCCTGCCTCTTTTTCGTTTGTGAAAGTGAATTGTGGGCTTTGTCGGGACGGACTGAGAGGTTCGGGGTTCTGGCTGGTTTGGGGCCTCCGGCGGGGATATTTGGGGAAAATGGAAATCAGGGCGCGGCTTTTTGCTTTGGATTCGGGAATTGGGTTCTTCGCTCACAAAATGCCTAAAATTTCGGCAAAACACGGTTGCCCTTTGTGCGACATTCTGCCCTTATGGACAGGCCACGCCGCATAAACCAAATCAAAGCGTGGCAGCACAGGTTTCACCAATCTACAGGGACGCACATGTCACGCAAAGCTGAGCCGAGTTTCCGCGAATCCACCAATATCATGTTCAATCGCGCCGTGCGCTTGATGGACCTGCCGCCCGGTTTGGTGGAAAAAATCAAAGTGTGTAACGCGACCTATACTGTGCGCTTTGGCGTCCGGTTGCGCGGCGATATCCAGACGTTCACGGGCTATCGCTCGGTTCATTCCGAACATATGGAGCCTGTAAAAGGCGGCATTCGCTATGCGATGTCGGTCAATCAGGATGAAGTCGAGGCGCTGGCCGCCTTGATGACCTACAAATGTGCGCTTGTAGACGCGCCTTTTGGCGGATCAAAAGGCGGGTTGTGCATAGACCCGAGAGAGTGGGATGAGGACGAATTGGAACGGATCACCCGCCGTTTCGCCTATGAGCTGATCAAACGCTCGTTGATCCATCCGTCGCAAAATGTGCCCGCTCCCGACATGGGCACAGGCGAGCGGGAAATGGCGTGGATTGCCGATCAATATGCACGGATGAACACGACAGACATCAATGCGCGCGCCTGTGTAACGGGTAAGCCGATCAGCGGTGGCGGTATCCAAGGGCGCACAGAAGCAACGGGGCGCGGTGTTCAATATGCCTTGCAAGAGTTCTTCCGCCACCCCGAAGACATGAAAATCGCCGGACTGGAAGGCACGCTCGACGGAAAGCGCGTGATTGTTCAGGGCTTGGGGAATGTGGGCTATCACGCTGCCAAATTCCTGTCTGAAGAGGACGGCGCCAAAGTGGTCGGCGTGCTGGAGTTTGACGGCTGTATCACCAACAAAGACGGCATCAACATCGAAGAACTGAAGCAGCATATTATGGCCACAGGCAGCACCAAAGACTATTCAGGTGGTGACTGGCATGAACCAGGCGCCCCCATCATGGAAATGAAGGCCGACATCCTGATACCGGCCGCCATGGAAGGGGTCATCAATCTGACCAATGCGGCACATATCAAAGCCCCGCTGATTATTGAGGCCGCCAACGGGCCGATCACATCGGGTGCCGATAAAATCCTGCGCAAAAAAGGCTGTGTTATCATTCCAGACATGTATGCCAACGCGGGTGGTGTGACGGTGTCTTACTTTGAGTGGGTCAAAAACCTGAGCCACATCCGCTTTGGCCGGATGCAGCGCCGTCAGGAAGAAGAACGCCACCGCCTGCTGATCACCGAGCTGGAATCTGTTTCGGGGCAAAAGCTGTCGGACACGTTCAAACAACGCTATCTGCACGGTGCTGGAGAGTTGGAACTGGTGCGCTCCGGCCTAGAGGACACCATGCGCGGGGCCTATCAATCCATGCGCGAAGTCTGGCACGAACGCGATGACGTCACCGATCTGCGCACCGCAGCCTATCTGGTGTCTATCGGCAAAGTGGCCAGCAGCTACCGTGCCAAAGGGCTGTAAGATCCTGTTATAAAATGCAAAAGGCTGCGCGAGATTAACGTGCAGCCTTTTCTTTATCGGAACAGGAGAGAGAATTCAGGCCAGTTCCGGCCCCATCACCCGTTCCATGATCAGCATTTCAATCGCTTCGGCCATGGCTTTATTCTGGGCTGGATGGGTCGCGCCGCCAATGCCCAACCGCTTGCCCAAGCGCCAGTAGAGACCAGGTGCCCACCCCTTCGGTTCCGGCTCTACCAGTCGCACAAGAAAGCCGTTGGACGGCTTGAAGGCAAACACGCCGCGATCCACTTCGCGCATGTTATAGAGCGCGCAGATCAACGTCCCCTGCCCGTCAAACAACCCCTGACGGGTCAGAAACAAACCGGTTGCCGTCACCCGCAGATTCCATTGCGCCTGCCAGATAAACAATATCCCCAAAAGCGGTGTCAGCAGTTTTAACCACCAGATTTCAGGGGGTTGCACAAAGGCAGCAAGGATCAACACCACCCCGAGTGCGCCCAAAGACAGGGCCCCGAACCAGCGCCGCCCCAGTGAAGGTTCCAAACTTGCGATTACATTATCCATGGCGCATTTTAGGCCAAATCCCCTGCCCTTGACCAGCGGGAAGTTGGCCCGCGCCGCAACAGGCAAGGAACAGCGTGAAAGCGGTGTAAACCTGTAATCACCTGCCCTTTGGCACCACTTCGTATCCGGCTTCTTCGGGTTCATCATCGGTCATTTCGGGTGGAAAACCGGGGGCCAGAATTGACAGCCCCGTTGCCTGCTCCAGACGTTTGATGATGTTGGGGGACAGTTCGCGCGCGCCGTATCTGGCGATACCATCGTCGAATATCCGCCCCAGCAGCGGAGAAATTTCAAGCGGCACATTGTTGCGCTCTGCGATCTGTTGAAACAAGCCAATGTCCTTTTTCACAAGGTCCATGGTAAAGGAAATATCCCGCGAGCCGTTCAGGATCACCTGGCTTTCGGTTTCATGGGAAAAAGAGTTCCCCGAACTGATGCGGATCGCTTCATAAGTGGTGTTCAGGTCCATTCCCGCCGCCTTTGCCGTGACCAGTGCCTCTGCGTTGGCAACCAGATGAACGGTAGCCAGATAATTCGTCAGCACCTTCAACATCGAGGCCGAACCGAGCGGTCCCGTATGCAGAATCCGCCGTCCCATGATCGTTAGCAAAGGCAGAACCCTGTCAAAGGTGGTGCGATCACAGCCTGCGAAAATGGCGATATTTCCCGTATCCGCACGGTGGCACCCGCCTGACACGGGGCAATCCACCGCCGCCCCTCCCGCTGCGATCACCTGCCCGCCCAGCCGCTCTGCCTCAGCCTGATCGGTGGTGGACATTTCCATCCAGATTTTACCTGCGCCCACGTAAGGCAACATCTCCTGCAACACATTGTCGGACGCAGCGGGTGACGGCAGACAGGTGATCACCGCGTCCGAAACCTGCATAAGTTCACCCGCTGACCCCGCCGCTTTTGCGCCTTTTGCCAACATTGCCTCCATCAGCGCAGGGTTCAAATCCAACACGGTTAATTCCACACCATTGCGCAGCAGACTGCCTGCCAGCTTGTGCCCGACGTTTCCCAGACCGATAAATCCGACTTTCATGTGCCCTGCCCTGTGTTTTGGTTCTGTGTCCATCACAAGCTGTTGCGCCCCGAAAGGATAGCCTGTCTGCGACAGAGCCTGTGTTTTCTTGGTAAAGTGACGTCGGTTTCATTCAATTTTCAGCCCATCGTTGCGCTCGGACGAACACTGCTTTGCATTAGGGCCGCTTGGCGAACAGGCTGCAAATCCCTAAATTGACATCAAACAGGTTTCACAAAGGAGTCATGACCATGTCAATCCGACCCGTAAAATCCACCAGTCAGGCCCAACCCACTATGGAAGGCGCCGGCGTTCATCTGCATCGTGCTTTCGGGTTCAACGACCCGACCGAACTTGACCCGTTCCTGCTGTTTGACGATTTCCGCAACGAAATTCCGTCCCATTACGCGCAGGGTTTTCCATGGCATCCCCACCGTGGCATCGAAACCATCACCTATGTTCTTTCGGGTGAGGTGGATCATGCCGACAGCCTTGGCAATGAGGGCAAACTGGCGGCAGGCGATGTGCAGTGGATGACGTCCGGTTCGGGAATCCTGCATCAGGAAATGCCGCGCGGCAACGCCAACGGGCAGATGCACGGGTTCCAGCTTTGGGCGAATTTGCCCAAAGACCTGAAAATGACCGATCCGCGCTATCAGGATGTGCAGGCCAAGGAAATTCCCGAGATACTCGAGGATGACGGCACCCGCGTCAAAGTGATTGTCGGCAGTTTCTGGGGGAAAACCGGCCCTGTGGATGGCATCGCCGCTGACCCGCAATATCTGGACGTCTATGTGCCTGCAGGCGTAAAAAAGACCCTGCCCGTAGACACCTATCGCCGGGCCTTTGCCTATGTTTTCGAAGGGGCTGGTGTTTTTGCCGGAGCCTCTGCGCCGACGGGGGTTTTGCTGGAAAAAGAGGTGATGGGCGAAGAGGTCAACATCCGCGATATGTCTGGCAATCGCACTTTGGTGAAATTCGATACCGGCGACAGTGTGACGGTGCAAGCAGGTGAGGAAGGCATCCGCTTTCTTCTCATCTCGGGCAAACCGATTGAGGAACCCGTGGCGTGGCACGGCCCGATTGTGATGAACACACAGGCCGAACTGCAACAGGCCTTCAAGGAATTGCGCAACGGCACATTCATTCGCCCGGCCCATTAAGGCCGTGTCGTAAACAAGTCATTCCCCGCTTAGATCATGGGTCTGTGCGGGGGATGGCGGCATTTTCAGAGCAGTTTTAAATAGCCCCGAGCCATTTTAGCAGCGCGAAATAAACCACACCGAATAACATCAGGTTCAGTACAAGAACGCCCAGCCAGTTGATCCGTTCGCGGGATTTATCCCGAGCAATATCAACGCGATCAAAGGCTTTGCGCTGACTGGACACAATCGCATCCACCCGTTTGCGGTCCACCTGTCCGCGACGGCGCGGATGGGCAGTACGACGGCGCGCGGCCTCCAAATAAGCCACATCCGCAGCGACGCCTTTGGGCAACCGACGCCCCGCGCGGCGCAGTTTGGCCAATAACGTTCCTTTACGGAAACTGAATTTATCCGACACCATGGCGTCGATTTCGGCTTCTGCCGCATCAATAACTTTATCACTCACAAACATATCCCCCCAAAGGATACATCGACGATAATGCCCCCTCGCCTGATTCTCAACACGCCTTTGGGAAATGCTGTACATCCCGGCCCGGATCACCCGACGCAAGCTGCCGATTGTTCGCAAACCAGCAACACTGCTGTAGGAAAAAACAGATCATTTTACGGACAAAACTTTGCTAGACAGCCGCAAACTGAAGGAGAATTCAAATGTTGAAATATGTTACCTTGGGCCTGTCTGTGCTCGTCTCGCTTATGATGTTAATGGGCGGGTATGGTAAGGTTAGCGGCAATCCGGCCATGCTTGGCGCATTCCCGATGATGGGGCTGCCAAGCTGGTTTGGCTATTTCATTGGCGCATGCGAACTGGCTGGCGCGGTTGGAATTTGGTTGCCACGCCTGCAAGCCCTGGCAGCCCTGGGCATTGCGATCATCATGGCTGGTGCGGTTTATTTTCACATTGCCTACACACCCCTACAAGGTGGCATCCCGGCATTGCTTGTATTGCTGAGCTGTATTTTCATCTTTACCCAGCGCAAAAGTCAGGCCTTCTGGGCCTGATCAAACGCTTTCGCACGGGGCTAGCCTGTATCGCAATTGATGCGGGCATCCGTGCGAACCGCACCGCCGACCACCGTTTGGCGCAGCACACGACACCCCGTCACCCGTGCAATAGCCACCAGCGCCTGTGCCTGCAACAAGGTCACAGGCGCATGGGAGTTTGGGGTTTCCCGTATCGCCTGTGCATGACTGGCCAAATAGTAAACTTTAAAAACGTTATCCCGCACCTGCACCGTTTTTGATGGTGCATCCGCCCAGATATAATCAGGCGAAGGTGTGGTGCAGGCAACCAACAGGGTAAGCACGGTAAGGCACAGAAATCTGATCATGCCCCAGCTAACCGAAAATCAGTAAATTATCGGTAAAGACCACCCGATTTTCTGTCAGCACGCTTCAGTTTCAAAGCTATTTCTTTTTCACAAATGCCGTCAGGATCACGATGCGCTGGCCTTCGACGCGCCCTTCGATATGAGCGGGATTGTCCAGTACCAAAGAAATCCCGCGCACAGCAGTGCCCCGTTTGGCAGTAAAACCGCCGCCTTTGACGGGCAGGTCTTTGATCAGAACAACCGTATCGCCATTGGCCAACGAAACCCCGTTGCTGTCGCGGTGGCCGGTATCGCGGATCACACCGGATTCAGCCCAAGCCAGTGTTTCTTCATCCAGATACAGCATCTCTTTCAGATCACGGGCCCAATCTTCGGACTCCAGTCGAGACAACATGCGATAGGCCAGAACCTGCGTTGCGGCATCTTCCGACCACATGGAATTCGACAGGCAGCGCCAGTGGTTCGGATCAGGCTCGCCCGTTTGCTGCGCCGTGCAAACAGCGCAGAGATCGACATTCGAATAGACACCGTCCCGTGGCACCCCGAAGGGGCTGACAGCATCGTTTGATTGGCACAGGGCGCAAGACATTTTGGCAAGCCTTTTGTTGGATCAGCGCCGCTGTACCAGATATCCCCCTTTGCCAACAAGC
Source organism: Amylibacter sp. (assembly GCA_034670045.1). Lineage (GTDB taxonomy): Bacteria > Pseudomonadota > Alphaproteobacteria > Rhodobacterales > Rhodobacteraceae > Amylibacter. The sequence continues at coordinate 69,160 of JAXMOF010000005.1, read as the reverse complement.
CCGCAGCAGCCAAAACACAACCCATGGTGTTCACCATCCCATGAAAGTCTAAATTTTCGGTTTATTCACGCAAATTACCCACAAAAATAACTTGCACGGTCGCAGAATTGGCGGCAAATTTCCGTCCATTCAACGGTTTTATTTCACTGAAAGGATTACAGCGTGCTTCTTACCAATCCAAAAGACTTGGAAACCTGGGCTGAATATGTCAGCAGTCTTGTCGCTTTTTCTGGTAGCCAAGACCTGATCAACGGCTTCAACTGGTCCAATATTTCTAAAATGACGGTTGGAAACTACCTCACCTTGCTCGATTCCGTGGAAACGGCGCTCGGCTCTTTTGACTGGTCTTTCATCTCGGCCATCCTGCCGACAATCCGCAGCCAGATGAGCAGCCTTGGCCTTGGAACAGCCGAAATCAACGCAGCGATCGGCGTTTTGGAAGAATTCATCAGTGGCGATCTTTCCCTTATCACCGAAGGGTTTGACGTCATCCGCGAACATCTGGCGGGGTTCGGCCCGGGGACCGATCTGATTGCAGCCCTCAACGGCGATCCTGTTGACAGCGGCATCCGCCTTGACGGCGACAATAGCGCCGAAACCCTGACAGGCACGGCATTTGACGATTATCTTTCTGGCGGGGGCGGCAATGACAAACTGCTGGGACTGGCGGGAAATGACAAGGTTTTCGGCGGCGACGGCAACGACATTCTACGCTCCGGAGCCGGCAAAGACGCGCTAAATGGTGGCATCGGACGTGACAAGCTGGAGGGCGGTTCCGGCAATGACGTGCTAAAGGGCGGCGGCGGCGCGGATGTGGTGAAAGGCGGCGGTGGCAGGGACAAGGTCTTTGGCGGCGGCGGCAATGACAAGCTGTGGGGCAACAAAGGCGCGGATGTTTTCGTCTTTAAAGCTGGCGACGGGAAAGACACCATCAAGGATTTCCAATTGGGTCAAGACCGGATCAATATGGCAGGCGCTGACATGGATGAGATCAAATTCATCAAAAAAGGCGGAGATGTTTTGCTAAGCTATGACGATATCAAAGTTCTGATCGAAGACGTCACCCGCAGTGATATGATGGATGATGGCAATTTTATTTAAAAGCCGTTGACAGAATGAAGGGCGTAGAGATTTCTACGCCCTTTTGTTCGAAAAGTCCTGTTTCATGGCGCTACAAAACCAAAGCGCCGTGAGTAATTGTTCGAAATCTGGCCTAGCCGTCCATCTTCAGTGCAGAGATAAACGCCTCTTGCGGGATGTCTACTTTGCCGAATTGACGCATTTTCTTCTTACCGGCCTTTTGCTTGTCCAGAAGTTTGCGTTTACGGGAAACATCACCGCCATAACATTTGGCCGTCACGTCTTTGCGCAGTGCGGATAAGGTTTCGCGCGCGATAATCCGGCCCCCGATGGCGGCCTGGATCGGGATTTTGAACATATGCTGCGGGATCAGATCCTTCAGCTTTTCAACCATAGCCCGCCCTCGCGTTTCAGCGCGATCAGCGTGAACCATGGTGGACAGGGCGTCCACAGGTTCTTCGTTCACCAGAATTTGCATCTTCACCAGTTTGTCGGTGCGATAGCCTTCCATTTGATAATCGAAGCTGGCGTAACCTTTTGTTACGGATTTCAGACGATCATAAAAGTCGAACACCACTTCATTCAACGGAAGGTCATAAACAACCATCGCCCGTGTGCCTGCATAGGTCAGGTCCAACTGGATACCACGGCGGTCCTGACACAGTTTCAGAACGTCACCCAGATATTCATCCGGCACAAGGATCGTCGCCTTAATGCGGGGTTCTTCGATATGGTCCACATGGGTCAGATCGGGCATGTCAGCCGGATTGTGCAATTCGGTTATGGTGCCGTCCCGCATGTGGATGTGATAAATCACACTCGGCGCCGTAGTGATCAGCTCAATATCATATTCCCGCTCCAGACGGTCGCGGATCACTTCAAGGTGCAACAACCCCAGGAACCCGCAGCGGAAGCCGAAGCCCAGCGCGGCAGAGGTTTCCATTTCCGTACTGAAAGACGCATCATTCAAAGAAAGCTTTGAAATCGCTTCACGCAGATCTTCGAATTCGGCATTGTCCACGGGGAACAATCCGCAGAAAACAACGGGTTGGCTGGGTGCAAAACCGGGAAGCGGGGCTTCGCAGCCCTTTTTCTCGGAGGTAATCGTATCGCCGACTTTTGTGTCGCGCACCTGTTTGATTGACCCCGTAAGAAACCCCATTTCCCCGGGGCCGAGCACGTCAATATTATCCATCTGCGGACGGAAGACACCGACCCGATCCACCAGATGCACTGTGTTGGAGGCCATCATGCGAACCCTGTCGCCTTTACGAAGGAAGCCGTCAATCACGCGCACAAGTACGACAACGCCAAGATAGGCATCATACCAACTGTCCACCAGCATCGCCTTAAGCGGCGCATCGGGATTGCCTTTCGGCGCAGGCAGGCGGGTGACAATAGCTTCTAGAACATCAGGGATACCGATACCCGATTTCGCAGAGACCAAAATCGCTTCTGACGCGTCAATGCCGATCACGTCTTCGATCTGTTCACAGACCCGTTCCGGCTCTGACGCGGGAAGGTCGATTTTATTCAGGACAGGCACAATTTCATGGTTCGCTTCAATCGCTTGATAGACGTTGGCCAGCGTTTGCGCCTCGACCCCTTGGGTGGAATCCACCACCAAAAGAGAGCCTTCAACCGCACGCATGGAGCGGGAGACCTCATAGGCGAAATCCACGTGGCCGGGGGTGTCGATCAGGTTCAAAACGTAATGTTCGCCGTCCAGCGCCGTATACTCGATCCGAACCGAGTTTGCCTTGATGGTAATACCCCGTTCCCGTTCGATATCCATCGCGTCGAGCATCTGCTCTTTCATGTCACGATCGGCCACGGTGCCAGTGGATTGAATAAGCCGATCCGCCAGCGTGGATTTGCCGTGGTCGATATGGGCTACAATGGCGAAATTGCGGATTTTTGATAGGTCTGTCATGGTTTTGGATATGGATGGAAAGCGGGGTTTGGTCAATGGGGATTGAACGAATCCCACCTGTTTCGCTTGCGTTTTTCAAACATTGTATGCGAGCGAACAAAAGCGCCTTTCAGGGCCGTATCCCCTACCCTGCCGCCAACCCGCCCTCATATTAGCTGTCAGAATAAATGTCGCAGTCCTGGACCTTGGCGCACGGCAAACTTGCCTCAATCCAGCTTTTCTGGCAAAATACCCGTTAACGAGCGCCAAATGCGCCATATTGAGGTGGTAATGAAACATATTCTAACGGCGATCTCTATCGCCCTTCTGGCATCCCCTGCGGCTGCTGGAAAAATCGAGCGGGCTTGCAAATCATCCGAACGGCGCGTGGCTGCAAGCCTCTGTGTCTGCATTCAGAAAGTGGCAAACAGCCAGTTGACCCGAACAGATCAGCATCTGGCGGCGAAATTCTTTAAAAACCCCGATCTGGCACAGGAAACCCGCCAGTCCGACGATAAAAACAAAGAACGATTCTGGCTGCGCTACAAAGCCTTTGGCGCAATGGCCGATAAAACCTGCCGCTAAACGTTTCCGCCGCGCCGCAAGGCACTGACGGGAACAGCGGAACCGATAGCCGACCAACTGGCGGATGCACGGGCGATTTTTGTGTCGTCCCACGTTACAAATGTAAGGACGAAACCTTCGCGGGTAATGTTATCGGCGGCGATGTTAAATCGCAGGTTTTGGGCATGGGACGCATCCATCCCCGAAATGCCAACCGTTACATGGGGGGGCTTTTGAAATGGGGCGGCAAAGGCCACGGGCACGCGCACCACGCGATCCCCTTCGCCAGCCCACATGGGTTCGTTTTGATCCACGTGATTGAACACCTCACCCGTCGCAGTGATGATCTGCATGCCCACCAAAGGGGAGGTCGTCTGTTGTGAAAACTGTTGCTCCTGCGACTTAGTCCCGTCCATTACCTTGCCTGTGCAACCCCATTTCAAAGATGATACCTGTTTGATGCCATAAAACCAGTTATTTTATGGCTCCGTCGCAGTGGACATAGCTCAAACTCTCGGGGAGGCCCGAAAAAATCATGCTGGTTTTAGATAAATTTTAACGACCGGGAGAAACAGGCCAGTGACTGCACGGCTTATCCGTCAATCACCCAATCGGCACCGTGCTGTTTCAAAGGGATCGGGCTAAGCGCGCAATTCAATCCGAAGCCGGACACCCCCTGCCCTGTCTGTGCGTCAAAAACCGCGTCGTGATTGGTGCATATCAGCCGCGTGCCATCTGCGCCCAAAACATCGCCGCGACTGTCGAGCGGTAGGAACTGATGGGGGCAGGCATTCACAAAAGCCCGCGTGCCCCCATCGTCTTTTATTACCAGAACCGGGAACTCACCCAGCGTCAGCGCAGTCACCCCTTTGCCCAGAATAGAGTCTGCGCAAAGAGGTGTGCCGGCGGCTGGCGCGTCGGGAAAATCGTTCCAATCCAGTGTCATATTACAGGTTATTCCGCAGCTTGAATCACGCCGCGTTCGATCTGGTCAGCCTCAATGCTTTCGAACAGAGCTTTGAAATTGCCTTCGCCAAAGCCGTCGTCGCCCTTGCGCTGGATAAATTCAAAGAAGATCGGCCCGATTACAGTCTTAGAGAAGATTTGCAGCAGGATGCGGGTTTCGCCGCCGTCAACCACACCTTCACCGTCGATCAGGATACCGTGTTTTTCCATACGCTCGATTGGCTCTTCATGGCCCGCAACCCGATTGTGGGACATTTTGTAATACATCGGCGGTGGCGGTGGCATGAACTCCAGACCACGGCCGTGGATCTCGTCGGTTGCGACGTAAATGTCTTTGGCTGCTACAGCGATATGCTGGATGCCTTCGCCTTTATATTCGCGCAGGTATTCTTCGATCTGGGATTTGTCATCCGCACTTTCGTTGATCGGAATGCGAATGCGCCCGCAAGGAGAGGTCAGCGCGCGGGAGGTCAGCCCTGTTACCTTACCCGCGATGTCAAAGAAGCGGATTTCGCGGAAATTGAACGTGTCGCGGTAAAATGCGTACCATGTGTCCATGTTGCCGCGGATCACGTTATGGGTCAGGTGGTCGAGGTAGTAGAACCCGACACCTTCGGGTTTGTCGGTGATGTGGAAGTCGAATTCATCGGCATAGGCATTTTCACCCTCGCCGTAGGTGTCTACGAAATACAAAAGCGATCCGCCGATGCCGACAACCGCAGGCACGTCGAGACATTTGTCATCGCCTGTGTAGGATTCCGCACCCAGCTTGACCGCGTGGTCATGGGCATGCTGCGCATGCACAACCCGCCACGCCATAGAAGGCGCGCAAGGGCCGTGATCATCCACAAAGCGCATACCGAAAGAGCCGGGCTCGGCGTTCAGAACATAGGTAATGTCGCCCTGCTGCCACAGCTCGATCGCTTTGGTCTTGTGGGTAGCAGTATGTTCATAGCCCATCTTGATGAACAGCTTGCGCAGTTCTTCGGGGTCGCGGTGGGCGAATTCGACGAATTCGAAACCGTCGGTGCCTGCCGGGTTTATATCAGAAATGGTAGACTTTGGTGCGTCATGTGGAAACGGGCCCATGGGAAACCTCCGGTTGGTGTTGCGTGTTTCGTGCATCATATCCCGAGATGCGCGCAAAAAGTGCGCATAATCGGGGGGGCTTTGCTGATTTTTTGATTGTTTGACGCGGATACCGCCAATATCGTGCTTGAAACATGCATAAAGGCAAAACATCATGCTTGATTCCACCGACCTGCGCCTACTCTCTGCACTTCAGGAAAATGCCACAGCCACCGCGCAACAGTTGTCGGAACGGCTGAACATGTCGGCCAGCCAGATCGGACGCAGACGTCAAAGACTGGAGTCCGAGGGCTATATTATCGGCTATCATGCGGTCCTGAACGCCACCAAACTGGGGCTGTCGGTTCAGGCGTTTGTGCAGGTTTCCATGTCAGGCCACACACCGACAAACGCGCGGGAATTCCAGCGTCTGGCGCAAGATCGCCCCGAAGTGGTGAGCCTTTGGACCCTGACAGGTGAGGCGGATTACATGTTGCGGGTTTATTGCCCGTCGCTGGCGGCACTGAATACACTGGTGCATGATGTGTTCCTACCCCATGAAGCCGTGGCGCGGGTGCAGACCAAGATTGTGATGGAGCAGTTGAAGAAAGATGCAGGGCTGCCTGTGGGCTAAGGCCGGACAGCTCCGCGCCGTCGGGCGTCAGGTATTCAGGTTCTGACGACGCTCTAGACCGGCATGCGTCCGGCCCGTTTGCGGGCAAGTCCCAGATGAACCGTGATACCGGCGCCGTAAGCCAGCAGCGAAAAGACTATCAGGCCGTTGAACCCCAGCCAGCCGATCATCGCAAGCACAACCGGAGTGCCCAAAGTATTGCCAAGGTTGCCCATTTGCGCCACAGCCCCTTGGGCATGGGCGCGGCCTTCAGCCGTGGAGTTCAGGGCCGGGATGGCTGAAAAATTGGCCCCCTGCACCAAGCCGAGCGAGGCAAACAGCAGCACCGCAAAGACCGGATTCCCGTCTGAAATCGCAAAACACACGGTGGCGAGCGCCGCAGCGGAAAAGCCAAGGACCACCACGGTTACAGCCGACATCCAGCGTTGCAGCACCACGCCCAGCGTCATGGACACGCAAATACCCGCAAGGGGCATGATCCCCAGCACAAGTGTGCGGCTTTCAGGGGCAATGAACGGCGGGATAACCGTCAGGATCGCCACAAAGGTCAGCGTGTAACACAGCCACGCAAGACCGGGTGCAGATTTCGCAGGGTCGCTATAGATGGTCAGGTGTTGGCGTAACAGGCCTTCGGTTCGGGTGCGTGGCGGGAACTCGTCAGCGGGCAGAACGGCCCAAAGCGCCGCGGCCATTCCCAGCATCCAGATCGCATGGACCCAGAACAGGCTGGTAATGCCGAAATGGGCCACAAGCGGTGTGCCGAACCAAGCGGTCAAAGCGTAGGCAACGCCGAAAAACGTGCTCCACAGGCTCATGGCGAGGGGTTGGAACTGGGGTTTGGTGATTTGCGAAATCAGGGTCGGGGCGGCAACCACCACCACCAAATGGGATGCACCTTCGATCAGGCGCACGGCCAGCATCCATTCCAGCGCGGGCAATGTGGCCTGAATAACGGACACAACGGCGCCCAGAAGCATTCCCGCGATCAGTAGGCGGCGCACGCCGTAACGGGCCACAATCACACCGGCGGCAAGGCCGAAAGCAATCCCGAGCAAGCTGATGCCAGACACCAGAAACCCCAGCAGCGATCCAGCCCCCGAGCTGCTGTAAAAGGCAGAAAGGTCTGCGAAGACCAGCGAGAATTTGGCGAATTGCGCAGCGGCCCCCAAGCCTGCAAACCACAGGAGGAGAACCGTCAGAAGGGGTTTATTCACAGAAACCATACCCGCGTTTTGACCCGCCCCCCGCAAGAGCGCAAGTCGGAAAACACGGGTGGGGCCTGATTTGCCTGTTCTGGATCAGGTGCCAAAAGCGCGGGGCTGGGTAAAGCTGTTTTCCGCAGCCTGAACGATCGCTTGGGCAACGGCATCCACTTCGGCTTCGCTCAGACGTGCAGGCAGGCGCACATCGCAGGCGCGCATCAGCATGGCACGGGTTTTTGGCAGCTCGCGTTGTTCGGGCAGGAATTGCCAGTTCCAAAAGGCGCGGGCGTTGTCGCGCGACAGGCCGAACAGTTGCACCTTGACGCCCAAACGGCCAGCTTCATGGACAAAAGCCTCGCACTCCGCATCGGGCAGATTACACAGGTTGAACTGGATGCTGTCGGGCGCACGGACTTCACCGTTCAGCGCATCAGGCACCTGCAACCACGGCGTGGCATTCAGCGCAGCGGCCAGCCTGTCGTGATTGCGCCGCCCATCGGCCACACGGCGGGGGATTTCAGCGATTTGCGGGCGGATGATGGCGGCCGACAGATTGGACAGACGCAGATTATACAGCGGCAGCTTATTCTGCCAGCGCGCGAAAGCATTGGTCAGGTGGCCGTGTTTCTTCCAGTTGTGTTCATAGGCGCCCGACATGATGACGGCGCGGGCCACCAGATCGGCGTCGTCCGTGATCAGGATACCCCCCTCACCCGCATTGATCAGCTTGTAACTTTGGAAGGAAAAGCACCCCACACGCCCGATGGTGCCGATATTACGCCCCTTCCACGTGGTGCCAAGGGAATGGGCCGCGTCTTCGACCACGGGAATATCACGGGCATCACACAGCGCCATGATCGCGTCCATATCGGATGTATGTCCGCGCATGTGGCTGACGATCACAGCGGCGATGTCGTCGTCCAGACGCTGTTCAAAATCCGCCAGATCAACGCGATAGTTTTCACCCACCTCGCACAGAACAGGCACACAATCCGCGTGGATCACAGCCGAGGGCACCGCCGCAAAGGTGAACCCCGGGATCAGGACCCGCGCATCCCGCGGCAAATCCAGCGCTTTAAGGCTCAGGAACAAGGCCGCCGAGCAACTGGATACCGCCAGCGCGTATTTCGTCCCCAATGCTGCCGCGAATTCCTGTTCCAGCAAGGTCACAGGCGCATTTTCAGAAGCGGTGTAGCGGAACAAATCCCCCGTTTGCAAAAGACGTTCGATTTCTGCCTGTGCGGCGGCAGGAATGGGTTCGGCGTCGTGCATATTTGGCAAAGTCATATTTTCCGCTTTTCCGAAAGTAAGTTTCAACTTTCATAAACGCTATTTGTAACAACCCCAAGACGAATTTTCGACTTTCGGCTGACAGCCGCGCAGCGCGGGCGAAATATCGCGGAACCCCAGGCAATTCCTGCATTTATCCAGGCATTAGCCCTTGTCTGGCTTTCCAAAGCGAATACCCTTGCACAAACTCAAGACCCAAACAGGATTTCCATGGAAAGTTTTCTTCTTCAGGCCTCTATTTATCTGGCAGCAGCAGTGATTGCGGTGCCTTTGGCGAAACGGGCCGGGCTGGGTTCGGTTCTGGGGTATCTGATTGCAGGGGTGGTGATCGGGCCGCTGACGGGGCTGATCGGAAACGAAGCAAAAGACCTGCAACACTTTGCGGAATTCGGTGTGGTGATGATGCTGTTTATCGTCGGACTGGAGCTGGAACCCCGCGCGCTGTGGGACATGCGCCATCGCCTGATCGGGCTGGGGGGCTTGCAGGTGTCCTTGACCACGCTGGCGATTACCGCCGCCTTTAGCCTGTTTGGCCAGCCGTGGTATATTGCCTTGGCAATCGGGCTGACCTTTGCCCTGTCCTCCACCGCGATCGTGGTACAGACCCTGAATGAAAAGCAACTGATGCAAACCCAAGGCGGGCGGTCAGCGTTTTCGGTACTGCTGACGCAGGACATTGCCGTCATCCCGATGCTGGCCCTGATCCCGCTGCTGGCTGTGGGGGATTTCAAGAATTTCGCCAGCCACGGCAAGGACACCCACGCCACTATGTCCCTGATCGAGGGTCTGCCGGGTTGGGGCGTTACCTTGGTAACATTAGGCGCTGTGGGACTGGTGATCCTGTTCGGGGTTTACTGCACACGGCCGATCTTTCGCTATGTGGCGCGCTCTCGTCTGCCCGAGATTTTCACAGCCATCGCCTTATTGTTGGTATTGGGCACGGCGTTGTTGATGACCATGGTGGGGCTCTCCCCTGCTTTGGGTACGTTTCTGGCGGGTGTTGTACTTGCCAACTCTGAATTCCGCCACGAGTTGGAAAGCGACATTGAACCTTTCAAGGGCCTGCTTTTGGGGTTGTTTTTCATTACCGTGGGCGCAGGGATCAATTTCAATGTGCTTTGGGCCAATCTGGCGGTGATCCTTGGTATGACCCTGACGGTGATGCTGATCAAAGGCCTGATTTTGGCGGGGCTAAGCGTCTTGTTCAAACTGAAAGGCCGCAATCAATGGCTGTTTGTCCTGTCACTGGCCCAAGCGGGCGAGTTCGGCTTTGTCATGTTGTCGACCACGGTGCAAACCAATGTGATCCCCTATACCCTGTCCCAACAACTGTCGCTGATCGTGGCCCTGTCCATGTTGCTGACCCCCTTGCTGTTCATCGTTTACGACCGTTTGACCCATAAAATGGTAGATGACGCCCAACACCACGAAGAGGATGAAATCGACGAGCAAGGCACGGTGATCATCGTGGGCATCGGGCGTTTCGGGCAGATCGTCAACCGGCTGGCGCTGGCTACGGGCATCAAAACCGTGGTGATCGACCGCCAAATCGCCCAGATCGACGCCATGCGGCGTTTTGGGGTAAAGGGCTATTTCGGTGACCCGACGCGCCCTGATCTGATGCATTCAGCGGGGTTGATGGAAGCGAAAATTCTGGTGGTTGCTGTGGATGATCAGGCCGCCGCCATCAAACTGGTGGAACACGCCCGCCGAGAGCGCCCCGACCTTTACATCATCGCGCGTGCCTATGACCGCGACCATGTCTACCGCCTGTACCGCGCGGGTGCGGATGAAATCGTGCGCGAAAGTTTCGACAGCGCCTTGCGGGCGGGGAAATACATGCTGCAAGGCATGGGCTGGCCAGAGTTCGAGGCCGAACGCGCCCGCGAGCAATTCTTTGAGGCCGACCGCCACGCGCTGGCGGAACTGGCGGGTCTGTGGGACCCGGACATCCCGAATGAGAAAAACGCCGAATATGTGGATCGGGCCAGACGGGTGAACACGGATCTGTACACCAGCTTCCTGTCCAACCTCAGCCAGATCGTGGAAGCCCCTGCTGACGACGATAAGGACGGGAACAAAAACGGGGAAGACGCGCCAGAGGATGACACCGGGCAAACGAACAGCAAGCCGTCGGACACTGAAAAATCCGGCGCTGCAAGCTAGCCTGCTATTCTGGGGCGTCCTGACGCGATGGCGGTGATTTCAGCCTCGACAAAGACATTGCGCCCCTCAACCTCTGCGTTGCGCATGGTGTTTTCCGTGCGCACGCGAATGCCTTCGGCGCCGGAGGCTTTGGCATCAGCCAGGGCCGCGGTGCTGAGGTGGGTTTCAAGGGCGGATATTGCGGCATCCAGTTCGGTGAAATCCTCGGGTCCGTCATGAAAATGCACGCGGTAGCGGTTTTCACCCGCGCTGCTGATCAGCCCCGACTTGCGCATGGACACCTGTCCCACAACCGCGCCAATGGCATTGGCGACGCCTGCATGTTCGGGCAGGATCATCCGCGTGGACAACCGCTCCCCTACCGCGCCGTAATAGCTGTGGGCTGATGCCCCAAGACCGATCACCGGCAGGTTCAACCCCACATCCAGCGCCACCAGACCGCGATAATGCTGCGTACCAAAGCGGGTCAGAACATGGCGGGCCAGTTGTGCGGCGGGCAGTTCGAAGTCGGTCTGATCCTCGCCAAAGGCAGCTTCCAGCAAGGTTTCACAGGTTTGTTGCGTCACCTGATCAATGATGCTGCGCGCGATGGTTTCCGCATCCGGCGCAATGCGCATCCCTGCGCCGTTGCGCTGGCGGGCAAACAGGGTCAGCGCCGCATGGGCGGCCTGACCGTCCCAACTGTCCAGAATGCCCAGAACATGGGCCGCATCCGAAGGGGTTACCGCTGAAATCATCACCAGCCCGCGCGCCACCAGTTTGGTCAGGGCAGAGGCTTCCATCCGGTTGGTCAGCAACTTTCCCATTTCCCAAGCCTGTCCGCCAAGCCGCTCCAGCACACGGGATTCCCGCTCGCTCAGCCCATCGGGAACATGCCCTGAATGGCGGATCGGCACGACAAAGCGTCCATCGTATTCGCTTAACCGTTCTTTGGTAATCTGCTGCTCCAGCGCGCGTTTGATCACATCTGGAAACTGTTGCGCCGCCAGCGAAATCGGCAGCACACGGCGCGGGCCAAGGGTCAGCCCGCCTGACAGACCATCCCGCTCCAGATGGACTTCGCTGTCGCCACCAAGCCCTGTTGTGCGCATGGCAACTGCCTCGACCATAGTGCGAAACCCGCCCACCTGTGCGCCTTGCGGGTCAATCATCGGACGTCCGTCGCGCAACACAGCCACGTCGGTAGTTGTGCCGCCAATGTCACTGACCAGCGCATCACTTTCCTGCGTCAGCCAACGCGCGCCCACAATACTGGCGGCAGGGCCAGAAAGGATGGTTTCAATCGGCCGTTCCCGCGCCATTTCAGCGGAAATCAACGCACCATCGCCGCGTACAACCATCATGGGCGCCGTGATCCCGATGGTTTGCAGATAACTTTCCGTCGCCCCGATCAGATGGTCGATCATCCCGATCAGCCGCGCATTCAGCACCGCTGTCATCGCCCGTTTCGGTCCGCCCAGCTTGGCGGACAATTCGTGTGAACAGGTCACAGGTGCGCCGGTTTCAGCGCGGATAATATCACGGGCGGCAATTTCATGGGCAGGATTGCGGGTGGCAAACTGGCTGGCGATGGCAAAGCCCGACACCGCCCCGTCCAAACCCGCCAAAGCATGGCGCAGGGCCGCCGCGTCAAAAGGCGCGGCTTCGGTTCCCGCATGGCTGTGCCCCCCCGCAACCGAGATCACCGGATCGCCGCGCAGGGCCTCATCCAGCCCCTGACGGGCGATGTCTTTGGCTCCGAACCCGATAAACACCAGACAGACCCGTGCGCCCTGCCCCTCAACCAGTGCATTGGTGGCAAGCGTTGTTGACAGGGACGACAGCGCAATCTGATCCGGCGTAACCCCCGATTGGGCCAGCACCGCCTGCACGGCTTTGCCAACACCCTCGGCCAGATCATGGCGGGTGGTCAGGGATTTCGCGGTTGCGATCACCTCATCCTCGCCGCGGATCAAAACCGCATCGGTGTATGTGCCACCCGTGTCGACGCCCAGAAGAATTGCCATGGTCCGCTCCTAAAACTTCTTTGTGGTTCTAGACCGAACCCACAGGCCCGTCAGGACAAAAAGCGACGTATCCACAAGGTTTTTCGCGCCCCCTTTGCGAAACGCCACGTCACCGCAAAGGGGGCTTCTATGCGGCAGGGTTTTGACGCAAACTGCCGTCAGCTTTAGGGAGAGACCGCATGTATGACCGCTTGGAAATCCGGATCAAGGACCACGTCGCCGAGGTGCGCCTGAACCGCCCCGAAAAGAAAAACGCACTGGATACGCAGTTTTTCGATGAACTCGCTGCGGCGGGGGAATCGTTGAAAACCAACACAGATGTACGCGCTGTGGTGATCTATGGCGCGGGCGGCTGTTTTTGCGCGGGCATTGATACCAGCGCCCTGATGGAATTTGCCGCCACCATAGATCAGGTGCGCGAGATGTTAGCCACCCCGCCCGAAAACGGGCGCGGCAACAGGTTTCAGCGCCCCACCGTGGTCTGGCAGGAATTGCAGGTTCCCGTGATTGCCGCGATTGAAGGCGTGGCCTTTGGCGGCGGCATTCAACTGGCGCTGGCTGCGGATTTCCGCTTTATGGCCCCAAGCGCCAGAATGTCGATAATGGAGGCCAAATGGGGGATCATTCCCGATATGGGCATCACCCAATCCCTGCCCCAACTGATGCGCGCGGATCAGGCGAAAGAGCTAATCATGACCGGCCGTGTGGTTGAAGCGGACGAAGCCTTGTCCCTTGGCCTGACCACCTGGATCGCCGAAGACCCTATCGCTGCGGCCCGTGCAATGGCCGCCGATCTGGCCGCCCGTTCCCCCGAAGCGGTGCAGGGCAGCAAGGCGCTGGTGGATCAGGTCTGGACTGCGGGATCAGAAGGGCTGGCGCTGGAAGGTGCGCTGCAATCCAAAATCATCGGCTATCCCAACCAGATGGAAACCGTCGCCGCGCAAATGCAAAAACGCGCTCCGGTCTACAAGTGACGGGGCGGGCCCGCGTTCAGGCCCGCAACCAAATCTGAGTGTTAATCGAACAGCTTACGCAGGGCATTTCCGACTTCGTTTTCCAGCTTGTCCTTGGCGGTTTCCTCAAAGGATTTCGGCTGTTCGGCAGTCCCGTTCTTTTTGGCCAGCTCTTTTTGCAGCTTGGCCTTCAACGCTGCTTCAGGGTCTTTCAGCTTGTTTTTTACATTTTCCAGCTTCTGCTTGGCCTTTTGAACATCTTCATTGTCCTTCAGTTTTCCATCCAGCAACAGGTTCAGCAATTTATCCAGATCGGGGCGGAATTTCAGATTGTTCCACGGGCCTGTAATGATCACAGGCACTGAAAATTCCGCGTCTTTGGACAGGGTGGTGGGCGTCACCACATAGTTCATCGCCTGCCCGCCTATATCGACCGACCCTTTGCCTGCGGCCTTGAACAAAGGGCTGATCAGCGACAGATCGACGTTTTGCAACACGCCTTTTTCCATGGAAAACGTGCCATCCAGACTGGTGAATTCGGTTGCACCCTCAAACCCGCCAAAGGCCGATTTCAGGTTGCGCATCATGGCGGCCAGATCAATGCCCTTGATCGCGCCGTTGCCAAAGGTCACATCGCCCTTGCCAGACAGCGAGGTCATGATCTGGTTCAAGCTGCCGCCACTGCCGTTCAGCGCCAGATGGGTGGTGCCCGTCCCGCTAAGACGGTCCATTTCCAGCAATTGCCCCAGCAAGGGTTCAAGCTGCACATCGCGGGCGGTAATATTGGTGTCAAACGCCACTGCATTGCCACCGCGCAGGCTGATCGTGCCAGACAGCGCCCCCTCAAAGGCACGTACTTCGCGCAGGTTCAGGGTCAGCAACCCGTCGCGTAATTTCGCGGTTACATCGGTTTTGCCAAGCGCGCTGACACCCAGATCAATGCCCGCTGCCGTCAGCGTCACATCCGCATCCACCGCGTCCAGACCTTGCAGGCGGATCGGCTCTTTCGACCAGCCGGACGAACCGGTGTCACCACTTGATTCCGCAGCAGTGCTGTTGTCCGCGGTATAGGCTTTCAGGTCCAGCATGCCTGCGCTGAGCGCGGCTTCAATCAAGGGGCGGTCGGCGGGTTTGATGACGATTTCACCAGAAACCGTGTTCTGATCCAGCGTGATCTGTGCATTTTTCAATCGGGTCTGGCCTGTGTCGGCTACCCGCAGATTACCCGAAACCTTGGCGGTCTGGAATGTGCCAGCGGGGGTGCCGGCATCCACACCGGCAAGGTTCATCACAGCGCGCAGATCGCTGAACCTGGCATTCACATCACCTGACAACAGGTTCGGCTTGCCCTGCCCCGCACGGCCCTTAAAGCCAAGGTCACCCATTCCCCCCAGCGACAGGGACAGATCGGTGGCGAATTCAGGGGTATCAAGCCAGCCGTCATCGCCTGTCAGCGTCAGCTTGCCCGCCAGCGGCCCTGACCCGTATGTGCCGTTCAGCGCGGTTTCCACAAAGACACCCGCCTTTGACAGCAGCAACTTCCCCTCAAGCGCTACATCGTTCAGCGCAGCAAGCTGGGTCGGCACGGCAAGGCCCAAACCCGCCAGAGTTCCTGCAGGATCAGCCATTTGCGCGGTTATTGCAGCGTCTATTGTGGGCACGGGATCGCCCAGACCAACCATGCCTTTCAGCGCCACACTGTCATCGCCAAAGGAAAATGTACCATCCACAGGGGAAATCCCTTCCCCCAGCAAAGCAGGCCAATTATCAAGCGTGGCAGCAACAGCGCCTGTGCGTCCGTCAAAGGTTGCGGACAGATCAACAACCGCTTTGGTTTCGCCCTTTGGCAGGGACACAGTGCCATTGATCCCGCTTAGCGTTTGGGTACTGCCCGCACTGCGATCACTGAAAATCACCTGCCCGTCTTCGATCCGCCCCAGTTCGAGCGAGGGCGTTGCCCCCGATGCCCCCGACGCTGCCGTGTCGGATGTGCCACCCGTTGCCACAGCTTCGCCAGTGCTTAGATCCCAGTTCACGCGGCCGTCTTCGGCCCGCTCCAGATGCACCACGGGGGACAGCAGTTCGAATGTTTCGATTTCAACCGTGCCACCGATCAGCGCCGACAGGTTCACCCCGACCGAGGCCCCCTTGGCTGTGACCATCAAAGGCTCGGTCGCCCAATCTGCGTTGGAAATGGTAATCGGGCCGGTTTTCACCCCCAAAGTCGGAAAAATTGTCGGGCTGAAATCCCCCGAAAGGGTCAAGGTACGCCCCGTTTGTTTTTCCAGCTGATCCGAGGCCAATTGCCCGATCCGATCCGCTGGCAACATGAACAAAAGGCCCACAGCCACAACAACACAAGCCACAATGGCAACAAATATTCTAATAATCCAACGCATCATCTCTGCCTTACAATTTTCCCATATATGTGGGGTAATTCCGGCGAAACTCAACCGCGAAACAGGTGTTTTGGCAAAACGGGCAAGATTTGGCACCCTGAAACGAACCTGCACAAGAAACGGGTCGCCCAGCCCCGAAATTTGCGCCATAGCATCGGCATGAAACACGTATCACACCGTATGAACCCGATTGAATGGGCAATGCTTTTCGGCCTGTCACTGGTCTGGGGCGGCTCGTTCTTTTTTGTTGCCATTGCCGTGGCCGAACTGCCGCCAATGACCATCGCGCTGGTTCGCGTGGGCGGTGCGGCCCTGATCCTGCTGCTGGCCCTGCGGGTACTGGGGATTAAAATCCCCCGCAACAAATCCGTGTGGCTGGCGTTTCTTGGCATGGGGCTGATCAACAATGTGATCCCCTTCAGCCTGATCTTTTGGGCACAGACCGAGTTGGCCAGTGGTGTCGCATCCATCCTGAACGCAATGACGCCGATTTTCACAGTGATCGCAGCGCATTTCCTGACGCAGGACGAACAGATGTCTCGGGGTCGGATCGCGGGTGTTGTTCTGGGGTTTGCAGGGGTGTTCATCCTGATGGGCGGAGCCCTCGGCGTTGAAGGGAAACTGCTGCCCCATCTGGCGATTTTGGCTGCGGGTGTGTCCTACGCCTTTGCGTCGATCTTCGGCAAACGCTTTTCCCGCCTTGGCGTGCCGCCTCTGGCCACGGCCACAGGTCAGGTCTGCGCCTCAACGGTTATCCTGTTGCCTGTTGTGATGATGCTGGACCAGCCCTGGACATTGCCTGTCCCTTCGGCCCCTGCGTTTTGGGCACTGACGGGGCTGACGGTTCTGTCCACGGCCTTTGCCTATTTCCTGTATTTCCGCATTCTGTCCACGGCCGGTGCCACCAATCTGGCGCTGGTGACATTCATCATCCCTCCCAGCGCCATTCTGCTGGGCGTGATGGTTCTGGGCGAGGTTCTGACATGGAACCAGATGGCAGGCATGGCTGTGATCGGCGCGGGGCTGGCGGCCATAGACGGACGGATATTCGGGCTGTGGCGAGGTTAGTGTGGTTTAGAAATCCACGTTCACATCGGGCAGTTTCAATTCAGCCACCAGATCCCGCACTTCCTGACGGGCCGCCACATTGGAAATATTCAACGATCCGCCGCCGACATCCTTGATGTCCAGCAGGGTCAACCCGTGCGGGAAAAGTTCACGAAACACAACGCGGTCGGAAAAACCCGGCGCCAGACGAAAGCCGATCCGACGGGACAGGTCTTTCAGCGCGGCGCCGACCTTGCGTTTGTTGTGCATGTTTTGTGCGCCAACACGGTTTCGGGTCACAATCCAGTCGATGGGTTTCGCACCGGTTTCAGCGCGGGCCTTGCGGGCCTCCCATACCATTTCGGAATAGACACTTGGGCCTGTGACCGCATTGGTTTCCGGGTCCACACGGGCCAGAAGATCAAAGTCGATGAAACTGTCGTTCATAGGGGTGACCAGCGTGTCGGCCATAGCATGGGCCAGTTCCGCAAGCGCCGAATGGGACCCTGCACAATCCACCACGATAAAGTCGTTTTCTTCATCCAGCAGCAGGATCGCCTTTTGGAAGGCAACCAATGTGGCTTCATCCCCGGGTTCCATGCCAAGCTGTTCGGCGGTTTTCATTTCCGCCAGTTGTGGCAACGGCAGCGGGATGTCGTTCTTTTTTACGTAATCTACGCGATTTTCCACATAGTGGCCCAGCGTGCGCTGGCGCAGATCAAGATCTACAACCCCCACTTTGAAACCGCTGCGCAAAAGGGCGGTTAGAACATGCATGGCTGTGGTCGATTTGCCAGAGCCGCCTTTTTCATTTCCGAAGACGATGATATACGCCATTGGTGTCCCCTGCCCTGATTATTGTAGAGTGGTCTGTTGTGTGGGCTTGGCCGCACTATGGCGCATGGATTATTCGAATACAATATTGTTTCCAATACGGAAACGCCTGCCTGTTGCGGAAATGTTCGCCCTTTGGGACGTAAACCGAAACAATCTTAAGTAATCCTGAATCAAAAACGCCGTCCCACTTTGGAACGGCGTTTTCAAAAGTGTCAAAGACCGGCTTAGAAGCCAAGACCTTCGTATTTCTTTTTGAACTTGGATACGCGGCCGCCGGCATCCATCAGTTTCTGGTTGCCGCCAGTCCATGCTGGGTGCACGGAGGGGTCAATATCCAGAACCAAAACAGACCCTTCTTCACCGTAGGTGGAGCGTGTTTTATAGGTTGTGCCGTCGGTCAGTTTGACCTCGATCATGTGGTATTCGGGGTGCAGGTCTTTTTTCATATCTCAAGCTCCAAAGTGTAGGACTGATCCGATTGCGGCAGACATTAAGAATCCGGTAACGCGGTCGCCCTGCATGAATTACAGAAATCGGCGTATAGACCAGAAAAACCAACGGGGCAAGCGGTTATCTTGCCCCGTCAGGCAGTTAGATCAGGGAAACTTTCGCCCTGTAATCACGCTGTCGGGACTTACATCCGTGACAGGCGCAAAGCGCGCAAATCCTCGGCTGAATAGGGCCTGTCAAAGACGCGGGAAATTTCAAAGTCATTCTCGGCCTGACGGCGGTCGCGGTGGGCGATGAAACACAGGGTGGCCCCCGCGCTCCACAGGCTGACCATCCAGACAAAGCCCGCGATGGGGAACAGCACCAGAATGGCGATCATCATATAGGATTCAATGCTGGTGGGGGCGGTCAGTTCGTCGATACTTGTGACTTGCAGAAGGGACAGACCGTCAAACACAGGCATGGTCAGCAGCACAAAACCATAGACCAGCACCAGCCCCGTGACGATTGTGCCCGCCACCAGCATCAGCAGGAACATCCGGAAGGCATAGGCCCCGAAGCCCCAGAAGATTTCGTAGTTGCGGGCTTTGGGGCTACAGGCCGCCGCATTTGCCGCTACAGGCACCGCCAGTGCAGCATAGGCCAGTTGCGACAGGGTCTGGGTCACCGCGAAATAGGCATAGACCGGCGGGCGCGACAGGGTGGCCATAAGCGCAGCGGTTTCTTCGGGATCACCTGATGTTACGGCGCTGATCGCCATATCCATATCGAAAATCCCCATCTGCGCGGCAACCCAATAGGCCCCCACAGAAATGCCGGTCATCAAGGCGTTGAAAATCGCAAAGAAGCGAAAGAATTTGAACGAGCGTAAAAACAGCTTGCCCAGATCGGTCGGCGTCACTGTATCCGCCACAATCAATCCGGAACGGATGTTCACAAACAACATGAACACCATCAAAGTGCCCGCGCCAAAAGCCAGCAGGATCAAAAAGATGATCGGGCTTTCTGCGAAAAAGCTGAAGATCGCATAAAGTATGGCCGCCAGCAAAGCCCAGCAGGGCAACGCGCGCCAGAATATGGAAAGAGACAATGCAAATGTGCGCATCATAAAGGAAAGCATGCCGATCACCCTGAAAATCAATCGCAACAGCACTCAGGGTGGCACAGGATTATGGCGGGAATTTGGAAACTGTGACGGCGCGCACGAAAACTTGTGTCGAAATGGAAACAGAAACGGGCTTGCGTCCGGAAATCCATCGGGTCGGGTGCCAGAAACGAAAAGAGCGGCCCGAAGGCCGCTCTCAAACGCTCAACGAAGCCTGATTTACGCTTCGGAGCCACCCAATGGGCGGTAGTTTGTTTTTTCTGCGATACGCGCGGATTTACCACGACGATCCCGCAGGTAGTACAGTTTCGCGCGCCGTACACGGCCACGACGGACAACAGTGATGCTGTCGATGTTGGTGGAGTGCAGAGGGAACACACGTTCCACGCCTTCACCGAAAGAGATTTTGCGCACTGTGAATGCAGCGGCGATACCGGAACCGCCTTTACGTGCGATGCAAACACCTTCGTAGTTTTGCACACGAGAGCGCGTGCCCTCGGTCACTTTATACCCTACGCGGATGGTGTCGCCTGCTTTGAAATCAGGGATTTCTTTGCCAAGTGTGGCGATTTGTTCAGCTTCAAGCTGTTCGATGACGTTCATCGTCTTAATCCTTTATGCCCGCCATTTCATTGGCGAAGTTTGATGTCGGCCTCATAGCTCTTGGTCTTCTTCCGGGTCCACCGCAGTGCCCGCCAGAGATAAGGCGACGTTCCTTTTGAATGTGGTCCTTTCCGATCCACCGTGAGCTGCGCGCGAAATTGGGAAGAACCAAAGGCGGTAGCGCGACTCGGATCGGGTCAGAGCACGGGGTCGTATAGGGTGAGCGGGGCAACTATGCAAGGGTTTTGCAGGGGCTGATCCGTCAGTGGGCCGAGTATTTTGAGAACCTTGAAGAGCCCAGGTCAGTCTTTGCCCGCTTGGTAGGCGGCCCACATGTCGGGGCGGCGGGATCGGGTGATCTTTTCGGATTGCTCGCGGCGCCATTTTTCCACATTCCCGTGGTGGCCCGATGTCAGGGTTTCGGGGATTGTGCGGCCCTTCCATTCGGCAGGGCGGGTGTATTGCGGGTGTTCCAGCAGACCGTTTGAGTGGCTTTCCTCTTCGGTAGAGGCAGCATTGCCCAGAACATCCGGCAGCAGGCGCACGGTGGCGTCGATCAGGGCCTGCGCAGCAATTTCGCCCCCCGTCAGCACAAAATCCCCGAGCGAGACTTCCTGAACGTTATATTCTTCAAGCACCCTTTCATCCACGCCTTCAAAGCGGCCACATAAAAGGGTCATGCCTTCAGCCTGTGAAAACTGCTGGGCCATGGCTTGGGTAAAGGGTTTGCCCCGTGGTGACAGATAGATCACAGGCCAGCGGCCTTGATCCATCGGGGTGCCGGGTCGCGCCGCATCAAAGGCCGCGCCCACCACATCGGCTTTCAGCACCATGCCTGCGCCGCCCCCCGCAGGTGTGTCATCCACATCGCGGTGTTTGCCCGTGCCGAACTGGCGCAGATCAATGGGTTCAAGCGCCCATTTGCCATCTTGCAGGGCTTTTCCGGTCAGGGACTGGCCGAGCACCCCCGGAAAGGCATCGGGGAACAGGGTGATGACTTTGGCCCGCCACGCCCCTGCAATATCTGGGGTGTTTGACATCAGCTCTGTCGGTTTTAGCGAGGGGCGCACGGCCAGTCGCCCGTGGGAACGGGTCAGGCTGCGGGTTTTCATCCCGTGGGACAGTGGTTTTTTATCGTCGGACATGGGGGCGGATTAATCTGTTGGGACGGGTTTGTCTATCCGGCTGGTAATATAGGCCTGCATGGCGGCGGCAAGGTTCGCGGTTTCAGGTTCAGGCGCACTGTCGCCAAACAGGCGCTTGCCCAGTTCCACACCGTAAAAGAACCGCAGCAGCGGGATTTGATCCGGCTCGGGCAGCGGGCCGAAACCTGACAAAAAGGCAGTGAGGTCGTTTTGGGGTATCCAGCCAGAACCGGGGCGGCGATAGCTTTGCGCCTGCGCCAGAAACCGTGCGATATCTTTGGTCAGCGCAAGGCTGTGCTGGTTTTCAATGTCGATGCCGATCATCCCATCCCCGTCACACAGCAGGTTCAGACTGGCGAAATCCCCGTGGG
The DNA here is from genome assembly GCA_034670045.1 of Amylibacter sp. Classification (GTDB taxonomy): domain Bacteria; phylum Pseudomonadota; class Alphaproteobacteria; order Rhodobacterales; family Rhodobacteraceae; genus Amylibacter. The sequence continues at coordinate 47,362 of JAXMOF010000005.1, read as the reverse complement.
TACGGGCCAGTTGAACAGGCACCCCCACCAGATCAGGGGCCTGCTGGCGAAGACTGGATTTAAGACCTGCAAGCAGGTGTTTGTGCGCGCTGCCACCCGCAGACGGCAGGGACTTGATCCATTTCCACGGGCCAAATCGGGCCATGCTGCGCCGATCACTGGTGTAAAACCCCAGCCACGCCCCCGCCTGTTGCACCTTCCGATCGCGGGTCTGGCTGTCGGCGGTTTGCAAAATCCGATCCAGACGTGTGCCCGACTGAAAGGCGCGCAGGGTAATCCCTGTGCCCTCCAGCAAGGCCAGCGGTTTGCACACCCGCAGCGGCCCCGCGTGCATGATCTGATAGCGAGAGGTCAATTCGGCGTGGACCAATGCGGCCTGTTTGGCCCCCTGCTCCCCGTGAAAATGCTTTAACACCACCGCCTGACCGTCCAGTCGCGCTGAAAACACCGCGCGGTTGTCAGCGACGCGCAGGCAATCCTCGACAAACAGGCCGTTCAGGGGGGGGCGGGTTTGTAATGCTGCATCAAGTGCTGCAAAGGCTGCGTTTTCGCGGGCGCGTTTGTGCGCGCGCCTGTTCGGGGCTGGTTGGTCTGCGGGAAAATCCTGTGCAGGATCAGCCGTCATCCTTCACACCGTCATCCAGCTCATCAGGCTTCACATCACCGGACTTCACATCATCGGGCTTCTCATTATCAGGCATCACCCCTTCGGGCAGATCCACCACGATCCGCTTGGCCGTCAGATCCACAGTCGGCACCACCTCCAGAGTGAAGGGCAGCAGAACGTCCCCGCCCCCTTTCAGGCGCAGTTCAATGATGTCGCCCGCGCCGTGATCGTGCATCGCACGCACTTTGCCAAGGATTTCACCACCTGTATCCACAACCGTCATGCCGATCAGATCGGAATAATAATATTCATCGTCCGGCAGGTTCGGCAGGGCCGTGCGCGGGACAAACAACCGCAACCCACGCAGTTTTTCAGCTTCGTCCCGAAAGCGGATCCCTTTGAAACGCACAGCAAAGCCGCCTTTAACCGGACGCGCGGCGGTTATTTCAAAACTTTGGCTGCCATCTTCAGAGGTCAAAGCACCATAGCTGACCACATCCTCCGGTTCGGCGCAAAATGATTTCAGACGCAATTCGCCTTTGGCCCCGAAAGCCCCCATAATTGCCGCAACGCAGATCGTATCATTCTTTGCCAAGATCAGGCCCCAGTCTTTTTTCTGTAACGCACCTTCCCCAAGTACCCCGCCCAAAGCTCAAAGAAAAGATGTTCTGTCACAGCCGCAATGCGCAACAGGCCGTGTGCGACGGCATTTTTGCAAAAGAAAGGGGTGACAGCTATTTTTCGGGGTGCTACATCTTTGCCATCAACAAAGAGGTGAAGCATGAATTGCTGGAAAATCGAGAAGGCTGGGAAAACCCTATAGCCCCTTGATGTGGGCGTTTGCCCATCCTCAATAATGCCACGTTGTTGCCCCTGGCCGAACAGGCCGCTCCCTGACTTTTCACTGTTGTTACAACGCGTGGTGCATCTGTTTGCTCCTGTTGAAAGTTTGCTATGTACCGTTTTTTTGAATCTATCGTCGACCCTTTCGCCAAACGAGACCTCGGCACCCCGCCGCGCAATATCTGGGCCTTTGTGCGCAGTGAAATGTACCCGTTTCGAAACCTGCTGCCCTGGCTGTTGCTGGCGGGGCTGGCTGTGGCGCTGCTGGAAACATGGTTGATCAGCTATAGTGGCAAGATCATTGATTATGTGAACCAAAGCGATGGCGAAGCCCTTTGGGGCCGCTACGGGCTAGAACTGGCAGCAGTAGCGGCCCTGCTGTTGTTCGGGCGACCGATTGTGTTTTTCCTGAACGGGATTTTGCAACACCAGGCCCTGTCCAGCGCCATGCGCGATCAGGTGCGGTGGCGGGCGCACAACCACATGCTGGGCCAAAGCCGCGAGTTTTTTCACAATGATTTCGCAGGGCGGCTAGCCAATCGCGTCATGCAGATCGGGCCTGCGGTTGAAGACAATGTCTTTACCTTTTTCGATGCGGTCTGGTTTGTGTCGATCTATTTCCTAAGCGCGCTTTGGATCATGTCCGCGATCAGCCCTGCGCTGGCGCTGCCGATGCTGGGATGGCTGGTCGCCTTTATCGTTTATATCGTCATCATGGGCCGCAAAATTTCCGCAGCCTCTGAATCCATGTCACAGACCCGTTCCATGGTCACGGCACGGATTGTGGATGCCTATACTAACATCGAAAGTGTTAAACTGTTTTCGGGCGATGCGCGGGAGCGGGACTTTGCCTTGCAAGCGGCCCAAGCGGATCGCGAACGCTTTATGGTGTTCTTGCGCCTGTGGACGCGGATCAGACTGGACCTTGGCATTCTGACAGGCATCCTGATTGTGGGCGTGGTTGGGCTGGCGCTCTATTACTGGAGCAAAGGCACGGTCACTGTAGGGGAAATCAGCGCCGTCACCGCATTGGTGATGCGCCTGTCTGCCATGACCGCATGGATCATGTGGGTCAGCGCCCTGCTGTTTGAAAACGCAGGTAAAATCCACGAAAGCATGGAAAGCATTTCCGCCGATCACACAGTAACAGATGTGGACAATGCCCCTGCCCTGACAGTTCCCTCCGGAGAGATCAAACTGATCGACGTGGCCCACCACTATGGCCGCGATATGGGCGGATTGAACGGATTGAACCTGACCATCGCGGCTGGCGAAAAGGTCGGGCTGGTCGGGCGGTCGGGCGCAGGGAAAACCACGCTGGTCAACCTGTTGTTGCGCTTTATGGATCCTGAAACGGGACGGATCGAAATCGACGGTCAGGACATCCGCGGCGTCGAACAGGAAAGCCTGCGCGCCGCCATCGGCATGGTGACACAGGAACCCGGACTGATGCACCGTTCTGTGCGCGACAACATCCTGCTCGGCTCCCCCGATGCGTCAGAGGCTGCGATCACACGGGCCATCACCCGCGCGGATGCGGCAGAATTTATCCCCGACCTCGAAGACCCCAAAGGCCGTCGTGGCATGGAGGCATATGTGGGCGAACGGGGCGTCAAACTGTCAGGCGGTCAACGCCAGCGGATTGCGCTGGCCCGTGTGGTTCTGAAAGACGCGCCGATTCTGGTCTTGGACGAAGCAACAAGCGCCCTAGATAGTGAAAGCGAAGCCGTGATCCAGAACGCCCTTTCCGGTGTGATGGAGGGCAAAACCGTCATCGCCATCGCCCACCGCCTAAGTACAATTGCGCGGATGGACAGAATTGTGGTGCTGGACGACGGGCACATTGCCGAGATCGGAACCCATACCGAATTGCTGGCCAAAGGCGGGCTCTACGCGGGCTTCTGGTCCCGCCAATCGGGTGAAATGTTAGGACTGGACGCTGGATGAGACGCTTTGCTGGATTGATTGACGCTTTTGCACGGGCTGACGGCCCCCCACCGCAAACATTGGGTAGGTTTTTTCGCTGGGCGTTAAGCGGCGCTTTCGGCTGGCTGGCAGTGGCTGGCATCCTGTCGGCCTTTGTCGGTACATTGGAAGTGGTCACAGCCATCCTGCTTGGCAAGGTCATCGACGGGGCGCTGAACAGCGGCCCTGCTACATTCTGGGATCAAAACCTGACGCTGTTGCTGATGGCCACAGGCTTTTTTCTGGTGCTGCGGCCTCTGGCCTTTGGCGCATCCTCGACAGCCAACTCCGTACTGGTTGCCCCGAACGTGAACCCGCTGGTCCTGACCCGGCTGCACCGCTGGACACTGGGCCAGACCGTCAGCTTTTTCGACAATGATTTCGCAGGCCGCATCGCACAAAAACAAATGCAGGCGGCGCGGGCCATGACCGATGTGGCGGTGGAGGTCATCAACGTGGTGTTTTTCGCATTGGCTTCCCTGATCGGGTCGGTGTTGCTGCTGACTTCCATCAACGGATCTGTGGCGGTGGCCCTGGCGGTTTGGGTGGTGGGGTATCTGCTGCTGATCCGCTGGTTTATGCCGCGCATCCGCGAACGATCCAAAGCGCGGGCTGGCACGCGGGCCATGGTATCAGGTCAGGTTGTGGATACGATAACCAACATCAAGACCGTAAAACTCTTTGCCCATGCCGACCACGAAGACCGCGCCGCCATCGGTGCAATTTCCGAATTCCGCGACCGCGCGCTGGATTTCGGCATCCTGTCCGCAGGGTTCCGCCTGACGCTGATGATGGTCGCAGGCCTGCTGCCTGTTGCCCTGATCGGTGGCACGCTGTGGTTGTGGACCCTTGGACTGGCCAGCGCAGGTGACATTGCCGCGGCGGGAACAATTTCCATCCGTATCGCCCAGATGACAGGCTGGGTCAGCTTCACCCTGATGGGCATTTGGGCCAATGTGGGCGAGGTCGAAGACGGCATGCGCACACTTACCCCGCGCCACCGTCTGGATGAAACCGACACGCCCAAAGGTCTGGATGGCACGGGCGAAATCCGCTTTGAACACGTCAGCTTTGGCTATGGCCGCGACGGCAACGGCGTACAGGACATTGACCTGACGATCCGTGCGGGCGAAAAACTGGGCATTGTCGGGGCATCCGGCGCAGGAAAATCCACACTGGTCGCCCTGCTGCTGCGCTTGTACGACGTCGAAGACGGCGCTATCCGCATCGGCGGGCAAGACATCCGCGACGTCAGCGAGGAAGACCTGCGCCGCCAGATCGGCATGGTCACCCAAGACACCGCCATGTTCAACCGCTCGTCCCGCGACAACATCCTGTATGGCCGACCCGATGCAACCGAGGCCGAACTGATCACCGCGGCCAAACGGGCCGAGGCCCATGATTTCATTCTTGATCTGGAAGACCACAAAGGCCGCAAAGGCTATGACGCGCATTTGGGCGAACGGGGCGTAAAACTGTCAGGCGGCCAGCGCCAGCGCATCGCACTGGCCCGTGCCATTCTGAAAAACGCCCCGATTCTGGTTCTGGACGAGGCCACATCCGCGCTCGACAGCGAAGTGGAAGCTGCCATTCAAACCGCATTGGATCAGGTGGTCGAAGGCAAAACCGTGCTCGCCATTGCCCACCGCCTGTCCACCATCGCCCAGATGGACCGGATTGTTGTTCTGGACGCAGGCAAAATCGTTGAAACAGGCACCCACGACGAACTTTTGGCGCGCAACGGTTTCTACGCCAACTTCTGGGCGCGCCAGACCGACGGGTTTGCCGCCTAGAACAAAGGCCGGAGCCTCCGGCGGGGATATTTCAAGAAAGAAGAAGGAGCCGCTTTTGTTAGCTGGCTGGCTCTTTTTGGGCCAATATCCCGGGGTTATAGGGGCAGCGCCCCTATGCAGGCATCAGCGTTCAATCACGGTGACGGTTTCAGCACGTTCTTCCCAGCCTTTCGCTTCAAGCTCGGGCTGCAGGCTTTCTTCGGTCGGGTAGCCAACGCAGAGATAGGCCACAAGGGACCAAGTGTCGGGCACATCCAGATCCCTGCGCAACAGGTCTGCGTCCAGAATGGAAACCCAGCCCACCCCCAGACCATAGGCGCGGGCCACCAGCCAGAAGGACATGATAGCCGACACAACAGAATAACGGCGGGTTTCGGTCATTGTGGCCGCCCCTAGCCCTGAGCCTTTTTCAGTGGCTTCATCACAAAACACCGCGAATTGTACGGGGGCTTCTTTCATGCCGGCCAGTTTCAGGCTGGCATAGGTCTTGGCCTTTTCGCCGCTGTATCCAGCCAGCGCTGCGTCATTTTGGGTTTTGAAGTTGGCGTAGGCTTTGGCGCGGGTTTCAGCAGAGGTGAGGCTGACAATGCGCCAGGGTTCGGACAGGCCAACGGAAGGGGACAGGCGAAACGCGTCCAGACATTCGGCAAGGCTGTCTTGGGGAACCGGAGTGGTTTTGAAGTGGCGCACATCGCGGCGCCACTTCAACAGATTGACGAACTCGGATCGAAATTCAGCGGTGAATTTATGCATGTCGATCCGGTCCAGCCTTTGCTTATTCAGCAGCGGCTTCTTCTGGTGCAGCTTCTTCAGCAGGTGCAGCAGCAGCTTCGGCAGCGGCGGCGGCTTTAGAGGCTTTTTCTTCAGCGCGGGCTACGGCTTTTTTGCCTGGCTCTGCTTTTTTCAGGTTGGCACGCTCTTTTTTGGCAATAATGCCAGCAGCTTCCAGAAAGCGGGATACGCGGTCTGTTGGCTGTGCGCCTTCGCCGAGCCAGTACTGAACGCGTTCCACGTTCAACTGCACGCGGTTTTCGTCGTCTTTGGCCAGCAACGGGTTGTATGTGCCCAGTTTTTCAACATAGCGGCCATCGCGTGGCATCCGTGTGTCTGCTGCGACAACGCGGTAAAACGGGCGTTTTTTAGAGCCGCCGCGGGCCAGTCTGATCTTCATTGCCATGGGTTTATCTCCTTTAGATGGCTGGGTCGGGCGGGGTTTTACCCACCCTACATTCGGGTGTCAGGATTGGTGTTGTTTGTGGTGTTGGATAACTTCGCTGATGATGAAATTCAGGAATTTCTTAGCGAATTCGGGATCAAGATCCGCCCCGACAGCCAGGTCTTCCAGACGTTTGATCTGGTCGGCTTCACGGGTTGGATCAGATGGCGGGAGGTCATGGGCGGCTTTCAGTTTGCCCACGGCCTGTGTGTGTTTGAACCGCTCGCCCAGTGTATAGACAAGGATGGCGTCCAGCCGGTCGATGCTGTTGCGGTGTTCCTTCAACAGATCGGCAGCTTTTACTACGGCGTCGGTCGCGGCGTCGGTCATAGGGCTGCCTCTGGTGTTGGATAACGGTAGATGTGGTCTTCGCCCATATGCGGGTTGTCATAGGCTTTTTCAAACCGTGCGCCCATGCGTTCGGCCAGCGCGATAGACCGCGTGTTGCCCGGAATGATATGGGAAGACAGGGTTTTGAATTTCAGATCCTCAAAAGCCCACTGGCGTGCCCGTTCGGCCCCTTCACGGGCAATACCGCGGCCTTCAAAGCCTTCAAACAGGGCATAGCCGAGTTCGGGTTCAGGCCAGCCTTCGGGATTCCAGATCCCCGTCAGCCCCGCGCAGGCGCCGGTTGCTTTATCGATGATAGAAAAATAGCCGTAGCCGTGAATGTGCCAATGGCCCACGTTGGTTGAAAACCAGCGCCATGCGTCATCCCGTTTCAGCTTTGCGCCAAAACCTTCACAGCGGTCCGAAGCGTAAAACGCCGCAAGCGGTTCGAAATCCGCGATCTGCGGGCCGCGCAGGATCAGGTTTTCTGTTTCAAGAGTGGGGGCGTTGGTCAGAGTCATTTTTTCTTCCCGAAGCCGGACAGACCGGGCGGTAGTTGCAAACCGCCGCCGCCCAGACCGGGCAATCCACCGGGCAGACCGCCCATTTTCTTGGCGGCTGCTTCCAACTGTTTCGGGTCCATATCCGCAGGCATCCCCGCAGGCATTCCGCCACCTTTGCCAAACATGCCTTTCATGGCCTGTTTCATCATGCCGCCTTTGCCCATTTTGCCCATCTTTTTCATCATGTCCGACATTTGACGGTGCATTTTGATAAGTTTGTTCAACTCGGACACTTCCATGCCAGCGCCGCGTGCAATGCGTTTTTTGCGGCTGGCTTGCAGGATAGACGGGTTGGCCCGTTCCTTTTTGGTCATGGACTGGATCAGCGCAACCTGCCGTTTCAGAACGCTGTCATCAAAGCCCGCGTCTTCCACTTGTTTCGCCATTTTCTTCATGCCCGGCATCATCCCCATGATGCCTTCCATGCCGCCCATTTTTTGCATTTGCTCCAGTTGGCCTTTCAGGTCGTTCATATTGAACTGACCTTTGACGAACCGTTTCATCATCTTTTCGGCTTGTTCGGCCTCGATGGTTTCCTGGGCTTTTTCCACCAGGGATACGATATCGCCCATGCCTAGGATTCGGCCTGCGATTCGTTCAGGGTGGAATTCTTCAAGCGCATCCATCTTTTCGCCCAGACCGACGAATTTGATGGGTTTGCCTGTGACGGCTTTCATGGACAGGGCCGCGCCGCCGCGACCGTCACCGTCCATCCGCGTCAGGACAACGCCTGTTACACCGATTTTCGCGTCGAATTCCGTTGCTACATTCACCGCGTCCTGACCTGTCAGGCCATCGACCACCAGCAGGGTTTCGCGCGGGTTGGTAATGTCGCGCACATCAGCGGCTTGCTGGATCAGTTCCTGATCAATGTGCAAACGACCCGCAGTGTCGAGCATGTAAACATCATAGCCGCCCAATGTGGCCTGTTGCTTGGCCCGTTTGGCGATCTGTACAGGGGTTTCGCCTTTGACGATCGGCAATGTGTCCACGCCGATCTGCGTACCCAGAATTGCCAGTTGTTCCATAGCAGCCGGACGGTTGGTATCAAGCGAGGCCATAAGAACCCGCTTTTTATCCCGATCAAACAGCCGCTTGGCCAGTTTTGCCGTGGTGGTTGTCTTACCCGAACCTTGCAAACCGACCATCAGGATCGGCGCTGGCGCATTGTCGATTTTCAGCTTGCCCGCATTGGCATCGTCGCCTGCCAGAAAATGCACCATTTCGTCGTGAACGATCTTCACAACCTGCTGGCCCGGCGTCACCGATTTGGTCACGTTCTGGCCTGTTGCTTTTTCCTGAACCGCCTTGATGAAATCGCGGGCCACGGGCAGGGAAACGTCAGCTTCCAGCAAGGCCACGCGAACCTCGCGCAGGGCTGTTGCGACGTCAGCTTCCGACAAGGCACCTTGTTTGGTAAGCTTGTCTAAAACGCCAGAGAGGCGGTCGGAGAGACTTTCGAACATGGCCTTGGCGTCCTTTCAGTTAACGCGGTTACGGGTCTATGTAGGCACCCTGCCCGATTTTCCCAGTCCAGAACCGATTGTCCAAACGACAACATCACCCGTGGGCGATACTCGCTGACGGGTGGCGATCCTGAGACCGGAAGGCAGGTGCTTCCAATGGATAGAGGGGATTTAGGGGGCCGAAGCCCCCTTGTCAAGTTGTGTAACAGCTTACGCTGGCAAAGCTTCAGGCGGCCAGTGCGTCGATGGCTGCTTGTGCTTTTGGAACCACCGTATCCGAATTGGCAACCAGCGTTGCCGCGTCGATAAAGGTCACATCGGTGATGCCAATAAAGCCCAGAACCGTTTTCACAAAAGGTGTCGCGTGATCGACGGGTGTGCCGATCGGCACGCCGCCTGTGGCAACAATCACAATGGCGCGTTTGCCTTTCAACAGACCCTCTGGCCCGTTTTCGCCATAGGCAAAGGTTTCACCGTTGCGCGCAACCAGATCGACCCAAGCCTTGAAATTGGCAGGCACGCCGAAGTTGTACATGGGCAGGCCCAGAACAATGGTGTCCGCCTCTTTCAGCTCGTTGATCAGGCTGTCGGAGGTTTCAAGCGCTGCGGTTTGTTCCGCACTGCGGTTTTCCGCAGGGGTCCAGTTTGCATTCAGCCAGTCTTCGCTAACGGCTGGCAGGGCTGCGGCAAGATCACGGTCGATCACTTTGGTATCTGCACCGGACAGTTTGGCAACCGCACGGTCCACCAAAGGGCGGGACGCGCTGTCGGTGATACGGGCTGATGCGTTGATTTTCAGGATGGTATTGGTCATTTCATGTCTCCAAATTCTGTTGACACAACACCTATTCCCCCAGTCCTCCCAGCGGTAGAGTATAGTTCCGCAAAGCAATGTTCCAAAATTAGCAACAGTCAGCGGATTAGCCGGAAATCCGCTGAACCCCGTTACAACACCTTGCCCGGATTGCAGATATTTGCAGGATCCAACGCCTGTTTCACCGCCCGCATCATCGCCAGCTTGCCCTGATCCCCATAGCGATATAGCGCCGCGCGTTTTTCAATGCCGATCCCGTGCTCTGCGGAAAACGAGCCGCCGATCTCTTTCAATCCGTCAAGAACCGCAGGTTTGATTCCCTGCACCAGCGCAGGTGTCAGTGGTTCAGGATGACAGACGGTATAATGCAGGTTCCCGTCGCCAAGATGCCCCAACACATGGATACGCAAGTCAGGGTCCAGCGCGGCAATGCGGGTTTCCACCCGTTTGACGTGGCTGTCCAGATGGGCCAGCGGGATAGAGATATCAAACCATTCTGCATGGGGGAAAAACTTTACAAGGGTCAAAGTATCCTCGCGCAGCGCCCAGATATCGCTGGCCTGCTGGCCGGTTTGCGCGGCAATCGCATCCAGAATCAGCCCCGATTCGAACTGCTGTTCAAGCGTGTTAAAAACAATGTCCTCGGACGGGCCATTGGGGCAATGAAGCTCATAAATCACATAGAGTGGCGCATCCGGCAGGGTTAACAGCGGATTTTGCGCCTGATGTTTGGCGTTTTCCTGCGCGAAACCACGCCACATCGCCTCGGCACGCAGCAACTGGATGTGTGGAATGGCCTGTAAGGCCTGCAAAACCACCAGCGCCGCCGCCGCATCCGGCAGCGCCAGCAAAAACGTATCGGCAGGGGGCGGTTCGGGCAACAGTTGCAGGGTCGCGGCGGTGATAATCCCAAGCGTGCCCTCGCCCCCGATCAACAGTTGTTTGACGTCATATCCCTCGTTGCATTTGCGCACATGGGCCAGATCGTTCAGAATCGAACCATCGGGCAAAACTGCCTGAAGCCCCAGCACCCGCTGGCGCATGGTGCCGTTTCGAAACGCCTCCATCCCGCCGGCATTGGTGGAAATCATCCCGCCAATAGTCGCCGAATCCCGCGCGGCAATGTCGATCCCTGCGGTCAGCCCATGGGCCCGCGCCGCCTGTTCCAGATCGGCCAGCGTGGTATTGGCGCTGACTTCTGCTGTGCGCGACACCGGATCAATCACAATAGTGCGGGGCATTTTATGGCCCAGACACAGGATTTCAGCCCCCGTCCCTGTTGCCGCCCCCGCCAGACCCGTGCGCCCGCCCTGCGGGACCAGCGCCGTTCCGGTTGCCACACAAACCTTAAACAGCGCAACTATATCGTCCAGACTTTGCGGCGCCACGGCCAGCAGACCATGGCTGTTTTCCGGAGCCACCACAGGATCAAGCGCTGCAAACTGCGCCTCTGTCAGAATGGCCCCCGGGCTGAGGCTGTTGGTCAGTGCGGCAGTCAGATCGCAGGTTAGGTCGGTTTTTGTCATAGTCGGCATCCTTCGCCGCCAGATTAACCAGATTGGGCGCATGTACCAGCACGATTGCGTTCTGTCGGGCAACGGGTACAAAAGGCCCATGACAGCGAACACGAATACCCTCAGTTCTTATCGGCGCGGCCATTTGGCGATGCTGATGTTTTCCATCCTTGTGGCAGGGTCTTTCCCGCTGGGGGTGCGAATCGCAAATCTGGTTGACCCGCTTTCGCTGACAGCGCTGCGGTTTGTTCTGGCCGCTGTGGTGGTTGGTATTTTTGTCGGTTTGGGACCAGGTGTGAAACGATCCGATTTTGCCGCCCCGTGGCGCTATCTGGCCCTTGGCGGGGTGTTTTCCATCTACTTTGTCCTGATGTTTGAGGCACTGAAAACCGCCTCCTCTGTTTCAACCGCCGCGATTTTCACGCTGACGCCGATCATGTCCGCGCTGTTCGGCTATCTGCTGTTGCGACAGGTAACGACCCGCTGGATGGCCATGGCGCTTACGGTTGGGGGCGCGGGGGCTGTCTGGGTGATTTTCCGCGGAGACCTGAACGCCCTGCTGCGTTTTGATGTGGGGCGCGGCGAGGTTATCTTTTTCATCGCTTGTTTCGCCCATGCGTTTTACACGCCTCTGGTGCGGCGGTTGAATCGGGGGGAGAATCCGGTGGTCTTTACGCTAGGCACCCTGATCGCGGGCGGGCTGATTCTGCTGGCCCTGTCCTTTCGTGACCTGATGGCCATGGACTGGGTCGCTTTGCCGCCGATTTTCTGGATCGGGCTTGCCTATCTGTCCATCAGCTCCACTGCGATCACCTTTTTTCTGGTGCAATACGCCACGCTGTCCCTGCCCTCAGCCAAGGTGATGGCCTATACCTATCTGACGCCAAGCTGGGTGATCGTTTGGGAACTGGCTTTGGGCGGCAGCGTTCCATCGCCCTTTATCTTGTTGGGAGTCGGGGCCACAATTCTGGCATTGGTGATGTTACTGCAGCAGCGCTAACGGCCCACCCCCTGTTCAGGGCTGCACCCCGTTTCAGCGCCGGTACATCGGGCCAAACACCCGATAGTGCAACGCCTCCAGCACCACGGCATTGGTGTTCATGGTCAGGATTTCATTTGGGCTTAAATCCGACTCAAACAAACCCGCATACCAGCCCCGATCACTTTGCAGATGCTGCACGGCCTCTACCAGCATGGACGAATAATTGTCCTGCATCAGTGCCCACCAGCCAAAGCTGGCCTTGGTGGAAATCCCCCGCTTGTCCGAAACATTCTTGCGCCGCGAGGTGACAGACACAAACGGTGTGTGGTCCACCAGAATGGCGTTATAGGCGAAATAGGGCTTTCCTTTGATGTGATCCTCGCTCAGCGCGGTCAACTGGCCGGAGTGTTGAAACCGGAACACCTGCGCCAGATAAACCGCACGGGCCACGGGAATGGATTCGGGCCGCCAGCCAAACTCCAACGCTTCCAGCAGGAAGGGCTCCGAGGTCGTGACCGAAGACACGCCGTGGGTTGCTTGGGTGCGAATATCCGCTGGCAAATGGATGCTGTGAAATTTCTGATACCGCAGAATCGGCTGATATTGCGCTGCCAGCGCCACCGGCAAGCCCAATTGCAGCCCCACAACGCCGGCATATTGTTCATAGCCGATCCGCCCCTCTTGCACAAAAGAGCCTTTGGCTTCCCCGTCAACCGCAATGCTTTGAAACCGCCCGTCCGCCGTCAGCAAAGACATATCCCAGCGGTTGATCACCGCCTGCGCATGGGGCAGCATTTCAGGGAATTGCTGCGTCACCACCAACATCCCCGACACCAGCCGCATAATATCCAGCGCAGACCAACCAACCCCGTTTGGAACCGGTTTATTGGTGTAATCCGTCATCTGCAGCGTTCGGGTATTATAGACTTTATTGGGCAGCTTTCCCTTATACAGCGCAATCCGTTGCAGACTGGCAAACACCCGCCTTAACCGCGCCAGTGCATCCGCTTCGGACAGGATACCCAGCCGAAATGCCGCTGTCAGCGCCAGCAAATAGGCGCCTTCGTCCCATAAAGTGGTGGAACTGAAATTATTCACCGCTGCCACCAACCCTGTGTCCGGGTCTTCATTTGCTTCAAAATAGGACCACGCGGTTCGCGCCCAAGCCAGTTCCTGCGCCGTAGGCCCGGTGCGAACCGACCCCGATCTGGTGGATACCCGCCCTTGGGCAACACCAGAATCGATGCCGGTTTCCATACCAGTCTCAATTCCGGTACGGGCAAGATTACCCATCAAAGTGCCAATAGACGTCCATTGTTCTGCCTGCGCACGAAGACCACAGGCAAGAACAAAAGCGGCAACAGACACCGCAAGGCATTGGCGAAAAAGGTTGCTCACAGCGGGACTGTACCCGACCAGCCCTTAAACAAACCTTAAGGCCCGCTACTCCGTTGCAATGGTTTCTGCGGCAAGGAAGCGCTCGAACTGATCCAGATTGACCACCTCGAACTGGCCAAAGCCTTCCATCCAGATAGACGCCTCTTTCAGGGCTTCGGGCGCCAGTTTGCACCATTTCACCCGCCCGCGCCGTTCCTGTTCGATCAGCCCCGCACGCGTCAGGATTTGCAGATGTTTGGAAATCGCAGCCAAAGACATTTCAAACGGCTCGGCCACATCGGTCACGGCCATGTCATCCTCTAGCAAAAGGCTAAGGATCGCCCGACGGGTAGGATCGGACAGCGCGGAAAACACCAGATCAAGCGAAGTTGCAGCCATAGTCCAGCCCTAGCGGCAGTCTGTGGCTGCGGTCAAGACGGCATGATCGTTCCCCGACCTTTCCGCCCCCTTGCACAAGCCAGAAAAGCACGCCCGATCCCCGCGCCGGAAAGAATGTGCACGATCCCCGAATTTTCCGCCATTTCACCGCTTGACGGCTGCGGTTCCTTTGCCTAAACACCCCCTCGGTACGGCGGGGTAGCTCAGGTGGTTAGAGCAGCGGAATCATAATCCGCGTGTCGGGGGTTCAAGTCCCTCTCCCGCTACCAACACTTTCATACAGATAGATGAAAACGGCGCGCAGGCTTGGGCGGCTGATCGCTACGCTACGGTCTTGACCGCACGCAGCAAGACCACATGCGATAGTGAACCTTTTGACTTTAAGGCTTTCCAGACCCGCAAAGACCTGCATTTACAGGCCCGTTTCACCTGCAAAAGACCCAATCTGTCCCAAGAAAATTTTGGCAGACACCAAACTTGTGTTAGCCTGATCGCAATTATGATTCATTTTTTGAAAGGACAGCCCATGTATTTCAAGACACTTACTACTGCCGTTCTAGGTGCATCGCTTGCTTTTGTGCCAGCCGAAACGGCCCAGGCAGACGCCGGTGACTTTATCGCCGGTGCCATCATCGGCGGGATCGTCGGCGCAAATGTGAATAAAAACAAACGCTCTGTGCGCTCCAGCAGTACAAAAACCACCCGTAGCAGACTGCCCTCGACCCAAGAGGGGCGCAACATTCAATCCTCGTTAAACTACTTCGGATTTGATGCAGGGGCGGTTGATGGCCAATTGGGCCGAAAAACGCGCGAGGCTGTTTCCCAGTATCAAGCCTATTTGGGTTACCCCGTGACAGGCACAATGACTGCGTTCGAGCAGAATTTTCTGGTATCCAGCTACAACCGCGCCCAAGCTGGGGGCTATGCCGTTCAACAGCAGATCGCGACCATACCAGATGGAACACGGGGGTTATTGCGAACCTATCGTGCTGAAATGGCCAATCAGCCAACCGCCCCGATTGCGGCCCCCCAGACCACGTATGCTTTCGCCCCACAGCCAAGCCCGACACCGGCGGCACCTGTTGTAACGGCTGCGGCACCTTTGGCAGCGGCCTCCCCGCTTGCAGAAGCCGCAGCGCCTGCCTCTGGCGGCCTGCCAAGTTTCATGGGCACTGGAACACAGGCATCGCTGGCCTCTCATTGTAATACGGTGTCACTGATCACCAACACCAATGGCGGCTTTACAACTTTGGCCAACATGACCGACCCCAATGTGGTTCTAAACGAACAGTTCTGTCTGGCGCGGACCTATGCGATTGCAAACTCGCAAGAACTGGCGAGCAAGGTACAAGGGTTTTCCGCCGAACAGATCGCACAACAATGCGAAGGTTTCGGCCCGGCGATGAAACCCTATGTGGACTCCCTTGCCTTAAAACCTAGCACTGCTGTGGTGGCCGATGTGGCATCGTTTATCCAGAACACAGGGATGGCGCCCGCCCAGCTATCGGCTACGGCGCGCATTTGCATGGGTGTCGGGTATCGCACCGACAATATCAACGTAGCCCTTGGCTCTGCCCTTTTGCTGTATACCTTGGGGGAACCCGTCTACGGAGAGTTGATGGGGCATCACCTAAGTCAGGGGTTCGGCCCCGCAAAACAGTTGGGTTTCGCCCAAAGCTGGTACGGCGCGGGCCTTGCCGCAGTTGATAACGGGGCTGCGACAGTGTTTTCCCCCGGACAACCGGAACGCACAGAGCTGATCCGTGCTGCGACCCAACGTATGGCAGGCGGGGGGCAGGCTACTCTGGCTGCAAACCCGCAGAATGCGTCAAGCATCGGACTTCCCAACTTCTCGGCCAGCGAATAGGCGATTTACCGTAAAAAACGGTAAGTGAGAGACTGCAAAACAGGCCGCGCGGCTAAAATATTAGATGCCGCGCGGCAGAACGCGCCCTTTGGGACATCCCCCCTGCCGAAAAGATCACTGCACGTAAAGTTTGGTAAATCTTGCCCTTTGCGGGCCGATTTGATCCCGCCACAGACCTTAGCTGACCCTTTTCAGGCATAAAACCTCCACATCCTGTTTAAAAAACAACATCTTCGTATCCGGCCCCTTAAATATGTGTTTGGATCAGCCCGACCGTTCTTTCGGGCAATCGACCAAGCCAATTTAAGGATACCCCATGACCGCCACCACAACTGCGATTAGAATTGCGATTATCGGGGCTGGTCCTCGGGGTTTGGGCGCGCTTGAATCGCTTGTGACAGCGCTTTTAGGGCGCAAGGCATCGCTGGAACTTACCACATTTGACGATTTACAGCTTGCCGGCGCAGGGCCGAATTTCGATCCCTCCCAGACACCGCATTGCATATTGAACATTCCCATGCGCGAAGTTGATATCTCCCCGACGCTGCCCCTGCCCTGCGGGGATTTTTCCGACTGGCAAAAGCAGAACGGCTTTACCGATGCCGACCGTTTCCCGACCCGCGCCGAGCTCGGGGCTTATCTGATGGCGCGATTTCGGGATGTGACGGAAACCGACGGTCTTGCAATCAGGCTGACCGCCCATAAAACAAAGGCCACCCGCCTGCTGCGCAAAAACGGGGCGTGGCATGTGGCAACAGCCACCAGCAGCTTTGGCCCTTTTGATGAGATCCTGCTAATCCCCGGCCAGCCGCAAACCCCGCCAGACGATCAATGGGCGGCATGGCAAAAACATGCAAACACAGGCAAGGCCAGCACAATCAACGCCTACCCCGATCGTCAGTTGCTGGACGCCGCGCAGGACTGGACGGGCAAGAACATCGGCATCCGCGGCCTTGGCCTGTCAACTTTTGATGTCCTCAGAGTTCTGACTATCGGGCTGGGGGGCCGTTTTGAAGACGGCAGCTATCTGCGTTCTGGTGCCGAACCCGCCCGCATTTTTGCTTTTTCACTGAACGGACAACCGCCTTTCCCAAAACCGGTGGATGCGGCGCTGGATGCCCGTTTCGATCTGAACACCCAAGAAATTGACCGGTTTCAAAGCGCCGTTGAAAAAGCCACACAGCTTGCACCAAAGGCCGCGCTTGAAACGATTTGTGCCGCATTGGGTCAAGCGACCCTAAGGATCGGTACTGAAATGGGCGCGGGTTGGGATCGGGCTGATGTTTCTGCATGGTTTGCAACCGAACGCAGATCACCGGGGGATCAGGAAACTCTCGACCCTGCGCAGACCTTGAAAAGCGGCATTCAGATGGCATTGGGGGCAACGCCACCATCTGTTGGCTACAGTATCGGGCAAATCTGGCGGAAACTGCAAAACCAGTTGCGGGCCAGCTTTAACAGCGCGCAGATCGAACCGGACACAGCCCAAGCCATTGTCGGGTTTGACGAAGGCTTGAAACGCTATTCCTACGGCCCGCCTCTGCGTTCGGCACAAGAACTTTTGGCACTGCTGGACTGCAAATTAGTCAGTCTCTGCGTGGTGGACGATCCTGATATCAAATGTATTCCCGACGGCTGGCACCTGCAGGAAGACGACGCCGAGGCCAAAGTCTCTGTCATGATCGACGCCGTGCTCGCCCCCCCGAAACTGGCCGCAATTTCCGATCCTTTGCTAGTTCAGATGAAATCCGACGGCGTCATACAGGACTTTTACGACGGGTCCGGCGCACAAACCTGCGCGGACGGTCAGCTTGTCGGCACAGACGGGGTGCCTCAGACGGGTCTAAGCCTGCTCGGCCGCCTTGCCTTGGGCAGTGTGATCGCCGCCGATTCCATACATGATTGTTTCGGGGCCTCATCAGATCGCTGGGCCAAAGGCGTCCTTGAACGGGGCATAAAATAGCGCTTCAGAACGACGCCCGCCCGCAAGCAGTTGTTTCAGTGCAGCTTTTGCAGCTATAGATTTTTATCAAAAGCGGGTGGACATTCGCCAGCCAATCCGTGCTGACTTGGCGGGGGCAAAACCGCCCGAAGAACACCACGGGGAAAGAGCCTGATATGAAAACGCGACTGGCCCATAGTGTTTTGCAACTGCGCAAGCGCCTTTGGTTTAAACCACTGCTGTATTGTTTGATGGCGGTCCTTGGCGCTTTTGTGGCCCAAGTCGCAGATCACCTGCCCTTTGGTAAAGACCTGCCTGAAATTACCCCCGACACCATCCAGACCCTGCTGACGATTATTTCGTCTTCCATGCTGGCTGTTGCCACATTCGCGGTCGGTTCGATGTTGTCGTCCTATTCTTCGGCCAGCGGTGCCGCCACGCCGCGGGCGTTTACGCTGGTTCTGGAAGACGACGTGTCAAAAACCGCCCTGTCCAGCTTCATCGGGTCCTTCATTTTTAGCATCGTGTCCATAGTCGCCCTGAAAACCGGATTATACGGACGTGGGGGTTTGTTCGTACAATTCACCCTGACACTTGCGATTTTCGCTTGGGTGGTTTTGACCTTTGTCAGGTGGGTCGACAATATCGCCAGACTGGGACGACTGGGCACAACCATCGACAAAGCCGAATCTGCAGCCTTTGACAGTTTGAAAAATAGACGCCTGAAGCCGTTTTTGGGCGGAGTCGAGAAAACTGCTAGTAATACGCTAAGTGGGCGGGAAATTTTCTGTGATGATATCGGGTATGTGCAGTTTGTAGACATGCGCGCCTTGCAAAATATCGCCGAACAGCACGACCTGCAGATGATGGTAGACGCCATTCCCGGGTCATTTCTGGCGCCCGGGCGGGCGGTCGTGATCCTTGAAACCAGAACCCTGATTGATGACGCCCTAAGCAAACGGATCGCCGATGCTTTTGTGATCGGCGACAACCGTACCTTTGATGCGGACCCCCGTTTTGGGCTGATTGTCCTGTCCGAAATTGCGGCCCGCGCCCTGTCACCTGCCGTGAATGATCCGGGCACTGCGATTGTGATCATCGGGTCTTTTGTGCGCCTGTTCGCAGCCTGGGCCGAACCTGTCAGCGCAGAGGAAAAGGTTGTCGAAGAATATGACCGGATCATCGTCCCGACCCTGTCACTTTCCGAAATGTTCGACGATGCTTTCACCGCGATTGCCCGCGATGGCGCAAGCACGGTTGAGGTGGGCATACGGCTGCAAAAAGCGTTTTTATCGCTGTCCACGCTGAATTATCCGGGCTTTCACACCGAAACCCAACGCCATTCCAAACTGGCCCTTGCACGGGCTGAAATGGGCCTTCCCTTGCAAGAAGACAGGGCCCGTCTGGAACGTGTCGCGGGCCTGATCCGCTGATTTTATTACGCTTTCAACGCAATTTTAGTAAGAAACGATCAACATTTCGACCAAAGTATCGCAGTAATTCCCCATGCTCTGCTGCTGTTGCTGCGGCGCAAAGTGTGACATCCACGCCCCGTCTTTGGGACAATTATTCCTGAATTCACATCAAGTTCTAGAGATAAAAGCATTATTGCGTATAGATGAAATCAAATAAAACTGCGCAAGATCAGGTCAAAACCACATCTTTGATCAGTAACTAAGCGCTGGGATACGGGCAAATTTAAGATGATTCCGAAACGAATTTCGTTCTGGTTGCAATGGATTGTACTGGCTGTAAGTCTGGCCATTTCATATTTTTTATTCAATCTTGTAAACGGGATGGTCAAAACCCAATCCCAGGAAGACTTTACGGTTCTGTTGCGGCAGGGACTGACCTCGCTGTCCCGCACCAGCGAAGTTTACGAACAAACGTTAGGCAGTCTGTCCGGCCTGTTCATCGCCTCTGATCACATTAGCGCCGATGAAATGGCCGATTTTGCAGCGGCGATTGATGTCAGGGACAGCACTGCGGGCATCGACGCGATCGGGTTTGCCTCGGTCGACACAGGCGCCACATCTCCCCAAAACATCATTGTTGAACGGATTGAACCAGCGATCGGCCACGAAGCCGTACTGGGCCTTGACCTTAGCGCCTTCCCCGCCGTGCAGACGGCCGCACAAATCGCGCGTGAAACCCATGAAATTCGCTTGATCCCAAATGTCACTTTGCCGAGTGCGAACGGGGAAAAAACTCTGGCAATCATGCTGAAGCCTGTCTTTCGTCCTGATCACAGCCTTGTAGCCGCAGAGCCTACGTTTATGGGCTACGCCTTTACCTTGGTGGATTTAAGCCAGGCCTTTGCTACCCTTAGCGAAGCGCAAAGCAAGCTGATTGAATTGCGTGCCTGGGTCGGCACAACCGATCTGACCACCCCGCCGATTTTCCAAAGCCCGAGCGCGGAATCCCCCAACCCCGAGACTGCGCTGGAGCGGGTTCAAAGTGTAACCAAATTCGGTCAGCCCATCACCCTAAGCTGGCGCAGCACTCCGTTTTTTGACTACAGCCAACCCTTCCGCGCGCCTTGGTTCTTGCTGACACTCTGCCTGATGGTGACGTTGCTTTTGTTCACTGTGATGCGCATCGTTATTCGCCGCGAACGCACTATTTCCGTTCTGGTTGAACAAAAATCAAACGAACTGGAAACCCGCGAAACAGAACGGCGTTCCATCATTGAAAACGCAATGCTTTCAATCCTTTCCGTGGATGCACAGGGCATTATCCTGCAATCCAATGACGCCGCGCAAAACCTGCTGCTGCCCGGAAACTTCGCCGGATTGACGGGTCGCAAGATCAACAATCTGCTGCCAAATCTGGATCTGGGGAAAACCGACGGGCGTTTTAAACTGACCATGCCGTCCACAAAGGTCCGCGACGAAGACACCATCATTGAGGTAGAGAAAAATACCTGGCTGACCTCGGATAATGAAATCCGCATAACCCTGTTGCTGCGTGATATTACCGCCAGTGAAGAATACGCCCAAGAGATCACCAAAACAGAGCAACGCTGGAATTTGGCGCTGATGGGTGCGCAAATCGGGGTGTTTGACATCGACCTGAAGGGCCAAACCTCGGTGGTGTCAGAGATGTGGCGCAAAATGATGAAAATCACGGATCAGGCCGATAACGCAGACCCCTACCATGCCCTGCTGGACCGGATTCACCCCGAAGATCGCGATCTTTTGGTTGATGCGGAATACGCTTGTGCGCAGGGCATCAGCGAACGGGCCGAAGCCCGCTTCCGCGTCAAACACGCAGGCGATGACTGGCGCTGGATCCAGTCTGACGCCATCGTGGTGGAACGCTCCGCCAACGGGACAGCACTGCGGATGCTCGGCACACAGATGGACATCACCGAAAGCATTGAACTGGACCGGATGAAGCGGGATTTCATTGCCACGGTAAGCCATGAATTGCGCACGCCTTTGACCTCGATCAAAGGGTCGCTAAGCCTGCTGGAAGCGCAGATGAAAGATTCAAAGCTGGCATCTGTTGAACGTTTGATCCAGATCGCGCAATCCAATTCAGACCGTCTTTTCAATCTTGTGAATGATATTCTGGACATGGAAAAAATGAACGCGGGCCGGATGAGCATCGAGCTGAAAGCCGAGAGCCTGAGCCATATAATGGTGCAGATTTCAGATCAGATCGGCCCCTATGCGGCGCAATGGCGTGTGGGACTGGATGTTTCTATTCCCAAGGGCAGCTATACCCTTTGGACGGATCAGAAACGCGTTATTCAGGTGCTTGCCAACCTTCTGTCCAACGCCTGTAAATTCGCAGACGAAGGCACCAGAGTAAACCTGACCGCCACCCTTTCGCCCACTGAGGTCCGCATCGCAGTGACCAACACTGGCGCAGGTATCCCCGAAGAGTTCCACAACCGGATTTTCCAGCCGTTTTCACAAGCCGACACCCCTGACACCAAAAAGAAAGTCGGCACGGGTCTGGGCCTGAACATTTCACGCCAATTGGTCGAGGCAATGGGCGGTGAAATCGGCTTCGAAAGCGAGCCGGGCAAAGAAACCGTGTTCTGGTTCACCTGCCCTCTGGCCAATGCCGCAGGAATTGGCCCTGTTGAAAAGGCCGAACTTGGCCAGTTGCGGGCGGCTTCCTAATTCCGCTCTCGCTGGCCAAAAGGCCGCCCTTCCCTTTCGGGTGACAGGCGCACGGCTTATGGTCTTTCTACCGCCTTCCAAGACAGAATGGTTTTCCTATCGGAAAATTATATGCTAGCCCTTGAGGGGGATCTGGGGAGGAAACATAGTGGCGACAACGAACTGTGATATTGCGGTTGTGGGCGCTGGTATTGCGGGTGCTTCTGTAGCGGCAGAATTGGCGAAAAGCGCTTCTGTTATCCTGCTGGAAATGGAAGACCAGCCCGGCTATCACGCCACAGGCCGGTCCGCTGCTATTTTGGCGCAGACCTATGGCCCGCCTGCCATTCGCGCGTTAACGCGGGCTTCTGTGCCGTTTTTCAATGCCCCACCCGCAGGATTTTGCGACACGCCGCTGTTGTCTTCCCGTGATATTCTTCTGATCGCACGCCCCGAACAAATGGACAGTTTAACAGCCGCTTACGCCGACACACAGGCGGATTGCCCGCTGCGATGGCTGGATGCTCAACAGGTTGAAGCCCGTGCTCCCCTGCTAAGGAAAAACCGGATCGCCGCCGGTTTTGTCAACGAAGCGGCGCAGGACATTGACGTGAACGCCCTGCATCGGGGCTATCTGCGGGCTTTTAACAAACGTGGCGGAACACTGCATTGCAAGGCCGAGGTGACGGCTTTGCAGCACGGCACAAATGGCTGGGCAATCCAGACCCGCACGGATCAAATTCGCGCAAAAATCGTAGTGAACGCTGCTGGAGCCTGGGCGGATCAGCTTGCCGGTCTTGCTGCGATCACCCCACGCGGCCTGACGCCCTTGCGCCGTACGGCCATCACCGTTGATGCGCCAAATGACCTTGATCTGACCGGTTTTCCCATGGTTATTGATATTGATGAACAGTTCTACATCAAACCCGAAGGCGGGCGGCTGATGGCCTCTCCTGCCGATGAAACGCCCAGCCCGCCCGGTGATGCCCGCCCCGAGGAAATGGATGTGGCCATCTGCGTGGACCGGATTTCCCAAGCCTTTGATCTGCCCGTGCGCAGGATTCACAGCCAATGGGCAGGATTGCGGACCTTTGCGGCGGATGGCCTTCCTGTTTGCGGATTTGACGGCGGCACGCCCGATTTTTTCTGGCTGACAGGACAAGGCGGATACGGTGTCCAGACCGCACCTGCCATGGCGCAACTTGCCGCCGATATCATCGCCGCTCGCCCTGTAAATGCTGCCTTGCTTGCTGCCGGGGTGGACCCTGCAGCACTTTCACCGGATCGCCAGTCGTTGGCGGTTTCACACTGATTTTCAAAACGGGAGGATACCACTATGAAACTCAAGACCTTTACCTCGGCTTTAGCCGCCACAGCCCTTAGCATCGGGCTTGGTACCGGTGCAGCCCTTGCCGATTGGACCCCGTCAGGCCCGATCACCCTTTGGATCGGCTTTGGCGCAGGCGGGGAAACCGACACGCTCGGCCGCATCGTGGCCAAAGAGATGAGCACCGCAACCGGCTGGGACATCGTCGTAGAAAACAAGCCCGGCGGTGGTGGCATGGCCATGTTCACTCAGCTTGCAGCACAAAAACCTGACGGGCAGAAGATCGGCATGGGTGTGACCATGCCTGTTCTGGTCAACCTGACCATCCGCCCCGACGAAGTGCCGTTCACTCTGGACAGTTTTGACTATCTGTCCACCGTTGCACTGGCCCAGTTGGCCATTGTCGCCCAAAAAGATGCCCCGTTTGACGATCTGGCCGGGCTGATCGCTTATGCCAAAGAAAACGACGGTGCGCTGGTCGGATTTGATGCCAAGCCACAGGAATTGCTGATCAATTTCATGAATAAACAATCCGAATCGGGCCTGCGCCCCGTGTCGATGAAAAGCAGCGCCGAGATGATCCAGAACCTGCTGGGCGGGCATGTGATTGCCTCGTTCAATGCAGGGGCGCATATTCCATATCTGGAAAGCGGTGATCTGAAAATGATCGCAAGCGCCAATGAAACCCGCCACACCTATGCGCCCGACACCCCCACAGTGAAAGAGCAAGGGTTCGACATCTATGTAGACCCGTATTTCTATGTTGCCGGTCCCGCTGGCCTGCCGGACGAAACGAAAGCCGCACTGGCAGCTGCCCTTTCAGCCGCAGTTGCCTCTGATGCCGCGCGCGAGGCGATTACCAATGCCATGCACACCGACCCCAGCACCTTTGGTCCAGCCGAGACAAAAACCATGCTGGTCAACGGCTTGGTAAATGTGGGCCATCTGTTTGGTAAGTAACCTTTTTGCGGCCCCGAATACGGGGCTGCACTCTTTCCGGAATCATGGGGCAAAAATGACAGCCAATCGAACAATAGGCCTGTGTGTGGTCTTACTGGCCGCGTGTTTCTGGCTTTTTGTGATCCCGAACCATTCCTCTACCACGGATTACGGCTGGATGCGCCCGCGGACCCTGCCCACCATCTGCGCCTTTGCCCTGATGGGGCTGGGCGCCCTTCTGGCCCTGTTCCCCCGTGGCGCGGTCACGTTGGAGCTGCGCGAAATTCTGCGGGTGGCGCTATTGGTCGGCCTGACCGCCCTGACCATCTGGGCCATGTCACGCTTTGGCTTTCTGGTGGCAGGCCCGCTGTTTGTGCTGATCGTGATGGTTTTCGTGCGCGAATCCCGCCCTCTCTGGTTGCTGTCTGGCGTGGTGATTTCCCCGCTCGCCATCTGGTTTATCACCAGCATCCTGCTTTCCCGCCCCCTGCCATAGGACGCCCCCATGCCACCGTTTGAAATTATCCTTCAGGGATTTGGCGATGCGATGACGCTGACCAACCTGCTGTTTGTTCTGTTTGGCGTGATGATCGGCCAAATGGTCGGGGCTATTCCGGGCATCGGTCCCGTGATGGCCATGGCGATTGCGATTCCGTTTACCTTTGTACTGGACCCGCTGGTCGCAATTTCCTTTCTGGTGGGGATCAACAAGGGCGGATTGTTTGGCGGGGCGATTCCGGCCATTCTGATCAATACGCCAGGCACACCGGATGCGGCTGCCACCGCCATTGACGGCTATCCGCTGGCCAAATCGGGGCAACCCAAGAAGGCGACTAAAATGGCGCTCTATTCTTCGGTCACAGGGGATACTTTCAGCGACATGGTGCTGATCTGTCTGGCCGCCCCAATTGCCGCTTTGGCCCTGAAAATGGGGCCGGTTGAAATCTGCGCCCTGATGATTTTCGCCTTTTCGATCATCGCGGGGCTGATCGGCGATTCCCTTGCCAAAGGCCTGATCGCTGCGGTTTTGGGCGTGCTGGTCGCCACTATCGGGCTTGACCCGGAACAGGGCACGCCGCGGTTTTATTTCGGGTATTTCGAACTTTATGACGGCCCGCCCCTGATCGCCGTTGCCATCGGCATGCTGGCCGTGGCCGAGATTTTCAAACGGCTCGCCACCCTGTCCCGCCCGACCGAGGCAACACTGAAATCCGCCCCTGACGGAACCGGCGAAACAGGGCTTAGTATTGCAGAATACTGGTCGTGCCGTTTTGTCATGTTGCGCGGCGCGGTGATCGGCACGGTTCTTGGCGCAATTCCCGGCATCGGATCAACCGCCGCCGCATTCATGAGCTATGCCTCTGCCAAAAAAGGCGCGGACGGCGGTGTTCCTTTTGGCAGCGGCAACATCAAAGGCATCGCTGCGACGGAATCCGCCAATAGCGCTGTGATGGGCGCAAACCTTATTCCGCTGCTGGGCATCGGCATTCCGGGATCAATTTCTGCCGCCCTGTTGATTTCCGCCTTCAAAATACACGGTATCCAGCCCGGTCCATTGCTGTTTGAAACCCAAGGCCGCCTGATTTACGGCTTGTTCGGCGCTATGCTGATGGCAAATCTGTGCAACCTTTTTGTGGGCCACATCAGCATGCGCCTGTGGACCTTTGTCGTCCGTGCGCCCGCCTCCTTCATCCTGCCCTCTGCCCTGCTGTTCTGTTTTGTCGGGGTCTATGTGTCCACTGGCGGCATGTTCGGCGTGGCAATCATGCTGATTTCTGCGGTTCTGTCCTATGTGATGGGGCTGATCGGACTGCCCGTCATCGTGTTTATCATCGCCTTTTTTCTGGGAAACCGCTTTGAAAGCCTGCTTTCACAAACGCTGGTAACGCTGGATGGATCGCCCGTGGCCCTGTTGCAGCATCCTGTTGCGCTGGTGCTGCTTGGCTTGTCTGCGGTTTCGGTTTTCTGGCTGTCACGCACGGCGAAACCTTCAACCCGAAAGGCGTAAATCAGTCGAACTCTTCCGGAGCAAGCATGGTCACATTATCCATCCGCTCCACATAATAAAGATCGTCCTCGTAATTCTCGGTCATCCCCTCGGTCAGTTCTTCCGGCCAGTGCAGATCATCATTATGGCCGTGCGTGCTTGGGAATTTCTTGTCAAACGCCTTGCTGATCGTCTCAAACTCGGCGCGGGTTTTCACAGGGTGTTCCTGCAAATAAGTATGCATTAGAACAGCCCCGCGCAGGGATAACCCTGTGTTCACAGGATCCGAAGTCCCGACGAGAGCTTCGCGATTTTCCAGTCCTGTCAGCGCCTGTGCCACGTCACGCCACATAAAAGGATAATCCTCATAGCGCCACACAGTGATCGGCAAATCCGTCTTTTTCAACTGCGCACGGTGCAGGAAATCCGACCAGCGCAAGCCTTGCAGATTTGCATCCGCGACGAATTTCTCAAAGGACATCTCGGGACTGTGGCGCATCCCCGCACTGTAGCAGGACGGAATAAAGGTCGCCGGATTGCGCAGCCCGACAAACAATCGCAAAGGCGTCCCATCCAGAACATTCAATATCCGTGACACCGTTGTAGCGATACGGGGATAGAAATACTCTTTCCCTACAGGGCGCATCAATGTTCCAGAAATACTCGGATCAATCATCACAATGCGGCGAAACGGTTGATCCTGCGTCAGGCTAGTCATCAGCTCTGCCTTGACCCCGTCGCCGGCATCGCCAGCACTCATTTGTTTGATGGCTTTTGCAAAGGCCCGTTCGGCATCTTCGGCCACCGGAACACAAATCCCCTCATCCGCCAACAGATCACGGTTTTGCCAGAGCATCTTTCGCAAATGCTGGGTAGCGCTTCTGTGCACCCCGATGTGAAGCCTGAAATCCATAGCCTGCCTGTTACACCTGTAGACACCGAAATAGCTTTGGTTTAAGCGCGGATCAATGGTTGAAACATCAGATATACTGTCTGTCACTTCTGCGCCACGGCGCAGCCGGTACCGCTTGGACGGCTGGACATTGCTCGGCCTGACCATCGCCCTGCTGGTTATCCTTCCGGTTGCCACGGTTTTCTGGCTTGCTCTCTTCCCGACCGAGAATATCTGGCCCCACCTTCTGTCCACAACACTCCCCCGCTATATGACCAATTCCGTGGTCATGATGGCAGGCGTGGGTCTTCTGGCCGGCGTGGTTGGCACCCTCGCCGCATGGCTGGTGGTGATGTACCGCTTCCCCGGGCGAAATCTGCTCCAATGGGCGTTGCTACTGCCGCTGTCCCTGCCCGCCTATATCGCGGCCTTTGCTGTTGTGGACTTTCTGGAATACGCAGGGCCATTGCAGACGGGACTGCGGGCCCTTTTTGGCTGGTCCACCCCCCGCGATTACATGTTCCCTGAAATCCGCTCCCGTGGCGTGGCCATCATCGTCCTTGCCGCAGCCCTTTACCCCTACGTCTACTTCCTGACCCGCAGTGTCTTTCGCACCCAATCCGGTGCCGCGATCGAGGTCTCTCGCGCCCTGGGCTGTGGGCCGGTATCCAGCTTCCTGCGCGTCGGCCTCCCCCTTGCCCGCCCCGCGATTGCAGCAGGTGTGGCTATCGTGATGATGGAAACCCTCAACGAATTCGGCGCGATGGAATTCTTTGCGGTTCAAACCCTTACCACCGGCATCTTCACCGTCTGGTTAGAGGCCAGCAACGCAGGCGGCGCCGCCCAACTCGCCTGTGTGATCTTGGTCTTTGTCACCGTGCTGGTCATGCTGGAAAAATTCAGCCGCCGCAGGATCAAATTCCACGAGACCGCCCGCAACATGCGCCCCCCACAACCCCAAGGCTTGCGCCCGATTCAGGGTATCGCCGCAAGCCTGTTCTGCTGTATCCCGGTCCTCGTTGGTTTCGTGCTTCCCCTGTCCATCCTGATGGATCACGCTTTTGGTCGGGCAAAGCTATGGGCTGATCCCGCACTTTGGGCCGCCACCCTACGCACTGTGCTGATCGCAGGGGGCGCGGCCACACTTACTGTGGTTGCGGGCCTGTTACTGGTGTTCAGCGTCCGCCTGATACGCCACGCCAGCCTGACACGCATCCTGCCTGTCACAACCATCGGCTATGCCGCACCGGGCGCTGTGCTGGGTCTGGGCTTTCTTATCCCCCTTTCAGTTCTTGACCACCATGTAGCCGACGGCATCCTCTGGCTCACGGGCATAGACCCGGGTCTTCTGCTTGTCGGATCGGTCGGGGCCGTCATGCTGGCCTATTGCGTACGCTTCTTTGCCATTGCCGTCGGCACCATCGACGCCGCCTTCACCAAAATCTCACCCTCCCTTGGCATGGCCTCCCGCTCGCTCGGCCAAACCCCGCGCCAAACGCTACTTCGTCTTTACGCGCCTATGATAAAAGGCGCGGTCGGAACCGCGGCCCTGCTCATTTTTGTCGACAGCGTAAAGGAACTCCCCGCCACGCTGCTACTCTATTCCAAGACCACATTAGCCACATCCGTCTACCAGCACGCCTCCCTTGAAAACATCGAGGGCGCCGCACCAGCCGCCCTTGTGATCGTCTTAATAAGCCTAATTGCCGTTGCAATCGTAAGCCTAACCAACCGGGGTTAATTTTTTCTCACCGCAGGGCAAAAAACCTCTTGCAATCCCCCTCAACATATCCCAAAAGCCGCTCCAGTGCCCCTATAGCTCAGCTGGTAGAGCAACTGATTTGTAATCAGTAGGTCCGCGGTTCGAGTCCGTGTGGGGGCACCATTTCATCATCCAAGACAATCCAGTTGCATCCGGAAACCGCTTGCTAAAAGGGACTTCTGACAGCGACTTGACCTATTCGGTTTGATCGAATGCGAAGTGAAATTCGTAGCTTTGCGGCGTGCATGCGCAGGCATTATTGTACGGTTGGGTTTTGCGCTGCTGTACCGCAAAAAAACGGGCGTTTTTTGTTGCAAGGTAACTGGCGGCGCGGGCGCTTTAATTGACTATTTTTTTCACCCCGTCTGAAACAACCTGTTGTTTTTCAACCGGTTTCAGAAATCAAAACTGCGCGCCGCCGTTATTGGTTCGGAAACACTCCCAACCACTCGCATAAACAAACGTTCCTCCCCGTCAGGTCTTTGGTTTGGCCGCGTTCGAGCGTTTCAGCGCATCCGCAAGGGCAGAGCCGAAGGCCCCCTGACTTTCGCTTCTGGCACCCGTTTTGGGCTTTGGCGCAGCAGATGAGCGGGCTTTGTGACCGGAGTTGGGTTTAGACGGGGCCCGCTCGTTCTTGTTCTTGCCAGCCGGGTCACCGCCGTCTTTGCGCATGGTCAGGCCGATGCGTTTGCGCGCGACGTCCACTTCGGTCACCCGCACCCGCACCACATCACCGGCTTTGACCACCTCATGGGGATCTTTGACAAAGCGGTCTGCCAGTTGGCTGACATGGACCAGACCATCTTGGTGAACCCCGATATCCACGAAAGCGCCAAAGGCGGCTACGTTGGTAACTGTGCCTTCCAGCGACATGCCGGGCTTCAGATCGGTGATGCTGTCGATGCCCTCGGCGAAGGTGGCGGTTTTGAAGGTCGGGCGTGGATCACGGCCCGGTTTTTCCAGCTCTGCCAGAATATCGCGCACGGTGGGCAGGCCAAAACTGGCATCGACGAATTCTTCGGCCCGCAGACCAGATAAGGCGGTGCTGTCGCCCATGATAGCGCGGATATCGCGGCCACAGGCTTGCACGATTTTGCGTGCGACGCCGTAAGCCTCGGGGTGAACCGAGGAGGCATCAAGCGGTTCGCTGCCATCCGTAATGCGTAAGAAACCTGCGCATTGTTCAAAGGCTTTTGGCCCCAGACCCGGTACTTTCAACAAGGCTTTGCGCGTGGCAAAGGCCCCGTTCGCATCGCGGTGGGCCACAACGGATTGCGCCAGCGACGGCCCCAGACCCGCGATATGGGACAGCAACGGCGCAGAGGCCATGTTCAGGTTCACACCCACTGCGTTCACCGCATCTTCGACCACAGCCGCAAGGGATTGGGCCAGACGGCGTTGATCCACGTCATGCTGGTATTGGCCGACCCCGATGGCTTGGGGTTCGATTTTCACCAGCTCTGCCAGAGGGTCTTGCAAACGGCGGGCAATGGAGACAGCGCCGCGGATCGACACGTCTACATCGGGAAATTCCAGCGATGCCAGCTCGGAGGCCGAATAGACCGAAGCTCCGGCTTCGGACACGATAACAGGTGTTGGGCGCGGCGCTCCTGCGGGCAGGCGCTTAATCACATCCGCAACCAACCGTTCGGATTCGCGGCTGGCGGTGCCATTGCCGATAGCGATCAGGGCGATCCCGTGTTTCTTGATCAGATGCAACAGGGTTTCTTCGGCGCCGCGCAGGTCGTTGCGGGGCTGGAACGGATAGATCGTCGCCGTATCCATCAGCTTTCCAGTTTCATCCACAACCGCAATCTTGCAGCCTGTCCGGATGCCCGGATCAAGCCCCAGTGTCGCCCGCGCCCCAGCAGGGGCTGCCAGCAGCAGATCACGCAGATTGCGGGCAAAGACATCAATGGCCGCGTCATGGGCAGCGCGCCGCAGCTCTGTCATCAGGTCGATAAACATGGACAGGCTCAACTTGACCTTCCACGCCCAGACAGCGGCATCGTGCAGCCACACATCCCCTGCCCCTTGCCCCGGAATCCCGATTTCAGCGGCAATAATCCCGATGATTTTCGGCAGGCCCAGTTCCGGCTCGGGTCCGATGTCAAAGGTGATGATCTCTTCCTTGGAGGCCCGCAAAATCGCCAGCGCGCGGTGGGACGGGATTGTCGCCCATTTTTCCGAGTGGCCGAAGTAATCCGAGAATTTGACGCCGATTTCCTCTTTGCCCGGGATAACACGTGTGGTGACCAAGGCTTCTTGTTGCAGGACCTGACGCAGCCGCCCCAGAAGCGTGGCATTTTCACCAAGCTGTTCCACAAGAATGTCACGCGCCCCTGTCAGCGCATCTTTGGGGGTCGCTACATTTTCGGACAGGTAATCCTGCGCCAGCACAGTCGGATCGGCGGCGCGGTTGTCCAGAATAGCCTGCAGCAGTGGTTCCAGCCCGTTTTCCCGTGCGATCATCGCTTTGGTGCGCCGCTTTGGTTTGAACGGCAGGTACAGGTCTTCGAGCACGGCTTTTGTGTCAGCATTTGCAATGTCACGGGCCAGCGCATCGGTCAGTTTGCCCTGCGCCGTGATTTCCCCGAGGATACTGGCGCGGCGCTTTTCCAACTCGCGCAGATAGCTGAGCCGTTCGGACAACTGGCGCAGTTGGATATCGTCCAGACCGCCTGTGGCCTCTTTACGGTAGCGGGCTACGAAGGGCACCGTATCGCCCCCGTCCAGCAGTGCAATCGTGGCTGTGACCTGTTCGGCACGCGCCCCGATATCGGTGGCAATTTTACGGGCAATGTTATCTGCAACGGCGTTCATTCTGGGTTCCCTGCGGTTGTCGGATCACCGTGATAGCGCCACTGATGCGGGCTGCCAAGGCCCAGATGCAGACTGCGCACAAGTTATCCGGACAGCGGGACGGTTGCGCCCTGTTCGCACCACAGCAGCCCTGCCCTGTCAGCCCTGCGCCGCGCCGTCCCAGCGTCGCAACATCCAGTACCACTGTTCGGGGTTCGCCATGATCCGCGCCGACAGGTTATCATTGAACGCACGGGTCATGGTCAGACTGTCGCTGTGGGGGATCGGAGCTTCGAACTCGACACGGAATGTATTGCCGGCTTCGATCCTTGTGCCAAAGGCGGGAATCATCGGCAGATCGTATTTCAGCGCAAGCTGTGCCGCTGAAAGGGATGTCAGCGCGTTTAGCCCCAGAAACGGGATTTGCACGCCTTCAGAATATTTCTCGTCCAGAAGGATCGACACAATGCCACCACCGCGCAAGTGGCGTACAAGCCCTTTGGTCCCCACACGTCCTGTGGCCAGAATCGGATTTCCTCCGGCCTGAATTCCCGCCAGAAGGCGGCGTTCGTAGTGGCGGTTTTTATTGGGGCGATAGACCGCGCCACTTTCCAGACCGTTCATCTTGATCACTGCGCGAATGGCTTCCCACTGGCCGAAATGCCCCGACACAATGATCGCGCCTTTCCCCGCAGCTTGGGCCTGTTTCAGCGCAGCAAGGCCGGGACCAGAGACTTGAAACTTGTGATGATGGGTCTGGAATTCTGCATCGTGATAAATTTCAAACAGGGTGCGCCCCATCTGGCGGCCCATGTTCTGGCCCAGCGCCACCCGTGCCTTGCGGGGCATATCGGGAAAGACCCGTTTCGCCTCGCGGGCGAATCTGGCTCTGGCAGGGGGAAACCAGCGCATCACCAAGCCAAGCGTTGTGCCCAGCCCCCGCGAGCGCATGTCAAAGGCGCGCCACCGCATCACGGTAAGCGCCGACCACAAAGGCAAATACCGGGCGTGGTGCAAAACAGATTTCAAAGTCGCGGAAAACATGGCCCTGTATGATTGGGTTTGCAGGTGACTCCAAGCGGAAACGACCAACCACCATGCGGCTAAAGGGGCTTACACGCCCCTGCCCGTGCTGTGGTGTTCGGGATCAGGTTGGACTTTGCCCCAAAACTGCGGCACAACAGCCCAACCCAGCCCGAATTTAAGATAAAGGCAGGGACTGAATCAGATATAAAGCGTTGTCCTTATGTCTGGTACAGCTAAGTCTTTCGCAAAGGCCGACGCATCTTGGGTCAGACCTGACCAAATCAAGGACCGCAAATGACTGTTTACCTCCACGGCCTCTCAACCGCTTTGCCAGATCACTGCCTGAGCCAAACCGCGGTGCGCGAACGGGCAGCGATCCTTTTTGGGGGCAAATACCCGCAGTTTGACCGGCTTTGCAAAACGTTTGATACCGCAGGTATCGAACAACGCTATAGCGTTGTTCCCATTGACTGGTTCAACAAAGACCACGGCTGGGCCGACCGCAACACGGCCTATATTGCGGGGGCAAAGGCGCTGTTTATTGACGCGGCGAGCCAGGCGCTGGCGTGTGCGGGCTGGGTCGGCTCCGATGTGGATTGCGTGATCACGGTTAGTTCCACCGGCATCGCAACCCCCTCCCTCGAAGCGCAGGTCTCTGGCGAAATGGGCTTTCGCGGCGATATCATGCGCGTGCCGCTGTTCGGACTGGGCTGCGCGGGCGGCGTAACCGGCTTGTCTGTTGCACAATCCATCGCAGCGGGCAGACCGGGGGCTAAGGTATTGCTGGTCGTGGTTGAAACCTGCTCGCTGGCGTTTCGCGCGGATCGACTGCAAAAGGCGGATATCATCGCAACGGTCCTGTTCGGCGACGGCGCGGCAGCGGCCTGCATCAGTGCGGATGCACCAATTGCGGGGCGTCGGGTGCGTATGGGGTCTGGCCACCAGCACATCTGGCCCGATACTTTGGATATTATGGGGTGGGATGTGGATGAAACAGGGTTTGGCGTGGTGTTTGACAGATCAATCCCCGCCTTTGTCACCAAAGAGTTCGCCGCTGCCACAAAAGGCGCGTTAACCGCCGCAAAGCTGCGCCACGATCAGATTGATCGCTACGTCTGTCACCCCGGCGGGGCCAAGGTTCTGACAGCCATTGAGGGCGCCTTGCATCTGGAACAAGGCACGTTGGATGCGGAACGGGAAACCCTGCGCAGGGCTGGCAACATGTCGGCCCCCACGGTCATGTTCGTGATGAAATCGGTTCTGGACGCGGGCACATCGGGCCAGATGATGGCCTGTGCCCTTGGTCCGGGGTTCACCGCATCCTTCCTGCCCTTCCAGATAGAGGCAGAGGCGGAGGCCGCATGATCCAGACCTCTGCCGTTCTTTTCCTGTGTTTCATCATCCTGCAACGCCTTAGCGAGTTGGTCATCGCACGGCGCAACACGGCCCGTTTACTGGAAAAAGGCGCTACCGAAGTGGGCGCGGCCCATTACCCTGTGATGGTCGCCCTGCACAGCACATGGATCGCCTGTCTGGTGTTTTTCGGCTATGCCTCCCCGCTCAGCTTTGGCTGGCTGCTGGTGTTTGTGCTGCTGCAAATCCTGCGTGTCTGGATATTAACCAGCCTTGGCCCCCGCTGGACCACCCGCGTGATCATCCTGAACGAACCGCTGGTGGTGCGCGGCCCGTTCAAATACCTGTCACACCCCAATTACATGCTTGTGGTTGCCGAAATCATCGTTGCCCCGATGGTGCTGGGGCTGGTCTGGGTCGCTGTGCTGTTCACCTTGCTGAATGCCGCCATGTTATGGGTGCGCATCGGGGTAGAACACAAAGCGCTCGCCCCGCTGAGAGCGCGATAGATGCCCGCTTGGGGGATCGGTTTTGGTCTGGAGCGCCTCGGCGTTGCAGCCCTGAAATTCCCCCGCCTTGCAATGCTGGTGATGCTGGGCCTGCTGGCGCTGATTTGCCTTAGCCTGCCACGCCTCAGCTTTGATGATGACATCCACCGCGTGTTCCTGTCCGACAGCCCCCTGTCCCAAGCACAACGGGACTATCAAGCCAGCCAATCCCCCCCCAGAAGCACCGTTCTGATCCACATTGCCGCGCCAAATGCCCTGACCGCCAAGGACATGACAACGCTGCGGGATCTCTCGCTGGATCTGGAATTCACCACTGGCGTGATCGCAGTCGCCTCAACCTTTATCCTGCGCCTGCCCCCGACAGCAAACGCCCCGTCGGGAACGCCCCTGTTCGGACCAGACATCACGCCTGATTTCGCCAAAGATCTAGCCGCGTTTCAGGATTTGGGCACAGGACTGCCCAGCTTTATCACCCCCGATCTGAAATCCCTGATCCTAAGCGTAACTGTGGATACCAGCCAAACCAGCCTTGCGGATGCAACAAGCGCCATTCAGACCGAGCTGACCCGCGCCCTGCCCCCCGAATTAACCGCCGCGCTGACGGGGGAGGAGGTGATCAGCCTCGAAATTGTCTCTGGCCTAAAGGCGGATCTGCTGCGGCTGAACCTGATCGGTGCGCTGATTGTCACCTTGGCGGCCTTTGCCCTGCTGCGCGACCTGCGCATGGCGCTTTTGGCAGTTGTTCCTGCACTGGCGGGCGCAGCGGGTGTGCTGGCCCTGTCGGTCTGGCTGGATTATCCGCTGACGGTGCTGAGCAATGTTATTCCGATCCTGCTTTTGGTGCTGGGCGTAGCAGACGGGGTGCATCTGGCGCGCTATTTCAAAGACAGCGGCGCGGTTCGGGCCACCCTTACTGCGGTGGGGCCTGCCTGTGCCTTGACCGCGTTGACCACGGCGCTGGCCTTTGCCAGCATCCTGCTGACAGGCAATGCACAACTGTTTGAATTCGCGGTTCTTGGCACCTGTGGCACCCTGTTTTCCTTTGCCATCGGTATCGTGTTGTTCACCCTGATTGCGCGGTTCCTAACCCTGTCGTCCACCCCGATCCCGCAGTTCAGTACCAGACTGGCGCATGCCTTGGTGGCAGCGGGCACCAAAGCCCCCCGCGCCACCATAGCCTTATGCGTACTGCTGCTGGGCATCACCGCTTTCGGGTTCAGCCAGACCAAAGCATGGTTCCCGCTTTATCAAAACCTGCCTGACAACAGCCCGACCCTACAGGTGAACGATGCCATTGCGCGGGATTTCGGCGGGGTGTTCCGGATGATCGTAGAAACAGACGGCGACTGGGCGCTGACCCGTGCAACGGCGGAACGGCTGGAACAGATCAGCGCCCCCCGAACCGTGCTGTCCGAGTTGAACCTCGCCCGTTGGCTGGGCGATCCACGCATCCGCCCGACAGACGCCGCATTACATCCCCTGCCCCAAACCCTGATCACACAGCTGCGCCCCGCAGACGGCAGCTCGCGGAT
This sequence comes from Amylibacter sp., assembly GCA_034670045.1. GTDB lineage: Bacteria > Pseudomonadota > Alphaproteobacteria > Rhodobacterales > Rhodobacteraceae > Amylibacter. The sequence goes on along the minus strand of JAXMOF010000005.1, from coordinate 11,443 downwards.
TTTTGTGGCCATGCCCGAACCCATGCGCAGCCCTGACAGTTTACAAAAATTCGACAGGCTTTACGACAGCGCAGTGGCATCCGGTGCCCGCGCTGTTATCGGCTTGCCCCCCATCATGCGCCAAGAGGCCGTGAGCCTGATCCATCAGCTTTCCCTTGGACTGGTTGTGGCGGCCATAGGGGCGACCCTTCTGGTGGCGCTGGCGTTTCGATCCCTTGCACTGGTGCCGGTCCTGCTGATCCCAAACATCCTGCCCTTGATGCTGACAGGCGCATCGCTGCTGTTCTGGGCGCAGGGCCAACTTAGCCCGACTGCCGTTCTTGCCCTGACCATCGCTTTTGGCATTGCCATTGATGACACGGTCCATTTCCTAAACCGCTTTAACGCGGCGCGGGCCCAAGGGCTGACGCTGCGCCAAGCCGTCACAACTGCGACAAATTCAGCAGGCGAAGTGATGGTGCTGACCACCCTGCTACTGACCGCAGGGCTGTGTGTTACCCTGTTTAGCGATTTCACCCCGATCCGCCAGTTTGGCAGCATGATGATCATTACCCTGTGGTCGGCCCTGTTGCTGGACCTGATATTGCTGCCTGCACTGCTGATCTGGAAAAGGAGACCCGATGAAACAGCTTAGTGTTTTCTGCGTTGCGGTGATCTGTCTGGCCCCCGTGGCCCAAGCGGGGGCGCTGGCAGATATGGCGGGGCGCTGGCACGGGTCCGGCTGGGTGAAACAGACCAGTCAGGGGCCACAGGAAACCATCCGCTGCAAGATTGAAAACACCTTTGACGCCGCGCGCATAAAGCTAACCCTATCAGGTACTTGCGCCGTTCCAGGGCGGAAATTAACCCTGTCCGGCACTTTAAACGGAACCCCGAATTCCACGCGGATCACTGGCCGCTGGTCCAACCCTGACGGGCTGGGCAGCGTGCGGGTTGTCGGTGTGGAACAGACGGATCTGGTCGCCTTTTCCTTTTCCACCCGCGATCCGGTGACAGAGCGTGAAATCGCGCAAAATGTGGAATGGCGTGTGACGGGTGGTGCCTTGCATCTGCGTTCAGTCGATCGCAGGGACACCGGTGTTTTGCTGTCCGACATTACCTTTAACAAATAGCCAAAGCCGTCATGCTCCCCCCCGCGACGCTTAGACACTCTGCCCCTTTGCCTAGGCACGCGCTAAGTTCTGGTTAGCTGCACATGAACTGGTGAGATCCCTTATGTTTGATAGCTTCACAGCCGAGACCTTGGCGCGGATGCAATTTGCATTCACCGTGTCATTCCACATCGTTTTCCCCGCATTTTCCATCGGACTGGCCAGTTACCTTGCCGTTCTGAACGGGCTATGGCTGGGCACCCGCAATCCCACCTACCTGACCCTGTTCACCTACTGGAAAAAGCTCTTCGCTGTTGTTTTTGGCATGGGCGTGGTGTCCGGCATCGTGATGTCCTATCAGTTCGGCACCAACTGGTCGGTGTTTTCCGATAAAACCGGCCCCGTGCTTGGCCCGCTCATGGCCTACGAAGTGTTGTCCGCCTTTTTCCTAGAGGCAGGTTTCCTTGGCATCATGTTGTTCGGGCGCGAACGGGTTGGTGACAAACTGCATATGTTTGCCACGGCAATGGTGGCGTTTGGCACGTTGATGTCGGCCACATGGATTTTGTCTGTGAACTCGTGGATGCAGACCCCTGCGGGCTATGGCATCAATGAGCTTGGACAGTTTGTACCGGAAAACTGGTGGCTGATCGTCTTTAATCCGTCCTTCCCCTATCGCTTGCTGCATATGGTTCTGGCGGCATATCTGACCACGGCGCTGGTTGTTGGCGGGGTCGGCGGGTTGCATTTGCTGCGCAACCAGGAAGACGCGCCTGCCCGTAAGATGTTTTCCATGGCCATGTGGATGCTGGTCTTTGTGGCGCCGTTGCAAATCCTTGCAGGCGATATGCACGGGCTGAACACGCTGGAACATCAACCGGTCAAAGTCATGGCAATGGAAGGGCATTACGACAGCCACCCCGATGGTGCGCCGCTGATCCTGTTCGGCATTCCAAACCCCGAAGCAAAACGCATCGACTATGCCATTGAAATCCCGAAACTTTCCAGCCTGATCCTGAAACATGAATGGAATGCGCCGCTGGCTGGTCTGGACACGGTTCCCGATCAGGATGAACCGCCTGTGGCGATTGTATTCTGGAGCTTTCGGATCATGGTTGGCCTAGGGTTCGCCATGCTTGGCTTGGGGCTGTGGAGCCTGTGGCGCAGGCCGCGCGGTCGGCTGTTCGTTGATCGTTGGCTGCACCGCGCCGCCATTGCCATGGGCCCCATGGGATTTGTCGCAGTACTGGCTGGCTGGGTCACAACCGAGGTCGGGCGTCAACCCTTCACCGTCTACGGGTTGCTGCGCACCAGCGACAGTCTTGCCCCGATCGCGGCCCCTGCCGTTGCGGCCTCCCTTGTCGCTTTCATCGTGGTCTATTTCTTCGTCTTTGGCGCTGGTACGTTCTATTTGTTGCGGATGATGAACAAACCCGCCACCACCGAACATCTGGGCCTGTCCGACGGGCCGATCCGCACGGCGGGCATCACCCCGATAGACCAGCACCCCCATAAACCCCATACTGCGGAAAAGGAGCCTCGGGATGTTTGAATTATCCTTTATCTGGGCCGGAATCATCGCCTTTGCCGTGCTGACCTATGTGATCCTTGACGGCTTCGATCTGGGTGTGGGCATCCTGTTTCCTTTTGCCAAAAACGAACGGGACAAGGCGACGATGATGAATTCCATCGCGCCGATCTGGGACGGGAATGAAACATGGCTGGTGCTGGGTGGCGGCGGGCTGTTTGCGGTTTTTCCGCTGGCCTATGCCATCATCATGCCCGCCCTTTACATGCCGATTATCCTGATGCTGCTGGCCCTGATCTTTCGCGGCGTTGCCTTTGAATACCGTTGGCGCACCAAACGCTGGAAACCTGTTTGGGACGTGGCCTTTTTCGGCGGGTCACTGGTTGCCGCCTTTATGCAAGGCATCGCGCTTGGGGCTTTGGTGCAGGGAATCACCGTTGCAGACCGCGCCTATGCAGGCGGTTGGTGGGATTGGTTAAGCGCGTTTTCAATCCTGACGGGCTGCGCCGTGGTTGTGGGCTACGCGCTGCTGGGATCAACATGGATCATCCTGAAAACCGAAGGGAAACTTCAGGCGCAGATGCAATCCTATGCCTGGTGGCTGGCCGCAGGCACTTTGGGATTCATCGGAATTGTCAGCATTTTAACCCCGTTTCAGGACGCAGAGTATTTTCAAAGATGGTTCAGCCTGCCCGGCAGCGTGTTCAGCGTGGTGATGCCAGCCGCCCTGTTGCTAACCGCTTGGGCGCTGTTCACCGGCCTGAAAGCCCGCAAGGACGCGCAACCGTTTCTGGCCGCCCTAAGCCTGTTTGTGCTGTGTTTTATCGGCATTGGTATCAGCTTTTACCCCAACATCGCCCCCCCGAGCCTGACCATTGCCGAGGCTGCCGCCCCTGACGAAAGCCTGTGGTTTGCTTTGGTGGGAACTGTGGTGCTGGTGCCAATGATTTTGGCCTATACAGCCTATGCCTATTGGGTGTTCCGCGGCAAAATTGACCCTGATGAAGGGTATCACTAAGGGGGATCACGGATGGGAAACAAACCTTTACGCCAGCTAGTCTGGTTTGTGGCGCTCTGGCTTCTCGGGGTCGCAGCGCTAGGGGTGGTGGCCTACGCCATCCGCCTCGCCATCTACTAAACACACCACACGAGCGGTGCGGCATCCCGCCTTCCTTCGTCAAAGAATTGCGCGTGCCACCTTGCAAATCCACCCGATCTCGGGCAAGTGTGTCGCGCGCTCCAGCCAATGTCTGACCTAGACACCGCCAGAGTAACTCATCTTATCGGGATATTTGAAAGCGGGGCTGCCATGCGTCATATGTTATTATTATCTTGTTTTTTCCTTGCCGCACTGCCTGTGCGGGCCGAAGAATCCGCGCCCAAAGCCTCTGCGACACTGGCGGTGGAACTGAATGGTGCTGAAACGCAGGACAACAGTTGCACACTGACCTTTGTCATCACCAACGGGCTGGGTCAGGACATAGACCAGGCGGTCTATGAAACCGTGCTGTTTGACCAGGATGGCAAGGTAAACCGCCTGACCCTTTTCGATTTTGGCACACTCCCCCAGGACCGCCCCCGCGTGCGCCAGTTTGCAGTGCCAAACACCACCTGCGAAGGCTTGGGCCGTATCCTGTTTAACGGCGGCAAAACCTGCACGGGTGGAACCCTGACCACCAGCGACTGCGAAACAGGGTTGAAGCCCAGTTCGCGCACCAAGATCGAGGTTCTGGGCTGATGACCATGCTGCACTCCCTGCTTGTCCCCCTGCAACAGATCGCAGACATCGGCGGCCCTGTTGTCATGATCCTGATGGCCGTATCGGTTCTGACACTGGCGGTCATCCTTTATAAGATATGGCAATTCGCCAGCGCAGGCGTGGGCCGTCACAAGGCCCTGTCCCAGGCTGTGGATGCATGGGATGCAGGCAACCGCGACGGCGCACGCGCGGCTTTGGCCCGCTCTACCAGCTACCTTGCCCCCGTGATCGAACAGGCTTTTAGCAGCCCGTCCGACGCATCAGAACGCCTGCAAGCCGAAGCTGAACTGCGCTTCACCCGTCTGGAACGGGGGCTGCGCTTTCTGGATTCCGTAGCCCAACTTGCCCCGCTCTTGGGTCTGTTCGGCACGGTTCTGGGGATGATCGAAGCCTTTCAATCCCTGCAAAACGCAGGCGCACAGGTGGACCCGTCCATTCTGGCGGGCGGCATCTGGGTGGCCCTGCTGACCACAGCCGTTGGCCTTGTGGTCGCCATGCCGACCGCGCTGGTGCTGAGCTGGCTTGAAGGCCGGATGGAAATCGAACGCGTTATCGCAGACAAGGCGCTGTTGACCGTTCTGAACCCCGATAAGGCAGCGCAGAATGGCTAAGGCCCGCAGACGGCGCAGACGGCTTTCGATGACGTCCCTGATCGACGTCATCTTCCTGCTGTTGCTGTTTTTCATGCTGACCTCAACGTTCTCCAAATTCGCCGAGGTGGAACTGGCCTCTGCGGGTGCAGGGGGCGCGACGGCCCCTGAACAACCGCCGCTGTTCTTACAACTGGCAAGCGACAGTATCAGCGTAAACGGCGAAGCCGTGACGCTGGAAGACATCGGCAACTCTGCCCTTGCGCAGGTCGAAGCAGGCACCTCCGTTCTGGTCAGCCTGCGTGACGGGGTCGATGCCCAGCGCCTGACCGATCTGCTGGTGGCCCTGCGCGCCCTGCCCGACCTGACAGTCACAGTATTGGGGTCATAGATCATGCGGCGTCTGGAAAAACCCAAATCCCACCGCGAACCGACCATTGCGCTGATCAATATCGTGTTTCTGATGCTGGTGTTTTTCATGGTGGCAGGCACATTGGCCGCGCCGCTCGATACTTCTATGGCGCTGGTGGAAACCCGCGATCTTGAAGGCCGCGCGCCCCCTGACACATTGCTGATCCACCCCGATGGCCGGCTTAGTTTTCGCGGCGAGGATCTGGAAAACATCGCTGCCTATATGGAAACCCTGCCCGAGGACGAACGTAAAACCATCCGTCTGGTGCCTGATCGCGCGCTTGATGCGGCTGCACTGGTCGCCTTGACCCGTGAATTGCGCACGCTTGGGGCAGAGCAAGTTATGATCGTTACAAAACGGGGGCTGGAATAATGTCCCGTGCCCTTATCGCCAAATCCGCCGCTGTTGCGCTGGCACTTGCAATCCACGGGGCTGCGATGATGCAGTTTTCTTCGGATATGACCGTGGAAATGGACAGCAGTGCCGGGGCTGCTCAGGCCATGATCGGCAGCAGTTTTGAAGACATGAGTGTCGGCACACTGGCCGCCACCCAGACCGAGGAACTGGCCGAAACCGTCGAGCCGGAACCGGACACAACCCCGCCAACCGAGTTGACCCGGACCGAACAGCCAGAGCCAACGCCCCCTGTTGAAACCCCACCTGTCGAGCAGGTCCAGAAATCCGCCGAAACAACGCCACTGGCACAGCCGACACCGCTGGAAACCCCTGCCCCCGACGCGCTTGCCCTGACGCCCACAGTTGCCGAGGCAAAACCGCTGGAGCCGCCAAAAACCGAAACCCTGAAGCCGGTCAAGCAGGTTGAAACGGTCAAGGCCGAACAGCCCAAACCTGAAAAGACGGTTAAGGCGGTCGAGCCTGTGAAGCCTCCCAAAAAACCGGTGGTCAAAAAGCCTGTCAAAGCCAAGCCCAAAGCGGCCCCCAAGGGCAATGCCAAGCAGAACAACACCAAAGGCTCTGCTACGGGAACTCAGGCCGCCAAGGCAAAGACCCAAGGCACCAAAACAGGCAAAGCAGCGGCCAGCGGCAATGCGGCGGTCAGCAATTACCCCGGCAAGGTGATGCGCAAGATTTCACGGGTTTCGCGCCCGCGCAGCACCACACGCGGCAGCGTGGTTGTGGCCTTCACCATCGCCAGCAGTGGCGGGTTGTCTGGCCTGTCGGTGGCCAAATCGTCAGGCAATGCCAAGCTGGACCAACTGGCCTTGGGCGTGATTCGCAAGGCCGCCCCCTTCCCCAAGCCCCCCGCAGGTGCGCGGCGCAGTTTTTCGATCACCATCAAGGGACGGTAGGCCCGTTTACAACACCAAACGCCTGCCAACCCGCCTGTAACACCACTGAACCGTCACCAAAAACCAACACTCTCCAGCTATGTTTTTGCGGGCAGTTTACTTACCTGATTTTTTTAATCAGCAATACCCGCAGAATGCCAGCAATTCGGGTCACAACTCCTTATAGCCAGCCTAAGACATCTGGAAATGAGAGAGATCATGAGACCAACCAACAGCGCCCTGCTCGCCGCTTTGCTGTGTTCGACTGCCACAATCACCTATGCACAAGACGCCGATCCGTTTGATCTGGGCACGCTGCGCATTGAAAGCGCACAGGCCCAAGCCGTGCTTGGCAACGACGAAATCACCGAAGAAGAAATCGAGAAGCGCAACGCTTCAACCATTGCCGATGTGTTTGCAGGGGAATCCTCTATCACTGCCAGCGGTGGCGCCCCTATCGGGCAAAAGGTCTTTGTGAACGGGGTCGAGGAAAGCCTGCTGTCGATCACCATCGACGGTGCGCGGCAAAACAAATCCGCCTTCCACCACACCGGCAACGTGCTGATTGACCCGGCCTTGCTGAAATCGGTAGAGGTCAGCGCCGGCCTTGCCCCCGCAGATCAAGGCCCGAACGCATTGGCCGGGTCCATCGCCTATACCACCAAAGATGCCAGCGACCTGCTGGAAGACGGCGACAATCGGGGCGGCATGTTCACCTTGTCGGGCGGCTCTAACGGCTATGGGTTTCGCAGCACATTGTCCCTGTTCGGGCGCACGGGCGGGTTTGAATACCTGCTCAGCGGCACCAAAGCTTCGGGCAGTGATTACAAAGACGGTGACGGCACCACCATTCAGGGCACCGAAACCGAACTGACCGATTACATCGCCAAAGTCGCCTACACATCCGACAGCGGCAGAAAACTGTCTTTTTCGGCCTCGCAGACCACAGATGACGGCTATCGCGCGGCACAGGCCGGACCAGGTGGAATTTTCTTTATCCGCCCCGATTTCGCAAGTGTTGTAGGGCGTCCAAGCGTCTTGGTTCAGGGCCTGTCAGAACGTACCTCCTACACGCTGACCTACACCGATGAAAACGCCGAGGGCTGGTTCGCCCCCACAGTCCAGCTTAGCTATAACGAGCAGGAACTGGATGCCAGCGGTGTCACTGGCACCAACAAAAGCTTTTCTGGTACTTTCAAAAACAAATTCGAACTGGCCAACGGCACGGTCACGGCCGGATTGGATTTCTTTGACGAAACTGCCGTGGGCTATTCCCGTGCTGCAGCGCCGTTTAACAGTTCAGGCCGCGAGGATCACACCAACTTTGGCCTGTTCGCACAGGCCCGTCAGGACCTGAGCGAGCGTGTCTCTGTGTCTTACGGGGCGCGCTATGACTGGCAGACCTTTGATGCCGCAGATGGTGGCAAATACAGCGCCAACGGGGCCAGTGCCAACGGGTCTATCGACTTTATGCTGAACGACAACTGGACCCTGAATGCAGGTCTGGCCTCCAGTTGGGGGGGCTATGAATTGGGCGAAGCGGCGCTGATCAACTTTGGCTCCGCTTGGGATTACACAGGTTTCACCACATCGCGGGCCACTGCCGCGCGGATCGGGGTGCGCTATGCCAAAGGCCCTTGGGATGTGAAAGCAGCCCTGTTTGACACGCGGGTTGATGACATCAACGCCGTATTGCCCACTGCAGGGGCACGGGGGGCTGTTGCCAACCTGAAATCCCGCGGGTTTGACGGCTCGCTCGGATATACCTTTGACAAGGGCTTTGTACGGGCCAATTACACCTATGCCGATGTTGAAATCGACGGGGCAGCGGCGGGATCAACCGCCTATTATCTGGGGCGTCCCGTGGGCCATGTGATCGGTTTGGAAGGCGGCTACACCTTTAACAGTGAATGGACTGTCGGCGGCAACGCACAGGTTGCGCTGAAAAACAGCGACACCGCGATTGAATTGCCCGCCTATGAGGTGATCAACCTGTTTGCCGAATACAAACCCCGCCAGATGCAAAATCTGAATGTCCGCTTTGATGTGACGAACCTGCTGGATTCCACCTTCTCGCGGCGCAGTTCGGACGGGATTGATGCAACAAATGTTGTGCCTCTGACCGATCCCGGTCGCATGGTGCGCCTGACTGCAACGATCAAGTTTTAAACACCAGAACCCGAGGCAGCGATCCTGCCTCGGGTTACACTTTGACCAGGGGTTGCCCGTCGATGTGATGGACCTGCGCATCGGTTTCAAACACATCCTGCAACAGGTGATCCGTCACAATATCCGCAGGCGCACCGACCACCCCCAGTTTTCCATGTTTCAATGTCACGATCTGATCTGCATAGGCGCAGGCATAATTGATGTCGTGCAACACGATGATCACGGTCTTGCCGCTGTCATGGGCCAACCGCCGCAGCAGTTTCATCAAGGAACGCGACGCAGAGAGATCAAGATTGTTCAGCGGCTCGTCCAGCAGCAGATAATCCGTATCCTGCGCATAGGTCATCGCCACTTTGGCCCGCTGGCGCTGCCCGCCCGACAGGGTGTCCAACTGGCGGTCCGACAGGGAATGCAGATCGAACAGGTCAAGCGCGCGGGTAACAATTGCCCTGTCCGCATCCGTCGGACGGCCCTTGGTGTAGGGGTAACGTCCGAAAGCCACCAGTTCGCGCACGGTCAGGCGCGGGGCGGTTTCCTCGGCCTGCGGCAGAATAGCCAGCGTTCGGGCAAGTTGGGTGCTGTCACACTGGCCGATCACCAGATCGTTCACCGAAATCTGCCCTGTCTGGATCGGGTCCAGCCGTGCGATCAGGGACAGCAACGTGGATTTCCCCGCCCCGTTCGGCCCCACCAGTGCGGTGACGCCTCCGGTTTCAATCTGCAAGGAAATATCCGACAGGATCGCCTTGCCTGAAATCCTATGGGACAGGTTTGAAATCTTAATCATCGGGTGGTGCCTTTCAGCAAAAGGATCAGGAACAGCAGCCCGCCCAGCACATCCACAACCACCGACAGTGGCGTGGACAGCGCAAGCACCCGCTCCAGAATGGTTTGCCCGCCCACCAGCACAATCATCGCCACCAAAGCGGCCGAGGGCAGCAGGATCACATGTCTCGGGGTGGGGGTAATCAGATGGGCCAGACTGACCACCAGCAGCCCCAGAAATGCGACCGGCCCCACAAGTGCCGTAGAAACAGACACCAGCAGCGCCACCAGAACCAGCACAAGGAAAGTGGCGCGTTTCGGGTTTTCCCCCAGATTGACCGCCCCGGTATGGCCAAGGGCCAGCACATCGAGCCGGTGCCGAATGCTCCAGACTGCAATCAGCGCCACAAAGGTCAGCAGCGTGGAAATCCCCAGCAAGGAGGTTTCAATCTGGGTGAACCGCGCAAAAGAGCCGCTTTGGATCACCGCATATTCATTCGGGTCGATCATCCGCTGCATAAACCCTGTCAGCGATCGAAACAGCACGCCAAAAATGATGCCCGTCAGGATCATCCGCATCAAATCCACCCGCCCGCGCCCCAGCAAGCTGCCAAACAGCGCAACAGAGGCGGCCATCAGCAGACCCGTGTTCAACAGGAACTGCCCGATGGCGGGCAATTGCACATAGGTCTGGCCGCCCAGCACGAACACCAGCAGCGTCAGCAACAGCACATACAGCGCATCAAACCCCATGATCGACGGCGTCAAAATCCGGTTCTGCGTGATGGTCTGAAACAGCACCGTCGCGGTTGAAACCGACACGCCCACAAGCATCAAAGCCGCCAGTTTCTGCCCCCGATAGGGCAGGATGAACCCCCAGCTGCCCTTGGCCCCAAGGGTCATATACAGACCCGCGCACAGCACCAGAAGCGCGCCCATAAGGATCAGCCGCTTAGGATACATGGCGTTTCGGCACATAAAGCAGCCACAGGAAAATACCGGTGCCGATCACCCCGAATACCGTGCCCACAGGAATTTCGAACGGATAGCGCAACAGGCGACCCAGAATATCAGAGCACAACACAAAAACCGCCCCTGTCAGCGCGGTAACCGGCAAGGTAGACCGCAGGCTATCCCCGTAAAACCGAGAGATGATATTCGGCACAACCAGCCCCACAAACGGGATCATCCCAACCGTCACAACCGTCAGCGCGGTGACGATGGACAGGGCCACCAGTCCGATCAGCACCACTTGGGTATAATTCAAACCCAGATTGATGCTCGCCGTGCGCCCCATGCCGACAATGGCGAACTGGTCGGCGGCAAAATAACTGAGCAGCGCCACAACAGCAGCCAGCCACAACAGCTCATAGCGGCCCTGTAAAACGCCCGAAAACTCGCCGTTCATCCAGACGTCGATATATTGCAGCAGATCGGCCTGATAGGCCACAAAGGTCACCCCCGCGCCGATTACACCGCCGTAAACCATCCCCACCAGCGGAACCAACAGCGGTTGGGTCGGTGGCAGGCGGCGCACGATCAGCAAAAAGCCCACGCTGCTGGCCAGCGCGGTGCAAGCGGCCACCGCCATTTTGACCAGCAAGGACGCCTCGGGCAGAAACAAGGTTACCAGCAAAATACCCAGCGCCGCCCCCTGCCCGGTGCCCGCTGTCATCGGTTCCACAAATCGGTTGCGCACCAGCATCTGCAAGATTGCACCACAAATGGCCAAAGCCGCACCAGTGATGATCACCGCAATTGTGCGCGGCGCACGACTGACCAGCAACAGGTTCAAAGCCCCGGATTGCTGCCACAGATCGCTTGGCTTCAGGTCGATCAC